>NZ_JAWHTQ010000001.1:0-557951 GCF_032681335.1 Lactiplantibacillus sp. DA1 | reverse complement strand
ATTAAAATACATACAAAAATATCTGCTGCCAGTAATCAAGTTTTCACTTAATTACCAACAACAGATATTATAGAACCGTTATTTCTGTGCGTGTTGAAGCACGCTCGATTATCAATTACGATGCAGTGGTTAAGGGTGTAATTACTCATTCAATTATTCGGAATTATGAAGTGTTTATTCAAATGAGACTCGAATATTGTAACTGTTAGCGTTAAGCTTAATTCAAGTATTAATGCTAATGATGTGTATCGTAGGATACCATAATGATGACTAGGGAGGATTTGAAATGGCTGTAACTAAAATTGATCTAAAAACCATGTTGACCTACCGCGAGCACGCTATTACTAGTAAATCATTTGCCCGGAAATTCGGTATTGAACTGCCATTTGTGATGTACACAATGGCTGCTGGTGAGAGCATTAGCGCCGAACAATCTACATTGACCAGATTATTTGAGGTTATTGACGGTACTTTGATCGTTCGCTTAGCGGATGAGGTTGACCAAGAAGTCCATGCGGGTGAGATGCTAGTGGTGCCAGCTAATACCGTACATACATTAGTGGCTGAGCAACCGTGCCAATTTATTCAACTCGAAACGAAATAAGTCTTGTTAACTAGAGACGGAGGAATTCAAATGAGCTTAATTAATAAAATTGATCATGCCAAGGTCCTTAATTTGACTGAGCAGATTCCATTAGATGATGATCAAGTTAACAGTCGGACACTGGTTCAACGTGATGATCTGAGTATGACGTTATTTTCAATTGCGACTGATCAAGAGATTGGCGGGCATTCTGCTCAGGGCGATGCGATGGTTAATATTTTAAGTGGTGAAGCGGAGATTACGATTGAAGGGACTGTTTATCATTTGACCGCGGGACAATCAATCGTGATTCCTAAAGATGCACGGCATTCTTTATATGCCATTCAGGGCTTTCAGATGCTACTGGTGGTCGTCAAGCCAGACTAAAACATCCTGTTGTTTACGAGGTGGAGGTGCTGATATGCTGTTGTATACGTTTATTGGTGATATTCATAGTGCGGCGGATGATCTAGCGGTTTTGTTAGCCGATCCTGAGATTGCCGCCACCCGGTTGATTTTTTTAGGTGATTATATTGATGGTACGGCTGCGCGGTATTTTGGTCACTACACTGAGTCGGCTTCCTTGGCACCGCTAAAAGTGCTGGCAATGATTAGTGAACGGGTACGGCAAGCTGGCGATGTGGCCTTGCTTGGTAATCATGACGCGTTCTGGCTACGTACGGCTCATGGTGATGACAGTGCCACCGCAACCTGGGTGTTGAATGGTGGTCACCGGACTTGGCGTAAATTAGGCATTTACTCGTCTAATTCTGAGCATGTCCGGCGAGCGCTAAATGGTGTGTTGTTGAAGCCATACACTGATTTTTTAGCATACTTGCCGCTTATGTGGCAGCAGGGCCGGCTACTCGCCATGCACGCGGGTGTTAACTGGCAATACCCATTAACACAACAATCACCGGATGACTTACTGTGGATTCGGGATAATTATTATGATGACTTCACAACTGTGGGTCACCGTTGGCATCGGAACTTATTCAACAAAGTTATGGTCACTGGTCATACGCCGGTACAGACATTTGCTGGCTCACACCTGGGTTATTTAAAGATGCAGGCGGATGCGCAAGATGTTCCACGTTACTTGATTGATGCTGGGAGTCGCTCAGGTCGCTTTGATGGGGGCATTGGCGCGTTAACATTGACCGCTGATGGTGAATTTGTCAGGGCAAAACGCGTGATCAAGAGCCACGTCTATGATGGCCAGCAAGTCGTCACCCCAGCCATGATCATGGATAATGAGCATTAGTGCTACGATTCAGGTTAGCAATAGTTGTTAAAAGGGAGCGGGTGTTGAGCCCGTTCTTTTTGTGATGTTGAGGTGGTTATGGCTATTCCAAGAATATTAGGTCGCTAAAGTCAAATTGATTCAGTGTTCGGGTTAACTCATTTGTACAATTATAGTAGGAGATAGAACCAGCCGCCAAGGCCCAAGACAAGCAGGCCCAATCCATTGAGGGCTGTAAATACAAGCAAAAAATGGCGAAGTGGCTGTTGATCATCAAAGGGCAACAATTGTTTTAAGGCAAGCAGATTTGCTAGTGAGGCCACCAATGAGCCCAGGCCGCCAATATTAACGCCTAAAAATAGCGCCGGTAAGTGTGATGTGAAATTAGCCAGTAAGATGGCAGCTGGAACGTTGCTGATGACTTGGCTCGTGATTAGCCCAGTAATATAGACGCTGGGAGCTGTCTGGGTCAATTGCTTGAGCCAATGCGTTATTGTGGGATTATGGCTGATGGCGCTAACGAAGATGAAGAAGCAGATAAAGGTTAAGAGTAGCGCGTAATCGACGTACTGAAAGACGCGTCGGTTAATGATGAAACCGACAACAACCGTTCCAATAATAACTAGTAAGAGGGGCACTAGATTGAAAATGCCAAGCATAATGAAACTGAGTAGGCCAGCTGCAAGTCCAATCTGATTATGGGAGATTGGTTTTGATTTAGCGGGTGTTACCGTTAACGGCGACCGCGGTAGCCACCAACTTAAGGCAATTAACAAAGCGAGACTAGCCAGCATTAACGGGGTCGATAATTTGAAAAACGTGAGTAGATTGACGTGATAGAAGGTGACCAAAAATAAATTTTGGGGATTGCCGATGGGAGTAAATGCACTGCCAAGATTGGCCGCCATGATAATTAAAGTCGTTGGGTAAGCAATGGCCAGTTGTTGCCGCCGTGCGAGGGCGATAAAAATCGGAATTAACGTCAAGATTGCAACGTCATTAGTTAAAACCATTGAGCCGCCAAAGGCTAACAGGATAAACAACTGACACATTTGACGGGTATCGTGTGATTTAACTAAGAGCCAGTCCCTTAAAGTATCAAGTAGATGCATGGCTCGTAGTAATTGGACGCTGATCATCAATGCTAATAAGGTGCCAATCGTGGTCCAATTAATTTCTGCCAGCCGGGGTGTGCCAATACACAAACTTAAACCTGCACAAATTAGCGCGATGATAAAAATTTTGTCGTGCAGGGTGCGATGAATGATTGCCACCATGATAAATGTCCCCCTCGATAGTCAGTTAATTAGCTTTAACTTAAGCAAACTCGCCGGTGAATGTAAATTGATATACATTGTTCAGGTAACGGTGCAGTCACCCGAACAGCAAACCAAATAAAAACCGTTTCAAAGTTACGCGGCGAACTTTGAAACGATTAGCGATTGAGCTTGATAGTTAGTTAGCCATCTTCGTTAATATGGACTAGTGTTCTTGATGAGCGCTTTGGCCAAAGAACCACAAGTAGGCCCCATATAGTGCGTTAGCAAGCATCACGAGTTGCAGTGCTAACATGGAGGCGGCTGCGGGACTAAAGCCTTTTAACTGGTTGAACCAGATAATAACGTTAAGCACATCGAGCGTGATCCAGGCGATCCACTGGGAACGATAGCCATTGACCATGAGGACGCTACCGACAATTCCAAGTGGTAACAAGGTGGCGTCCAGGTAGATTTGGTTACCGTGAAGTTGTTTACTGAAGTGTAAGACAATGATGTAGACGAGTACGGCTAACGCGAACCAGGCACAACCGGCTAATTTGCTCAATTTACGACCAGTCAGTTCGCTAGTATCGGGTTGTGCTGCCATTTTACGATGCCAGACGGTGATGCCGACAAATTGCATGACGAGGTAAAACGATTGTGACGCAATATCACCAATCAGCCGATTGGTGATGGCCGTAGTAAGCCAAGCCGCACAAGCAATAATGCCCCAGCTATAGTTCGTCAGTCGCCCTTGATCAACCAGAATTAAGTTAATCACCACCGTCATTCCGGTCAATAGTCCAATCCAGCCATGTAGGCTGTAATCGCGGCCCAGAATAAAGCCAATGATAGTGACGATTAGCATCGTGCTCATCATCAACTTAGTGGTGCGGCGAAGCGTCTTTAATTCATTAAGCCCCCGTTGCCAGCTGAAGACGGCGCGCATGGCTGTGGGCAGACTGGTGATGTCTTGTTGCCATTGTTGCGTCAGGGTGGTTAAGGTGAGTCTGAAAGATTTACTCTGATTCATAGTGAAATACTCCTTAGTTGTTTTTAGACAGCCGTGTTCGGAAGCAACGCTGTGTTTGATGCTGTTTACATTAGCTTGTTCAGGTGAGCCTGTCAATGAGATTAGTCCACGCTGAAAACCGGTTATTAATAAATTAATCAGCTGTTCATAGTGTTGGTAAGCAATCGGCTCAACAGGATGACTTATGATATTTATTTGTTGATAGTGAAAGTTGGTCTTGAAAAGGTGATTAATTACCCACAGTTTCACAAATATTGGTATAGTAGAAGAGTAAGCGGGAATGTTTGTTTAATCCTGCCTAGCCGTTAATCGGTTAGTAGTTAATGATATAAATTATAAGTCAGAGGAGCGTTTTACGGATGAAAATCGGATTCATTGGTGCCGGTAACATGGGCCGCGCGATTATTGATGGGTGGTTAAAACAACAAGCGGTCGTCCCAGCAGATATTTATATTCACAGTGCCCATGCTGCGAGTTATCAACCTTATGCGCAAGCAAATGGGCTACAGGCCTGTGACACTAATTTGGCCGTGGCACAAGCTGCTGACGTTATCGTTTTGGCAGTTAAGCCGAACATTGCGTTGGCCGCATTAAAAGAAGTTCAAGCAGCCTTAACAGGCAAGTGGGTCATTACAATGGTATCAGGGTTGAGTTTGGCTGATTATGCCACGGTTGTCCCTGATCTCCCCGTTCTGAGAATCATGCCGAATGTGAACGTGGCGATTGGTGCCGGGATGACGGCGTTGGTTGGTAATGCTGCCTTAACACCAGAGCAATATGCAGCTGGACAGCAATTATTTGATGCGATTGGTGCCACGAGTGCCATCGCTGAGAAAGATTTTCCAACTTTTTCAGCCTTAGCAGGTAGTTCGCCGGCCTACATCTATTTCTTTATTGACGCGATGGCCCGCGCAGGCGTCAAGCACGGTTTGAGCAAGGATGCAGCGACTAAGATTGCGGCGCAGGCCACGCTTGGCAGTGCTCAGAATGTGTTAGCTTCTGATAAAATTCCGTTTGACCTGATCGATCAAGTTTCTTCACCTGGTGGTACGACGGTTGCTGGGTTGCTGGCGATGGAAGAGGCCGGTTTTATGACGGCTGTCGTGAAGGGCATCGACGCGACGATCGCGAAGGAACTCGGCGAATCTTAAATAACTTGGTGCTGGTGGTTGCAAGTTTGGTCTATACCGATTATAATTAAACCAGATAAATCCAAGGAGGAATTGTTCATGAGCAAAGTGTTAAAACATGCCATCATTTATACTGGTCTAGAAAAGATCGATGACGGCTACATTCGTTTCGGTAAGGAAATTGAAGCGGTTGGTCCAATGGATGACTACGTGGCCCAACCCGATGATGATATCGAATTTGTGAGTGGCAAAACGATTGTACCGGGCTTCATTGATGTTCATAGCCATGGTGGTTATAGTTTTGATTCAATGGACGGGAATCCAGCTGAAATTAACGAAATGGTTAATGATATGGTGGCCCGTGAAGGAATTACGTCATACTTCTGTACGACCATGACGCAGTCCAACGAAAACTTAGATCATTCGATGGCCGGCATTAACAAAGCCGCCGACGAAAATCCGGTTATCCAAGGGGTTCATCTGGAAGGTCCATTCATTTCGGCAACCTTCAAAGGTGCTCAACCTGAAAAGTACATTAAGAATCCTAACGTTGACTTATTAGACAACTGGAACAAGTTGTCGGGTGGTCGAGTTAAGTTGATTACTTACGCGCCAGAAGATCCTGGTTCGCGCGAATTTGAAAAATATTGCTTGGAAAATGGCATCGTGCCTTCAGTGGGTCACAGTAACGCCACTCGTGAACAATTATTAGCAAGTAAAGCAACTCACGTGACGCATTTATACAACGCGCAACGTGAATTCAAGCATCGTGAACCAGGTGTTACTGGTCATGCCATGCTTGAAAACAACATGTACTGTGAATTGATCTGTGATGGGTTCCATATCGTACCTGACATGATCAAGTTAGCGTATGAACAAAAAGGCGTTGATCGGATCGAATTAGTGACTGATTCAATGCGTGCCAAGGGTGAACCTGATGGTGTTAGTGAATTAGGTGGTCAGAAAGTGATCGTTAAGGATGGTCAAGCGCGCCTTGAAGAAGGTAACTTAGCCGGTTCCGTCTTGACGTTCATCAACGCCTTCAAGAACATTCAGAAGTTCACTGGTTGTGGGATTGCTGAAGCAGTTAAGATGGCTTCCGTCAACCAAGCACGTGAATTTGGGTTGACTAAGAAGGGCACGTTGGAAGCTGGCAAGGATGCCGATATTAACATCTTAGACGGTAACCAAGATCTAGTTGCAACTTATAGCTACGGTAAAAAAGCAGCTAAATAAATTAGAAGTAAGGGATGAGTACCATGAGTTCGCCAATTTATATTCAAATCCACAACCAAATTAAGCAGGCGATTGAAGCTGGTCGGTGGGCCGTTGGTGACCGGATTCCGTCCGAACGGGAGCTGGCTACGCAGTTCGATGTTAGTCGGATGACCCTTCGGCAAGCAATCCAGACATTGGTTGACGAAGGAATATTAGAGCGGCGAGTCGGTGCCGGCACGTTTGTCGCGAATCAAAAGGTCCAAGAAAAAATGTCCGGTGTCACCAGTTTTACTGATCTAATGCTGGCCCAAGGTAAGGTCCCATCAAGTAAGACGATTTCATATCACGTGACGAGCCCATCGTTATCTGAGAGCGAGAAATTGGCGTTGAAAACCAATGAACAGGTGTTGCGGATGGAACGAATTCGCTACGGTGATGATGTCCCGATTTGCTTTGAAGTCGCAACGGTTCCGGAACGGCTCGTCAAGCAGTTCACTAAGGACGAAATTACGAGTTCGTTGTATCGGACGTTGGAAGAAAAGGCTAGCCTAGTGCCTGGTAAGGCTCAACAGACTGTTTCGGCGATGTCTGCTTCTGAGCGTATCGCGGAATACTTGTCAGTCCGGCGTGGTGATGCGTTGTTACGGCTACGGCAGATTTCGTATTTGCAAACCGGCGAACCGTTTGAATACGTGCGGACCCAGTACGTTGGTAACCGGTTTGAGTTTTATCTTGAAAAATAAGCAGTCGATCGGGTGCGGGGCACTTGATTAGATTGATGAGGTCAAAAAATAGCTCACCTAGAATTTTACTATTCTAGGTGAGCTATTTTTTTGAATTTATGACTGAAGACCGGTTGCACGTGCAAAACCAGTTGCAATCAAAACGTCTCGTCTCATGACGGGTATTAATTGCCAACTATCGTGATTGTTGGCGCGCAATCTTTTTAACTAATCGCAAGTAGCGTGGCAGTACAAGCATCCGCTTGAAGCGACTCGGTTCTTGAATTAGCCGATAGAGCCATTCAACGTGATGTTTTTGCCAAAATAAGGGGGCCCGCTTGACCGCACCTGCAATCACATCAAAGCTACCACCAACACCCATCCAGAGTGCATCGAGGCGTTGGCGGTGTTCGGCGATGAAAAATTCCTGCTTAGGAAAACCGGTGGCTACGAAGACCATATTGGGTTGCGCGGCCACGATCTGGTCGATAACGGTTTGTTCGTCGTCATAATAGCCATCACGGGCACCCGCGACAACGATGCCGGGATAATCTCGTTGAACGATCGTGGTCACTTGCTTTAACACGGCCGGCTTGGCACCTAACAAAAAGATACGTTGCTGTTGCTGACTACCCCATGCTAGTAATGTTAAGAGGGTGTCATAGCCGGTGATCCGTTCGGGAAGGGGCGTGCCAAGAATCTGAGCACCCTGAATAACGCCGATACCGTCCGGCGTAATATAATCTGCCTGAGTTAACACATGTTGGTAATCGGGGTGTTCACGGGCGTACATTAAAATCTCAGGATTAGCGGTCACCACAAAGCGATTGCGATGCGCGAGAATATCGGTTTGAAGTTGCTGAACAAAGCCAGCGTTAGTTGTCTTGATAAACGGCACGTTTAGGATGTTAACCGTGTCAAAAGGGACTGACATAAGCGACCTCACTTTCTAATCATAATTAAAGTATAGGTAAAACGAGGAATTCTGCAACTTTTTGGATGCTTAAGCGCATTCTTTTATAAAAAATGCTAAAATAAGCTTAACTTACTGTAAATACGGTTATTACCTACGAAATGGAGAATTAGACTCATGACGCAAATCTATCCGGATGATAGTTTTACCTTGCATACGGATGCTTATCAAATTAACATGATCCAAACCTACTGGGAACAAGGTATTCATAATAAGCATGCGGTGTTTGAAGTGTTCTTCCGTAAGATGCCGTTCCAAAATGGGTACGCGGTATTTGCGGGTTTGGAACGAGTAGTTAATTATATCAATCATTTACATTTTACGGCAACTGACATCGCGTATTTACGTGAACTGGGTGGCTATTCAGACGGTTTTCTAGATTATTTAGCGAATTTCAAATTTGATGCGACGATTCGTGCGGTTCGTGAAGGAGACTTGGTCTTTAATAATGAACCGTTGTTACAAGTCGAAGGACCACTGGCCACTTGTCAGTTAATTGAAACGGCACTACTCAATATTATCAATTATCAAACGCTGATTGCGACTAAAGCGGCGCGCATTAAGTCGGTTGTCGGTGAAGATGGCTTGCTAGAATTCGGTACTCGGCGGGCGCAAGAGTTTGATGCGGCCATCTGGGGAACCCGGGCGGCTTATATTGGTGGCTTTGACGCGACGAGTAACGTGCGGGCTGGCAAAATTTTTGGTATTCCGATTAGCGGGACCCATGCGCATGCGCTCGTGCAGACTTATCGAAACGATTATCAAGCTTTCAAGGCCTATGCGGAGACCCATCATGACTGTGTCTTTCTAGTGGATACGTATGATACGTTACGTAGCGGGGTGCCGAGTGCGATTCGAGTGGCTAAGGAAATGGGTGATAAAATCAATTTCCAAGGGGTTCGTATCGATAGTGGCGATATGGCTTACTTATCAAAACGCGTGCGTGAACAGCTAGACGAAGCTGGTTTTCCGGATGCCAAGATTTATGCGTCAAATGATTTGGACGAAAAAACGATCCAAAACTTGAAGATGCAAGGTGCTAAAATTAGTGTCTGGGGTGTTGGGACGAAGCTAATCACGGCCTTTGACCAACCCGCGTTAGGGGCCGTGTACAAGATGGTTTCGATCGAGAATGATCATCATCAGATGGTTGATACGATCAAACTTTCAAATAACGCGGAAAAGGTCTCAACGCCTGGTCAAAAACAAGTTTGGCGGATTACGAAGCGTGCGGATGGCAAGTCGGAAGGCGACTATGTGACGTTGTACGATGAAGATCCGCGCAACGAAGAATCAATTTACATGTTCCATCCAAGCTATACGTATATTAATAAGACGGTCAGCGATTTTGATGCGCGACCACTATTGGTTCCCATCTATGACCGCGGTCAACAAGTTTATACTTTACCAACGTTAGATGAAATCAAGGAGTATTCATTTGAAAGTCTAGATGCACTTTGGGACGAATACAAGCGGGATTTAAACCCTCAGGATTACCCGGTCGACTTGTCACAAAAACTTTATGATCATAAAATGAATATTATTAACACGGTCAGAGACCACGTTAACCATAAAGATGAGGAGGAAGCTTACTAATGCGGCCATTACAAGCTGAGATTATTAAAGCGTTACACGTTGCACCAACGATTGATCCAGAAGTTGAGATTCGTCGAAGTATTGATTTTTTGAAGGCTTATTTAACTAAAAATACCTTTTTGAAGACCTATGTGCTTGGCATCTCTGGCGGTCAAGATTCCACGTTAGCTGGAAAATTGACGGAGATGGCCATTACCGAAATGCGGCAGGAAACGGGTGATGATCGCTATCAATTCATCGCAGTCCGGTTACCATATGGCAATCAAGCGGATGAAGCGGATGCGATGGCAGCGATTGATTTTATGCAAGCCGACGTGACGGATCGGGTGGATATTCAACCGGCTACGGATGCCATGGTAACTGCATTGGAAGCTAACCAATTGACGATTCATGATTTCAACAAGGGCAATATTAAAGCGCGCCAACGCATGATCGTGCAATATGGGATTGCCGGTGAAATGCACGGTGCTGTCGTGGGAACCGACCATGCAGCCGAAGCTGTTACTGGTTTTTATACCAAGTACGGTGACGGTGGTGCGGATATTGTGCCACTATGGCGATTGAACAAGCGTCAAGGTAAACAGATGCTGGCCGCTTTAGATGCGCCCAAGCATTTGTATGACAAAGTCCCGACAGCTGACTTGGAAGAAGATCGGCCAGCATTACCTGATGAAGTCGCGTTAGGTGTTCGTTACGACGACATCGACGATTACTTGGAAGGCCGGACGGTCAGCGATGCTGCGGCCGAAAAGATTGAGGCGTGGTACTTAAAGACTGCCCACAAACGCCACGCGGCCATTACGGTGTTTGATAATTTTTGGAAATAACGGCGGTTAGTTGCTTATTTATTTGGATTACGGCTGACTTAGTAAAAGGCTACTTGAAGATAGTTCGTCTTCGGTAGCCTTTTTGTATGGCTGCGTGTTATTCCTAGCGTGCAATATTGGTGGAATTGACAGAGAAGCAGTAGAATAATTTATAACATGTAAACGATTAATGTGCGGATATCTGAGTATCGTTATGAATACACCGGTAGTCAAAGTGATTATTTTGCTAGACAGCTCCCATGGAATCTGGTATTCTTACGTTACAATCATAAGGGAGTAACTAGCAGAAATATTCTGCGGCAATATCGTCAGCAAGAAGCCAATCCGGTATTGTCTTAAATAGTGAGACTTATGTATGTTCACACAATTTTGCGTGCATACATGAGTCTCATTTTCTATCTGGAGAACAGTTAGGGAGTGAGGCTCGGATGCCAGAAAAGGAGCTTACGATGAGTACAAAACCAAAATACCAACAAGCGTTATCCGCCGTTTATGAGGAACTAGGCACTGATGAACACGGCTTACAGCAAAGTGCTGCGACGCAACGGTTAGAACAATATGGTCCGAATGCGCTAAATCAGCAGAAGACGACCTCGTTGCTGCAAAAATTCATTGCGCAGTTCAAGGATTTCATGATTATTGTGCTGCTGGTGGCCGCCTTGATTGCCGCCTTTACTGGGGAAGCCGTTGATGCCGTTATCATCTTATTGGTGGTCGTGCTAAATGCGATTTTTGGGGTCTTCCAAGAATCGAAGGCGGAAGAAGCCATCAACGCGTTGAAGGAAATGTCGGCGCCGGACGCGACCGTTTTACGGGATGGTCAGCTCCAGACAGTTAAGAGTGATGCGCTGGTTCCCGGGGATGTTGTGTCGCTAGAAGCCGGAGATATCGTTCCCGCAGATTTACGATTAATTGAGAGTGCGTCATTAAAGGTTGAAGAATCGGCGCTGACGGGTGAATCCGTACCAGTTGAGAAGCAGGCGGAGATGATTGCCGATGGGGAATTACCAATCGGGGACCGGTTAAACATGGCGTACATGAATA
Organism: Lactiplantibacillus sp. DA1; assembly: GCF_032681335.1. Classification (NCBI taxonomy): domain Bacteria; kingdom Bacillati; phylum Bacillota; class Bacilli; order Lactobacillales; family Lactobacillaceae; genus Lactiplantibacillus; species Lactiplantibacillus sp. DA1. The sequence goes on along the minus strand of NZ_JAWHTQ010000001.1, from coordinate 546,323 downwards.
GTAACGTGACGTATGGTCGGGCCACTGGGATTGTGGTGGCGACTGGGATGCAGACCGAAGTTGGTCGAATTGCCGGCATGATTGAAGCAGCCGATGAGACGACCACGCCACTGCAAGCGAACTTGACACAGTTAGGTAAGTCGCTAACAATTTTAATCTTAGTGATTGCTGCCGTGGTATTTGGTATCGGGATGTTGCGTGGTCAAGAGAGCCTGATCAACATGTTATTGACGGCAATTTCGTTAGCCGTGGCCGCAATTCCAGAAGGTTTGCCGGCAATCGTCACGATTACGCTAGCGTTAGGAACTCAGCGGATGGCCAAACGCCACGCGCTAGTGCGGAAATTACCCGCGGTTGAAACGCTGGGAAGTACCGATATTATTGCTTCCGATAAGACCGGGACGTTGACGCAAAATAAGATGACCGTTGAAAAACTGGTTGTTAACCAGGAACTCGTGGATGCACGCGCCACTGAATTGCCACTGGATAGCCATTTAGCCCAAGTGATGATTTTAAGCAATGATACGAAGATCATGACGGATGGGTTAGCAGGTGACCCAACAGAAACGGCGTTGATTCAATATAATTTGGATCAAGGTTACCCAGTTGATCAGTTATTGGCAGACCGCCCCCGAGTGACGGAAGTGCCATTCGATTCAGAACGGAAATTGATGTCAACGGTTCATCCTTTGGAAGACGGCCGATTCTTAGTAGCCGTTAAGGGAGCGCCCGATGAATTACTCAAACGGGTCACTCAGATTGAAAGTAATGGTGACGTCCAACCGTTAACGAAGACTAGTCGTGATCAGATTTTAAGTGTCAATCACGAGTTGGCAACGCAAGCTTTACGAGTTTTGGCGTTTGCTTACAAGATTATTACTACGGTTCCGACAACCGTCAATACGGAGACATTAGAAAACGACCTGGTCTTTGCCGGGATGGTCGGCATGATTGATCCGGAACGGCCAGAAGTTGAACAAGCCGTTGTGGAAGCTAAGTCAGCTGGGATTCGACCGCTGATGATCACGGGTGACCACCGGGATACTGCCGAAGCGATTGCCGTACGTCTTGGAATTATCGATGCGGGTGAAGACGATGCCGTGATTACCGGTGCCGAATTAGATGCGATGAGTGATGCAGAATTCGGCAAAAAGGTCGGCGATTACTCAGTCTATGCCCGGGTGGCGCCTGAACACAAGGTTCGAATCGTGAACGCATGGCAAAAGCGTGGCAAGGTCGTTGCTATGACTGGTGATGGGGTCAATGATGCGCCCGCATTGAAGGCCGCTGATATCGGTATTGGTATGGGAATCACTGGGACAGAAGTTTCCAAGGGGGCTAGTGACATGGTCTTGGCTGATGATAACTTCGCCACGATCGTGGTTGCTGTCGAAGAGGGCCGGAAAGTGTTCGCCAATATTCAAAAGGCGATTCAGTACCTCTTATCAGCGAACTTAGGGGAAGTCTTGACGTTGTTCGTGATGACGATGCTCGGTTGGCAGATTTTAGCGCCAGTGCATATCTTATGGATCAACTTGGTGACTGACACCTTACCAGCGATTGCCTTAGGTGTTGAACCAACTGAAAAGAACATTATGCAACATAAACCGCGTGGTCGTAATTCGAACTTCTTCTCAGGTGGGGTCTTCAGTAGTATTATTTATCAAGGGCTACTGGAAGGTGGCATTACGTTGCTAGTGTACTGGTTAGCTTTGACGTATCCAGTTCACGCAACGGCTTCATTAGCCCATGCGGATGCGTTAACAATGGCCTTCGCAACCCTTGGCTTGATTCAGTTGTTCCATGCGTTTAACTCCAAATCAATTCATGAATCGTTATTTACGGTCGGCTTGTTCCGAAACAAGTTCTTTAATTGGGCGATTCTAATTGCATTTGTGATGCTCGCGATGACGATCGTCGTTCCAGGCTTGAATGGCTTATTCCATGTGAGTCATTTGGATGCTTACCAATGGGGCATCGTGGCCTTAGCTTCCTTATCGATGGTCGTGATTGTTGAAATTGTTAAGTTCTTCCAACGTCGACACATGCGGCGCGCATAACCTAGCTATTAGGGGTAAAATAAGACTAACTAATTTAAAGAAAAGAGTTCTCACATGAAAAAAGCGACAGTTCAAACGTATATGCCAGTACTATCTAAAGTCATCGAAAGTACTGAAAAGATGGGGGAAGAATTGAACCCATCGTTTGAAAAATTGCGTCAGGCCATTGATAATGACACGGTTGCGCAAATGGTTCCGGCCGAATTCAATGATATTCAGATGGAATTCAGCGATGGTACTGACCAGTATCAACAAAATTTAGCACAGTTGAAAAAAGTCTCGGTACCTGCCCGGCTAATGGGACGACATCGTAATTTGTTGGCAGCTTACGAGGCTTATACGAATGCCTGTGCTGCAATGACAGCCAGCATGAATATCGATGATCAAACGATTGACGTCGCCGCTTTTAATCAAGCTGAGACTGATCAAGAAACTGAAATGGGTCGCATTTCAAATAATGTGCAACGAATTATGACGACTGTGATGTAAGACGCTGGCTAAGCTTGATTGTCCTGGATCACTAATGAAGCGCTCGGTAACGTTTACGCGTTACGGGGCGCTTTATTGTCAGGTGCGAATTGCCGATTGTTAAGATTTGGTCGTAAGCTAGTTGTTGTAACTGAGTTATCAGTGGATCGAACCGGCGCTGGCGATGCGACTAGGTTAAGTTAGCGCGGTCAGTGTAATTTTTCAATAGTGGTTCAACACGGAAACCAGGTTAAAACGCGTATAATGTAATGTAATGAGATTAAAAGATTGGGTGAAATAATGGATAATCAGATTTTAACGTTAGTTGATCAAGCCCTGACGAAGTTTAAACCGCAACAGATTAAAGCGGTGCTTGGACTCATGGACGAAGGTAACACGGTGCCGTTTATCGCACGGTATCGAAAGGAACGTACCGGTAACTTAGATGAAGTTGAAATTCGCGAAATCAAAGATAACTATGATCGGCTTGCGAGTCTAGAGAGTCGTAAGGCGGATGTGATGAAGTTGATTGCTGAACAGGACCACTTGACGCCGGCTTTAAAGCAAGCCATTGAACAAGCTGAGAAGTTACAAGACGTTGAAGACTTATATTTGCCGTACAAACAAAAGCGGCGGACGAAGGCAACGATTGCTAAGGACGCTGGCTTGGAACCGTTGGCGGCCTGGCTATTACGTTTTCCGGCAAGTGGTATTCAGGAACACGCGGCGCGGTTTGTCAACGAAGCGCAGGACATCACAGATGCGAATACCGCGTTAGCTGGAGCTCACGAAATCTTAGCTGAGGCCTTTGGTGATAATGCCGGTTTACGAAACTGGGTCCGGAATTATACGCGCGACCGGGGCTTACTAGTCGCAAAAGTTAAACCCAAGGGTAAAGTAGCCGATGAACAAGGTGTTTATCAACAATATTATGATTTTAATAGTCCCATCAAGCAGATGGTGCCGTACCGGGTACTGGCCATCAACCGTGGGGAAACCGAAAAAGTATTGAAAGTCAGCATTGATGTTGATCGTGCGGGAATTGACCGGTATTGTCATTTTCGCTTTATTGGTCAACACCACGGCCCAGCGGTTGAACTAGTAGAAGCCGCTTATCAGGATGCCTACAAACGCTTTATTGGCCCAGCTATCGAACGCGAACTTCGCAACGAGTTGAGTGCGGCTGCCAATGAACAGGCCATCAAAGTCTTTGGCGATAATTTGTATCACTTGTTGATGCAGGCGCCATTAAAGGGCCGCGTGGTCTTAGGGTTCGACCCTGCTTACCGGACGGGGTGTAAATTAGCCGTGATGGACGCGAATGGTAAGTTCTTAGATAAGCTTGTGATTTATCCACACAAACCAGCCCCAACTGCCAAACGGGAAGCTGCTGCGGGTGAGTTTAAAGCCTTTTTGGAGAAGTATCATGTTGAAATGATTGCGATTGGTAACGGGACGGCTTCCCGCGAATCCGAGGAGTTTGTGGCACAGGTATTGAAGACTATGACCCGACCGGTTTATTATGTCATCGTGAACGAAGCCGGGGCTTCCGTGTACTCTGCTAGTGCTAAGGCGCGCGCCGAATTTCCTGAGCTACACGTTGAACAACGTAGTGCGATCAGTATCGGCCGGCGACTACAAGACCCACTGGCAGAATTGATCAAAATCGATCCGAAGTCAGTGGGAGTGGGGCAATACCAACACGATGTGCCCCAGAAGGAATTGACAACGCAGCTAGATACGGTGATTGAGACCGCGGTTAACCAAGTTGGGGTCAATTTGAATACCGCTAGTTCGGAGCTATTGACGCATATTTCGGGGCTATCCAGCACGATTGCCCAAAATGTGATTACTTATCGGGATGAAAATGGCGAGTTCACGAGCCGACCACAATTGAAAAAAGTGCCGCGGTTGGGACCGAAAGCTTATGAACAAGCGGTCGGCTTCCTGCGAATCATTGCTGGCAAGAATGTTTTTGATAACACGGATATTCATCCAGAAAGTTATCCCGCAGCCAAAGCGTTATTGGCAGCGGCTGGATTGAAGACGACAGACGTTGGAACGACTAAAGCCCAACAATTGAATCAATTAGATTTAGCGCAACTTGCGACCAGCACCGGTGTCGGTGAACTGACCTTAAAGGATATTATTAGTAGTTTGCAAAAGCCCGGGCGTGATGTTCGTGATACGATGCCTGCACCTTTACTCCGGCAAGACGTTTTAAAGATGAGTGATCTAAAACCAGGGATGCAGTTGCAAGGAACCGTACGCAACGTGGTCGACTTTGGGGCGTTTGTGGATATTGGCGTCAAGCAAGACGGCCTCGTGCACGTCTCCAAACTAACGGATAAATTCTTGAAAGATCCGCGTCAGGCGGTGGCAGTTGGCGACATCGTAACGGTGTGGGTCGAAGAAGTTGATGAACAGCGGCAACGCATCGCTTTGACGATGATTGCACCGGCTGAAGCATAATGACTGATTTAGAGTTACAGCAGCTCGTTGCGACCATTTCCATGCGTGATTTTCACCGTCCATTCCAGCACCGCGCTTATTTTAATGCCCGGTTACGAACAACGGGTGGTCGTTATCAGTTGGTATCGCATGATATTGATATTAATCCGAAGATGCTGACTGATTTTGATGAGGCCACCTTGATTGGCGTCATCAAGCATGAATTGTGCCATTATCATTTACATTTGACTAAGCGGGGATATCGGCATCGTGATGCAGACTTTAAACGATTACTCGCGCAAGTGGGTGGCTCGCGCTATGCACCAGCGCCGAAGCAGGCGACGGCCCGGCCGTATCGGTATATTTATGAATGCCAACGGTGTGGCCAGCGGTATTACCGCAAGCGCCGCATGGACACTCGCCGCTATACGTGTGGTCGTTGTCAGGGGCCAATTAAATTAGTCTGAAAAGGTTTGCTAAAGTGGTACGCTTCCGATAGAATTAGCTTAACTATTGATATGGAGGGATTAAGATGGAAACGATTAAAATTGGTGTGGTCGGACTAGGCACAGTCGGCACCGGTGTGGTTAAAATGCTTCAAGCGCATCAGGAAAAGATTTCAGAAATTACCGGTCGTAAGTTGGAACTAGCCTGCGTAGTTGTCCACAACTTGAAAAAGCACGAACAAGTTGATTTGGGGGACGTTCAGATGACCGACCAAATCGCGACCCTACTTGATGATCCGTCCATTCAAATTATGGTCGAAGTGATGGGTTCAATTCATCCGGCGAAGGAATATATTACGCAAGCCTTGCAAGCTGGCAAACACGTGGTGACGGCCAATAAGGACTTGATTGCACAATATGGCCGGGAGTTGGTTCAGATTGCTCGTGAAAATCATCGTGACTTGTTCTATGAAGCTAGTGTTGCTGGTGGGATTCCAATCTTACGGACGATTGATAATAGTTTCGCCGCTGACCGGATTCAACGGGTTATGGGAATCGTCAACGGGACCACTAATTACATCATGACGCAGATGCTGACTAAGCATTGGTCGTATGACCAGGCCTTGAGCTCAGCACAAGACTTGGGGTTTGCCGAAAGTGATCCCACTAATGATGTCGAAGGTCTTGATGCGGCGTTCAAGATGATTATCTTAACGCAGTTTGCCTTTGGGATGAGTCTGTCCCTCGACCACGTTCAAGTGCAGGGAATTACGAAAATCAGCCCAGAGGATATCGCGGAAGCTCACCAGCTTGGGTATACGATTAAATTACTCGGGATTGCGGAAGAAATTGACGATCGCATTGCGGTATCAGTCGGGCCTGTGCTCGTTTCTGATCAACATCCACTTGCCACGGTGCAAAATGAAAATAATGCTGTGATGGTAACGGGAACGGCTGTGGGGAACACGATGTTTTACGGTCCCGGCGCTGGAGAACTCCCGACCGCCAACAGTGTGCTGAGTGATATTACAACGGTTGCGAAAAATATTGCGTTGAATACGACTGGCAACACGTTTAACTCTTATCGCCAGGAGACAGTCTTAGCAACACCTGAAGATGTTGTGTATCCTCACTTTATTGCCTTGAAGATGCGTGATGTCCCAGGGATGATGATGAAATTGACGGCGATTATGACCCGCGCAGAAGTCTCATTTAGTCGAATCATTCAAAATCAATTAGGTGACGGCAACGCTCGTGTTGTGATTATTACCCATGCTATGAATGATCAACAGTTAGCCGACATCACCCGTGAAATCGGTGAGCAAGAGAATATGCAACTATTAGCGAGTTATAAAGTTTTGAAGAATGCGTAGGTGAGGACATGTTAACGATTTCGGTTCCGGCAACTTCCGCTAATCTTGGTCCCGGTTTTGACTCAATCGGTCTAGCACTAGATATGCAATTGACGTTACAAGTCTTACAACCTAGTGATCATTGGCAAATCGACCATCCTTTTGGGGCGGATGTGCCGACGGATGAACGCAATTTAATTATTAAAACTGCGTTACATTTGGTACCAGATTTACATCCACAGCATCTACAGATGGCTTCTAAAATTCCATTGGCGCGCGGATTGGGTAGTAGTTCGACGGCCATCGTAGCCGGCTTAGTGCTGGCTAACGAATTGACCGGCGCAACGCGCTCTTCTGCTGAGCTACTGGAAGTTGCCACTCAATTGGAGGGGCACCCAGATAATGTGGCACCGGCTTTGTTAGGTGGTTTGGTCGTGGCGACGTACACTGACGAACGCGTCCGCGCGGTGAAGTTACCGCTACCGACGCTTTTTGCAAGTGTCTACGTGCCTAACGAACCGCTATTGACGACAGCCAGTCGCCAAGCCTTACCAACTGAATTGGCGTACCACCAAGCCATTACTGGTAGTAGTGTGGCGAATACGTTAGTGGCCGCTCTAGCAACTCAAAATTGGGATGTGGCGTTACCACTGTTAGAACAGGATGAATTCCATGAGCAGTATCGGGCTAAGTTAGTGCCAGCACTACAAACGGTCAGAGACCATGCCCACGCCCTGGGATTAACGGGGACGTATTTGAGCGGTGCTGGGCCAACGGTGATTACGTTGGGTGATTACGGTCAACTCGCCACGTTGCAAGCACAATTAGGCCAAGATGCGACGTTAACCGGTCAATTATTCCTATTGCCAATGGATGCAACTGGGGTAAAAGTACAAAAATCTTAAAATAAGCTTGTCAGACTCACAAAATTTTGTTATGATGTTTTTTGTGAGTTGTGATGCGGCCATGGCGGAATTGGCAGACGCGCAAGATTAAGGATCTTGTCGGGGTTAACCCGGTGGAAGTTCGAATCTTCTTGGCCGCACTACTTATAATAAGAGCTTTGAAATGCTGATATACCGGCGTTTCGAGGCTCTTTTGTTTTGCCCCGAACTTGTCAAAATTGGTCAGCATGCGATTTTGCATGTTACGGAGGGCGTCTGAAGACCGGTGTATAGATGTTTCAAGCACCTTGTTTTTGCATCCAAATTGGTATTACGTTAAATTCTTAAGCTCCATTTGAGTGGTTTAATCACCTTACTGTTATTATATAATATATTGATAATTAAAATAATAATTCATGCTGAGCGGGGGATAAAGATGGTTGAAGATAGTTTACCTAACGGATTTAATCGTGATTTTAACAAGTTACAAAGACTAAGTGCCAGAAACATGCCGACTGCAGGTGATATTAATAAGCAAATCGCTGATGCAAAAAGAATGGCCAATATATTAAGTAACCCGGAGTCAGCAAGAAATTATTTTAATGGTGGACTAAAGAATATTGAACAAATGAAAAAGTCTGCAAAGCGAAGTGGTAGTAAAGGATACCCAACATACAATAAGAACTTCGTGGATAATATGTTAAAGTCTGCAAAGCGAAGTGGCAGTAAAGGATACCCAACATATAATAAGAACTTCGTGGATAATATGTTAAAGTCTGCAAAGCGAAGTGGTAGTAAAGGATATCCAACATACAATAAACGTGCTGTGGACGGTTTGTTAAAACGTGCAAGTCACATGAACCATGAAACAATTGGCGATATTTTAGGTGCTGACTGGAAAAATAAGGTGAAAGCAGTTGGTGACCCTAAATTTTCTACGGACAAATTAACTGATAATTTAGCCAAAATGCAGAAAGCCAACGCAGAAACTTATTTTTATTCTAAAAATTTTACAAATGATTTTACAGCCGAATTGGATAGACTGAATAATTTAAAGAAGAAGCATAATATACAACTCGCCCCTAAAGATAATACCGATATCGATAATGAAAGTATGGATATAATATCAGAATATTCTACAGCACCAATCAATGAAAAAGATGTTACAGATAAAGAAATTGCTGATTTTGTTAAGAGCAACGATGATAGCAAACCGTTTAATGAAAGAATTAAGTCCTGGGATAAAATCGCAACTGACAAAAATAATAAGGCACACTTAGTTGCAAGAACGGTCTTACGAGTCGTTTTCGTTCAAGTTTTATTACCATTGTTGATTGCTTGGGCAACACCATTTGTTGTTGGAAAATTAGATGAAGCTGTATATTATGGTGTTCTTAACGCTGGTTGGATGTCACCAAAAGCTTATATAGATGTAAGTGAAGCAAATATTAGGATTGGACGTTCAAATAGTGCGAAAATTATGGTGAAATTACCTGCACAAACTGAAGTGAAAGTTATTAAGCACATTGGAAGATGGTCACAAGTTAAAATTCCGTATGGTTATAATGATGAATCTGGCTGGATTCAAACCCAATATTTAAATATTAATGACTAAGAAATTTAGTTCTTAAATCATAGAACCAAAATAAGACGACCTACTTTCTTAGTAGACCGTCTTATTTTTATTGCCAGCTAGTTATTCATAAAATCGAATTGGGCTAGCTTCTTTTGTTGTTCTTCTAGTGGGTGAACGTAGTAGCGTTCAAACGTCTCTACGTGGTGTCCTAAGCTTGTTGCAATTGTTAAGACATTTTGGTTGTGGTGGTAGTTAATTGTCGCGTAGGTGTGTCGTAGGGCGTATAAAGATTAATGCGGGACATCTTTGTAATCTTTAATCGTTTCTTGCCACTTCTTACCAAGGTAATTTGGCCGGTATGGTAACCCGTTCCCATAAGAAAATACCATGACTAGCTTTTCGTCTTCTGGCGTCATACTCCAGTCAAAGTTATCTGGGTGCTTAGCCATTAAGTGCCGGGTCAACTCCTTTTGACTTTTCAAAGCTTTATGGACGCTGTCATTGAAGTAAACTTTGCGATTCTGATGATTCTTGGTGTCCTTAAGTAATTTCGGTGTTTTTTTAGTAGCCGACATTGCTTTGTTAATCAGTAAGTAACCCTCATCGAAGTTGACTGAGTATTTAAAGTCTAGGGCGGCCATTTTTTCATCCCGTAATCCGCAACCTAGCATAATAATCGCAAAGTTACGGAACCAGGGTGTAACTGAAGGGTCGTTGTTTAGATGGTTAATTAGTAGTTTTACTTCATCTTCGGTGTAAGCAGTTCGTCCGATTTTCTTTTTAAGCAGTTCTTTCTGGTTAGTTGGTTTAATACAAATCTCGTCTAAGTTGATATTCCGGCAGTAGTTATGACTAATAAACTCTTGTGAAATAGCAAATCGTAAAACGCTACTGAGAGCTTTCTTATAATTGGCCAAGGCATCTCGACTAAGTAGTTTCTTAGTTCGTTTGTTCTTGGTTCGTGCGGCCTTAGTAAAGAAATCATTTAGCGTCTTAAATGTGAGCTGCTTAAGTTTCTTGGCCCCAATCATTGGTAAGACCTGACCTTCCATAGTTGACTTGTAACGCTCCATTGACGATGTATCTTTGGCACCGATGGTCTTACACCAGTAGTTGGTGTAGAAATCCTGAAGCGTTGGTGAATCTTTTTGTCCCTTAGCATACTGGCCTTCCATTTTAGCGACCCAAACGTCCGCGGCCTTTTGAGCTTGCCGTTTGGTAGTAATACCTTGTCTTTTACTGAAGCACTTAGTTTTACGTTGGCGGTCACCGTCGATGGTGTAGAAATATGCTTGCACCATCCAAGCGTCTTTATTCTTGGTTACTTTCATAATTATCTAGCTCCTTGTAATTTCTTATTTACAAGACACAGAATAAAACACGAAAGTTGACACATCCACCGATTTTTTATCAGTCTACTGACTTAATCCTCGAAGTATTTAAATCAATGTTGAAGCTAGGAATATGGAAAAATGAAACTGATAAGTAAAAGTATAATAAATAGGTGCTGGAATAAGTGGCCATATAAGATTTGCTAGTCACCAGTTTTCTGATTACTTCTGTGATTTAAATCGATTTCGGTTTAGAATGTTATTATAAATAAAATCATAAGGAATTTAATCCTATGAGTGAAGACTATTTAAAACCAAATCATATTTACAACGGAAAGTATCAAGACTTATTGCCAAAAGTTAAGAAGAAATCGGTGCAATTGTTATTAACAAACCCACCATATTTCGTTAACATTCAAAAGTCACTTAAACCTAATTCAAAAACAATTAACACAGAAGATTGGGATATGCCTAAGACGATTAAAGAACGAAGGGAGATATTTCATCAAATATTTACTGATCTAGATGACGCTGATGTCATGGCAGATAATTCCGTCTTGATTCTATTTAATACAAAGGATTTTTTGATGCAGATTTTGATGCAAAAAAAGTCCGAAAAATGCATTGGATCAGGTTCGAACCTGAGAACTAAAATTTAAAACGTTGATATACCGGCGCTTATAAGGACTGAAAAATAAAATTGCATGCGGTGGAAGTTCGAATCTTCTTGGCCGCACTAACGAATATAAGAATCAATCCCGATAGGTTTAGCCTTGATGGATCGATTCTTTTTTTGTTACGGTAAATTAGACTGGCCGTGTTATCCTAGCTTGCTTTTTTGCCAACTACTTCAACTATGTTCACCAAATTTGCCGTACCTTATTGTTTAATCTCACGATTACCAGCATTATAGTGAAAACGGTTAATCTACTGATTACGATATTAAGAGAAGGCGAGGACCAGGCATTGATTAGAATGAGTAGATGGTGGTGGCGTATCTTGGTGGGCGGCTTGCTTGTTAGTGGTGTAGTGCAACCCGCACAGGCAACTGTAACGACTTATCCGATTACAGGGATTCAGGTGGTGCGGTCGCGGGTCTATCAGACGAATAGTCAGAACGGTGTCGGTTACCATTTAACTGTCGTGCGTCATCAGCGTGCCCAATTGCGTGTTAATTTACATTTAAAGTATCACCAGCATACACAGTGGACGCGTACTGAGCAGGCTGATATTTATCGCAACGGGCGTCGCCAGCGCTTCTACTACGTGCATAATGGTCGTCAGCAGAGCGGCTGGATAGCTGCTAATCAGCTAAAACTCGCCAGTACGGCGTCGGTTCAACTGCGGGTACCACTGATTGACCAGCTACCGGAGTTGCCAACGGGGTGTGAGATGACAGCGACTACCATGATGCTGCAGTATGCCGGCGTTAATATTAATAAGGAACAGTTTGCCAGCCACGTGCCGCGCAGTTCGAATCCTAACACTGGTTTTGTTGGTGATCCTGCTTCGGCTTACGGTATTGGTCTCTACATCTACCCCCAAGGCTTGTTACCAACGATCCGCCACTATCTACCGTCTGCTGCGGATCTCAGTGGAGTGAGCCTGCAGCGACTTAAAGCGTAGCTCACTAAACGTCATCCGGTAGTCACTTGGGTTCAGGGACTGGATGGCTTTATGAGTCAAACAGTGACGCTCACCGGATATACAGCAATGCCTGTCAGCTACAATGATCTCTGGCATGGTCAACACAGTCGAATGGATAATCAAGCGTTTGATCAATGTGGCAATTAAATGATCGGCGGTCACTAAGTTATTAAGAATTTAATACCATAGTTAACATTAGTTACTGTTTCATAATTTTATCTTAAAAATACGCTATTTGACACACAAAATAATCATTTTTAATACTGTATCACACTAGTGTATCAAATTTGAACCTGAAATAAGGGCTTTTAGCTCTAGTGTATTTTGGCACGGAATTTGCATATATATAAGTGAGTGCGAAAAAGATTGCGCTTACAGTATCAAAAACATAAATAGTTACAGGCAATTTAGATATTATTTATTCGTTTTATATGACTGTAACGAAAAAATAGGAGGTACAAAGATGGTAAGCATTATCATTGCTAGTCACGGCGAATTCGCTAAAGGCATCTATCAATCTGGATCAATGATTTTCGGCGAACAAGAAAACGTTCAAGCCGTTACGTTGATGCCTAGCGAAGGCCCTGACGACATCAAGGCTAAGTTGGAAAAAGCCATTGCTTCATTCGACGATCAAGAGCAAGTCTTATTCTTAGTCGACCTTTGGGGCGGGACACCATTCAATCAAGTTAACGGCTTGTTTGAAGCACACAAGGACAAATGGGCAATCGTTGCCGGTTTGAACTTGCCAATGTTAATTGAAGCGTATGCTTCACGACTTTCAATGGATTCGGCACACGAAATTGCCACGCATATCATTGAAACTGCTAAGGATGGCGTAAAGGTTCGTCCTGAAGCATTAGCACCTAAGGAAGAAAAGGCTGCTGCCGCTGCAACGACCAACAATAACGCTGGCCGGCCAGGGAAGTTGGAATATGGGTTAGCACGGATTGACTCGCGACTCTTGCATGGACAAGTTGCTACTGCTTGGAGTAAGACAGTTAACCCAACTCGGATCATTGTTGTTTCCGATAGTGTTGCTAAGGATGATTTACGTTCAAACATGATTAAGCAAGCTGCTCCAGCAGGCGTACATGCTCATGTTATTCCAATTGATCAAATGATTAAGATTGCTAAAGACGACAAGCACTTTGGTGGTCAAAAGGCGTTGGTCTTATTCGAAACGCCACAAGATGCATTACGTGCAATCGAGGGTGGCGTACCAATTAAGACCTTGAACATTGGTTCAATGGCGCACTCAGTTGGTAAAGTTCAACCAAACAAAGTTTTGGCTTTTGATCAAGATGATATTGATACTTACAAGAAGTTGGAACAAGACGGCGTCGAATTTGATGTTCGTAAAGTTCCTTCAGATAGTAAGGATAATATGGATAATATTCTTAAAAAGGCTCAAAACATGTTAAATGAACAAAAGTAGTATAGATAACTATCAGAAGAAAATGGAGGATTAAATCATGAATTTGAATGCAATTCAAATGATTTTAGTCGTACTCGTTGCATTTTTAGCTGGTATGGAAGGTATTTTGGATGAATTCCATTTCCATCAACCAGTTGTTGCATGTGCGCTGATCGGATTAGTTACTGGTCAATTAGTACCATGTATTATTTTAGGTGGTAGCCTACAAATGATCGCGTTAGGTTGGTCAAACGTTGGTGCCGCTGTTGCTCCTGATGCCGCTTTAGCTGCCATTGCATCCGCAATTATCTTAGTTTTAGGTGGTCAAGGCCGTGCCGGAGTTTCTTCAGCCATTGCAATTGCCGTTCCTTTGGCCGTTGCTGGTTTACTCTTAACCATTCTTGCACGTACTTTAGCAACTATCATTGTTCATATCATGGACCGTGCTGCTGAAGAAGGTAGTTTTGGAAAACTTGAATTCTGGCATGTTCTTGCAATTTGTATGCAAGGTTTACGGATTGCCATTCCAGCTGCTTTGATTCTAGCCGTTGGTGCTGGCCCTGTTAAGTCAATGTTGAATGCTATGCCTGCATGGTTAACTGATGGTTTATCAATCGGTGGTGGTATGGTTGTTGCCGTTGGTTACGCAATGGTTATCAACATGATGGCTTCTCGCGAAATGTGGCCATTCTTTGCCTTAGGTTTCGTATTAGCTGCTGTTAGTGAAATTACACTTATCGGACTTGGTGCAATTGGTGTTGCCATGGCTCTTATTTACTTGAACCTTTCTAAGATGGGCGGTTCTGGTAATGGCGGTGGCTCTAACACTGGTGACCCTGTCGGCGATATTATCGATAAATACTAACGAAGGAGGGAAAGAAAATGGCTGATAATAAAGTACAAATTACTAAAAGTGATCGTATTAAGGTTTGGATGCGTTCTAACTTCCTTCAAGGTTCATGGAACTACGAACGTATGCAAAATGGTGGCTGGGCATTTACTTTAATCCCAGTACTTAAAAAGTTATATACAACTAAAGAAGACCGTGCCGCAGCTTTAAAGCGTCATTTGGAATTCTTTAACACTCATCCATACGTTGCCTCACCAATCATTGGTGTCACGATGGCGTTGGAAGAAGAACGTGCCAATGGTGCTCCAATTGATGATGTTACGATTCAAGGGGTTAAAGTTGGTATGATGGGTCCTTTAGCTGGTGTTGGTGATCCAGTGTTCTGGTTCACGTTGAAGCCAATTATTGGTGCCTTAGCTGCTTCTCTTGCTTTGGGCGGTAGTATCATGGGTCCAATCCTATACTTCGTTGTATGGAACGTACTTCGTTTAGGATTCATGTGGTACACACAGGAATTCGGGTACAAAGCTGGTTCTAAGATTACTGAAGATTTATCTGGTGGTATTTTACAAGACATCACTAAAGGTGCATCAATTCTAGGTATGTTCATCTTACCTGCTTTGATTGAACGGTGGGTTGTTGTTGATTTCAGTCCAGTTAAAGTTTCACGAATCAAGCAAAGTGCCGGTGCTTATATTGATTGGGATAAATTACCAAAGGGCGCTGCTGGTATCAAGGAAGCCTTAACGCAACAAGCTGCTGGTCGTTCGCTCGATAAGTATAAAGTTACGACTTTACAAGATAACTTAAATCAATTAATTCCAGGATTAGCTGCCTTATTAATCACCTTCTTGTCAATGTGGTTACTAAAGAAGAAAGTTTCACCAATTATTATCATCTTCGGCCTCTTCGCCTTTGGTGTTGTTATGCATGTTCTTGGTGTAATGTAAAAAGCTATTGTTAACATAATATTGGGGACTTCAATCTGAACTTTTAATTTATAGTGAAGCTCGTTGATAGATTTAGATGGACTCATTCGTGAGGCCATCTATTTTTTTGTAGAAAGGATGATATTTGATGCTCAATACTATTATTACACGATTTGAAGAGCAGGTAGAAAAGGTACCAGAGCAGAATGCAGTTGTTTTTGGTCAGAAAAAGTTAAACTATCGACAACTTGATAAAAAATCTAATATTGCAGCTAATTATTTGATTAAAAACTGTCAAGTGAAACACGGTGATATTGTCCCATTACTTCTTGACCGTAGCGAAAATATGATTGTTGCAATTATAGCAGTATTAAAAGCTGGTGCAGCATATACAGCATTATCAAAGCAATACCCACAAAATCGTATTGATTTTATTCGTGAACAAACGAATGCTGCTATTATTGTTGATGATAAATTGTTGAGTCAGGCATTAGTAGGAACAGATAGTAGTAATCCGGACTGTAAACACGGTATCCAAGATCTGGCATATGTTGTATACACGTCTGGTACAACCGGACATCCTAAAGGAGTCTTACATTCAAACTTAAGTGTAACCAGCCATATTGATTCTTACTGGAAGGCAATTGGTCTGAGTGATGAACATTATAATATGCTGTTCTTGGTTAATTATGTGTTCTCAGTAGCGACAACTCAGATATTCGGTGCGTTGTTACACGGTGATACACTTGTTATTTCCAATTCCAATGCTGTTGAGGACATTGATCATCTTGAAAGATATATTAATACCGAAAAAATCAATTATTTTCAATGTACACCATCGTTAGCGAATAGTATTGATTTCAGTAGGCTGACTTCTGTTAAGACCGTTGCAGTTGCTGGTGAGAAGATTCCTCGATCGTTATTCACGAACACGCATGATAATCAAGTTACATTAGTGAATGTTTATGGACAATCGGAATTTCATGCAGGTACTACAAATATTATTAATACAGTTGATGATATTAATAAAATTGGACACCCTGTAAATGGAATGCGTGCATATGTAGTTGATGGCAAGATGAATGAAGTTACTGAGGGGCAGATTGGGGAGATTTGTTTTAGTGGTAATCAACTAGCTAATGGCTACTTGAATTTGGAATTGGAGACTCAGGAACACTTTATCGATAATCCTTTTGACAAAGGTGTTTTGTGCGCAACTGGTGATTTAGTAAAAAAATTGCCGAATAATGAATTTGAGTTCATAGGACGCAAAGACTTTCAGTTAAATATTAATGGTATTAGAACGGAGCCTGCAGAAATTGAGACACAACTCCTGACAGTTGCGGAAATTAGAGATGTTGTTGTTACTAGTTACAAAAATCAGACTTTAATTGCGTATTACGTGAGTGATGCGCCTTTGAATGAAAGCGCTATTAAAAACGCTGTGAAGAACAAACTCAGTTCCTATATGCAACCAGAGTACTACAAATGGATGAAAGCGTTCCCGTTAAATGAGAATGGTAAGATTGATCGTAAAAAATTACCGGATATTAATATTAGGCGGGTGGGTTATGTCGCTCCTAAGACCGAAATTGAGAAAGCGTTAGCTCAACTATATGAACGAGCCCTGAAGGTAGATCATGTTGGGAAAAACGATAATTTCTTTCAATTGGGTGCTAATTCTTTACAAGCTATGCAGCTGGCAAATGCGATTGTAGCAGTTAGTGGTAAGCGCCTCACTGCTGAAAACATTTATAATAACCAGCCGTTAGGCAAATTAGCTAAGTTCATAGATACGTATAATGAATCTAAATTAACAACTATCCAGCAAAGTAAGTCACGTAACATTTTCCAAATGAGTCCAGCTGAAAAGCGGATGTTTGTTTTATATGAACTGAACCATGATAGTACCGATTATAATGAACAGACTGTACTAAATAGTTCTACGAGATTAGACGAAAATAGGTTAAAGCGAGCATTGAAAGCGCTTGTCTTAAGGCATGAGATTTTAAGAACTGCTTTTTATCGTCAAAATGATCACTACATGCAAAAGGTACTTTCTAATAATCAGCTTGATTTTACAGTAATTGATAAAGAGATAAGTAATTATCAAGAGCTAGTAAAGCCGTTTGACTTAGAAGCCGGAGAAACGATGCGAATTCGACTGATTAAAGGTGAAAAAGTAGATAAGTTATTTGTGGACAAACATCATATTATTACTGATGGAACAAGCGAGACTGTTTTTTATACTGAATTAGAGAAACTATATCGTGGAGAAAAATTGGACCCGGTAAAATTTCAGTACAAAGACTATAGTGAATGGTTTAATGAATTAGACGTAAGCGATGACAAACAGTGGTGGAATCGTCAGTTAATAGATTATCAACGATTAGAACTAGCAACAGACTATCCATGGAGTAAAAATCATGTGGCAGTCGGTACTACTGTATATAAAAAGTTCGACGCTGACATGGTGGCGAAATTGCGCAATTTGGCACATGAAACTAGTAGTAGCGAGTACATGATCTTATTTAGTGTTCTAAGTGCGTTTCTTTCTAAGACATACCACAGCAATGATTTCATTCTAGGAACCGTTGCAAGTGGCCGAGTTGATGCTGCCACTGAGAATATGCTAGGAATGTTTATTAATACATTACCTGTTCGTGTGAATATAAAGCCAAATTTAACAGTTCTTGAATATTTGGCTATGATGAAAAAGACGTTGTTAGCCTCATTGGCACATCAAAATTATCAATTTGAAGATATTGTACACGACTTACATGCAACCAGTGATGTAGGGAATCCAATGTTTGATTGTATGTTTGTTTTTCAGAATACTAAAAATATGCATCACCGATTTGATGCTCCAGCTGTTAAGGACTCATATGAAACAACAGAGTCAAAGTTTGCTTTGACTTTTGAAATTTTCGAAAATGACAACGATATGGAATTACATTTGAACTATGATTCAACATTGTTTGAGCGTCCAACAGTAGATATGTTAGTGCATAGTTTAACAATTATGTTGGAAAACTTTGTCCAAAGCTTAAATAATAAACTCTCGAAATTATCAATGATTACGCAGATTGAGAAAAATCAACTTTTGACTTTTCCTAAGACGGATAATCATGAATCAGTTATTGATCTTTTTGAACAGCAGGTTATGAAACATCCGAATGCATTGGCGTTAGAGTTTGACGATAAAAAATGGACTTATGCTGAACTAAATAGAAGAGTTAACCGAGTTGCAAATTATCTGGTTAAAAAACTCGATGTGAAGTCAGAACAAAAGATTCCATTGCTGTTGCGAAGAACGGACAAGATGGTAGTCGCAATTTTGTCGGTATTGAAAGCCGGTGCAGCATATGTGCCAGTTAGTTTGAAATATCCTAGTGAACGAATAAATTTTATTACTAAGGCTTGTAACGCCCAATTTGTAATTGATGATCAATTTATGGAACGTGATTTTCCCAGAGATGATGAGAATCTCCAGATGAGAATTGAACAAAATCAATTAGCGTATTTGATTTTTACTTCTGGCACGAGTGGGAATCCTAAGGGCGTGATGGTTGAACATCATAATTTGAGTAATTATGTACTTGAAGTTAGTAGAATGAAAAATTCCGGAATGCATGAGGGAATGAAAAATGGTGCATTCTTTGAATATGTATTTGATTCATCAGTACATGATTTAATTCGACCTTTTGTATTAGGAGAAAGTGTTGTTGTACTTGATACGGACTTGATATTTGATATTGATAAATTCATTAGCACACTGAATCAATATCAGATTAATGCTATTGGTATGACACCATCGTTAGCAGCTCGTGTTGATTTAAATCGTGTATCCAGTTTGGAATATATTTATTGTGGCGGTGAAGCAATTACACGAGATGTTATTAATAAATATGCTGATACGCCAATTCAGTTAAATAATTGTTACGGACCAACTGAAACAACTGTCTTAAGTTTTGCCAATAATGATGTACATGATTTGTCAATTGGACGCCCGATTGGTGGCGTAGATGCCTACGTGCTAGATGATAATCGACAATTGTTACCAGCAGGAGCTGTCGGTAATTTGTATATCGGTGGAGCTCAAGTAACACGAGGCTATTTAAATCGAGCTGAAGAGACAGAAAAGCATTATATCAATAATCCATTTGGAAAAGGTATTATTTATGATACCGGTGATTTGGTACGACGGTTATATGATGATTCGTTTCAATATTTTGGTCGGAAAGATTTTCAAGTTAAAATTCGAGGATATCGTGTAGAACTGGGTGAAATTGAAAAGCAATTACAAGCAGTTGAAGGTATTGAACAGGCAAAAGTTATCGCAAAAGATGGAAATCTAATTGCATATTACATTTCAAAAAGTAGTATCGACTCTGATGATTTGTATAATCAACTGTCAAAATCACTTGCTGATTATATGGTTCCTAGCATGTATATGCACATGCTTGATTTTCCACTAACTATTAATGGCAAACTTGATGTACGGGCACTTCCTGAGCCGGTACAACAAGAAGAATATGTAGCACCACGAAATCGGCGTGAAAAGGAAATTGCAGATGCTTTTGCTAAAGTGCTTAATCTAAATTCGGTTTCTGTAAAGGCTAACTTCTTTAGACTAGGTGGTAATTCGATTATTGCCATTTCCCTGGCTAATATGATTAATGTCTCTGTTAAAACTATTTTTGATTGTAAGACAGTAGCAAATTTAGCTATGCAGCACGATAGTATTCAAAAAATTAGTAAGCAAAAATTTTTGCATGAGGAGGATCAGAACCTTTCGTTTGCGCAAGAACGTCTTTTCTTCATTGACCAGTTAGAGGGAGGGACGAATGCCTATAACATTCCAATGTTATTGGACCTTCAAGAAAATGTTGATCATGCCAAACTCGAGGAGTCTATTCAAACTGTTATACAGCGGCATGAAGTTTTGCGTACTGTGATTAGAGGATCATATCAGCAAGTAATGACCAGTCCAGTCAAAATTACGCATGAACCGATTAATATTGATGAATTCTTTGCGTATAAGTTCCATCTTTCTAGTGAGATACCAATTCGCATTAATATATACCATAATCAGTTAGCAATTAATGTTCACCATATCGCTTTTGATGGTTGGTCAACTGACATTTTCTTAACAGAATTAACGGATCTCTATAATGGTAAAGATTTGCCGCGAAAAACAGTTCAGTACAAAGATTTTGCTAAGTGGCAGATTAACAATCAAACTCAAGATATGCTAAAACCACAGCGTAGCTATTGGTTGAAGGAGCTTAATGGATATTCACCAATTGATTTTCCAATTGACTATGTGCGTCCTCAAAGATTTGATTATACAGGAGATGAATTGAACTATCATTTGAGTGATGGATTAATTCAACAGTTGAATCAAGTTGCAAGGATGCATGATACGAGTTTTTATTGCGTAGCGCTTAGTGCATTTGTTTTACTATTATCAGCATATAGTAATCAGAATGATGTTGTCGTAGGAACTCCCATCGCGGGACGACATATTCAGGGAACTGAAGATATGATAGGTTTCTTTGTCAACAGTTTAGCAATCAGAACAACATTTGATAATGGAATTAAATTCACAGACCTTTTGTCAAAAGTTACTCGTAAAATAGCTATTTCTCAAGCAAATCAGGACTTACCATTTGAGCAACTTGTTGAAGCATTGCATATTAAAAAGGACATGTCACGAAATCCAATCTTTCAAATTATGTTTAGTATTGAAGATAATATGGATTCGTTGATAGGAAAGAACGCACTGTTTAACAGTTTGAACCAGAATTTATCATTGAAAAGTAGTAAGTTTGATTTTTCGTTGACGTATCGTGGAAACGACTTGAACTTAACCTATGCGACAAAGCTGTTTAAGCGTGAGACTATTCTGAATATCGTAAAAACTTATGAGTTGATTTTAAAACAAATTGCTAATGAACCAAGTAGGAGACTTGACTCTATTCAACTTAGTATGCAAGAAATTGCGTGTCAGCATGAAAATTATCCAGAGAAGTCTTTAGCAAATTTGTTTGAAGAACAGGTTCTGAGGACGCCTGATCAGGTCGCAATTAATTTTAAACAATATCAATTAACATATGGTGAGTTGAATATCAGAGCAAATAAAGTGGCACATTCTTTAATTGATCAGGGAATTAAGCCGGGGATGCATGTTCCAATTTTATTACCCCGGAATGAGCGATTTGTTATTGCAATCTTAGGCGTATTAAAAGCTGGTGCAAATTATGTTCCACTAAGTTTAGATTATCCGAAAGAAAGAGTTGATTATATACTTGATAAGATTCATGCCAATTTAGTTATTGATGATGAATTTCAAGTTACGTCTGATGATGGCAATAATTTAGCACTGAATATTCCTACTGATTCTTTGGCATATATCATATTTACTTCTGGTACAACCGGTAAGCCGAAGGGAGTAATGGTCGAACAGCGTGGTGTAGTGAATACGATTTATAATCATATTCAGTTGTTGGGGGCACAAAGTAAATTGCGAATGACTCACTTTGCAAATTTTGTGTTTGATGTGTCTGTACTAGAATTGTTCTATGGATTGCTTACGGGTGCTAATATTTATTTATTAGACAATCTAATCAGAGTAGATTATCAGTTGTTAAAACAATTTGTCATTAAAAATAAAATTAGTCTGATGATTTTACCGCCAGCTGTATTAAATGCTGAGGATTTACTTCCAGTTAATAAATTGGTGGTTGCGGGTGAGTCCACCCCTGAAGAAATCTATAAGGCGTATGAAAAGAATCATACTCAGATGTTTAATGCGTATGGTCCTACAGAAGTAACGGTAATTGGAACTGTCAAAGAATACGAAAGTGGTATGAGCTCAAATAATATTGGGCAAGCATTAAAAAATATGACTGCATGTGCATTAGATAATCAAAATCGAGTAGTTCCAATTGGAGCGATTGGTGAGCTATGTATTGGTGGGCCAGGTGTTGCAAGAGGATATATTTCTGATCGAAGAAAAACTGAAAAAGCGTTTATTAATCATCCAAGATTATGTAGGCTGTATAGAACAGGGGATATGGTTAAACAATTACCAAGTGGCGATTTCATCTATTTAGGACGAAATGATTTTCAAGTGAAAATTCGTGGTTTTCGTGTAGAACTGGGGGAAATTGAAGCGCGGTTGATGGAGCAGCCAAGTATTACTCGGTGTTTAGTGAGAGTCCATGGCACAAATCTAATTGCTTATTATCAAGGAAAACTAGAACATACTCTTGAAAAACAGTTACCTTCTTACATGGTACCAAGTAACTATGTTCATTTGGATAAATTTCCAATGACGATTAATGGCAAGATTGATTTACGTAAATTACCAGAGCCGGAGATTGAGCATGCCAAGTTTGTTGCACCTAAAACTGCACGGGAAAAACAAATTGCTGAAGAAATTTGTGGTTTATTGAATCTTGAACGAGTTTCAGTTTTGGACGACTTTTATGAACTTGGTGGTAATTCCATCTTAGCGTTAAAATTAGCCAATCATATCAATTTACAAGTGAAACAAATTTTTGATTCGAGAAACATTCGAGAACTGGCCAAAATGAAATCAAACTATGTTCGCGTAACTAAGGGGAATTTTGAAAAAGTATCCGATCAGAAATTATCCTTTGCGCAAGAACGATTATGGTTTGTAGAACAATTTGAAGATAATTTGAGTGCATATAATGTACCGGTAGTACTGAATCTTAAGAAAGATGTATCAAAAGAAAAGATAGAGAGTGCGTTAAAGTCACTTGTACAGCGGCATGAAATCTTACGGACATGCATCAAAGGTGATTATCAGATTGTAACCAACCAAGAATTACAAATTACCCATGATTGTATTGATGTGAACGAGTACCTAAATCGACCGTTCAATCTAACAAAGAATATTCCAATTCGAGTCAATCTTTATGCCAGGAAATTAGTTGTTGATATTCATCATATGGCATTTGATGGCTGGTCTACTGAAGTATTCTTACGTGAATTACATCAATTGTATTATCAAGAACCACTAGTGTCTTTGACCGTTCAGTATAAGGATTTTGCACAGTGGCAACGAAAGTATGTTGCTTCGAGTGCCGTCCAAGAACAGCTTGATTTTTGGAAGAAAGAATTGTCAGGATATGAAACGTTAAATCTTCCAGCAGATTATGAGCGCCCTAAGAATTTCACTTACCGAGGTAAAACACTTCAAGTTCCGTTTAATAATAAACTAGAGCATGAACTACTTAATTTTGCTAAAAAACAGAAAACTAGTTTATATACAGTAATGCTTAGTGTATTAGACCTAATGTTATCAAGGTTTAGTTATCAAAATGACATTATTGTTGGCACGCCATTGGCTAATCGTAATATTGAGGGAACTGAAGATTTGATTGGCTTCTTTATCAATACGTTGCCTATCCGTACAAAGGTTGATGAAGAGCAATCATTCAAAGAGTTACTTTCAAGTAATTCTTTGAAAGTTCAGGGTGTTCAGAATATGCAGGATATTCCTTTTGAGCAGATTGTAAAGTCTTTGAATGTTGAGCGTGACTCATCAAGAAATGCAATTTTTCAGGTGCTCTTTAGTGTACAAGATTTTTCCAAGGAAATTAAAAATAGTAATTTATTTAGCGGTATTAACCAAGGCCTAACAGGAAATTCTGCCAAATATGATCTTTCTGTAATGGTTGAAAACGGATATATTAGTTTCAATTATTGTAGTGATATTTATAAAAAAACTACAATTTCGTCAATGCTTAATACGTACATGACATTGCTAGAAAAACTTTTAGTACAGAATAATGTTCCTATGCAAAATGTTGGAAAAGTTGACGTGGTGGCTCGTGGAGATGTAGTAAATTATCCTAAAAAAACAGTGGTTGAATTATTTAAAGAACAAGTAGCAAAAACACCGCAAAATGTTGCAATTGAATATCAGAATATCCAATTGACATATGAAACATTTGATAAATTGACTAATAAGTTCGCGAATAGCTTGTTAAATGCTGGTATCCGGCCAGGGGACAAAGTCCCACTGATTATGAAGCGAAGCGAAAAAATGTCAATTGCCATTTGGGGAGTATTAAAGGCGGGGTGTGCGTATGTTCCAGTATCTCCGGAATTCCCAGAAGAACGCAAACAGTTTATCTTAAAACAAATCAATGCAAAAGTGATTGTTGATGATAATTATATTATCCCTAAAGAATGTTCTACCTTGGCGCCAAAGTATCGGCCAAAATTATCTGATTTAGCGTATATTATTTTTACTTCTGGTACAACTGGTAAACCCAAAGGTGTCATGATTGAACATGGTGGTCTAAGTAATCGAATTCAATGGATGAATGCTACTTATCCGATCACTGAAAAAGATCGTGTATATCAAAAGACTAATTTTGTCTTTGATGTTTCAGTGTGGGAGCAAGTATGGGCACTCCTTGAAGGCGCACGGATTGTTTTTGCACTTGAAGGTGGTCATAAGGATCCAGTATATCTCGCCAATGAAATCGACAATAAAAACATTACGGTAATGCATTTTGTTCCAAGTATGTTGGATGCCTTTTTAGAGACATTAGATGTGTATCGCTCTGACGATACTTTGCCAAACTTTAAATTGACGTCGCTCAAGTATGTTTTCTGTTCTGGTGAGGCGTTGAATATTAATAGTGTCAAGCTTTTCCGAAAGTTAATGCCAGCAACTAGATTATTTAATTTATATGGCCCTACTGAAGCAAGTATTGATGTAACTTATTTTGATTGTAATAAGGATAATTTGAATAAGGTATTGATAGGTAAGCCTGTAGCAAATACGAACTGTTATGTATTAAGTCGAACAGATCATTTGTTACCTGTGGGAGCCATCGGTGAATTAGCACTGGGTGGTGTTCAATTAGCCCGTGGCTATATCAACCAACCCGAATTAACAGCACAAAAATTTGTGATCAATGCTAAGTTAGGTAGAATTTATAAAACGGGTGATTTGGTTCGTTTATTAAGCAATGGAAATATTGAATATCTAGGCCGAAATGATATGCAAGTCAAAGTTCGTGGACTGCGTATCGAGTTAGGTGAAGTTGAGACTAGATTGATTGAAATCAAGGGGATAACAAAAGCTATCGTACTTGCAGTTAATCAACAGCTGGTGGCCTACTATATTTCCGGTAATCAGCTTTCTGAAGAGAGTATTAAGCAACAACTATCGACAACTCTACCGGATTATATGGTGCCGAGCGCTTTTGTTAAATTAAATGCTTTTCCATTAACTTTTAATGGTAAATTGGACCGCCGGGCATTACCTAAGCCTACCTTGAATGAAAAAGGGTTTATTGAACCAAAGACTCAAAGTGAATTTGAATTACAGCGGATATTTGCGGAAGTGCTGGGAATCAATGTCAGTCAGGTTAGTGTAACTGAAAGTTTTTTCCGTTTAGGAGGAGACTCAATAAAGGCAATTCAGCTGAGTAACCGAATTGAACAACAGTTACATCAGACGATAACAATTAAACAAATTTTTGCAACAAAGAGCATACGAAATATGGCAATGTTATGTGGTCATAAAATAGTAGACAAGCTGATAAGTGAACAAGGCACACTAACTGGTGAAGTTCAGTTATCGTCTATCCAGAAATGGTTCTTTGATGAAGTTAAATCTTCACGTTTTATTCAGGCATTTAAGATTAAATTACCAAGTAATGTGGATTACAAACGACTAAAAGTAGCGTTAACGGAATTAGTTAACTACCATGATGTGCTTCGTATGCGCTTTGATGGTCAAAAGCAAATGTATTCAAAGAAAATTGAGTCAGTAAAACTTCAGTTTGTGAAGGCGGAGTCACAGCTCACTGATTCACAAGTAAGTTTTGACCTGAATGGGATCTTATATCGATTTGTGGTAGATGAACAAGACAACACATTGATAGTTATTTGTCATCATCTGATAATTGATACTGTTTCTTGGCAAATACTGGCAGACGATCTTAATAGTTTGTATAATCATGCTATTTTACCGGCAAAGGGAACAAGCTATCGACAATGGACAACATATACGAAAAAACATCCCTCGGAATTTAAACCAGTTACGATTGGTAAATATAATAACGATTTTCAACAAGAAGGTGAAAGCCAAACAGTAATAGTTAGTTTTGATAGGAAAATAACGGATGCATTATTAAAGCGCGCAAATCGAATTTACCATACTAAAATTAATGACGTTTTGTTGACAGCTCTTGCACGTTCTTTGAAGGTTATCACAAAAACTGATATCAATTATGTAAGATTAGAGTCTCATGGGCGTGCCGAGCTCTCAGATCAATTAAACGTTCATCGAACAGTTGGTTGGTTTACCGCAATGTATCCACAAACAATTTCGACTGATTTATTGGAAACCAAGCATTATACTTCTCAAGTAAGAGATTATGGTGTGGGCTATGGAGAACGTTTCGGAATTCATGATGATAAGTTGCCTGGAATCACATTTAATTATCTAGGTCAATTAAACAATGGTGAGTTGAACCCATGGTCTGTAATTCCAGAAGACACAGTTGTGGGTAAGCAGGCATCGACTTCGGACTTCTTACAAATTAATGGTGCCATATCTGAACAAAAATTATCATTTGAATTTGTGGGAAAGCAATCAGAGGTTTCGGTCTTAGCTAAGCAATATTACGCTGAACTTGGAAAGTTAATTGAGGATTTGTCTACAGCTGAACGGACTTACTTAACAGTTGAGGACATTGAGGTTGATATTTCAAAGAAGAACCTAGACAGTTTACAACAAGAACAGGAATTACAAACGATTTTACCAGCAAATAAGCTGCAAGAGGGATTTATTTATCAATCATTAAATAATGATACTAATGATGATGCCTATGTTTGTTCATATATTTTTGATTATGATCAACCGATTAATGTTCAGATGTATAGACGTGCTTGGAAATTGGCACAGGATCATTTTCCGAGTTTGAGATTAGCATTAAGTTCGGAATACGGAACTCTTCTACAAGTGATTCCGATTCATGGGTACCTTGATTTTAACTTCGTAACAGGTGAGTCAGTTGAGAACGTTGTCCATAATCAACGGATTATGGGGTTTGATTTGAAGAAGGGAAGCTTGCTCAGAGTTTGTTTGGTTAAGAATGATGCTAATGAATATACCTGTGTATTGACCAACCATCATGCAATCTCTGATGGATGGTCCAATCCGGTACTTTTGAATTATGTGCATACTATGTATGCCAATCTGATGCAAGACAAGGTGACAGAATTTTCTGATGACTCAGCCTACGTGAATGCACAACGATATCTTTCTCAGCCTGAACATATAGATGATGAGTACTGGCAGAAAAATCTTTCGGAGCCTGTTCATCCCGATTTGAATGGTCTATTTAAATTGCAGGCACATGAAGTTAAGCTTGAAGAAGTTAAACGTATTACTGATCCCAAAACTAAGTTATACCGAATTTCTGGTGAGCTATATCGTCAGTTGAAACGCTTTACAAAGGAAAATGGCATTACAACAAGCATCGTATTGCAATATGCTTGGCATAAATTACTAAGCATTTATGGAGGGGTTAGTTCAACGACAGTTGGTGTGGTTAATGCTGGCCGTAATATTCCAATTGAAAAGATTGAAGATAGTGTAGGACTATATATTCGAACGCTACCAATTCAATTTAGTCACACTGATAAGTCGATTAACTATCAATTGCATAAATTGCAGGATATTAATAATGAGTGCATGATGCATAGCAATGTCAGTTTGGCTGGCTTACAGAGAAATGGAACGCGATTATTTGACACATTGTTTGTTTATGAAAACTATCCGGTATCTACTGATAGTTCGAGCAGTATGCTAAAGGTGCACAATTTTCGTGCACAAGAAAAACTAGATTATCCCTTAACTGTTATGTTGTCAGAGTTATCAGATAGTTTAAGTTTTAGTTTAATGTTTGCTGGTGAGATTTTTGCGGAAGCGACAATTGATCACCTATTTGCGATGGTTCAGCGGTTAGTATCACAGATTGTAAAGGGAGTCAATAGCTTTACCTTTATTGAAAAGGCTCCAAACTTTGGTACTGCTTATTATCCTGAGAAGACTATCGCTGAAGAATTTGAGCAGCAGGTCCGTGAACATCCTAATAATATTGCCCTTGATTTCAAGAATATCCGTTATACCTTTGAAGAGTTAAATCAAAGAGCAAATAGGGTGGCACATACGCTGGTTGAAGATTATGATATTAAGCTAGGTGATCGAGTACCGTTACTGCTGCCTAAAAGTGAGAATACCATTATTGCCATTTTGGCGATTTTGAAAGCGGGCGCAGTTTACGTTCCGATGGCAGTGACATTTCCTAAGGAGCGCATAAAGTATATCGTTGAGAAGGTTGAAGCAAAATTAGTTATTGATAGTGAGTTCATGGCTCAATCATTTAGCAATCTAAAAAATAATCTTAATTTGGCAGTTAAGCCAAATGATTTGGCCTACATTATCTTTACATCTGGCACAACTGGTCAGCCTAAAGGTGTTATGGTTGAACATCGAAACTTTATAATTTACTTATCAAATATCTTGGCTGCAATTAAAAAGACTGGTACGACTAATATCGAATTTGGTTGTATTGCAGAATATGTGTTTGATATTTTTGGGACAGAGGTGTTCGGTCAGTTACTACGTGGGAAGACAGTTAACTTATTTGCTGGTGAGCCAGAAGACTTCCCACAGTTTATGGCTAGCCATGATGTCACTACATTGCAATCAACGCCTGGAAGAATTAGTTACTTTTTCCAGGATAATGATTCACAAATATTAAACACTAGCTTAACAACGATTATGGTCGGTGGCGAAAAAATGAACGCTGCATTTGCTAAACGATTCGATAATATCAATCTCATTAATATTTACGGCCCTACTGAAGGAACAGTTTGGACTTCTATGAAACGTATTGAATCAAACTATTCGAATGTCGGCCAGCCATTTCCAAACTATACGCATTTAGTTTTGGACAGGAAAAAGCGTTTATTGCCTCAAGGTGCAGTTGGTGAGTTGTATATTTCTGGGCCGCAATTGTCGCGAGGGTATTATGGTCAACCAGAATTAACACAGCACGCCTTCTTGAATAATCCATATAACGATCAACACTTAAGTGAGTACAGTCGAATTTATAAGACTGGTGATATAGTTCGTGTACTTTCAAATGGTGAATTTGAACTGATTGGTCGTAATGATTTTCAGGTCAAAATTCGAGGATTCCGTATCGAACTCGGAGAGATTGAAAGTGCTATGTTACGTGTTCCTGGTGTTAAGCAAGTATTGGCATTAGCGCTAGGTAAAGAAGGCAGTAAGTATTTGGGTGTATATTATGTTAGCAATCAAGAAATAGCACGTAAGGACATCGAACGTGTTATTTCACAGTATTTGACAGATTATATGATGCCTTCTGGCTATCAACATATTTCAGAGTTTCCTCTCACGATTAATGGAAAAATCGATCGTAGGGCATTGCCTGAAATATCATACGATAATGGTGTGATTTATGTAGAGCCACAGAATTCAACAGAAGAACAAGTAAAACAGATTGTTTGTGATTTGCTGACGTTGAAGTTAGATAATACGTCCATGCTCGAGAACTTTTTTACCATTGGTGGTGATTCCATTAAAGTTATCAAGTTGATTAGCATTCTCAAAAATCATTTTGGAAAGCAAGTCACAATAAAAGAGATTTTTAAGGCTAAGACCTTGAAAAATATTGCAGAGTTGGTAGCAAATAAGAACATCAACGATGCTGAAAAGTCATTATCTGTGACAAAGCAGACTTTTAAGGATGTAATTGAGCAATGCTTATCTTCGGCACAAGCGTCTTACCAAAAAGAGCCAACTAATTCATATACGAATGTCAAGATTGCATTCAAATTAAAGCCAAATGTTGATGTTGAACGTCTGATAATTGCTATAGAAAAGGAGGTTAAGCGGCAGCAAATATTGCGTTCTAAAATTTATGATGGTTTTCAGATTGTTGATGATACGCCGTTTACTGTCAAACAAGAAAAGATAGATCGCAATCGGTACTTTAGTCATGTTTTCAATCTTCAACAGGAAATTCCGATTAAAGCCAATATTTATAACGGTGAGTTTACTTGTGTCATCGATCATATTGCATTTGACGGGTGGTCTACAAGTATCTTCTTAGATGAGATTGAAGCATTCTATAGGGGGAAGGATTTGCCTGAACTTCCTTATCAATACAAAGATTTTGCTAAATGTCAGCAGAATTTTCTGAATGGTACACAGGCTAAAAGACAAATTGATTACTGGCAACATGAACTTAGTTGCTACCAACCTTTGTTATTACCAGTTGACCAGACACAGATTGAAAGTAATCAACTTGGTGATGATGTGTATATTCGACTTGATGATGAGTTATATCATGAATTGAAAGTGTTGGTTGTCAACGAGGGTACAACTATGCATAATCTACTGCTAACTGTGTACTTTGTGCTTCTGTCCAGAGTTACTAGGAACAATGCGATTTCGATTGCAGTACCAACAGTTGGTCGAAATGTTACCGGAGTAGAGAATCTTATTGGATTATTCATTAATCAGTTTCTTATTACGATTGACTTAGATAGTATCAAGACATTTAGTGATTTGTTAAAAATAGTAGATGAAAAGATGATAGCGGCTCAGAACAACCAAGATATTCCACTGCCAACTGTATTGGAGAAATTGAATATTTCAGTTACAGGAAACAGAGCTTATTTCGGTATTCAAGGGTTCAAGCGAGAAGCGCTTAAGCACTCATCACTGTTTACGAGTATTCCAGAAATGAATCAAGAAACTGTGAAGGATGCATTTACTGATCTTGCAATTTTTGTCTGGGGTCAAACCATAGATATTAATTATGCGCAGTCATTGTTCACACGAAGTAAAGTGGAAAAGTTTGCTGGTGTTTATAAAGATGTTTTGAAACAAATGATTGAAAATATAGATGGTGAAATTTAAGTAGCCGAGGAGGTATAGAGTAATGTTAATTGATATGTTAAAAGGTAAGATTCACCGGGCAACCGTTACACAGGCCGATTTGGAATATGTTGGTAGTATTACTATTGATGAAACATTGATGGAAGCAAGTGGAATCTTGGAATACGAAAAAGTTCAAATTGCGGATGTAAATAATGGCGCGCGGTTTGAAACTTATGTGATTGCGGGGCCAAGGGACTCAGGCGTGATTTGCTTGAACGGTGCTACTGCTCGATGTGCATCAGTTGGCGATAAGGTTATTATTATGAATTATGCGCAATTTGAGCCAGAAGAGGCCAAGCATGCAAAGCCGTATGTTGTACTTGTCGACGATGAAAATAGATTGACGAAGCGAGTACGTTATGAAAAGCATGGATTATTAGCAGAAGAACTATGAAATGGCGAGGGTATCTAACACCTGTAACAGAAAATTATCTGCATGCATACGGGGTAGGCTACATCTCATATGTGCTGGCACGTAAGTTTCATGTTGATTCCGTCAAGGCGTTTGTGACTGGGACACTTCATGATTTAGGTGGTGCTGTTCCAGCTGATGAAAGGGTGACCGTGGCTGAGTCTATAGGTATTAGCCTGAATGATGAGGAACGTGAAGTACCGTTACTAGTACATGCTAAGTTAGGAAAGTATTTTGCTCAAACCTTATTTGATATTACGGATGAAGATATGTTGAATGCTATTTTATTCCATACAACGTGTATTGATCGTGCAAGTGATCTCGTTAAAATCGTATTTTTAGCAGATAAAATAAGATGGGATCGAAACGGAACTCCACCTTATCTGAATGGTCTATTAGCTGCGTTGGAGATTTCACTTGATGATGGTTGTTCTTATTTTTTGAAATGGCTATGGAACTCTGACTTGTATATTGTTCATCCGTACTTATCACGAAGCTATGGTGCCTATGTAAGGCAGCAACAATATAACCCAATCAGTTTGCAAGATTTTTCGGTATTACAGGGAAACCTTAATGAAAATTTGGTCAAAAAATATTATTTGCATGATATTTATCAGGAATTTCATAGGACATTTTATCATGCACATTTAGCAAGTGTGTTAGCAAGTAAACATTCTGTGAATACTGAAGAGGCATATGTAACCAGCGCATTAGTTAATATGACCAATACAATTAAAGATGATGAACTGGAGACAATAGCAAGTGTTTTAAATTTGAATGTACAGGTTCCAATTAGGCCACAGCTAACGAGTATACTTGCACGTGATGAATATGGCATAACAAGTTTAGAAATGCTGAAAACTCTGAAAAGTTTTCCACAGATACCTAGTAACCATAATTCATTATTGTGGGTTGTGGCGATGAGCTGGATATGCCAGAAAAGCATTAAATGTGAGGTGGAAGATGAATAGAGAAGAAGTCTTAAATGTGATTTTATCACATGCGGAAATCACACCTAATAGTCTTGCAGTTGTTGATAATTCTGACGAGTTAACATATAGCGAGTTGAGAGTAGCTGTTGAGAGGACTAGCCAGTTGTTGCAAAAAAATCAGCTTAATGATCAAATTGTTGTCTTGCGTTTGCCGCGAGGAGTCAAATTTACAGTAATGGTTTTAGCACTAACTAAGATGAAAATTACCTTCATTCCTCAGGACATTGCGCAACCATTAGCAAGATTAGATGCAATGGTTGAAACTGCAGGTGCAGAAACTTTAATTGAACTTAAAGATGATCACTACACTTTTAGTACGGTACCAAATAGTAGTAAGAATCATTCTACGGCCTGGGCAATTTACTTTACTTCTGGTTCAACTGGCAATCCTAAGGGCGTTGAGATTCCTTTTCGAACAGTAGCAAATACTGTTGAAACACAAAAAGAAGATTATCAATTAACGACGGATGATAGAGTAGCAAGTTTTACTCCATACTCATTCGTAGTTAGTTACTATGATCTTTTTTCTAGTCTTTACTCTGGATCAACATTGTATGTATTAGGAGAAACTGAGCGGCATGATTTAAATAAATTAGAGAAGTATTTACAAGATAATAAGATCACTTTTATGAATGCTTCAACTATGATTGGTGAAATCATTATGCGATCCATGAAGTTACCAAGTATGCGTTTATTAACGTTGGCGGGGCAGCGTTTTCCAGATGTAGACATTGGTCAATTAAACTATCAAGTTATGAATGTTTATGGTAATACTGAATGTGCGTGTGCAACAATTTGTCGTGTAAGACCTGGTGAGACAGTGACAATTGGAAAACCAATTCGCAACATGCATGCTTTGATTTTAGATGATCAACAACGTGTGCTACCGCATGGATCTGTTGGAGAGTTGTTTATTTATGGTGTTCAAGTAACCAATGGGTATTTTTTAAACGAAAAGGCCACAAATAAAGCTTTTACCAGTGTTAGCTATCAAAATCAAAACATATGGGGCTATCGAACGGGAGATTACGCAAAAGTACTACCCAACGGTGAATTGGAATATCGTGGTCGTCGAGACAGTCAATATAAGATTAATGGTGTGAGAATCGATTTGAGCGAAGTGGGGAGCGTATGTCGAGAAATTATTCCGAACCTTAAACAGTGTTATTTAGCGGTGAAAGCAAATTGTATTTATTGTTGGGTAACTAGTGCAAAAGCGATTGATGAATCTCAAATACTAAATGCACTTGCTAGTCGGTTACCAAGCGTTATGATACCCATTGGGATTCATCAACTAACAAGTTTCCCATTAAATATTAATGGAAAAATTGATGAACGACGAATGATAAAGGAATGGTCGCGACAATCTCTAACCAAAGATAACCGTCATTTGTCAAAGTCTCAAAGGGAAAACGAACAATTTCTGATTAATGCATGGAGTGAAGTGCTTGATGCTGATCCAGATACAATTAACTATCAGAGTAACTTTAGAATGTTAGGGGCAACCTCGCTACAAATTATGGAATTGGGCGTTAGAATCTTGGATGAGCGACATAAACAATTAAACTTTGTCGATTTATACTATCATCCTGTACTGGCAGATATGGCCGCATTATTGTCTCAAAGAAATGTTTTTAAGGCTATTTATACGTTTGTGCCACGAACGGATGATATGGGTGACAAGCCTGCTCTCTTTGTAATTCACTCTGGTAATACTGGGAGTGATGTGTATCGACCATTATTTACGGGAATTAAGCGGCCAAGCTTTCCGATATATGTCATTGAACCACATAATCTGTTGAATCCTGAAGATCAAATTTATGGTATTGAAAATCTGGCAAAATATTATCTTCAAATGATCAACAAATTTTTGCCAGAAAGCTCAAAACGTGAAATTAATTTAATGGGATGGAGTTATGGTGGCGTTGTTGCTAGTGAGATGTGTTATCAGCTAGAGCATGAAACGAGTTTACTACATGTGAATCAGTTGACTGTGTTAGATTCTTCATTTTATCTTAGCTCAGAAGATTTACAAAGAGTTCGTAAACGAGAAGCTAACGGATTTTATGCAAAATATTTTACAGAGACTCATATTTTTGAAGGAATGGATAAAAAGAATGTCACAACGGAACGTTTAATTGCGAATAATCATCAAGTGTGTGAGGATCTTTTTAATTATCATTCTAAGCAAGTTAATGTTGCAACGACCTTTGTTCGTAGTATGGTAGAAGAGAATCCTTTAACAGATGAGCAAATCAAACTATTATTTAAGCATGTAACGATTAAAAATGTGTATGATGGTCATGATTATTTGTTTGTTCATGAGTCAAGTAGGAGCCTTATTCAGGATGTTTTGGGATTAGCTGCAAAGGTAGTTAAAGAAAAGTGAAACAATTATTGTATTACTTGAATAATCAGAGCATGTATTCAAAATTAGAAAAATTTGTTAGGGCATTTGCTCCTGAGCGTTATCAGTATGCTATGAGTTTTTATCGACCACAAGATCAATACAATGCTTTAGTTGCATATACCTTGTTAGCAATACTGTGCCGTCAGCCACGGATTGAACTTGTTAGAGGAGCTAATGATAAGCCTTTTTTTAAATCTAATCAGGATATGGAACTATCGATTACTCATAATAGCAAGTTTGTTGCTGTGGCAGTTTCTGACAAGCCAATTGGTATAGATGGGGAGCCCTGGCAAACAATTGATGCTTCTATCATTAAGCAAGTGTATTCTGAGAATGAGCAGCGAGAACTTGTAAATTTTTCTGAGTTGGATACAGTGTTTTGGACTGCTAAAGAGGCTGTGAGTAAGCTCAAAAATGAAGACTTTTACTCTATTCCAAAAACTAATTATTATTTGCATCATGGTTTATTGAAGGATCAGAATGATAAAACTGTGAATTATAACGTCTTTGATTTATTAGAAGGTGTTATAACTGTTGCAACTGAAGATGTAAATATTTGTAATTTTGAGAGACTTCATAATGATGAACTGATACGTTTTATTAACCGATTTCATTGTTAATGTTAGGGTAGAGAGACCTTTGCTAAAATTAGTTAAACACCGTATAATTAAAAAAGTAGTAAATGGAATAGAATGGAGTAATTTAAATGGTTGAATCGCTTAACACCAAAGTAGAATTGGTGATAAAAGGTAACTCACATTTGGGACTTACGGATTATGGTCAGATTATGGTGGGAGACAAAGGATTCGAATTTTATGACGAACGCAATGTTCGAAACTATATTCAGATTCCATGGGCAGAAGTTGATAGTGTGGTTGTTTCAATCATGTTTAAGGGACGTTGGATTCCACGCTATGCTTTAAAGACTAAAAAAAATGGAATGTACGCATTTTCCTCTAAAAATCCAAAACGCGTTTTGCGTGCAATTAGGAAACATGTTGACCCAGATAAAATTGTCAGATCATTGACATTCTTCGATGTATTGAAACGTGCTTTTAAAGGGAAAAATAGAGATAATTATTTGAAATAGGTTGAGAGCTAGAAAAGTATTGAGGCAGGTACTTTTCTAGCTCTTTATGTTTTGAGATGCTGATATGTCAATGATTTTAGGGAAAACTGTCTAAACTAGATGGTAAAGAAGATGAATTAGTAATGCAAGAATATATGTGTAACCGTGGTTATCAGACATTAATTAATGTTGCTGTTTTAAGTGGGATAGGAGACGGACTATATAATATTGTTTTTGTTATATATGCAGGCTCATTATCATTTAGTACGTTAGCTGTATCATTGGCATCTATGGCAACATCGGTACCATCATTACTATCTATGCTTACAGGGTACTTTGCTGATCAGTCTAGACATAAAGTCAGAGCGATACTAGTTACGAGAAACTTACAATTTGTTCTGTTCTTAATTTTGGCTTTTTTAATTACTTTACCGAGAAATATTTGGCTGTTTTTTTGCTATTATCAATTAATATTGTTTCAGACACGCTTGGAACATATGGCAATGGTCTAGCGCTGCCGTTATTACGTCATCTTTTGCCTGAAAACAAGCTTAAGCAGTCAATGGGATTTATGGTGGCAATGACATTAATGGCACAAGTCGTTTTCCAAGGGATTGGGTCTGTAATAATTGTTATGTTGAATCATAATTATATGGTTGTCGGATTGATTAATGCACTAACCTTCCTGTTATCCGCATTACTTGTTAAGTATCGTTTTGGAGTACTGTGTGTGGCAGAACCGCAAATGGTAGAGCGGAAGCAGGTTCCTATGATAAGGAGTCTAGGACTGACCTTACGGTATCTATATCGTAATAATTTTTTGTTCAGTGTGATTATTTTGACTTTTTTCATTAATGTATTTGGAGCTTCAATGTCTGGATTAATTAATGTAACCTTATTATCGTTTAAAACAATGTGGCTGGCTAATTACGGAATCAGTGTTGCTATTATGAATATGATGATTTCAATTGGGATGATAACTGGCTCTCTTGTTACAAACGGAATAGTTAGGAACCTTCCGTTGATGTATTTATTTGCGATAAGCTTATCATTTTCAGGGTTGTGTGGCATCAGTTTTATTTGGCCCGAATCGGCGTATTTAAGTATTGCAT
Source organism: Lactiplantibacillus sp. DA1 (assembly GCF_032681335.1). NCBI lineage: Bacteria > Bacillati > Bacillota > Bacilli > Lactobacillales > Lactobacillaceae > Lactiplantibacillus > Lactiplantibacillus sp. DA1. Next base: position 508,878 of record NZ_JAWHTQ010000001.1, on the reverse strand, counting down.
TACTTTTCGTAATGGGATACTTCATCGGTAAAATAAATCCTCGAATCAGTGCGATAGTGTTGCAATCAATACCTGAGAAAAGATTGGCCGCTGTTGATGGACTATTGAATATGGTCAGTATGCTCGGAGCACCAGTGGGACAAATCCTTTTTTGGGGAATTGCAAATGTAGTTAGCATTGCATATAGTTGGTTTGTTTTTTCTTGATTGTCATAATTGTACTTAAATTCATTAAAATGGATGAACCAATGTTTTAGTGAAAACTGAATATGGATTTAATACACTATGTGATAAAATATAGAGTATTAAAGTGTATTAATACAGTTGTTTGTCAGAAAAAGGAGTGGCGAAGTTGACCAGAAAATCCAAGATTTGTGAATACGTCCGTCAACATAGCGATCGACACGGACTAACGACGGAAATGGTAGCGACCGCTTTAATGATAGCGCGTTCAAATGTTAGTAAGGAATTAAATGCGCTGGTTCGGGAAGGCCAATTACACAAACTGATGGGAAGACCTGTCCACTATGTACCAGCCGATGCTACTACCTCGACGCCAGCAACCAGCACTAGTGACATAGCGAATGCAACGATGCCAAAGCGAACGGCGACCATGGCTGCGACGACAACGGCGCCCAAACCGGCTGCCAATGATATTTTTATAAACATGATTGGTTCGCATGAAAGCCTTGCTAATCAGGTAGAACAGGCGAAAGCAGCCATCCTCTATCCACCACGGGGGCTGAATACGCTGATTATTGGACCAACTGGTTCTGGTAAAACCTACTTTGCAAACGCCATGTATCGTTTTGCGGAGACACAACAAGTGTTGACGAATCCGCAGGGCTTGATTACCTTTAACTGTGCAGACTATGCGCATAATCCAGAATTACTGATGTCGCATTTATTTGGTTATGTTAAAGGATCCTTTACTGGTGCTAATGAGGATAAGGATGGCTTGATACAAGAAGCTGATGGTGGCATGTTATTCCTAGATGAGGTCCACCGGTTACCACCAGAAGGTCAAGAGATGATTTTTTACTTTATGGATCATGGGACTTATTCACGTCTGGGCGAGACAGCTAAGAGTCATCACGCCAATGTCCGTTTAGTCTGTGCAACGACTGAGGACCCGGAAAGTACCTTACTACAGACATTCGTTCGGCGGATTCCGATTACGATTCAGTTACCGGCATTTAATCATCGCTCAGCTAAAGAACGTCTGGAATTATTGAAGGCGTTACTGTCACTAGAAGCTAACCGGATTAATAAACAGATTCGGTTAACCGAGGACGTGGTTCAGGCTTTGCTTGGTTCAGTCACATTTGGGAACGTTGGTCAATTAAAATCAAATATTCAGCTGGTATGTGCTCAAGGTTTTGTCAATAGTATTGAAAATGATAGTGAAATTACGATTACGATGGATGATTTACCACAAAACATTCGTAGTGGGCTCATGACGGTTGCTTCCAATCGCCATGAGTTAGGCGCAATCTCTGAATTGTTGGATCCGGTACTTATTGTGAAGCCGAATGATGGACCAACACCACTTCGTAATAAGAATGATAATTATGAATTACCATATAATTTATATGAGATCATCGGTGATAAAGCTTCGCTATTACGACGAGAAGGTCTTGATAAAGAACACATTAATCGGTTTATTACGACCGATATTAATTTACATTTAAAATCGTTTTACAAACAAAATCAGTTAGCGGTTTCGCCAGAAAACAAGTTGGCCGAAATCGTTGATCAGGATGTCATCGATTTTACCAAAACGGCCCAGATGACGATTCAAGATATGCTGGGTTATAATTTCAAAGATAATTTTATTTATGCCGTGAGTTTACACGTCAGTTCCTTTATCAAGCGGATTCAGGCAGGCAAACCCATGCGACAGATGAGTTCAGATATGTTAGCAATGGTGCGCGAATATCCAGCTGAAATCAAAGCAGCCGAAACGCTCAAACAAGGATTAGAAGAGCGTTATCACTTGCCGATTCCCAAGTCTGAAGTGTACTACCTAGCAATTTTATTGATTTCGCTAAAGTCGATGCAACTTAATGGTAAAGTTGGCGTGCTCGTGGCGGCACATGGAATGAGCACAGCCTCTTCAATGGCGCAGGTCGTGGGTCAATTATTAGACGATTATGATATTCAGGCCTTTGATATGCCACTTGATATGGATCCCAGTGTTGCCTATGATCATGTGAAACAACGGGTTGAAAAGCTTGATTCTGGCAAAGGAATTTTATTATTAGTTGATATGGGATCGTTGACGACCTTTGGGGACCGTATCCAACAAGAGACTGGCATTGCAACGCGGACGATTGATATGGTGACGACTCCGGTCGTTTTAGAAGCAGTTCGTAAAGCTAGTCTGGTGGATAGTGATTTAGATTCAATGTATCAGGAGCTTGTTGGTTTTAAAGGTTATTCCCGGATTTCACGTAATTTACCAACGAATAATCAGCGCGCAACGGTTAAGCCCGCACTGGCTACGGATAAGACGGCCCAGCGAGCCATTATCGCAATTTGTGCGACAGGTGTTGGGACGGCGGAACGTATTAAGACCATTCTGGATAGTTTATTAGCACAAAACTTTATTGAGGGCATCACAGTTTTCCCGATCTCGGTAGTCGAAATGAAGACACGGTTGCAGCAGATCAGCCAAAGTTATCAAATTATTGCGGCAACTGGAATCACGAAACCTGACTTAGATGTGCCGTTTATCTCGTTAGAAGAATTACTTCAAGGTGGCGGCGAAAAGTTCATTGATCAATTAGCGACGGGGATCGACTCGCCCCAGACCATGGCAGAAGGGAGCCAGCAACTGACACCAGAACTTTGCGAACGTTATCTAGGTGATTACTTTACATTCCTAAATCCGAAGAAGTTAACGGGTGTTTTGTGGCAATATAGTGAAGTGATTGCGACACATTTAGATGGTGCAATGACGAATGCCTTTCGCATTGATTTGATTATGCACTTAGCGGGTGCGTTGGAACGAACTGCCATTAAAGATGAGATTTCAGCACCAGCTGAAGAGATGCCAGATATTATGGCATCCAAGTGGTACCCAGTCGTCCAACAAGCGAATCAACAGTTGACGAATCAACTACAGTTAACTTTCTCAGATGCCGAAAATTATTATATCGTGCAATTGTTGGAAACCCATCAAGCTAAAGTTGCGGTGCATTGATACACTAACTTGGCATGCTTCTTGCATGTATTTTATTGGATTCGTTTAATAGACTGAGGAGGGAAAGTAGATGTTAGCATTTGTTGTTGTCAGTCATGGAAGCTTTGCGCAAGGTGTCGTAGATTCATCTTACATGATTTTTGGCAAACAGAATAAGGTTCAGACCGTCACGTTCCAGTTAGACGAAGAACCGAATAATTTAACGGATAAGCTGGCAGCCGCGGTTGCTCATTTTGATGCGGATGACCAAGTTTTATTTTTAGTTGACCTATGGGGCGGGTCACCGTTTAATGCAGCTAGTCGCATCGTTGCCGAGCATACGGATCGCATGGGGCTGATTACAGGATTGAACTTACCAATGTTGATTGAGGCTTATACCGTTCGTGACAAGCCGATTGATGCAGTTATTGATCATCTTGAAGAGACAGGTAAGATTGGAATCAAACACCTAACGTTATTGCAAGATGATGAGGAAGATGACCCGGTATGACGATGGAGATTCGGTTAGCTCGCATCGATAGTCGGTTACTTCACGGACAAGTTGCAACGGTGTGGACGAAGAGTGTTAGCCCTAACCGCATTCTGGTCGTCTCAGATGAAGTTGCACAGGATGCACTTCGTAAAATTTTGATTGTTCAAGCAGCACCACCGGGGGTCAGAGCTAATGTCATCACAGTTGATAAAATGATTGAAATCTATCAGGATCCGTTATTTGATGGCGTTAAACCGCTAATCTTAACGGATACACCACAGAATATGGCACGCTTAGTTGATGGTGGGCTTGATTTTAGTCAAACGGGTGTTGATATCGGCAGTTTAGCCTTTTCAACGGGAATGGTCATGGTCACGAATGCCATCGCAATTGGCCGAGATGAAGCGCGGGCGCTGTACGCGTTGCAAGCGGCGGGACTAAAAGTTTTTGCTCAGAAAGTTCCCACCGATAAGCAAGTCGATGTGATGCCATTGTTGGCTAAGAATGGTTTTATGGCACCAGATAAGCATTAACAGAGTTACTGGGAGCAGTGGTGTTAGTTGCAGGCACCACTGTTCTTTCGGTATGACTAGGTTTCTAAGGATTTACCAAAAATCCGACTGGAAACTTTGACCAGCATGCTTTTATTGATAGAATTAAACTAATTGGAACGGAAAGTAGCGGGGGTCTAAAAATGCCAACTTATACAAAATTAACCGCCATGGGACAATACGTTCCGGCACGAATTGTCGATAATGATGAATTAGCGGCCATTATGGATACTAGTGATGACTGGATTCAAGCACATACCGGGATTAAGACACGGCATTATGCGATGAATGATGAAAATACATCCGATTTGGCAACGCAGGTCGCGCAACAGCTACTACAAAAAAGTGGTTTAGACGCGCGTGCCATTGATTTGATTTTGGTGACAACGATTACGCCCGATGCATTGACACCCGCCACGGCCTGCTTAGTGCAAGCGAATATTGGCGCTGATAATGCATTTGCGTTCGATCTTAGTGCGGCCTGTGCGGGTTTCACGTTTGGGTTGGCCACGGCTGACAAGTTTATTCGGAGTGGTCAATATCAAAACGTGATGGTGATTAGTGCGGAAGTTAATTCTAAAATGATGGATTTTCAAGACCGAACAGCAGCCGTTTTCTTTGGTGATGGTGCTGGTGGGGCGCTATTACAGGCCACAACCGATCCGGATGAAAATAGTATAATTGCTGAAAAGTTGCAGTCGCAAGGCAATGCGACGGTCATCCACTCTGGACGGGTTCGGCCGATTACTGAAGTGGCCGCAACGAACTATCCGCAAACGGACGCATTTTATCAAGCTGGTCGCGATGTTTTTCAGTTTGCCACGACGGTCGTTCCAGAGCAAATGCGCGGTATCATTACGAACGCACAGTTGGCGCCGACTGATTTACAATATGTGATCTGTCATCAAGCTAATTTGCGAATTATCGAAAAAATTGCGGCTAACTTAACATTACCAATGACGAAGTTTCCCCATAATGTTGATTACTATGGCAATACCTCTTCGGCTGGGGTAGCGATGGCGTTGGCCAGTGTCTTTGAATCGTTAACGGGACCAGTGTTGTTAACAGCGTTCGGTGGTGGACTGGCGTACGGTTCAGTCGTGATCAAGAAGTAGGGGTGTGAAGATGGAATTAAAAGATTTGGATCGATTAGTTGAGAAATACGCGCGGCAAGGATATCAGCACATTCGCGTTAAAGCGGGTGATTTAGAGATTGAAGTTACTAAACCCACGCCTAGTTCAGCTACTCCCACAGCGCCTGCTAGCGTTGCTGAACCAGTGGCGGATGAGGTCGTTACCCTGCCTAGTCCGATGGTCGGGGTGGTTCACTTAGCGCCAGATTTAAAGGTCGGCCAAGCACTGACTGCTGGCCAAGAACTTGGTCAGATCGAGAGTATGAAGTTGTTCAATCCGTTGGTCAGCCCGGTTGATGGGACGTTAACGGCCGTACTAGTTGCCGATAACGCCACTGTTGAGTACGAGCAACCGTTATTTACAATGCGAAAGGATCGGTAGCTATGTTTCGCAAGCTGTTAATCGCGAATCGCGGCGAAATTGCCGCACGGATTATCAAGGCCTGTCAACAATTGAACATTCAGACGGTCGCCGTTTGCTCAACGGCTGATCGGCGCGCGGGTTATACACAATTAGCGGATGAAGTGGTCTGTATTGGACCAGCGGCTGCCAGTGGATCGTATTTGAATGCCGAAGCAATTCTCATGGCTGCAATTAATACGCACGCCGATGCGATTCATCCGGGGTATGGCTTTTTAGCTGAAAATGCTGATTTTGCTGCCATGTGTGCGGAGTGTGGTATCACATGGATTGGCCCGCAAACCGAGCAAATCAAGTTGATGGGCGATAAAGCACGTGCCAAGGTCTTTGCGCGCCAACAAGACGTTCCGGTCTTGGCAGGCCAGTCGTTGCAAGGATTAGCATGGCCTGAAATCAAACGGGCGGCTGCTAATATTGGTTTCCCGCTGGTCTTAAAAGCAAGTTATGGTGGTGGCGGTAAAGGGATTCGAGTGCTTACCAATGTCCATGACCTCCATCAACAGTTGCGGGCAGCGCGCCAGGAAGCCGCGGCATCCTTCTTAAATGATGACATGTACTTAGAACAATTCTTGACGACTGCGCGTCACATTGAGGTCCAAGTACTTGGGACGGGTCGCAAATTGTTTATTTTAGGTGATCGGGACTGTAGTTTACAATTGCATAAACAAAAGGTGCTCGAAGAAAGTCCGGCTAGTATTTTGACTTCGACACAACGTCGAACATTGTATGACTTGTCACGGCAATTATTAGCGGGTACGCAGTATCAGAGCTTGGGCACAATCGAATACTTATTTGCGAATGGACAATTTTATTTCATGGAAATGAATACTCGTTTGCAAGTCGAACATGGGGTTACTGAATTAACAACCGGTATTGATATCGTGGCTGAACAAATCAAGCAGGCTGCTGGTGTCACGATTGATTTTCCAGAACATGTGGGCTTGAAGCCGAAATGTACGGCAATTGAAGCCCGCTTAACGGCGAGTTTGCCAGTGAAGCGAACCATCATCGAAACGTTGAATTGGCCGGATAATGTCCGTATCGATACGGATTATCATCAGGGGGACCGCTTAGTCACCATGTATGATGGTCTGATTGCCAAGCTAATGGTCACAGGGAATGGCCGGCAGCAAGCAGTACATCATTTACAACGTGCGTTGAATCAAGTGACGTTGACTGGACCGACCACCAACTTGAACTTTCTGCGGCAAACGGTGGCTCGGCCAGCCTATGTTGATGATCGCTATACGATTCACAGCTTAGCGAGTTGGGAGGTGTCCGAATGAGTCATTATCCAAATTCAGGTACTTGGCGTGCCTGTCCTCAATGCGGCCGGCACGTTCATCAGCGTCAATGGGGCACTTATCAGCAATGCCCTTATTGTCATTACTGGCAACGATTGACCGTCACCCAGCGACTGCAACAGCTCGTTGATACGGCGACGTTTCAGTCTTTTGAAACGACTGAACGGCCGGTTAATCAATTAGGGTTCCCTGATTACACGGAAAAAATTCAGCGAGCCCAACGGCAGACGGGGTTAAGCGAAGCCGTCGTCTGTGGAACGGCGACAATTGTGCAACAACCGTGTGTCTTAGCAGTGATGGATAGTCATTTTATGATGGGAACTTTAAATACGGTGGTGACCCGTCGCTTACTGCATGCCAGTGAGCAAGCGCGGGTCCGGCATTTGCCGTTGGTGATTGTCACGGCTTCGGGGGGCGCTCGCATGCAGGAGGGGGTATACGCCTTAGTCGGCATGAACTTGCTCTTAGCTGAGCTGGATCGGTTAGCCACTGCGCAGTTACCGTTAATTACGGTGCTAACTGATCCAACGATGGGCGGTGTTTCGGCCAGTTTTGCATTTCGAGGGGACCTAATCGTTGCTGAAGCGGGTGCTAAGATTGGTTTTGCGGGTGCCCGGGTGATTCAGCAGACGTTACCCGTCAAGTTGCCGGCAGATTTTCAAACGGCTGAACAATTGTTGGCAAACGGTATGGTAGATGCGGTCATTGAACGGCCACAATTGCGCGCCTATTTAGGTCGGGCGCTATCGAATTATGGAATTGGGGGCCAAGTACATGGATAAACGGTTACAGCGATTACGGGCGGCTGATCGGCTTAACGCGCCGACCGTTATTCAGGCGCTATTGCCAACTATGACTCAGCAGCGTGGCGATCGATTGTTGGGGCAAGATTTAGCCTTGACAGCGGGCTTTGGTCGAACCGCTACCGGTCATCAATTGGCCGTTTTAGGTGTTGATCGGGGTATCGATATTGCGAGTCGCCGACAAAAAAACGGTGGTGCGTTGACGGTTCCAGGTTATCGGACCGCATTGCGAGTAGTGGCCCATGCGGCTAAGTTTGGCTGGCCGGTTGTCAGTTTGATTAATATGCCAGGGGCCGATGCTAGTCCTCAATCGGAACGCTACGGTCAAAGTCAGGCAATTGCTGATTTAATTGCGGCGATGGGCCAGCTCCCCGTACCAAACATGGTTGTCTTTCTCGGTGAAGGGCATAGTGGTGGTGCGTTGGCGTTCGCTAATGCTAATCGCATCATTATGTTAGATGATGCACTCTTCAATGTTGCTTCACCAGAAGCAGTCACCGCTATTTTACACGGCCAACAAACAATTAGTGAGGCAATTGATCTATTGCCAATGACGGCTACGGCTTTGTATGACCGGGGACTAGTTGATCAAGTGATTGATCATCAGGATCAGCAACTAGTTCTAACCATCAACCAGACGATTGAGACACAACTAGCTACATTGGTATCATCGCCAGCATCAGTGTTGATTGGGCAACGAGAAGCAAAATTTCAGCGCTTTTTACAGTCCTGGCCACTTAATTAGGTTAACCATATTAAAAAGGCCGCTTCAGAATTTTAACGATTCTGAAGCGGCCTTTCTAATATGGTTTTTAATACTGATTAGTTGTGGTTTGATCTTGTGTTGTTGTATCTTGGGTGGTGCTGGTTCCATAAGTGGTTGTGTCGCCAGTTGTTGAGGTGCTCGATGAGCTGGCGCTTGAGCTCGAACTACTAGTGGTGATCGATGCAGTTTCTGCAAAGAGCGACTCAGTTATATTACTGTTGGAGAGCCCCAATGCCTTACGAATCCGTTTTGAATTCTTGTAACGTTCCGACGAAGAGGCAACCTGATAGGATAGCCCATCAATCGTCGCATCAGTTCCCTGAAGCGTGTATGATTTTGCGTGGTGAGAAGCATTTTTGTATTTCGTATCGAGTGCGACCATATCGTTCCAAGTTAAGTCGGTCCGCATATTCTTAGCAAGCTTTTTCGTGATTTTTTCAATATTAGCAATTGAACCAAGTGAGTTAGATTGACTAACCATCGCCATGATGACTTGACGTTGACGTTTTTGACGGCCGTAATCACCTTGAGGATCGTCGTAACGCATCCGCGAGTAGTCTAGCGCTGCAGCACCGTTGAGCTTAATCTTAACGCCCTTCTTAACATTGGCATTACCATATTTGAAGGTCAGTTTAGGTGTGACGGTCACGCCACCCATTGCAGTAATAATCTGTTTTAGTCCACCCATGTTTAGTAGAACGTAAAAATCGATTGGGACGTCGAGTAACTTTTCGACTGATTTAACGGCACCACTAGCACCACCAATGGTGTAGGCAGCATTGATTTTCTGGGATTGACCATCAATCAAGACTTGCGTATCGCGAGGAATACTAGTTAGCGTCATACTTTCTTTTTTAGGATTGATCGTTGCAACGATCATGGTATCAGTTCGTGCCGAGAAATCTTTACCACGACCAAGAGCACCAGTATCAGTCCCGAGTAATAAAATCGAGAACGGCTTGCCTTTCTTGATGACGGCGTCGACATTACGGAGCTTGGCGGAACCAGTTGATTGGTAAGTCGTATTCATGGTGTCCTTAGCAGCATTCCAGGTCTTGTAACCCCACCAGCCACCACTGATGATCAGTAGGGCAACGACGATTAGTAAAGTAATTAACCAAGGACGTTTTTTGTGTGGTTTCAAATGTGGGTTACGCTGTTGTTGTTCACGGTAGCGGCGTTGGCGTGGTCCCATTTCATTATCATTGTTATTTTCTGACATATTCGTTCCTCATCACTTTAAATTTTTCCCTCAATAGCCATTTTATGACGTTTGGCAAATCATTAGTTCTTAAAATTGGTAATTTAAAAAGATTTTAATAAACAAAAATACCAACATCAGCGATTACACAATTATAGAACACTATAATTAATATTGTGACCGGCGTCAAACGTTTTCATCTACAAAATACGTTACAAGCCATATCTAAACAGTGGTATACTTGAATAATTCTCATGGAATTATTATTTTACATAGATTGTTTGTAATATTCAACGATGAGTCATTATTTGAGAGAGGAAGACTGAGCGTGCAAATTTTAGAGACATTCGTGCAGAGTATTCAAGGTGTTATGACGATTATCGTGATGATTGCGGTCGGGTACTTATTAGCACGCTGGGGTTGGTTTAATGAAGGTGCGACTAAGTTGATTGCCCGCCTAGTCACACAAATTGCTTTGCCAGCATACATGATTGCGACGATTACGAAGCAGTTTACGGCGCAAAAATTATTATCAACGTTACCGGGGCTCCGGTTTCCGGTTCTGAATATGGCAATCTTGTTTGGGATTTCATTCGGTGTGATGCGGGCCTTGAATATTAAAAAAAGTCATCGGGGACTATTTGCATCGATGTTTTTAAATTCCAATACGGTTTTTATCGGCTTACCTGTCAACCAAGCGTTATTTGGCAATAGTGCCTTACCCTATGTTCTAGTCTATTACATGGCGAATACGACTATTTTTTGGACACTGGGTGTTTATTTGATCCAACGAGATGGTACTGGGACCGCCAAGTTTGATTTGAAGCAGACGCTAACTAAAATATTTTCACCACCGTTACTGGGCTTTATGATTGGTGTCTTATTAGTGCTAGGTAATATTCATGTCCCTAACTTTTTAATGGATGATTTCTCATACATCGGTGGATTAACCATCCCACTTTCAATGATTTTTATTGGAATCTCGATGGCCAATGCGGGGTTAAGCAGTATGCGTTTTGACCGTGATAGTTTTGGAATCTTACTGGGGCGGTTTATTCTAGCCCCCGTACTGATGACACTTATGCTTATTCCAATGTCGATTCCATTAGAAATGAAACAAGTTTTTATCCTACAGTCAGCGATGCCAGTCATGACTAACGCGCCGGTCGTCTCTAAGCTATATGGTGCGGATGCCGATTATGCGGCAGTTATGGTGACTGAGACCACTTTGTTGAGCCTGATTGTCATTCCGATTTTGATGGTGATTGTGCAATCGAGCTTTATTCGTTGATTATTAACATGATGATGTTTGAAGAAGAAAGTAGCTAGATGTTCACCATTGGCGGTGATTATCCAGCTGTTTTTTTGTTAGTTGTCATTAGTGGATCGCGACTATTAACAGGTTTAGTCCCCTTTAATTAATATGTATCATCATTGAAACGTGCCAGTTGTCGATGCCAGTAGCCAGCTATGGTCCCTTAAAAAAATGCAATTTAGCGTAGATTTGTTCGGTTGATGCATACGTTGTTCTCCTGATGTTACTGTTGATTTTTTAAAGCGTGTTCAGGTCAGACTGGAAATTACAGTTAGTTACGCTAAGATAACAATTGGAAATTTGTCTAACGCCCTAGCTAGGCTCATCTTTAGATCTAAGCTACTTGAATTGCACATATTTGCGTGCTCGGTATCGGCAGAAACGGCTTTCGACCGGAACGGTATTCGAATCAATGTTGTCCGTTGGTTGAGGACGGCTTGAATTGAAGCGTGGTCATATGCGGCTAAATAGTTGCAAGTGGGTGAAAATTATTTTCAAAGTTGATTGAAGACTGGTCCAAATGATAACTAAATCTGTTATAAAAGGCGGTTTGTTGGGATTACTAACATAGTAGTTAACAAAGCGAGTTTGAAAAATATGTGAAAATGGTGCTATACTGGAAAACGTTGCGTATTAAATTTTGATTAAGAAGGAAGCGAACGTTTCGTGAAGAAAGCATATCTTTACATTGCAATTTCGACCTTAATGTTTAGTTCGATGGAAATTGCGCTAAAGATGGCCGGCAGTGCCTTTAATCCAATTCAATTGAATCTCATTCGTTTTTTTATTGGGGCGATCGTGTTACTGCCATTTGCATTGCGAGCGTTAAAGCAAACTGGGCGAAAGTTAGTTAGTGCTGACTGGCGACTATTTGCGTTAACCGGGCTAGTGTGTGTCATTGTCAGTATGTCACTTTACCAACTGGCGATTACGGTCGATCAAGCCTCGACTGTAGCTGTGTTGTTTAGTTGTAATCCGGTATTTGCACTATTATTTTCCTATTTAATTCTGCGAGAACGGTTGGGCCGGGCTAACTTGATTTCCGTTGTTATTTCTGTGATTGGATTACTGATTATTGTTAACCCAGCTCATTTAACGAACGGTCTGGGGTTGCTACTCGCCATTGGCTCAGCTGTGACATTTGGATTATACAGCATCATCTCTCGTTATGGATCCGTAAAACGTGGCTTGAATGGGCTGACGATGACTTGCTTTACTTTTTTCGCTGGTGCGTTTGAACTTTTAATTTTGGCTTGGATTACTAAGATTCCGGCTGTAGCTCAAGGATTGACGACAATTGGATTGCGTCAATTCGCTGCAATTCCAGTTTTGTTAAACGTTAATCTTAATTATTTTTGGTTGCTATTTTTCATTGGCGTTTGTGTCACTGGTGGGGGCTTTGCGTTTTATTTCTTAGCAATGGAACAAACTGATGTGTCAACGGCTTCATTAGTGTTTTTCATCAAACCAGGGTTGGCACCTATCTTAGCTGCTTTGATTTTACATGAACAAATCTTATGGACGACAGTGGTCGGAATTGTTGTCATTTTGATTGGGTCGGTTGTGACCTTTGTTGGTAATCGGTTCCGTGAACGGGATACGATGGGGGCGACTCAGCCAACAGCGACCGTTACTGATGACGAGCACGTCACCGCAACTGCCCACACAGTTTCAAATCAAGAAAATTAATTATGGACGGTTAGGGTGATGGAGATCAGCTTGACCGTTCTTTTTTGTCGTGTCTGGTGAGGGTCAATAACCATGTTGTGACTTTGAAAAATACGGCAAATCGATTATTATAGGAAGTATTGAAGATGGTAGGTGGAAGAATGACAGAACTAGTATTGGTTCGCCATGGTGAGAGCACGGCTAACCGGGATAATACGTATACCGGTTGGAGTGATGTGCCGTTAACGACGGCGGGAATCGCACAAGCCCATCAAGCTGGCAAGCGATTACGAGCGACGGGCCTACAGTTTGGCGCCGTGCACACCTCGGTCCTAAAACGGGCCATCGTTACTGCAAATATTATGTTGGCCGAAATTGACCAGTTGTGGTTGCCAGAGTACAAGACGTGGCGCTTGAATGAGCGGCATTATGGTGCCTTACGTGGTCAAAATAAGGATACGACGCGCCAAGAGTATGGTAAAACCCAGGTACAACAGTGGCGGCGCAGCTTTAATACAGTCCCGCCGTTATTGGCACCAGCTGAGCTGGACCACGATCGTCGCTATACCAAGTATGGTGCAGCGGTCGAACCGCGGGGGGAAAGTCTGAAGATGGCTTACGATCGGATCATGCCCTACTGGATTGATCAGATAGCCCCTCGACTATTAGCTGGACAGAATCAGTTAGTGGTGGCACATGGCAGTACGCTGCGAGCAATGATTAAATATTTGGAACATATCAGCGATACTGGTATTGATGGTGTTGAAGTGGCCAATGGGGTGCCTATTTGTTACCACCTTGATCCACAGCTTAGCGTTATCGGTAAGGATGAGTATTAAGTTTAGTAATAGTCGAGATTAAATGTGATTTTTACGGAAATAGTTGCTAGTTTAAGCTCATTTATCAACCTGGTACAATGAAAATTATGACAAAAAAGAGCTTCAGCATCTGCTGAAGCTCTTTTTTGTCGTTAAAGGGTCAAATAAATCGTCTGTATAACTGATTGTAATCACAATCGATGATTGCCGATAAAAGATTAGTCCAATTTTGTTAACGAGAAACGCTGGTATAACAACGAAAGTTATCTGGATACAAGTCGCTATAAGTATTTGTAATGCAACTAATATGCTGATTTTTCATAAATAAATGTAATATATGACTTGTAATAAAATGTTGAACGCTGTAATATATCAGGTGAACAAACAGACTGGTCGGCGCAGTTAATAGCTAAAATCTGATAAGGGGGTCTAGGTTGATGATGATGAAGCATAAAAATTTATTATTGTTAATTATAATGAGCCTAGGCCTCTGTGGCGTATTGTTAATGTTGGAGCCTCAAATCAGTACTTGGATCAATACGCATACACTGCAAGTCGAAGCGGACAAAACGACTAATCGTGACACAATCCATGATCAAGTCTATTACAATGATCAAATGGATAATTATCAATACAATTATTTAGACAATGGAACTAAAGTCTTGAACTACAAGGCCCGTTTTAAGAGTCGGGTCATTACGTATCGAATCACGAGTGACAGCAAGGTTTATCGAGCAATTTGGTTAAGGGCCGTGGAGCGGTGGAACAATACGAATACTGTCAAGTTGGTTGAAGTCAAAGGCCAAACGAAGGCGCAAATTACGTTAGGCGAAAGTGAAGACGAGACGGGGACGACCGGGTCTGAGATTGGGCGTACGTGGCGTACTTACTATCATAGCGGTTCTCAGAGTACAACTTGGATGGATAGTGCTAAGTGTGTGATTTATACGAATCGTTTTCCGGACAGCAATCATTCGGTCGAGTATAAGTTGTCGGTTGCGACACATGAACTTGGACACGCGTTGGGATTGGAGCACGAAGATAATAAAAGTGCAGTGATGTATTATCAATCACACCGGGCTGCTCATATCACGACCCGTGAAATTAGCACGCTCAAGCAGATGTATAAATAATTGTAATAGTAAATGCTATAAGTAAATGTAATAATGAAAAAGCTAGTTAAAATCACACGAAAAAACGTGATTTTAACTAGCTTTTTTGCAGACTGCTAAGCTGATTAACGAACGGTCGAGCCATTAAAAATGACGATAAAAAGTGCCGGTACTTAAAAGCTGTACCGACACTTAGATTTAACGTTACGATATTATTAAGCTAAAGCGCCCATTGGATCCCAAGGTGCTAAGACAGTTGGTTCTTCAGCTTGAGCAGCTTTTAAATCATCAGATAAGAATTCTTTATTGACGACGACTTGGTAGCAATATTCATCCATCCAAGCATCGCTCATGACGAAGAAGCCCTTAGTCCCAACTTTATCGCCCCAGCTATTTTCGACCTTCCACTTCGTTGGTTGGCCGTCAACCAAGTCAACACCGGTGATAACCATGGCATGGGTCATCAAACTTTCACCGTAATCCAGACGTTCAGCTTTCGACATTGCTAAGTCAACGTCGAATAATTCATCCTTATTATAGACATCGGTTGCCATGACACCTTTTTGCCGATCAGAGGATTGACCAACATCACACCCAAACCAGACACTTTGACCAGCCTGTAATTGTTTAATAGCAAGTTGCTTAAAGTCGGCCATTGAGACGTTCAAATGTTTAACTTCGCGGCCACCTAAAACATTGCCTAGCATTTCGATCGTGTAAGTATGGTCATAAGGTTTGTCATCAGTTGGCGCGTTGATGATTGAAACATAGTCGTCTAAGTTCCAACCAACGTACTTTTCGAAGAAGCTTTGGGGTGTTAGGTCTTGGTCGATATGATATTGTTTCTTATCATCACGGTATTCCCAGTCAAAATGCGAAACTGGTTCACCAAAGGCATAAGCCAACATCCGGTAGACTTCGTTTAACATCTTTTCCTTCCGCGCCTGAATATCAGCGTCGCTGGTTCCAGCGGCGACTAGTTCACGTAGTTCAACGGCATCTTTACGTAACTTTAAGTTAAGTGTGCTGTTGATTTCTGCGGATTTTGAGCTGTTATAAGTTTCAGGCATCACACTCTTGGGCACGATCCCGTACTTCTGAATAATGGCAACGAGCATGTCCCACTGACCACCATCTTGTTGTGGGGTGGTCATTAACCAAGCGACTTTTCGGCTACTGGTTGGTTGGTCTGCGGTTGCTAAGACGTTTTCATAGAAGTAATTGGCTTTTTCGAACTTATCCCAGAAAAAGGTGTAATTCTGCGATAGTTCAAAATGTTTTAAGTTAAATTTTTCAGCTAATGAGTGCCGCATGGTGTTTAAAGCGGCAAACATCCAGCAACGACCACTTTGTTTTTGATTGGCGACATCGCCCGTATCTAAATCAATTGAAAATACAGGGGTGGTTTGGCTCATTGCTTGAATATCTTGACTGCTTGCTAAGATACCGTTTTTAGTAACACTACGTTCGATGACTTTTGCTTCTGGACGTTGATCCAAGTCGTCTTGGAAGTTGGCGATTTGGTTCATACTGATTGCTTTACTCAAAAGATCACTCTCCTTTAATCTAATTCTAATTGTATCGGTTTATGACGAGCGGGGCAAGCATTGAGCTGCATAAAACTAAGGGCGGGCTTCGATAACCTCGGGACCGTTGGCATGGCCGATGATGACAGTGTTGACCATGTCTAAAAATAGGCCGTGTTCGACCACACCGACCATGTGAATTAAATCTTCAGCTAAAGCATGGGGATCGGTAATCGGATCAATATGCAAGTCAATGATAATATTATTAGAATCGGTTCGAACCAGTTCGTCATTAACTTTACGGAAAACAGGATTGTAGCCACGAGCAGCCATTTTTTCAAAGACGTGCTGGCTACCATAAGGGATCACTTCAACGGGTAAGCCAAAAGCGCCCAACTGATGGACCATTTTACTTTCATCAACGATCCACATCACCTTATCGGAATTAATGGCCACGATTTTTTCGAAGAGTAGCGCGGCCCCGCCCCCCTTAACGCCTTGGAAATCATCGGCGATTTCATCGGCCCCGTCGATCGTTAAGTCGAGATGATCAACTTCATCAACGGACTTCATTGGAATGCCTAATGCTTTGGCTTGAGCAGCCGTGCGGTCAGACGTTGAGACGCCCACAATATTCAAATGTTCATTTTTAACCCGTTCACCTAGGGCATCAACCATGAATTTAACGGTTGAGCCGGTTCCGAGGCCGACCTGCATGCCGTCATGAATGTATTCAACGGCCTTTTGACCAACAAGTTGTTTCAACTGATCCTGATTCATAATATGAATTACTCCTTTGATTGAGAACTAGTAACTAAAACATCGGCAGCTTCAGGGTGCCGATCAAAGTAAGCCTTAGCGTAGGTGCAGAGTGGTTGAATGTGTTTGTGTTCAACCCGAGCAGCATCGATGACAGCCTTGGTCAGCTGACCGGCTAAGCCTTGGTGACCAAAATCATCGCGAACAAAAGTGTGCTCGATCACCCAAGTCTGATCATCATTGATGGCTGGAAACGTAATTTCACCGGCCAGTTTACCTTGATCGTCATTAAAATAAAAGCGGTGTGCTTCACGCGTGAATTCCATTGATTTCACCACCTTGTAAAGGGTTTTATATCTACCGTAATTAAACCGGTAAATGCCCGTTTTGTCAACGAAACTTCTATAATAAAAGTATGGTAAAATGTGAACACTAAATTAATGTTGAGAAAGTAGGAATTTAAAATGGCACGGGGATTTGAAATTGTGAGTCAATATGCACAGGCGGGGTTACATGTGCCGTACCGAACGACCAAGCAGGCGGCTGGCTATGACTTTGAAGCAGCTGAAGATTTTACACTACCATCAATTTGGAAAATGAATTTTGTTAAAGTACTTTGGCAATTACATCGTGGTGAAACAAGTTCGGCAACTGATCTGGATGCAGCGGCTAAAGTACTTAAGCCATGGCTAGTGCCAACTGGAATCAAAGCATTCATGAATGACGGTGAGTATTTGTTATTAGCTAACCGATCCAGTAACCCTTTAAAGCGTAACTTGATCCTACCTAATGGGATTGGCGTGATTGATGCGGATTATTACAATAATCCTAAAAATGAGGGGGCAATTTTTGTCCAATTAATTAACATGGGGATTCGGGATATCCACATCAAAAAAGGTGAGCGTATTGCGCAAGGTATTTTTACGCCTTATCTGACCGTCACTGATGAAACGGATGTGACAACAACCCGTTCAGGTGGCTTTGGCTCGACCAATAAATAAAAAATCGGTTAAGCTAAGGTGATTTAACGGCTTTAATGATTAATAATGGTAAAATAAACTTATAATAGGTATTATGCATGATGCTAATTGCTGTTTGGCCTGAATCATGACAGATTAACTAGCATAACGCGTGGATTGTAATTGTTTACAGCATCAGAATTATGGCACGATACCTTGGGCTTTGTGCCATAGTCAAGTTAACCAGACACTTGTTCTTGTAAAAAACCTGGTGGTAGCTGGTGGCAATGAATGATTAATTAACACGGTACGGATGGAATTGTTTTAATAATAAAAATAACTGACACGCATGATGTTGTTGGCGATGGAATGGAGGCGTACTTGAGTGGCCAAAGCTAAAACGCAGTTTGTTTGTTCCAACTGCGGCTATTCGACACCACGGTACTTAGGGCGGTGTCCGAACTGTGGCGAATGGAATACATTAACTGAAGAACATTTTGATACGAAGCCGGATCGCAAGTCCCGCGTGAGTTTTGCGGGTAAGTCGGCTAAGCCACAGCGACTTAAAGAAGTTTCGTTGACAAAGACGCCCCGAGTCAAGACTAAGTTAAAAGAATTTAACCGGGTCTTGGGTGGTGGGGTCGTACCGGGGTCACTTGTTTTAATCGGTGGTGATCCTGGAATTGGAAAGTCAACGTTGTTACTGCAAGTTTCTGGGCAATTGGCTGAGACGGGCGGTTCGGTGCTGTACGTGACTGGTGAAGAAAGTGCCTCACAAGTGAAGATGCGGGCGGACCGGTTGGCTGTTAGCAGTGAAGACTTTTATCTTTATCCTGAGACTGATATGTCGAATATTCGTTCAACGATTGAATCGACGCATCCAGAATTTGTGGTCATTGATTCGGTGCAAACGATGCAAGAACCTGATATGGACTCGGCAATTGGCTCGGTGTCACAAATTCGGGAAATTACGGCCGAGTTACTTCAGATTGCAAAGACTAATGGCATCACTATTTTTATTGTCGGGCATGTGACTAAGGGCGGGGCCATTGCTGGGCCCAAGATCTTAGAACATATGGTGGATACGGTCTTGTACTTTGAAGGTGATTTACACCATACGTACCGCATTTTACGGGCAGTCAAGAACCGGTTTGGTTCAACTAATGAACTGGGGATCTTTGAAATGCGTACGGGTGGTTTATATGAAGTGGCCAATCCGTCAGAGATCTTCTTGGAAGAACGTCTGAAGGATGCCACGGGTTCCGCCATTGTTGTTTCAATGGAAGGGACGCGACCAATCTTAGTAGAAGTTCAAGCGCTGGTCACACCAACGGTCTTTGGTAATGCCAAGCGGACGGCGAGTGGCTTAGATCATAATCGGGTTTCGCTAATTATGGCGGTACTGGAAAAACGGGCTAGCCTGATGTTACAAAATCAAGACGCGTACTTAAAAGCGGCTGGTGGTGTTAAGTTGGATGAACCGGCAATTGACTTGGCGATTGCCATCAGTGTGGCTTCTAGTTATCGGGACCAGCAAACTCGCCCAAGTGACTGTTTTGTTGGTGAAGTGGGCTTGACTGGTGAAATTCGTCGAGTTAACCGAATTGAGTCACGGGTTGGTGAAGCAGCCAAACTTGGATTTAAGCGAGTCTTTATTCCAAAGAATAATCTACAGGGCTGGGATATACCAACCGGGATTGAAGTGATTGGGGTCGCAACGTTAAAAGAAGCACTCCAATTAGCATTACAACAACCAAATTATTAAAAAAGGGGCTGACGCCATGAAGAAGTTAACGGTGCGACTAGTATTTATCGTTGTGGGGGGCACGCTGGGATTAACCTACCTGCCATTCTTATGGGCGATGATTTTGTCGCAACCCAATGTGTTGTTGAACAACGTTTTCACCAACTTTTTGTTGGGAGCGCTGCTTTTATGGATTTTGTCATTGTTCTTAGCAAACGCTGCTGTACGGTTAGTAGATCGGGTTGAGAAGAACTTGTCCAAGCAAAATCCAATGACACTTTTATTTGGCAGTATTGGGTTTATTATTGGGTTATTGATCGCGGTTCTGATTTCGCAATTATTTAATCGTAGTCCATTATTCTTATTGAACACGGTCGTCCCAATTATTTTGATGTTGTTCTTTGGTTACATCGGTGCTCGAGTCGGCACGACCCGAATCGATGAATGGCGGAAAGTGTTTAACTTCCGTCGTCGTGAAAAGGAAGCGAGTCCGGAAATTACGGATGCTCAGCCAGATCAAAATTATCATCATTATAAGATCTTGGATACAAACATTTTGATTGACGGGCGCATTTATGACTTGGTCAAGACTGGTTTTCTAGAAGGTACGTTATTAGTACCGAACTTTGTCTTGTATGAATTACAGTACATTGCGGATTCGGCCGACAGTATCAAACGTGTTCGTGGGCGGCGTGGGTTAGATATTTTAAATAAGTTACAAAATGAAAATATTATCCCAGTGGAAATGTACGAGGGTGACTTCGAAGATATTCCAGAAGTTGACAGTAAGCTCATCCAATTAGCCAAAAAAGTTAACGGGGTGATCGTCACGAATGATTACAACTTGAACAAAGTTATTGAATTCCAAAATGTCCAAGTTCTTAATATTAATCAGCTGGCCAAGTCATTGAAGCCACGAGTTATTCCAGGTGAAGAAATGAATGTCATGGTCGTTAAAAATGGTAGTGAGCGCCAACAGGGGGTCGGCTATCTAGACGATGGGACGATGGTCGTAGTGGAAGATGGGAAGTTCTATATCAATGAAAAAGTTGATGTAGTTGTGACGAGTGCCTTACAAACAGATGCTGGTCGAATGATTTTTGCTCGGCTAGCGCATGCTAATCGTGGTATCCCAGACCATACTGAAGATAGTAATAAGCATAACAATAATCATAATAGCAATCGGAACAATAATCGCGATAACCGGCACTAGGTTAAGTGGTTAGGCGGTGGTTACTCAGTTGATGAGTCGCTGCCGTTTTTTCGTCTTAACTAGATAGACCAATTAGGTCTGGTGACTAAGCTACCCTTAGCAAGGTGAACAGTCACTTTTAGTGAATCGCACAGTCGGTCGGACTGATTGCGTATCAGTTTGACATTTTTACAACAGGTTCAGTCTGAAACCTTAATTTTTAGTGGTAAACATGGTAAACTGGAAAAGCAAGTGAAAGTCGGAATATTCTGGTTGTTAGAAAGCTTCCGGCGTAACATTTAAGATGAAAAAATACGAAAGAGGCGTTAATCACATTGGCAAAGAGCAAGATTCGTGTGCGTTACGCACCAAGTCCAACTGGCCATTTACACATTGGTAATGCTCGGACTGCATTGTTTAACTATTTATTTGCCCGGCATAATAAGGGAAAGTTCATTCTTCGGATTGAAGACACCGATTTAAAGCGGAATGTTAAAGACGGTGAAAAGAGTCAGATGGATAACTTAACGTGGTTAGGAATTGATTGGGACGAGGGTCCGGATAAGGGTGGCGACTTTGGTCCTTACCGTCAATCCGAACGGAAATCAATCTATGACCCGTTGATTCAACAATTAATTGATGAAGGTAAAGCTTACGAATCTTACATGACGGAAGATGAATTATCGGCACAACGCGAAGCTCAAAAAGCACGCAAAGAAATGCCACACTACGTCTATGAATTTGCCGGCATGACGGAAGATGAAAAACAAGCGAAGATTGCAGCAGCTAAGGAAGCTGGTATCCAACCGGTTGTTCGGTTCCACGTCCCAGAAAACACGACTTATGCTTGGGATGACATGGTTAAAGGAAATGTTTCGTTTGAATCTAAGACGGTCGGCGGCGATTTTGTCATTAAGAAGCGTGACGGAATGCCAACGTATAACTTTGCGGTGGTCGTTGATGATCATATGATGGAAATTAGCCACGTTTTCCGTGGTGATGACCACGTTGCCAATACACCTAAGCAATTAATGATTTACGAAGCTTTTGGTTGGCAACCACCGAAGTTCGGCCACATGAGCTTAATTATTAATACCGAAACTGGTAAGAAGTTAAGTAAGCGTGACGAAACCGTGTTACAATTCATCGAACAATATCGTGAATTGGGTTATTTACCAGAAGCGATGCTTAACTTCATCATCCTTTTGGGATGGTCACCAGTTGGCGAAAGCGAATTGTTCAGTAAACGCGAATTCATCAAGATGTACGATGAGAAGCGGTTGAGCAAGTCACCAGCCGCTTTTGATGGTAAAAAGTTGGAATGGGTGAACAACCAATACATTAAGAAGGCTGACGAAAATGAAGTCTTTGCAATGTCAATTCGCCAGTTGATCAAGGCCGGACGGTTACCACAACGGCCCGATATGAGTCAGATCGAATGGACCCGGACGCTGGTTTCACTATTCAAGAACCAAATGAGCTACACCGGTCAAATTGTTGATTTGGCAGACCTCTTCTTCAATGGCCCAGCTGATATTAATGATGAAGCCAAAGCGGAACTTGACAATGATACGGCGCTCCCCGTCTTAAAGGAATTCCGGCAACGAATCGAAGATATTGATGTCTTCGAAGCAACGGCTATTCAAAAGACAATCAAGAGCATTCAAAAGGATACCAAGATCAAGGGCCGCGCATTGTACATGCCG
Source organism: Lactiplantibacillus sp. DA1 (assembly GCF_032681335.1). NCBI lineage: Bacteria > Bacillati > Bacillota > Bacilli > Lactobacillales > Lactobacillaceae > Lactiplantibacillus > Lactiplantibacillus sp. DA1. The sequence goes on along the minus strand of NZ_JAWHTQ010000001.1, from coordinate 486,224 downwards.
ATTCGAATCGCGGTTTCCCACGAAATGCACGGACCAGAATTGCCAGAGACAATTGAATTATTAGGACGTGAAACGACTAAGAAGCATCTCGATGCGATGATCGCGGAACTTGCGAAGTAATGATTGGCTCATAATAATTAGTTGATCGGTGATTGTCGGGTATGGTGGTCGCCATAAACGGACAATACTATTGATAAAAAGTGCGGTTAATATGAAGATTGCTGTGTGGTTGTTGATGCTCATGAGGGTAATGAGAATCATTCAGGCGAGCATGACTGCATATGAAAGTATCTTTTGTATGGCGGAGTTTAAGTTCCGCAGTATGAAGGATGCTTTTTATTTGTGATTCAAACATGGTAAACTATCATCAAAAGTAATGAGTCAATTGAAAGGAGTTGTCGCCAATATGTTAAGTGTTTTTAATACGTTAACGCGTCAAAAAGAACCGTTTAAACCCATTACCCCTGGAGTTGTGAAGATGTATGTCTGTGGGCCGACCGTTTATAATTACATTCATATCGGTAATGCGCGTTCCGCGATTGCCTTTGATACCATTCGACGGTATTTTGAATATTGCGGTTACCACGTTGACTACGTCTCCAACTTCACGGATGTGGATGATAAGCTGATTAAACGAGCGGCTGAGGATCACACGACGGTACCGGCAGTGGCTGATCGGTTTATTAAAGCCTTTATGGAAGATACGACGGCAGTCAATATTGAACCTGCCACGGTGCACCCACGGGCTTCCGAAAATATTCCAGAAATTATTGCGTTCGTTCAAGTACTAATTGAAAAGGGCTACGCTTACGAATCAGCTGGCGACGTGTATTACCGCGCTCGTAAATTTAAGAAGTATGGTCAACTATCCGACCAACGAATTGATGATTTAGAGGTAGGAGCTAGTCAGCATACCGCTGATGAAGAAACCGACCGCAAAGAAGATCCAATTGATTTTGCCCTCTGGAAAGCCGCTAAGCCCGGTGAAATCTCGTGGGAATCGCCATGGGGTGCTGGCCGACCTGGCTGGCATATCGAATGCTCCGTCATGTCCACGAAATATTTGGGTGATACGTTCGATATTCACGGTGGCGGTCAAGATCTTGAGTTTCCACATCATGAAAATGAAATTGCCCAGAGTGAAGCGAAGACTGGCAAGACATTTGCCAACTATTGGTTGCATAATGGCTTTGTGACGGTTGGCGACGACAATGAAAAGATGAGTAAGTCACTGGGTAACTTTGTGACGGTCCACGATATTATTAAAACGGTTGATCCACAAGTGCTACGGTTCTTCATGGCGACGACCCAGTACCGGCGACCAATTCAATATACGCAGACCAACTTAGATGAAGCGGCTAATAACTTAGATAAGTTACGTAATGCCTATCGTAATCTCACTTTCCGCTTGCAAGATGCCGCAAGTGGGGCAGATGCCGCGGTATCTGAGCAATTGCAGACCCTTACGGCTAACTTTGGAACCGCAATGGATGATGATTTCAATGTTCAAAACGGCGTAGCTGCAGTATATGAGCTGGCTAAGCTGGCAAATGTCTATGCGGCGAAATCGACGGTTCAAAAGGACACCCTGCTTGCGCTACAAACTGCATTGGCTAACTTGACGGGCGTGTTCGGAGTTACCTTTGAAGCCACCGGTGAAGCACTTGCCGATGATGCGATTCAAGCATTGATTGACGAACGAGAAGCAGCACGTCAAGCTAAGAATTTTGCCAAGGCTGATCAGATTCGTGATGACTTGAAAGCTCAGGGAATTATTTTAGAAGATACGCCTCAGGGTGTGCGGTTTAGAAAGGAATAATATGCAAGTTGATTATCAGCAATTAAACGGGATCGCGCTCGCGTACCTTGGTGACGCGGTGTACGAACCGTTTATTCGACAACATTTGATTGAAAGTGGTTTTACTAAGGCCACCAAGTTACACCATCACGCGACGCACTATGTTTCAGCTAAGGCGCAAGCAGCCTTGATTGAACGGATGCAGGCCGAAGATGTTTTGACGCCAACTGAAGTGGACGTCTTTAAGCGCGGACGCAATGCAAAAAGTCATACATCGGCCAAGCACACCGATGTTGTAACTTATCGAATCTCAACCGGTTTTGAAGCTGTTTTTGGATATTTACAATTAACCCAACAGGCGGACCGGATTGCAGAACTGGCACAGTGGTGCATTAAACAAGTTGATGAAGGGCGGGTTTCCAATGTCAAATAACGAACAGGACCAGACAGCAGCTGATTTTGTGATTGGTCGGCATCCCGCAATGGCGGCGATTAAAAGTGACCAGCAAATTAACAAAGTTTTTATCCAAAGTGGATTACAAGCGGATGTGCTGAATGACATCGCTAAGATTGCTAAAAAACGCAATTTGATCGTACAGTACGTGCCAAAACAAAAGCTAGATCGACTAACCGATAATGCCAATCATCAAGGGGTTGCCGTCGGGGTGGCTGCTTTTGAATATGCAACGATTGATGATCTGTTTGCGGTTGCTAAGGCTAAGAATGAAGCGCCGTTTTTCTTGATCTTAGATAATATCGAAGATCCGCATAATTTAGGTTCGATTATGCGGACTGCGGATGCGGCCGGTGCTCACGGTATCATTATTCCAAAACGTCGGGCTGTTGGATTGACTAGTACAGTGGCAAAGACTTCTACGGGGGCCATCGAGCACGTGAAAGTTGCCCGGGTCACTAATTTAGTTCAAACCGTTAAACAATTACAAGAAGCGGGTCTCTGGATTTTTGGAACCGACATGAACGGGACGGATTATCGGCAGTGGGATGCTTCTGGTGCCGTTGGCTTGATCATTGGCAATGAGGGCAAAGGAATCTCACCGTTACTCAAAAAGAGTGTTGATGAAATGCTAACGATTCCGATGATTGGACACGTGCAAAGTTTGAATGCGAGTGTGGCAGCCAGCCTATTAATTTATCAAGGCTACACGTCTCGGCATCCACTGGGAAAATAATATGAAACAACAATTATTAATTGTCGATGCTTATAATATGATTGGTAATTGGCCGGAACTCAATCATTTAAAACAAACGGACCGGTTACCCCAAGCTCGTGATGAGCTAATTAGCATGTTGACGGAATATAAAAAAATTACGGGTCTTAATATTAGCTTGGTGTTTGATGCGATGTACGTGCCAGGTAATTCTAAGAGTTATCGGCAAGCTGATCTTGAAATTATTTGGACGAGTAAGGATCAGACTGCTGATAGTTACATTGAAAAGTATGCGGGCGAAAAGCAATCACGGGTTCTCCAAGTGACAGTTGCAACTAGTGATCAAGCAGAACAGTGGGTGATTTTTTCGGAAGGGGCGTTGCGTGTCCCTGCTTTGGAATTGCGCCAACGGGTTAAGACTGCCTTGAAAGAGGTACGCCACACGGCTGTCCGCACTCAGGACCTTGGGGCTGTTCGCAAATCGCCATGGAATGATGATCAACTGTCAGCATTAGATCAGTATCGTCAACAATTAGAGCGTAATCACGTTAAGCACCATCGTAAGTAGTGGTATGATGTTAGGCCGCTTGAATTAGTAGCGATTATTGTTAAATTAGCTGGTTGCTTGTGACTTTGGGTTTTAAGATCATTTAACGATTTTTAGCGCTATGAATAATTCGGGCAATACGGCACTATTAGGTTTATAGATGGAAGATTTATGTGGGTTTTAATAACGACGCATAATGGAATTTCTGTGGGACTGCGGTAGATAAAATAAAACGTTCGTTCGCTTGTGATGGCAGTGTTGACCCGGTATATTAGCTGTACAGATACTCGGGGGTGCGGTTTCTGAAACTAACTCAGAAGCGAGGAATATCACGTGAATGAACAACAATTGATCTGCTTAGCTGCCGCCGGCGATGATATGAGTATTGACACACTGGCTCGGCAGTATGCTCCAGTTGTTTGGCGGTTGCGGCGTCAATATTATGTACGGAACTTCGATGAGGATGATTGGCTTCAAGAAGGCCGGATTGCGGTTTATCGGGCTGCTAAGAAATATCAGCGACTGCGTTTATGCAGTTTTGGTGCTTATTACCGGGTACTATTGAGTAATCAGATTATCGATCATATTCGGCGGACCCAAGCTCGCAAGCGCTGCCCAGAGGGTGAGCTGTTATCACTTGACGTCGATGATGAAGATACACTTTGTAAGCTGCAAACAACTAATCTTTCAACTGTAGACGTGGTTCATGTTCGTGAGCAAGTCCGAATTTTTCCGACCATTTGCTCAACATTTGAAGGGCTGGTCTTTGCTGATTTGTTAGCGGGGTATTCACCGGAACAGATTGCGTTGAAACGTCATGTAGCAGTTGCTCAAGTTGTCAATGCAACAGATCGGTGTCGTAAGAAGATGCGGGACTTGTTACAAGCCGCTGCCTGAAATTGACATTCGAAAAGTTCCATGCTAATGTTATACCTGATTTATTATGGAGGTTTTGTCGATGGCACAGAAAAAAGTTGCACTGGCATGTACCGTTTGTGGTTCACGAAACTACACGATTGATGCTAACCCGAATCGAACTGACCGCTTAGAAGTTAAGAAATTTTGTAAATATTGTGGTAAACACACACTTCATCGTGAAACGCGGTAGGGGGATTAGACATGCGCTTATTTAAATTTTTTGGTCAAGTTGGACACGAAATGAAAAAAGTGACCTGGCCGACTTGGCGTGAAAATCGTCGTGATTCTTGGACAGTTGTCTCAACATCACTGTTCTTCGTGGCGTTTTTCGCTTTGTTTGATTGGATTATTCAATTATTATTACAAATGTTAACAAGCTGGCATTAATGGCTTTTTGAATCAAATTTTGTTATAATAATGGTATTGAAAGAAAACTTCGTGCAAACGAGGTTTTTTTATTTTGCCAAAAGACATTTTAAAGGAGAAAAATAATGGTCGAGTCTGTTGAAAAAAGATGGTATGTCCTACATACCTATGCTGGTTATGAAAACAAGGTTAGTTCTAACTTGGAATCCCGTATTCAATCCATGGGAATGGAAGATAATATCTTCCGTGTCGTTGTACCCGAAGAAGAAGCCCACGAAGTCAAGAATGGGAAAGATAAAGTTGAAATGAAGAAAATCTTCCCTGGTTATGTCTTGGTTGAAATGGTCATGACGGATCAAGCTTGGTACATCGTTCGGAATACGCCTGGTGTTACGGGATTCTTAGGCTCACATGGACAAGGTAGTAAGCCAACGCCATTGTTACCAGATGAAGCGGAACAAATCTTACATCAATTAGGGATGAGCGCTCGTCATACCGAATTGGACGTCGAAGTTGGCGAGCAAGTGACAATCATTGACGGGGCCTTTTCTGGTCTTTCCGGTGAAATCACGGAAATTGATAACGAAAAGATGAAGCTGAAGGTTAATATCAATATGTTCGGTCGGGAAACAAGTACTGAATTGGACTTCGATCAAGTTGACCAGATTCGGTAATTAATTTTAATTAAGTAAGCTGGTGGACCATCTTGGCAGAAGTAATTTTAGTCATCATCGGCGTCTTAGTGTTCGGTATTTTGAGTCGAATCACGTTTAAATTTTGGCAGTATGGGCGGCCACAGCATTTGCGGCAAACGGTACCAGCTAATTCAGCGGATGATAGTGCCGTTACGTTGTTTATTCCAGGTTATGCTGGTAATCGATTTTCATTTGGTGGTATGTTGCAACGGTTTACGGCGGGAGGCATTGCCAATAAGTCACTAGTTGTGATGATTGATCGGCACAATCATCCCCATGTGACTGGTGAGCTAGACGCTTATCGACCAATGGTACAACTGATTTTTGCCACGCCACGAGTTGCCGTGCGACAGCAAGCAGCTGGCGTGTTAGCGGTCGTTCAGTATTTGATTGCGCACGAACATGTTCAAACGATTAATTTAGTGGCCCATTCAATGGGTGGGGTTGTTTTATTTCAATACCTCACAACGGCAGCTAAACTGGTGAATTTGCCAGAAGTCCGTAAGGTTGTCACCATTGGGGCGCCGTTTAATGATAGCGAGGTCGGGCAAAATACTTATCCGATTGAAAATCACCCATTGACGGCAACCGGCCCGACCAAAACGACGCCCGTTTATAATTATTTTTTGCGAACGCTCCAACGATTACCAAATACAATCTCGTATTTAAATATTGCGGGGAATATTGGCGATGCGGCGCAAAGTGATGGTGCAGTCGCTCTGAATAGTGCGTTGTCATTGCGCTTTTTACTGCGACCAACACGTGACCAGTATCAAGAATTTGTCGTGCATGGCAAGAACGCTCGCCATTCACGACTACATGAAAACTACGAAGTTGATCGGCAAATCGTCCAATTTTTGTATCCAGATACCACAAAAAAGGTTGCTGGTGAAAAATAGATATGCTACAATGACATTTGTGCGTCACGTATGCACGTTTACGTGGGAGGAGCAAAAACTCAGCTCCATTTACCACATCACGGACTAAGGAGGAATGTCTCGTGGCTAAAAAAGTAGCTAACGTTGTTAAATTACAAATTCCTGCGGGCAAAGCAACACCTGCTCCGCCAGTTGGCCCAGCTTTAGGTCAAGCAGGTATCAATATCATGGGTTTCACAAAGGATTTCAATGCTCGTACTGCTGATCAAGCAGGTATGATCATCCCCGTTGTGATTACGGTGTATGAAGATCGTTCATTCGATTTCATCACTAAGACCCCACCTGCTGCCGTTCTATTAAAGAAAGCTGCCGGTGTTGAAAGTGGTTCCGGTGAACCTAACACGAAAAAGGTTGCAACTGTAACCAAAGATCAAGTTAAGCAAATCGCCGAAACTAAAATGCAAGATCTAAACGCAGCTGATGTTGAAGCAGCTATGCGCATGATCGAAGGTACTGCTCGGAGTATGGGATTCACCGTCGAAGGCTAATTCAGTACTGTTGAGTATGTCGGACACTTCATCAAAATGAATGTGTCAAGTGGGAGGAAATCTCCGTTTGAACCACATTTGCAAGGAGGAAAACACTTAGATGGCAAAGAAAAGTAAACAATACCAAGAAGCCGCTAAGCTCGTTGATCGTGACAAAGCTTACGATGTAACTGAAGCGGTAGACTTGGTTAAAAAAATGGATTTCGCAAAGTTTGATGCAACTGTTGAAGTTGCCTTCAAATTAAACGTTGATACAAAGCAAGCCGACCAACAACTTCGTGGCGCGGTTGTCCTTCCTAATGGTACCGGTAAAGATCAAACCGTTATCGTTTTCGCTAAGGGTGACAAGGCTAAGGAAGCTGAAGCAGCCGGCGCTGACTTTGTTGGTGAAACTGATTTAGTTCAGAAGATCCAAGACGGTTGGTTAGACTTTGACGTCGCAATCGCTACCCCTGACATGATGGCCCAAGTTGGTCGTTTAGGTCGGGTTCTTGGACCTAAAGGCTTAATGCCTAACCCTAAGACTGGTACGGTTACGATGGACGTTGCTAAAGCCGTTAACGACTCAAAAGCTGGTAAGGTGACTTACCGGACTGACCGTGACGGTAACGTTCATATTCCTGTTGGCAAGGTATCATTTGATACTGACAAGTTAGTTGGTAACTTCAAGACTATTGAAGACACCATCGTTAAAGCTCGTCCAGCCTCAGTACGTGGGACTTTCATCGAAAACTTGGTTGTTACTTCAACCTTTACCCCAGCGGTACGTGTTGATTTAGCATCATTTTAAAGATTAAGTTCTGAAAACAATTGACCCCGTGGGTGATCTGTGATAGATTACTAGAGGTTAAGTAATATCTCTACCTAAGACTCAGGCGGCTTAACGGCCTTAATCTACCTGCCGAGGACATTGTTTTTTCTCTATGTCTTGGTGGACATAGGGATTTTTTTATAAATCCCTGAACCAAAATTCTGGGAGGTGAATCTGTTGAGTAAAGAAACAATTGCTGTTAAAGCACAAGAAGTCGAAGAAGTTGCAGAACAATTGAAGAACTCAGTATCAGCCATTGTTGTTGATTACCGTGGTTTGACGGTTGAACAAGTAACTGATTTACGTAAGCAATTACGTGAAGCCGGTGTTAAGATGCGCGTTATCAAAAACAAGATCATGGTACGTGCCGCTGATAAGGCCGGATTTGAAGACTTAAAACCTGTATTTGCTGGTCCTACTGCTGTTGCCTTCTCTGAAGAAGACCCAGTTGCTCCTGCAAAGATCTTGGCTAACTTCGCGAAGACCGCTGATGCCCTTCAATTAAAGGGTGGCGTGATCGAAGGTAAAGTTGCTGATCTTGAAACTGTTCAAGAATACGCTACGATGCCATCACGTGAAGAATTATTGGCTACGATCGCCAACTTGTTACAAGCACCTGTTCGTAACGTTGCATACGCTGTTAAGGCGGTTGCTGAAAAAGGCGACGAAGACGCAGCTTAATTTGCTGTCAGTGTGTTAAAAAAACTAAAATATAAGTTCATATAAAATGGAGGAACAAAAAATGGCTTTTGATAAAGATGCTATTATCGACTCATTAAAAGAAGCTTCAATCTCAGATTTAAACGACTTAGTTAAGGCTATCGAAGAAGAATTCGATGTCTCAGCTTCAGCTCCAGTTGCTGTTGCCGGTGCTGCTGGTGGCGATGCTGCCGCTGCTAAGGATTCATACGATGTTGAATTAACTGAATCCGGTGACCAAAAGGTTAAGGCTATTAAGGCCGTTCGTGATATCACTGGTCTTGGCTTGAAAGACGCCAAGGGTCTTGTTGACAACGTACCTTCAATCATCAAAGAAGGCGTTTCAGAAGACGAAGCCAACGATATGAAAGCTAAGCTTGAAGAAGTTGGTGGTGTCGTTACCCTTAAGTAATTATTTACTTAACGGAACGTCATCAGACCACACCTTATTATGGGGTGTGGTCTTTTTTTATCTCTGGATGTGGCCTTGGCGTGAATCACATGCATGACCACGCATATAACGATTACTGAGAATTTGTGCTTAGGCTAAGTTTTAGTGCAACTTGATGTCAACCACCGTATGATTACGGTGACTTGGCGTTAGAAACGTAACCGCATTGGATTAAGCAAGTCAAAATAAGCTCAACAGACGCGCTATGTGGCGTTCTGTTGGGCTTGTTTTAAAATTTCACTTGAGTTGAACTTCTGGTCGACAGGACACTATCACTTTTGTGGCTGCTGCGTGATAGGCTGAATACGATGCTCAATGATCGTTAGTGACTGACCTGACTAGTGCCATCAGTATAGTTCAAGGTCATACCGGGCTGGATATTGAAAATATAGACATTAAAACTAACAGCATTGCTACCAACTGACTGACCACGCATTTGAACACCGCGGGCTAACAGTTCGTTACCTTTGAAAATGGGGGTCACTTGATAGCGGACGTAGTTTTTCGGACTTTCTTTCAAATAGGCCGCAACTTGGTTTTCATAGGTCGTCATTTCAGGGTCATTCAAAGAACGAGTGCCGGTCATGAGGTTCTTGATATTGTTGTTTTGCCCCGTTAATTGATAGCCAATCAGATGACTGCGGTTGTAAAGCCAACCGCTACTGATGCGTTTATTATGCCAACCAGTTGGTCGAACGTTCAGGGATTCACGTTCAGTTTTGGGCATCAGTGACTGATTTAAGAGGGCATTAGCAGCCGTCACCCGGTTAAGTGAGTCTAAATTGCCATATTGTTGCCAGGCACCCTGACTCAGACTGAGCTCCTTAGTGGTAAATGCGGGCTGATTCTGATTAATCGTGATCGTTTGTTGACCGTTGTAAGTTTTACTAGCCAACGCAGTGTTACTTGGGTTATGGTCGGAATTGACCTTGGTTGGTGCTGTTGTCAAAGTTGCACCAGCTTGCTTGTTCGTAACTTTGAGTCTGTCAATATGTTGTTGACTACTCGAAAGTTTTTTCACAGCCTGCTTTAAGCTGCTAGCAGAAGCACGATTGGCAGCTTGAAGTGCCGTCAATTGCTTGTCATTCTTAGCTGTTACTAAGTGTGTCTTAGTAACAGTCTTTATCTTCACAGTTGGCTGAGTGGATTCATCAGATATGCCGAGAATACTAAAGCTGACAAGCAATGCGATAATGGCTGGCCAACTATGCCGCCACCATTGATGTCCCCGATAGCGACGATGTAAGTGCCAGAACCAGTACAGGGTTGCAAAAAATAAGATGGTGCCGATTAATGCCATGAAGAGCTCCTCCTATCGAAGTGACTTACGGTAACCAGCGGCACGCGCCGCGTCTTCCGTACTAAAGTAAATGGCATTTTTACCGGCCATCCGGTAGTTTTGTCCCGTTTCAACGTGATAAATTTTGGAATTGCGGTTACCTACGATACGTCCAGTTTGGGCGGTATCGGTATCGCCAGAAAAATTATTCTGCCGACTCGTGGTTGCGGTACTAGTTTGAGTTTGTTGACTTTGAGCAGCTGCTTGACTGCTGGCCTTGGCCTCTTGCTTAGATTGGCTAACCGCCGCGACGGCCGAAGCGAACTGGGAACGTGATTGTGCGGCTGTTTCACTAGCTGCTGATTTAGTGACGGCCTGTGACGCTGATTTTGATGCGGCCGTTGCGTCGTCATGTTTTTCTTTTAGTTGTTCGGATTGACGCTTTGCCTGACTGGTTGCAATTGCGAGTTGGGTCGTGTTTGAACTAAGGACTTTGGCTGAGGCCGCGTTAGCCCGACTAGCGGCCTTTGCTTTTGCCCAGGCGGCTTTATTAGCGGCAGTCCGTTTCTCAACCCGAACCGTCTTGGTTTTGACACTGGTATGGTTGGCGGCTTGTTGGTTACCAGTGGTACAGCCGGTTAAGATGAGTAGACTCGTTAGTGTAACGACGAATCTTTTTGCATGATGCATAAGAGATTCCTCCTTGTTTATGTATCACTTTAATTATATATAAACGGTAAAGGCTGGTAAAGCGAGCTTGGTAACTAAAAATCAATTAATATTGTTTTATGATGGTATTAATTTCAACGATTAATCATAATTAGCGCTAACGACTAACACCCATTCGGAACGATTTAGTAGCAGGTATTTAAAATATTCATAGCTTAATACGGCAACAAATCAGCCCTGTGGGGGTTATTAACGACCTATAACGGTTGTATAAACGGGCTAAGATTGCGATAATAGAACAAACACACCAATGGGGGAATTTTTTTGAAGGCAACGTTACAGAAAATCGGGACGGCACTCAATAAACGCATGGGGATCATCAAAGCATTATTTGTATTCTCTGTCCTGTTATTTGTGATTACGGAAGTCGGCAAAATTGCGAAGGAAGTCAGTGGCGCGCAGTTGGCGAATGCGCTTGCTTCGCAAAGCTGGTGGCATCTGTTGAGCATGGTCGTGATTGGTATTATCGCAGTGACACCAATGCTGACGTATGACGTCATGATTACAAAGTTTTTACCCAACCACTATTCACTTGGCTATATCTTAAAAGCTGGATGGATCACCAATACATTTACGAATATCGGTGGTTTTGGGGGCGTGCTGGGCGCCTCACTGCGTGCTAACTTTTATAATCGCGAAGCCACTAAGAAACAAATCGTGTTTGCCATTTCCAAGATTGCTTTGTTTTTAGTTTCGGGATTGTCATTATATTGTATGATCTCACTCGTGCTAGTCTATGGCTTTGGCATTGGGAACATGTATGGCAGTTACTGGATCTGGCTCGTCGGTGGTGCACTGTATTTTCCAGCCATCTTTATTTTTACACGGGTCAACGATTCGGAATTCTTCGATGGCCTTACGCTCGGCAACGTCGTTCGGTTATTGAGTGGGTCGTTTGGTGAATGGACTGGCTGTGTGCTGTTCTTCTTATTAATTGGAAACTTTATGGGATTACCCATTGATTTTGCAGCGGTCGTGCCGTTATTCGTGATTGCTTCGGTTGTCGGTGAAGTGTCAATGGTACCCGGTGGTATTGGGTCATTCGACGTTTTCATGATTTTTGGCCTCGGTGCGGTCGGAGTTTCTCGACCAGACGCAGTCGCATGGCTCTTATTTTACCGGTTATTCTACTATATTATCCCGTTTGCCATCGGGTTGGTCTTATTCATCCATGACACCGGCCATCGCTTAAACGTGCGCTTAGCGGGTATTCCTAAGCAGGCATTACAACGTGTTGCTCAGATGGTACTGACGGTTTTTCTCTACTTTTCTGGTTTTCTGATGTTGTTGATGTCAACGGTCCCTAACTTTGCATATAACAATAAACTCTTCTTACAGTTTTATCCGTACACCTTTTTCTTTATTAATCAGGCCAGCAGTATTATTATGGCCTTCTTACTGATTGGGGTGGCATTGGGAACTGCTGGTCGAGTCAAAAAAGCTTTTTGGCCAACGGTGATTGTGCTGCTGATTGCCATTTTGAATACGATTCGCTGGCTCGTCGTTTATGATGCAATTTCGATGAAATTTGTGATTTTCTTGATTGTGATTCTAGCGCTAGTGGCTTTATCGCGGCATGCTTATTATCGTGATCGGTTGGCTTTTTCGTGGGGGCAAACGTTGTGGGTTAGCTGCGTGTATGTGGTGACCTTTATCTTGTATACGATTGTGGGGGTCTATAACGCGCCCCAAATTCATCATCGGCATGCGGTTCCTGAAGCTCTGTTCTTCCCATCACAAAAGCTCTGGTTATTTGGAGTGATTGGGTTAGTCTTAGCGGCAATGATTTTGATTATTATGTACCGCTACTTTGCGAGTGGCTATAACGCCCGATTGCGTCAAAAGATGGATGCGGCTCGGGTCAAACAAGTGATTGAAACTTATGGCGGCAATGAAATCTCACACTTGGCTTATTTAAATGATAAGTTAGCATATTACTATCAAGTCGATGGGGTCGATCAACTGGTTTTCTTATACCAACAGAAGGCCGATAAACTGATTATTATGGGAGAGCCATTCGGTAATCAAGCGGTATTACAAGCTGCCTTGGAACAGTTATTGGATGACGCAGATAGTGACGGTTGCTCGCTAGTCTTTTACGAAATTAGTGAGATGCTGACGATGCGCCTACACGAAATGGGCTTTGACTTTATCAAAACCGGTGAAGAAGGGCACGTCAAATTGGCAGACTTTAGTTTGGCTGGTAAACGGCTACGGGGTGAGCGGGCCCTAATGAATAAGTTTACCCGGGATCACTATGAGTTTGCCATCTTGCAGCCACCGTTCAGTGCCGACGTTATGGCTGAATTACGAGCTGTTTCGGATAGTTGGTTAGCAGGTGAGACGGAAAAAGGATTCTCGCTCGGATTTTTTGATGAGCAGTATCTCAATCAGGCACCCGTAGCGGTTGTTTATGATCCTGACCACCGAATTGTCGCGTTTGCGAATATTATGCCGCAGGGAAATCATCAGACGACTTCAATTGACTTAATGCGGTCAAGCAAATCGGCGCCATCCGGCATTATGGACACGGTCTTTGTGCACCTATTTGAACAGGCGCGTGACGATGGCTATGCCTATTTCAATATGGGAATGGCACCATTATCCGGTGTAGGGGTTTCACGCTACAGTTTTATTCAAGAAAAAATTGCTCATTTAATTTACGAATATGGCTATCAGTTATATGGTTTTCAGGGATTACGGTCGTACAAGGAGAAGTATGTGACCGAGTGGGAACCAAAGTATATTGCGTACCGAAAGCGTAATTCGCTAATTTTCACCATTTTACAATTGCTACAAGTTGTTAATACCCGGGTGCACAAGTCTGAGCGGCACCGGCCAGTGTGGTTGTTGAAACGATTGAAATAACTGAATAGTATGTCATAAAGTAAGTATCGTTAATGACATAGCAAAATGCCCCATCACTGCGAGAAGCAATGATGGGGCATTTTATGATGATTTTAGAATTCAGCCGACTAATATGATGAGGGCTGAATTAATTGTGGCAGAAGCACTAGAGCTGCTTTGTGTAGGCTAGATTATTAGTTCGTATACTTAGGTGGTAATACATGTTTGAAATCATGGAAACCAGTGAAAATTTCGTCAAGATCATGTCCATTAATGAATAGGTCGAGGTTAGCCTCGGGGGCAAACCCTAAGTCGGCGGTCTTTTGTAGCATGGCGACTAGGTCGTCGTAGAAGCCGTCGATGTTGTAGAGCGCAATCGGCTTTTGGTGAATATCCATTTGACTCCAAGATAACATTTGTAAGAACTCTTCAAAGGTGCCAAACCCGCCAGGTAAAACGATAAAAGCGTCAGCGAGGTGAAGCATCTTTTCTTTACGTTCGGTCATCGTGCGTGTTTCGATAAAAGTTGTCACGTCTTTAAAAGCGAGTTCTCTTGCGACCAGAAAATGCGGGATGATCCCAATAACGCGGCCACCAGCATCCATAGTTGCTTTGGCGACTTTCCCCATTAAACCATGGTCGCCACCGCCATAGACGAGTTGGTAATCGTTAGTGGCCAAATACTGCCCAAGGGCCACCGTCTTGTCACTAAACGCGGGGTTCAAACCAGAGTTCGACCCACAAAAAACACAGATATTATGAATTGCCATTCTAAACTACTCCCAAGATAAAATTTGCTATCAAAAATGCGGCCCACATAGGCGCCGCATTTTTACTAACTAGCATATTGATTAATCGTCTGGATCACCAATATCGTAGTCGGTGTCTTGCATGGCTTCAACTTGACCTAACCGGTAGCCATTCCCAACTTGTGAGAAGAAATCATGGTTAGAAGTTCCCGTTGAAATTCCGTTCATGACGACTGGGTTAACGTCTTCCGCCGTGTCTGGGAAGAGTGCGTCTTGTCCTAAGTTCATTAGCGCTTTGTTGGCGTTGTAACGACTGAAGGTTAAGACTTCATCAGACCAGCCGATTTGATCGTAAACTAAGTGAATATAGTTTTCTTCATTCTCGTAGAGCTTGTATAAGAAGTCAAACATCCAGTCTTTAAATTCAGCTTGTTGTTTCTCAGAACGTTCTTTGAAGCCTAATTGGAACTTGTAACCGATATAGGTGCCATGGACACTTTCGTCTCGTAAGATAAGTTTGATGATTTCCGCCACGTTTGGTAATTGGTTATGACCCAAATAGTATAACGGGGTGTAGAAACCTGAATAGAACAAGAAAGTTTCCAAGAAGACGTTCGCAACTTTTTGCTTCAATGGATCTTCATCGATGTTATCGTAAAGTTTATAGATCCATTGAGCCTTTGATTGAAGAAACTCTTCGCTGTCACTCCAATCAAAAATTTCATTGATTTCGTCCGGAGTGTTTAACGTCTCGAAAATTGTTGAATAACTCTTCGCATGAACGGATTCCATGAACTGGATGTTATTTAGTACAGCCGTTTCATGTGAAGTTAAGACGTGTCGGCGGAGTGCCTGCAGACCGTCTTGTGATTGTAGAGTATCCAGTAACGTTAAGCCACCGAAGACGTGTCCCACGACCCACCGGTGATCATCATCCAATTCACGCCAGTCTGCCATGTCGTTGGAAACTGGAATCCGGGTGTCTAACCAAAATTGTTCGGTTAACTTTTCCCAAGTACTTTTATCAATTGCATCTGAAACTCGATCCCAGTTAATTGCCTTATAGTTGCCATTACTGAGCAGTTTTTGGTAGTAAGCCAAGTCTGTTGCCATTTGTTATCCTCCTAGAGATCTAAGATACTAAATTACGCAGCTTTCACATTCGTTAACACCGACTTCGCCATCGTCATCCGTAAAGGTCCGAATATAATAAATCGATTTGATTCCTTTGCGGTAGGCGTAGTTCCGTAAAATGTTTAAGTCCCGCGTGGTCATCTTATCAGTGCGACCATCTTTCCATTCGTATAAGCCAGCTGGAATAGTTGACCGCATGAAGAGGGTCAAGCTCATTCCTTGGTCAACGTGTTGTTGAGCAGCCGCATAGACATCGATAACTTTACGCATATCAGTATCGTATGCTGACTTATAATAGTTAATTGTATCATTAGATAGGTAAGGAGCGGGATAATAAATCTTACCAATTTTCTTTTCTTGTCGTTCTTCGACCCGGTTGATGATTGGGTGTAGGCTGGCAGTCGTATCGTTGATGTACGAAATTGATCCATTTGGGGCGACAGCCATCCGGTTTTGATGATAGAGACCATCACGCATAACGGCTTCTTTGAGGGCTTCCCAATCAGCTTTGGTTGGAATGAAGATACTGTCAAACAGTGCAGCGGTCTTGTCATATTTTGGTTGCCAATCTTGGGTGGTGTACTTGTCAAAGTAAGAACCATCGGCATACTTGGATTTTTCAAAGTTAACGAAGGTTTCGTGACGTTCACGCGCAATTTCGTTAGAAGCTTTTAAGGTCCAGTAGTTTAAGAGTAAGAAGTAGATATTGGTAAAGTCAACGGCTTCTTTGCTGCCGTATTCCATTTGATTCTTCGCGAAAAAGGCATGGAGCCCCATGGCACCTAATCCAATGGTATGGGCTTGACGGTTCCCTTTTTGGATTGAAGGGACGACGTCGACGTTAGAGTGGTCAGTAACAAAAGTTAACGCGCGCACCATGGCTTCAACGGAATGTCCAAAGTCTGGAGAGGTCATTAAGTTAACAATGTTAGTCGAACCAAGGTTACAACTAATATCAGTTCCCAACTTCTCATACTGTTGTTGGTCATCAATTAGTGATGGGGTTTGCACTTGCATCACTTCTGAGCACAAGTTACTCATCACGATTTTACCATCGATAGGATTTTCGCGGTTCGCGGTATCAATGTTGACGACGTATGGGTAGCCAGATTCTTGTTGTAACTTGCTGATTTCATTTTCAAGGTCACGCGCCTTGATCTTAGTCTTACGGATGTTCGGGTTCTTGACCATATTGTCGTATTCTTTGGTGATATCGACATATGAGAACGGTACCCCGTATTCGCGTTCAACACCGTAAGGGCTGAAGAGATACATATCAGCGTCGGCCTTGATCAACTCGTAAAACTTGTCGGGTACGGTGACCCCGAGTGAAAGCGTCTTGAGCCGAATCTTTTCGTCGGCGTTTTCCTTCTTAGCAGAAAGAAAGGCAATGATATCAGGATGGAAGACACTGAGGTAAACGACCCCGGCACCTTGACGTTGACCTAACTGGTTAGAGTAGGAGAAACTATCTTCTAATAATTTCATGACGGGGACGACCCCACTAGCAGCGCCATCGATATGCTTGATTGGATCACCGGCACCCCGTAAGTTGCTGAGGTTAATACCGACCCCGCCGCCGATCCGAGAAAGTTGTAACGCGGAGTTAATCGTCCGGCCGATTGAGTTCATATCATCGGTCGATTGAATCAAGAAGCAAGAAATCAATTCACCACGCCGGGCCCGGCCAGCATTGAGAAAACTAGGAGTGGCTGGTTGATAACGTTGGTGGACGATTTCATTGGCCAGGTCCATCGCCAAGTCTTCATTACCATCAGCAAAGTAGAGGGCGTTCATTGCCACACGGTCAATAAAGTTTTCCAAGTAATAGTCGCCATCATCCGTCTTTAAAGCGTATTGGGCATAAAATTTGTAAGCCGCCATAAACGTCTTGAAGTGGAAGTCTTGCGACCGCAAGTAATCGTAAAGTTTTTCGATAAAGCTAAAATCATACTTATCAATGGTAGGGGTTTCCAAATAGTCGTGTTCACGCAGGTAGTCAAAGCGGGCCTTGAGACTATCAAATTTCATCGTGTTCGGTTCAACATTTTGTTCAAGGAAAGCGGCAAGTGCCTCCTGATCCTTGTTGAGCGGAATCTGATTGTTAACGGGAATATTGATCTCATTATTTAAGTCGTAATACGTGACGTCTTTTAAATCTTTTAAGGTCATAAGGAATCCTCTTTCTATCAGTATAATTGTGGCTGGCAAAATCGACGACCCACAATCAGTAGGTTGATGATTGTGGGCCGTTAAGCATATTTTAAAGGGTAAACTAGCTATGTAACCACGCAAAAAAGCGTGAGCAAACTAAACAGCTAATTGTTTTAAAGCATCAGGACGGAAGCCAGCAATGCTGTCTTCGCCATTGATTTCAACGACCGGAACGGCATGGAAACCTTGCTCCTTCAAGTAATCGACGTATTCAGGATTCGTATTGATGTTCTTCTCTTCAAAGGCAATGTTGTGCGCCGTGAGGAACTTCTTAGTCATCTTGCATTGCATGCAGTTGTTTTTAGTAAATACAGTAACTTTTTTCATTTTTCATCATCCTAACTCGTTTTTCTGATAAATTTAGTATACAACATGTGGTGAAAAAAACAATCAAAAAACACAACATCTAGGGTGTGGTAAAAATCACAAGCCCTAGATGTTGTGTTAGTGTCAGCTTTTAACCGACTAAAAAGTTTTTTAAATTATTTGTGGTTCACTCGCTGAATCAGTTATCATAGATATAGACCAGAAATTTAGAGGAAAATAAATATGACCAACTATTATTATACACACAATCCGGATATTGTGCATGATGAAAAGCAATGGAATTTTGAAATTTTTAATCACTCGTTTAAATTTACGACGGACAACGGTGTCTTCTCCAAGCGTACCGTGGATTACGGCTCACGAACACTACTCGCAGCGTTTGATCCGACTGATTTGCCAGCGGGCCCAATGCTAGATTTGGGAACCGGATACGGTCCCATTGGGATGGCGCTCGCGTATCAATCACCCGAACGAACGGTTGATATGGTCGATGTGAACGAGTTAGCGCTAAGCTTAGCGCGTAAAAATGTTGCTTTGAACCAAATTACGAATACCAATATTTTTACGTCTGATGTCTATCAACAAGTAACCGCGACTAATTATGCGGCGATTGTCACCAATCCACCGGTGCGCGCAGGCAAGGCAGTGGTGGATGCAATGTTAACGGGGGCTGTCTCACGGCTAGTCGTTGGTGGGACACTCACCGTCGTTTTACAGAAAAAACAGGGCGCACCATCTGCGAAGAAATTGATGCAAATGACCTTTGGTAATTGTCAGGTGATTAAGAAGGACAGAGGGTATTACATCCTACAAAGTGTAAAGGAGGGATAGTCGTGACGGAACCAACAGCGGAAGACTGGATGCAAGAAGCGTTACATGAAGCGCGAATGGCCTACTTAATTGGCGAAGTGCCGATTGGGGCTGTGATCGTTCACCAGGGTGAAATTATTGGCCGTGGGCACAATTTACGGGAGCATGGTCAGGATGCAACGATGCATGCTGAAATTATTGCGATTCAAGAAGCTTGTGAGTATTTGCATAGCTGGCGATTGGAAGATTGTCAGCTGTATGTCACCTTGGAACCATGTTTGATGTGTAGTGGGGCCATTATTAATGCACGGCTACCTGAACTTTACTTTGGTGCTCGCGATCCCAAGGCTGGCGCCGTTCGTAGTTTGTATCAGGTGATGGATGATACCCGGTTAAATCATCAAGTAACGGTTCATGAACGTGTTATGGCACGTCCGGCCGGCGAGATGTTGGAAAACTTTTTCCGCGGGATTCGTAAACGGAAAAAGGCGGCCAAAAAAGCACGACGCGAAGCTGCTGAAAAAAATTAGGCCGATGGCTGGTAATTGTGGCGCAAATCATGTATTATAGTATTTGCCGCAAGGCCAAAAGGCAAGGGTGGATTTACGAATCGTGTCAGGTCCGGAAGGAAGCAGCACTAAGTTTGCTTCATCTTGTGCCTTTTGTTTTTATGAAATGTAACAGCTCTTAGCCATTCGGTTGAGAGCTTTTTATTTAAATTAAATGTTGAGTGTTAGTTTTGGACGTGCTGATAGGTTGGTTAATTGTTATTTACCTATTATTATAGTAGTAATACGTTATTTGGATGATGCTTTTCAGACTGACAGTCAAAACCATCGCTTGTTGAGGGAATAACCAGAATACTTAACAAGGGTGGTTACAGGTCTGGGTTTAGACTCGTTGACAAGTATACTTAGATGCTTAGTTTGCATAACTGACACTGACTGTTAGTGGGGAAGCGTCACAATCAGCAGCTAACTATTCAGGACATTTAAACAATGGCTTATAATAAGTAATGATAACCAAGTATGACTGATGTAAGAAAGGAAGAATCGCATGTATCGGGCACTATATCGGGTTTGGCGTCCCCAACGCTTTGATGAGATTGTCGGGCAACAGATGATTACCCAGACACTAAAAAATGCCATTATGACCCACCAGACGAGTCATGCGTATCTGTTTACCGGTCCCCGGGGAACTGGGAAAACGTCGGCGGCGAAGATTTTTGCCAAGGCAATTAACTGTCACCATCTTGTTGATGGGGAACCTTGCAATGAATGTGAGACTTGTACGGCGATTACCAAGGGGCAACTAAATGATGTCATCGAAATTGATGCGGCTTCTAATAATGGCGTGGAAGAGATTCGTGATATTCGGGACAAAGCAAAGTACGCCCCGACGCAAGCGGACTATAAAGTCTATATTATTGACGAAGTTCATATGTTATCAACTGGCGCATTTAATGCGTTGCTTAAAACGTTAGAAGAACCTCCGGCTAACGTGATCTTCATCTTAGCGACAACGGAACCCCATAAGATTCCACTAACGATTATTTCACGGACGCAACGGTTTGATTTTCGCCGGATTACGGCTAAGGATAGCTATGATCGGATGGTGTACATCCTCAATGAGAAGGATGTGACCTATGATGAAAAAGCGCTCCGTGTCATTGCAGCGGCTGCTGAAGGTGGAATGCGGGATGCTTTAAGTATTCTGGATCAAGTAATTTCGTTTGGGGATAACACGGTTACGTTGGATGATGCGTTAATGGTGACGGGAAGTGTGACCAAGCAGTTGCTGGCTAACTATGTCAGTGAGGTCACCGACCATGATACGAAGCCGGCACTAGAGACGATGCGACAAATCTTACAAGAAGGTAAAGATGCCAATCGGTTTATTGAAGATTTGATCAGTTATACGCGTGACGTGTTACTCTATCAACAGGCCCCTGAAATGGTTGATAGTGTGGCGATGGGTGAGGATGATCAACAATTTGAAGCGTTTGCCAAGCAAATCGATGCTGAAGTCCTGTACCAGATGGTCAAGACGTTGAACGATATTCAACAACAAATGCGGTTCACGACGCACCCGGACGTTTATTTAGAAGTGTTGACGGTCAAACTAGCTCAGTTGGATGGTCAAGCGGCCGCCCAACCGGTAGCTGCGGCAACGGTCAACCCTGAAGATCCCACTGTGCATAAACTGGCACAACAAGTTGAACAGTTGCAAAGCGAGGTCAAAACGTTACGTTCTCAAGGTAGTAGTGTCATTAAACCTGCACCGGCTAAGCCGCGGTCGAGTAATGGCCCGGTTGTTAAGAAGGTTAATGTCAGTCAGATTTATCCTATTCTGGGAGCGGCAACGAAGAATGATCTCATTAAGGTGCGCGATGTTTGGACTGATTTAATGAACATTTTGAGTGTGACGCAGCGGGCCCTAATGCACGTGGCCCAACCAGTTGCGGCCAGTTCAGAAGGTGTTGTGGTTGCGTTTGACTATGCGTTTGTTTATCAAAAAGCGATTGATGACCAGACCTTGATTGATGCACTCGGAAATGGTTTGGATCGGCTGATGGGACAGGCACCCAAGATTGTCTGTGTGCCTAAAGAACAGTGGCCACAAATTCGTAAGGATTATTTGGCCACTCACCAGCCAGGAGGTGCAACATCAGAGCAACAAGCACCGGCCAAAGAACCGGTCGTTGAAGAAGCTAAGAATATGTTCGGTGATTTAGTTGAAGTACAGCCGGACTAAAGACGAAAGGAACTGATAATTATGATGCGTGGAATGGGCAATATGCAAAGTATGATGAAGCAAATGAAGAAGATGCAGGCGCAAATGACAGCCGAACAAGCGGCTTTAAATGAACAAACCTTCACGGGTGCGGCGCCAGACGACATGGTCAAAGTCACTTTTACTGGTGATAAGAAGATGAAGGATATTACGATTAACCCTGATGCTGTTGATCCTGATGATGTGGATATGTTACAGGACTTAGTCGTTGCTGCGGTGAACGACGCGTTGACTAAGGTCGATGAACAGACACAAAGTACGATGGGAAAATATACTAAGGGATTACAGTAAAAACGAGGTAAGTACATGCAGTATCCAGAACCAATTGCTAAGTTGATTGATAGTTATATGAAGTTGCCCGGCATTGGTGGCAAGACTGCGACGCGGCTGGCGTTTTATACAATTGATATGAACGGTGATGACGTCACTGAGTTTGCCAAGTCGCTGATTGCGGCCAAACGGGACCTGCATTTTTGTAGTATTTGCGGTAATATCACCGAAGATGACCCGTGTGTCATTTGTAAAGATAAGTCACGTGACCAGGGTACCGTCCTCGTGGTTGAAGAGGCCAAGGATGTTATGGCAATGGAAAAGATCAAGGAATACAATGGGTTGTATCACGTCTTGCACGGGGTACTGTCACCAATTGACGGTAAGGGCCCAGAGGATATCAACATTGCCAGCTTATTGAAACGACTACAGCAAAATGAAGCCATCAAGGAAGTCATTATTGCCACCAACGCCACGCCTGAAGGTGAAGCAACAGCGATGTACATCTCGCGGTTAGTTAAGCCGGCGGGAATCAAAGTGACCCGATTGGCGCACGGCTTGTCGGTTGGTAGTGATATTCAATATGCGGATGAAATGACCTTATTCAAAGCCGTTGAAGGTCGCCAAGAAATGTAATTGGAGGTGCCACCATGTTTAAACGTAAACAGAAGATCAAGCATCCCAAGGAAGTTTTTGATGAACAGTTATTGTCGACCCTGAATGCCGCTAAGTTGGACTGGGACCGTGCAAAGCAGAACCAAGAAGCGGTCTATGATAATAATACGAGTGAACTAGTTACGCAGACCGCCTTAGCGCGGGCTAAGTATTTATATCTGTATCGTGAAGCACGTTTACGTCAAGTTCATGGCCAGACGATTCAGCGCTCGGTGATTGATAAATAGACTGTTAGTGATTTAAGCGATAACTTGTTTCAAAATAAAGACGCACGTCGTTGATTTTTGTAAATCTACGGCGTGCGTCTTTTGATTTTTTTAATGTTTTATTTGGAGTCATGATTACTAAGTTCTTCAAAACGGTCCCAAAAGACACCTTCGATAACGTGACGGATGCGTTCTTTATCAGTTTGTGTCCAGTCCATAATGCCATAGCCCATGGGAATATTAGATTGAAGTAGCTGGTCCAAATCAATACGATTAGTGGTACTGGCCCAAGGCGAGAGATTGGTAGCGTGCAACTCTGTGTTAGTTGTGGCATACAGTGATGAGATGGGAATCTTGAGAACTGCTGCGATACTAGCAATGTCTTCCGCACTTGGAGTGGAGTAGCCACGTTCATAATTAGAGATAACTTGAGCGGATAAACCGACGTGCTGACCAAGCCCAGCCTGAGTGAAGTGGCGGGACTTACGAAATTCTTTGATTCTTTCACCGATACTTGCCACTGAATAGGCCCCTTTACATGTTTTTATAGAGATACTAATGCATATAACGGTAAATGTTACTAAAGTAACGGAATTATTTATTTATAGGTTTAAAACTAACGATATCCGTTATATAATAATTCTAATAACTAATTATTAGAACTATGTTTATTTAACAAGTAGCTTAGTTTGAGTAATGGTTAGCAAGGTGATGGTAATATCCATTTTCTATCGTAATGCAAAAAAAGGCAACTAGCACGCGTGATTGCCAGTTGTCCCAATAAGTATCATTTTGGAGAATAAGTTGAAAAGGGGTTTGTAAGGATATGAAAAGTAGTAAGGTGATTTCCACAACAGCGTTAGTACTGGGTGGATTAATGGTAACAACGGGGAATCAGACAATTGCACGTGCGGATAATGGTGAACAGGCTGGTGTGACCGCGACGAAACAAGCAGCGACGTCACAGGCACCAGCGACCCAAGAAAGTGTGCAAGCCAGTGCAAGCCAAGCAGTTACTAGTTATGCAACTAGTCAAGCAGTAGTGGCTTCACAGGCAGCCAGTCAATCGATTACGGATACCCAATCGTATGCGGCACAATTAGCCAAAGATCCGGCACAGACGGCAACGCAAGTTCGTCAAGTAGCGGCTGATACTAAAACTGCCGCAATATCGGTTGCAAACCAACAACTAACTAATGCGACTAGTGCTGCTAAGCAAGTTCAGTCGCAGGCAGTTAAGACAGCTCAAACTGACCAAGCAACGGCAGATCAGCAGGCCGCTACTACTAAGAGTATGACGACAAGTCAAGCTGTGACTGCCAAGAATACAGCTGATGCTAATGCATTATCTTCCAAACAAGCTGCTGATAAACAAGCTGCTAGTGATAAGGATTCTGCTATTAAACAAGCTCAATCTGGTAAAATTGATGGGAAATATGCAAATGCTGTGACAGATGCTAATAATCAATTAAATGCTGATCAAGCTAAGGTTGATAAAGCTAATGCTGACGTAACTACTGCTTATACTGCCACTCCAGCATCTTCTACTGCTGATTCAGTAACTGGAAAACATGATATTCAAAGTGAAAAGAATTTACCAACATCAATTGTTAACCCCAATCTTTCAGATAATGATACCAATAATCCTGATGCTGACGCAATTCGATATTATGGTGAAACTCTTAAAAATGATGATTCAGCTGTAATTACTGGTAGTTTAACTGATTCACAACAAAATGAATTAGCTGATTATGCTGTAACTTTAGTAAATTCATGGCGTAAAGCTCAAGGTATGAATCCCATTGTATGGACCAAGCAAGCTCAAGACGCAACTATTGAAGTCGCTAAAATGCGTGAACGTAATAAATTAGGTATGAAGCATACTGCAATGGATTCTAATTCTTACAAAGAATTAAATAATATTGCGGATTCTAATGGAATTTCTTACGAACAAGAAAATATGTCATTCCTTGAAAATTTTGATAATAAAGTAACCATGACATTATTAAAAGCTCAATTAGCGAATACTATTACTCAAATGATTTATCAAGATGCCACTTTAAATTGGGGTCATAAGAATAATTTTGCTAATATGGAAACCATGGGGTTTGCAGCTCAAAAGAATAATGATTCTGCAACTTCTAACATTCTTTCTTATGTATTAGTATTTGACGGCTACTCAAATAATGAAGGTACTACTCCAACAGTATTAACTCCAACTTCAGCTCAAATAATTGAAGCTTCACGTACCACTGGTGGTGCTACTAAAGCACAATTACAAGCTGTAGCAAATGATAAAGTCACGCTTGCTAATGCTCAAAAAGCCTTGACAGATGCTACTAATGCTGCAAATCAATCAATTGCAAGTCAATTATCTGCAATCAATGACACATATAATAAGTCATTGCAAGCCAATGTAAATGCATTACAATCTAAGTTGGCTCAAAATGAAGCGACTTACAAACAAGCAATTGCATCTGCTGAAAAGACTTATGCTGATACATTAGCTGGTAATAAGAGTACTCAAGAGTCTGCTATCAAACAAGCTCAATCAACTTATGATGCATCTGTAGCTAAGGCCACTGCAATTCATGATGCAACAATTAAACAGGCACAACAAACGTATGAAACTGCTTATGCCAACGCTCATGATGAGACGCCCGTTGAACGTGCTGCACGTCATGGTAAGTTATTAGCTGCTTTTGAGGCCAATGAAACGAGTAAATTGGCGACGCTAAAGACGAAACAGGCGATTGATTTAAACAGCTTCAAGGCTAAACAGGATCAGCTAGTGGCCGACTTCTTAGCCAGTCAAGTGGTTAAAAAACAACCAGCGGCAGTGGAACAGGATCAACAAGCGCATATTCAAACTGGAACGCCTAAAACGACAACCAATAAGACAATTAAGGAATTAAATACACTTCCTGCTAAATTACAGACGACTGCAACACATGGCGGCCGAGTAGATACTGATTCAGTACAGACAGAGCAGGCGGATGCAGTGGCAGTCAATTTGCATACGAATACGCCCAAGAAAGCGGTCAGCGTGTTGCTACCAGCTATTAAATCAGGGCAACGGGATAATCGCACGATGGGGAACTCCAATGACCAATCGAAGCATGCAGAGTTGCCACAAACTGATGAATCGACCACTATGCCAATCAATCTTTGGGGAATCGTGTTACTTGGGCTGTTAGGCTTGAGCTACCGTGGCTTACGGCGCAAAGTACGTTAAAAAGAGTGGTTTAATATTTTAATTCGAGCTAATAATAGCTAGTCAGTATTGGATATATCCGAATATTGGCTGGCTATTATTTTGGACGCTAAGCGGAGTGGAGTAAAATTATGAGAAAACATAAAATAGTATGGTGGTCATTAGTTGTGGCTGTCATAGCATTAGTCGTAAGCGGTGGACTTTTAATCAGGCAACGCTCACAGTCACAAGTACAGCATACGACTACGAAACCAGACATCAATAAAAAAGGCCGAGTGCATCGAACAAAAGGACAGTTTAAACAACAAAGCCATACAACTCGTCGAAAGATTAGTACACGATTGACGACTACCAATATCGGACCGAGAACGTTAGCACTGGCAATCACTTACTATGCGAGTCATCATTTTGATCAAATTGGCGCGCATACTTGGCAAAGTATGTATCAGGCCTATCTAACTAACCCAGGAACGATTATTGTCTCCAAAGCACATGTTGATGAGTTAAAGCGACCAGGTACTGGCGTGGCATATTACGCGACCTTTCAAGGTGGTGATAAGGATGTTGAATCAGATATGTTAGGTGGCTATCCTTGTTATACATTGGAAAATAACCAGATGGTCAATATTTATCAACCAGAATCTAATCCGAGAAAGTCAATCACGGTTTCCGTTAATCAAGTCGTGCAATATGCAAATCAGACGCGCCAAGCCAAGAAAATTAGTCGGCTTGGTCAGCAGATGACAATCAAAAACTTACGTAAAGATTTTGGCGAAAATCATATTAGCATTAAGGAATTCTATGAGGAACCAATGATGACCAAAGTGATTATGTATTATGGCATTCATCATGATGTGGACAAAAATTGGCAAGCACTATCACAGCTTATTAAGGATGGTACCGTTTTTAAGGCGACGCCAGATCGTGGTACCAGTACTATTGGTTACAATGGAAATTCAAGCAGTTGTATGATTGCTTATGATCCGCAAAATAGCATGGTAGGAAAACCAGATTTATTTGTCTTTGGACATGAGACGGTGGATCAGGACTTCGCGAGTGATACCATTGCAGGCAATGATGTTGGTGTGCCGGTTGAAACGTTATTGAAGTACGTTAATGATAATGGTGGGCGAGCGGCGGTGGCTAATATCCAGGTTAAGGACGATAGTAATGCCATGGGTAGGTAGCCCCAAATCCTAGAAATGCTGAGTATGGCAAGGTTAACTTAACGAAATAATGACAATCAGGCGCAATTTGTTGGAACTAGCCAACAGAATGCGTCTTTTATTGAGCATATGGCGATCATTGAGTCAATGTTTGTGCGAGTTAATTGCTTGTTAATGAGGAGGCAGTGTGAACCAGAATCGCTCGCGCAACAATAACTTTTTAGCAATTCACCGAATAAATTATCAAAACCACAATTGGTAGTAGCTATCGTCCCTAAAATCGGTCAAAAAATACCCTCACTAGTGGCAACCGGATTAGACAGGCCTTCCAAAATCAAGTACAATTGCTACATATAAGAAAATAGATGGGATTGGGAATGTTGACAGGAAAATTAGTTACTTTTGAAGGGCCAGACGGTGCCGGCAAAACGTCAGCTTTAAACGCGATTGTGGCCAAATTACAGCCACAATTAGGGGATCGCTTAGTTGTGACGCGTGAACCGGGCGGGAATCAAATCTCAGAAGCAATTCGAAAAATTATTTTAGACCGTCATAATACGGCGATGGACGATCGTACGGAAGCGTTACTTTATGCGGCAGCACGGCGACAACATATCGTTCAAACCATTCAACCAGCATTGCAGAACGACCAACTTGTCTTGTGTGATCGCTACATCGATAGCTCGGTCGCTTATCAGGGGGCCGGTCGTGGTATTGGGGAACAAGCGGTTTATGATATGAATCAGTTCGCGACCGCGGGGTTAACCGCAGATTTAACGTTGTATTTTGACGTAGATGCTGCCGTTGGATTAAACCGCATTCAACAACATCGCCAAAATGAAATTAATCGCTTGGACGTGGAAGCCTTAAGTTTTCATCACCGGGTGCAAGCAGCGTATTTGAGATTACTGGCTGATCATCCTGACCGTATCAAGCGCGTCGATGCAAGTCAGCCATTGGACCAAGTTGTGACGCAGGCCTTAGAGATTATGGCGTCACAGTTACCGACTTATGTGGCATCCAAGGGAGGGGAAGACCAATGAAATTAATTATTGCAATCGTTCAAGATAAGGACAGTAACCGGTTGAGCAGCCAGTTCATTGAAGCCAATGTTCGGGCCACGAAGCTCTCAACGACGGGGGGCTTCCTACGTTCAGGTAATACCACTTTTATGATCGGTATTGATGATGACCGTGTGGATGAAGTTTTAGCCATGATTAAAGAAACGAGTCATGCGCGGGAACAGTTTATGACACCACCAGTCAATCTAGACGTGACGATGGATGGCGCAGCTGCCTATCCAGTTGAAGTTCAAGTCGGTGGCGCCACGGTCTTTGTTCTACCAATTGAACAATTTCACCAATTTTAATGAAGGATGATTATTAATGGCAACAACCGAGTCATTTGCGCAAACGTTAGCGGCGAAACAGCCCCGCTTATTAGCGGCATTTAAACACATCATCGCCCAGAACCATCTGGCCCACGCGTACTTATTCGCGGGGATGGAAGGCGCTGGGCAACCAGAATTAGCCCATTGGATTGCGCAACGGTTGTTCTGCCTGCATATTAATGATGGTGAACCAGATGGCACTTGTGAGGAGTGCGTCCGGATTGCTAATGGGTCGCATCCGGATATTGTGACAGTGGCACCCGAAGGTCAGCGAATCCACGTTGATCAGGTTCGTTACTTAAAAGCTGAATTCTCTAAGAGTGCGGTCGAAGGTAACCGGAAACTGTTCATCATTAACGATGCGGAGAAGATGACAGCGAGCGCGGCTAATAGTTTACTGAAGTTTATTGAGGAGCCGAGTGGTAACGTCACGGCCTTGCTATTAACGACTAATAAGCAACTGATGCTACCAACGATTATTTCACGAACCCAGGTGATCGAATTTCCACCATTAAATGCGCAGGCGTTGCAGCAGACGTTTGAGCAGGCGGGGATTGCGCCAAACCAAGCACAGATGTTACGGGGCCTGACAAATAGCGTGACCCAGGCGCAGGCGTTGCTAGCGGATGATTGGTTACCGCAAGCTGCGCAAGCATTGTGGCGGTGGTTTGACCAGGCTGTTAAGGGTGATCCACGGAGTTTTGTGGCTGTGCAGGTCAATTTAGTTGGTTTGGCTAAGGACGCTGATCATCAGCTGGTTATGTTGGATTTGATTGCGGCCTTGTTCCAAGATTTATTGCAATTACATTTTGAGGTGGCAACGACAGCGTTAACCTTTGGTCAGTACCAAAAAGAATTGGCCGGGTTAACGGCTGAAGTCAGCGATGAGCAGTTGATTGCGGCGACAGAACTAGCTTTAACGGCCAAGCGCCAGCTAGCTAGCAATATTAGTTTTCAAAATGTCTTAGAAGGCTTAACGTTAAAGTTATGGCCGATTTTTCAAACAAACGCTTAAATAAAGGAAAACGAGGGTGAGCGCGTGGATAAGCGTGATTTATACGATAGTTTCGGTGAGATGGAACAACAGATGCAACAAATGCTAGACAAAATGGCCAAGTTACGCGCCGATATGACAACGGTGTTAGAGAAAAACGCGGAATTGGTCATTGAAAATGAACATTTACGTGAACACATGGTCGAAATTGAAAATGAATTGCCGAAAAAAGCGGCTAGCACGACCACGCTCTCAAAGTCACGGCAAAACTTGGAAAAACTCTATGATGAGGGCTTCCACGTCTGCAACCAGTTTTAC
Source organism: Lactiplantibacillus sp. DA1 (assembly GCF_032681335.1). Classification (NCBI taxonomy): domain Bacteria; kingdom Bacillati; phylum Bacillota; class Bacilli; order Lactobacillales; family Lactobacillaceae; genus Lactiplantibacillus; species Lactiplantibacillus sp. DA1. Next base: position 456,229 of record NZ_JAWHTQ010000001.1, on the reverse strand, counting down.
GGCAAACGGCGTGACGATGACGAATCCTGCGTTTTTTGTTTGGAAGTCATTTATGGTGAACGTGAACGCGCATAGTCGAAAAAGTCTGGGAGTAGTCCCAGACTTTTTGTGCTTTTCACCACGAGTCACTCATAGGAACAAGTCACGGTCGAGAGGATTGTTAGGAGGACGTTTTGGAAACACAACAAAGTTTTGCAGATCATGCGGGTATCGGGACCTTGTACTTAGTACCGACGCCAATTGGCAACTTACAGGATATGACTTATCGGGCAGTGGCAACGCTTAAAACGGTTGACCTAATTGCCGCAGAAGATACCCGGAATACCCAAAAGTTATTGAATCATTTTGAAATTACAACGAAACAAATTAGCTTTCATGAACATAACACCCAAGAACGGATTCCCCAGTTAATTGAAAAATTACAGACGGGCGTTAACTTAGCACAAGTTAGCGATGCGGGGATGCCGTCAATCAGTGATCCCGGCAAAGAACTTGTGGCAGCCTGCATTGCTGCGAATATTCCAGTCGTGCCACTACCAGGTGCCAATGCCGGCCTGACTGCGCTGATTGCTTCTGGCCTAGTGCCACAACCATTTTATTTCTACGGCTTTTTACCGCGTAAGAAGAATGAACAAAAAGCTGATTTAGCTAAATTGGCTCGGCGACATGAAACAGTGGTCTTGTACGAATCGCCATTCCGTGTTGCCAAGACCTTGACCCTCCTAGCGACCGTCTGTGAAGGGACGCGGCCAATTGTGGCGTGCCGGGAATTGACTAAGCGTTACGAGGAATTCGCGCGTGGAACCTTGGCTGAAATGGTGACGTGGGCGCAGGATCATCAGTTAAAGGGCGAATTTGTCCTTTTGATCGGTGGTAATCCGGATACGGATGAACCAGAAACAACGGACGAATTGGCACAGTTGCCAGTCAAAGCCCAAGTCGAAGCGTTGATTGCAGCCGGAGATAAGCCCAACGTGGCCATTAAGACGATTGCGAAGCGACGGAATATTCCCCGGCAAAGCGTTTATAATCAGTTTCATGAACTAAATACCAACGATGAGGAGTCTTGATGAATGGCAACTTTAGGCGCAAATGCGAGTCTTTACAGTGAACAGCACCGGATTACGTATTATGAATGTGACCGCACTGGTCGCGCAACCTTAACGACATTAATTGATATTGCCGTACTGGCATCAGAGGATCAAAGCGACGCCCTTGGTTTAACGACGGAAATGGTGCAAAGTCATGGTGTCGGTTGGGTCGTCACACAATATGCCATCGATATTACACGGATGCCCCGCCAAGACGAAGTCGTTACGATTGCCGTTCGGGGCAGTGCGTATAACCCATATTTTGCTTACCGCGAATTTTGGATTCGCGATGCCGATGGCCAACAGTTGGCCTATATTACGAGTATCTGGGTCATGATGAGTCAAACGACCCGGCGAATCGTAAAAATTTTACCAGAACTGGTCGCGCCGTATCAGTCGGAAGTCGTCAAGCGCATTCCGCGCTTGCCACGACCGATTAGTTTTGAAGCGACCGATACAACGATTACGAAGCCGTACCATGTCCGCTTCTTTGACATTGATCCCAATCGGCACGTTAATAATGCACACTATTTTGATTGGCTCGTAGATACGCTACCCGCGACGTTCTTGCTTCAACATGATTTAGTTCACGTTGACGTTCGCTATGAAAATGAAGTCAAGTACGGGCAAACGGTGACTGCTCATGCGAACATTTTACCGAGCGAAATGACTGATCAAGTGACGACGAGTCATTTAATTGAAGTTGATGGTGAGAAGTGCTGTGAAGTTACGATTCAGTGGCATACATTACCAGAACCGATTCAGTAACGAGGGTTAGTCAATCTGCTTTTTAACGAAAGCGTCAGACGTGATTTGGTCGATTAGAATGCACGTTTTTATTGCAGTCGTTAGCGATTCAATATGCTATGATTAATACATCCATACAGGGGAGGTTCATTATGTCAATTTTAGTTTTAGGGGGAGCTGGCTACATTGGTTCTCACATGGTCGATCGGTTAGTCGAACACGGTACGGACGTCGTGGTCGTTGATAATTTGGTCACGGGACACCGTGCTGCTGTTAATTCGGCGGCCAAGTTTTATCAGGGTGATTTGCGGGATGCGGATTTTTTAAATCACGTTTTCGATACTGAGGATATTGAAGCTGTCGTGCATTTTGCCGCCTTTTCAATCGTACCAGAATCGATGAGTAAGCCACTGAAGTATTTCGATAACAATACTGGTGGGATGATTACGTTACTTGAAACGATGCAGGCCCATGATGTGAAGCAAATCGTCTTCTCATCAACGGCCGCTACTTATGGGACACCTAAGCAGATTCCAATTAAGGAAACTGATCCACAATTACCAATCAACCCATATGGCGCTAGCAAGTTAATGATGGAACAGATTATGCACTGGGCGGATGTCGCCTATGGCATTAAGTTTGTCGCGCTGCGTTACTTTAACGTTGCGGGAGCAAAACCCGATGGTAGTATTGGTGAAGACCATGGTCCTGAGACTCACTTAGTGCCAATTATTTTGCAAGTGGCGCAAGGGAAGCGCGATGAACTCAAAATATTCGGCGATGACTATAATACGCCGGATGGGACGAATGTGCGTGACTATGTACATGTTATCGACTTAGCTGATGCACACATCTTGGCTTTGAAGTACTTGGCTGCGGGTAATGACAGTAACGCCTTTAACCTGGGCTCTTCAACTGGTTTCTCTAACAAACAGATGTTAGCGGCCGCTCGTGAAGTAACCGGGCAACCAATTCCTGCTAAGTTAGCGCCACGGCGGCCTGGCGATCCAGATTCGTTAGTTGCGGCTAGTGATAAGGCGCGTGACGTGCTAGGCTGGCAACCAAACTATGACAATGTTAACGATATTATTGAAACGGCATGGGCTTGGACGCAGAAGCATCCAAATGGCTACGATGATCGTGACTAGTATCGCTTAACTGATAATTGAAAGCGGCTTTGAAGTCTCGTCAATAGATTTCAAAGCCGCTTTTGTGGACGTCAAAAAAGGTGCGCGTCAGGATTGAATCCTTGGCGCGCACCTTTTAGATTGAGCAATACAGTTAGCGGTGGAGTTGTTGATAATCACCGATAATCGTTAAGAGCCGTTGAATATCAGTTGTATCAACATCACCAATAGTGCCAATTCTAAAGCTAGGGATATTCGAAACCTTCCCAGGATAAATGACGAAGCCACGTTGTTTGATGAACTGATAGAAGTCAGCAAAATCAAAGTCGGCGTTCGGGTATTTGAATGAGGTAATGATGGGCCCTTGAATGGCCGGATCAATTACTAATTCAAAACCTAGCGCTTGCAAACCGTTGCTAAGAAGTCGCTGACTAGCACGGTAACGCTGGTAGCGTGGTGTCACGCCGCCTTCTGCTTGTAACTCAATGAGTGCTTGCGCAAAGGCGTGTACCACGTGGGTTGGCGAAGTAAACCGCCATTTGCCTGGTTGCTTGGTCATGGCTTGCCATTGGTCGTAGAGATCCAGACACAGTGAACGGGCGTTGTCGGCAGTGTGTTCCAAGGTCACTTGTTTCGCAATGATGAATGCAAAACCGGGCACACCTTGCACACATTTGTTAGCACTACTAATCAAGTAGTCACAATCCAATTCATCAACATTGATTGGAACGCCACCTAAGCTGGACATGGCATCGATGATTGTTACGATCCCATGGTCATGCATGATGGGCATTAGTGCTTCGATTGGGTTGAGAATACCAGTCGTCGTTTCGCTATGAACGGTTGCGAAGTGGGTAATCTCCGGATGATCAGCCAAGGTTGCTGCGATTCGAACCGGATCGACGGCTTCATCTTCGTTAAAGACAACGTCGATATGTGGAATACCGTAATACTCAGCGATTTGACTGATTCGATGCCCGTACGCACCATTAATGGCGATCATTAAGGTCGCATCAGTCCGCGGTAACGCTGTGCCAATGGTAGCCTCGACACCAAAACTACCGCTTCCTTGTAGTAGGATGGTCGTATAGTTTTGGGGATTGGCTTGAGCCAGGGTTAAGATTTGTTGGCGAATGGTTTCAGTGACATGCCGATAGTCGCTATCCCAAGTACAATAATCAATTTGCATTGCTTCCTTAACACTGGCTGTCGTACTGAGTGGGCCGGGTGTTAACAGTAAATAAGGTTGTTTCATAAAAGTCGGGCTCCTTGTCTGCTAATGATCAGTGGCAACCGGTTGATTGATTTGATCAAGCAATGCCGGCAATTCAGCCATCGATTGTAAAATGTAATCAGCACCAGCGCGCCGGTAAGCGGCAGTGACGTGCTCCCGACGTTCAGCTTGTTCGGCGGGACTAAGGGCGTTGAAGGCTAACTCCGAGAGCCCCATGATGTTGCTACCATCAATAATTCCCACAGAAACTGCATTGGCGTTGTTACCTTCCAAGATATCATTAACGGAATCCCCAATTTTCATGATGGTCGTTGGATCGGTGATTGTGAGCTGTTCAGCTGCTAACGCTAGCATTGCCGGTGCTGGTCGACCAATGCCGCCAGTTTGTTCTGAGGTGATGTTGACAGTGGGTCGATAGCCTTGCTTAGCCGCGAACGGTAAGACTAAGGCTAACATTTCAGCATCATAGCCAGTAGTCGTGCCATAGCTAATATCGTGGGACTCCAAGTAATCAATTACGGCTGACATACCGGGCTTTAATTGCCCGAATTCAGTCAGGGAACTAAGTAGGATTGCCTTGAAGTTGCTAAAGATTTGATTGCAATCGTCTTCAGTCGGTAAGACTTGGAAACGCGCTTGCCAGTCGTTTTGAACAGCTGGCAAATCCATGATTTTGTGAATATGAGTGTACTTATCTAGCCCCATATCTTGCCGAATCTCGGCTTCAGAAATTTGAATGCCAACATTGGCGAAGGCTTTTTGAAAAGCCACAATGGGTGCCCGGCTACCATAGTCGATGGTCGTGCCAGCCCAGTCAAAAATCACTGCTTTAATTGTCATTAGTGAAAACTCCTTTGAATTTACTTAGTTGTTCTTTAAGTAGTGACCACGTAACCGCATAGAAACCAGTTCAAGTACGATTGCGACACCTAAGAGCAGGTAGACAATCAAACCAACTTCATGGAAATCGAAGTAGAAACTGCCGGCCATGAAGAGGTAGTAACCGATATCATCAGCACCAGCCGCAGCACCAACAGCGACCGCATTGGCAAAGTTAATTTCAAACCGGATAAATGTCCAGCTAAGAAGTGCTGGAATGATTGACGGTAGAATGGCCTGAAAAACAATCGGCCAAAAGCCCACGCCACTCGCTTTTAACGCTTCAATTGTATCTTGTGAGGTTTCTTCAATACTTTCAGAATAAGCCTTAACCAAGTACGCCACGCTATGGAAGGTCAAGCCGACCACAGCGGCACTAGCACCTAACCCCATAACTACGGAGTAAATTAAGACCCATAAAATCGTCGGAATGGCACGGATAAAGGCCATGACCGCTTTAATACTAGTTGCTAACCAACTGGGGGCTAAGTTACGGGCCGCACCGACGGCAATGAAGAAGGCGATTAACGCACCTAACAAAGTCGTCAACATAGCAAGTGACACACTCGTTATCAGGGCCCGCAAGAGCTGCCCCCATGTGTCTTGACCAATACTAGGGTGCAAGAACATGGCGTTCAGGTTGAGTCTTAAACTATGGAGTGCGTCACTGATGTTCAGATTAGCATTGTTGAGCGTGACTAATGAATAAACACTGATGAGCGTTAGGCCAATCATAACTGCCCGCAGGATTTTGCGGGGGCGAGTCACCAACGAAATTGACCGGGTTGACGACGCTGACGGTTGAAGTACTTGTGTTTTTGGTTGACTATTTTCAATCATGCAATTGCCCTCCGAATTCGATTAGATGTCAATTCTAAAACAATGACTAAAATCGCAATTAACAAAACAATCAGACCAGCAGCGTCATAACGGAACGCTTTAAAATAGTAGTCGAAGAGAAAACCAACACCTGTACCCGTCAAGAGTCCAACTAAAGTTGCGTCCCGTAAGTTATTTTCAATCATGTAGAGAATCCAACTAGTCAAGGTACTAGCGGCTTCGGGTAACACCCCACAGAAGACACATTGGAAGTAGTTGGCGCCAACAGCTTGCAGTGCCTGGAGTTTTTCGGCATCTAAATCCTCAATCGTTTCAGTAAAGGCCCGTGTTAGATAGCCCAAGGTCATGAAGAACAGTGCCAAAAAGCCCGTAAAATCACTCTGTTTAAAAGAAAACAGAAGGATCATCGCCCAAGCGACTACCGGAATATTACGTAAGAGTGAAGCACCAAAACGAATAATCCAGCGGAGGACAGGCGTTGGGGTGGTCGTCTTAGCACCGAGAATCGCAAAGATCAGGGCGAAGAGACTAGCGACCATGGTTGATGAAATTGCCACGAGCAAGGTCCGCCACAGCTGATAAAGAATCGGTCCCAGATAAGAAATCGAACGACTTGTCGGAATAAAGTTGGTAAACAACCACATTAAGCCCGCTGGAATCTTACTGATCGAAGCCCACGCCTGAAAATTAACGAGGACCATGGATAAGACATAGATGCCAATTAAAATGAGCAAAACAACTGATAGTCGCAACCGCCGTTGCCGAAAAAAACGTTGCGGTGTCATTGGGTTAATTTTCATGGGCAGCCACCGCCGTTGGTTGATCAGATTGGCGATAAATTTGCTGTAAGACCGCGTCGTCAACTTCATTAGTGGCGCCTTCAAAAACGATGGCCCCGCTGTTAATGCCGACGATATGGTCGGTGTACGCCATTGCGATATCGACCTGATGTAGATTGATGAGGATAATCAGTTGTTTTTCCTTTGCCAGTCGCCGTAGAATGTCCATGACAATGGTCGTCGATTTTGGATCTAGTGAAGCAATCGGTTCATCACATAAAATCATCTTAGGATGTTGCATTAGTGCCCTTGCAATCCCGACCCGTTGTTGTTGACCACCACTTAATTGGTCACAACGTTGGTAGGCATATTCTTTTAGCCCCACCTCGTCCAGTAGTTGTAGGGCTTCTTGTTTTTCAGCGCTACTGTAAAGACCTAGCATACCCGCGACCGTTGACTTAGCGCCTAAGCGGCCGTGCAGGACATTTTCAAGGGCCGTTAACGGACTAATCAGATTATAGTTTTGGAAAATCATGCCGATATGATGGCGAACTTTGCGTAATTCAGCTTTGTTCGCTTGACGAATGTCAGTGTCATCGAGCAAGATTTGACCACTATCATCGCGGATCAACTGATTGATACTCCGCAAAATAGTTGTTTTACCAGCACCAGAGGGGCCGATAATGGCAGTGACTTCGCCCGGTTTAGCTGTGAAGTTGACTGCTTTGAGTGAATGCTTATTGGAACCATATGTTTTATCTAGCTGAATAACCTTGAGCATTGGCAAATCCTTTCATTGTGAACAAATGGTACGTGGTTTAGTAACCTACTAACTTATGCGTTGGCGCGTACCACTTGTCGGTAACATTAACTAATTTGGACTTTTCAGACTTCTTAGGGAACATCATTGGTGTTTTCGCATTTGGTTCAGAAAAGATCTTTTTGTTTTGAGCAAAGGACTTCGACGTGAACTCAGTGGCAATCTTCTTTTGATCATCTTTGCTGAGGGCTTTGGTGTTGTATACCCATGGGCCTTGTTGAACAGGCATCATGGCAATGTTGACGACTGACTTGCCAGCTAAGCTTGTAAATGGTGCGTCAGCGTTATCCTTAACCGTGAAAGTCGAGCCGACCTTATCCCATGAGCCCTTAGTGACTTTAAGGTATGGCATTAAATCAGCATCATCAAAGGCGGCAACATCGGCATCACCCTTGATTAAGTTGACTGCGGAACCTTGATGGGAGCCACCGTAAAGCACTTTGCTAAAGAATGATCCGCTTTGGGTTAACTTATCTTGGTCAGCCGTTTTGATGTCGAACTCACGTGAGATTTCGGCTGTTGGTACTAAGAATCCTGAAGTTGAACTGTTGGAGACATAAGACATTTTCTTGCCTTTGACATTCTTAATGCTGTACTTACCGTTTTCTTCATACTTTTTGGCATCTTTTTGTTGTACCATTAAGTAGGAGTTATAAGTTGCTTCCTTTAATGTCCCTTTAGCATCGGATTGTGCTGCAAAAGGGACAACATCGTTGTTCTTGTGGTGTGCTTGGATATAACCGTTAGCACCCATGTAGGCAACTTGAGCTTTGCCTGATGCAATTGCTTGGATTGCAACGTTATAGTCGGTAGTGGTTTGTAATTTGACCGTTTTACCCGTTGCTTTTTCAACCGCTTGCTTAATGGCTGTACGCGAACCAGCAAAACTCTTGGCCGATTCATTAGGGTAAAAGACGACCGTAATGGTTTTACTCTTATCCGTACTGCCGCCACCTGATTTAGCGCTGGTACCACTGGCACAACCAGCGAGTCCTAAACCTAAAACCGAAATGAATGAAAGACCTAATAATGACTTACTAACTTTTGACATAGTTTCCAATTACCTCCAAGTAATTTTAGTTACTTGTGTAGCATAACAAGGTATTGTAAATGTGTGGACAAGGATTAGTGAAGTATATGTATAAGTTATGTAAATGATATTTACATTTTGCTTGTAATTTAATGATTGGTAAGGCTGAAGGGTGACTAGCTGGATTAATCATCAGTTGTTTTCGATTTGAATTGGTTGGTTGCTACCAGAAAGCTTTCAAAGTAAGTAAATTATGATAAGATATGTGAAGTAATTCAAAATGAGGAGTTTTTTAAAATTATGAAGTTGTTGGCGATTGATACTTCAAATCGGCCATTGAGTGTCGCAGTATTAGAAGATACCCAGATCTTGGCTACCACGACCACGAATGTTGGTCGGAATCACAGTAGTACATTATTACCAATTATTGAACAGGCTATGGCACAAGCACAGGTTGTACCTAATGATTTGGACCGCATCGTTGTGGCGGCGGGACCCGGATCTTACACGGGGTTACGAATTGGTGTTACGACTGCTAAGACGCTGGCGTTTACATTGAATAAAGCGTTGGTTGGTGTTTCCAGTCTGGCTGTATTGGCAGGTAATATTGTGGCGGAAGGACAGCTGGTTGCACCACTATTTGATGCCCGGCGTGATAATGTTTTTACTGGCTTATATCGAATTGAGCATCATCGACCGGTGACGGTTATTACTGATCGGCATATTAGTGTTGCTGAGTGGGGCCAACAATTAGTCAGTTATAATGAACCGATTACCTTTATTGGCAGTGATGTTGATCAGTACACATCGATATTGCAAACGGCCTTGCCGAATCAGTTTGTTCGTGCTGCTCCGCAACTTGATTTACCGCAAGCGGCAGTGTTAGGGCTACTTGGGCAAACGATGACGCCGGTTGCTGAGATTCATAACTTTGTCCCGAACTATTTACGCCTGACTCAAGCTGAACGCGAGTGGCAGGCCAAGCACCCAGAAAAGGAACATGCGCCCTATGTTGAGAAAATTTAAGGAGTACTTTCAGAAAGTTACCGGTGGTGGTAATCAGCATCGCCAACGTGTGTTAGCAATTCAGAATCACATTGTTACGGTCGGCGAAACCAACTATTACGTTTCGCGGGCCCTGATTACCGACGTTCCCGAAATGTTGGCCATCGAACGGGCAGTATATGCTGGTCAAACTCCATGGGATGAGAACGCCTTTAAGACGGAACTGCGACGCCAGAGTGGTCGCTTCTATATCGTGATGCGTCACGAAGACCGGCTAGTTGCTTTTTGTGGTTGTGTCTTTGATGATCGGCGCCAGGATGCCCATATCACTAATATTGCCGTACATCCTGATGTTCAAGGCCGCGGTCTTGGTCATTTCATGATGCAAGTCATGATTAAACGGGCGCGTAAGTTGGCTTACCAAACGGTGACCCTTGAAGTTCGTTATAGTAATACGACGGCGCAACAATTATATCAGGATTTGGGTTTTGAAAAGACGGGTATCAAGAAACGCTACTATTTTGGTGATCATGAAGATGCCATTGATATGACTTACCGTATTCCAGCGACTACCAATGACTGAACGCCAACTAGTCTCTGCTGAACAGTTAACAGTCCAAGAAATGGCTCAAATTTGTTACCAGTTAGCCACACGTGCGTACCCCAACGGATCACCGTGGCGCCAAGCCACATTTATGGCGGACCTAGCACTGACAACGACTCATTATGAGTTATTATGGTGGCAGCATGACCCAATTGGCTTTATCAGTCGCTCAACGGTTTTAGATGAGACCGAGATTACTAACATTGCCATTGTGCCTACGTATCAGCATCAGGGGCATGCTTATTGGTTATTAATATCGTGTCTTGCGCAACTTACAGCCGGAACAGTCTTTCTAGAAGTTCGTGCTAGTAATTTAGCGGCCCAGCAGTTGTATCGGCGGTGTGGTTTTAAACGAATTGCGATACGGCATGCTTATTATCATGATCCCGAGGAAGATGCGTGGATCATGCGAAAAATTATCAATTAAAAGGATGGGAACTGTGGAAAAACAAAACTTGATTTTAGCGTTTGAATCTAGTTGTGATGAGACGAGTGTGGCCGTGATTAAAAATGGTCACGAAATTTTATCAAACGTGATTGCAACTCAAATTAATAGTCACAAACGGTTTGGCGGTGTTGTTCCAGAAGTTGCCAGTCGTCATCATATCGAACAGATTACGATTTGTATTGAAGCTGCTTTACAAGAGGCCCAAGTCACGTATGAAGACCTGGATGCCGTTGCGGTCACGTATGGTCCAGGGTTAGTGGGAGCGTTATTAGTTGGTGTTAACGCGGCTAAAGTCGTGGCCTATGCGCACCAACTGCCGTTGATTCCGGTTAACCACATGGCGGGACATATTTATGCTGCCCGGTTTGTTAAACCGTTTGAATTTCCGCTAATGGCATTATTAGTTTCTGGCGGTCATACTGAGCTAGTTTATATGCAAGCGGACGGGCAATTTGAAATTATTGGCGAGACGCGCGATGATGCGGCTGGTGAAGCTTATGACAAAATCGGTCGGGTCTTGGGTGTGCCCTATCCAGCCGGTAAGGTCATTGATGAAATGGCGCACCAAGGACATGATACGTTTAACTTTCCACGAGCCATGATCGATGAAGATAATTATGACTTTAGTTTTAGTGGTCTGAAGAGTGCTTTTATCAATACGGTCCACCATGCAGATCAAATCGGTGAAACGCTTGATAAGAATGATTTGGCAGCAAGTTTTCAAGCTAGCGTGGTCGACGTGCTGATGAGCAAGACATTACGCGTTTTAAAGCAGTATCCGGTCAAACAACTTGTTTTAGCCGGTGGGGTCGCTGCTAATCATGGATTACGTGAACGATTACAGCAAGATTTGCCGACTGCTTTTCCCGACACCGAGTTATTACTTGCACCTTTGAAGTTATGTGGTGATAACGGTGCGATGATCGGTGCTGCCGGTTACGTCCAATATCAACACCACCAATTTGGGGATGCAACACTTAATGCTGATCCGGGATTGGCGTTTGATTGGATGCCCGGGATGTTAAAATAATGATCAAAAAAATGGCCGCACGATAACCTATAAGGTTAAAGTGCGACCATTTTTTTGATTTGTTCGTCAATATATATTAATTGAGTTCCTCGAGGGCCTCAGCTTGTTCAGTCCATTCGATTTCAACTTGTTCTTGTTGGGTCGTGATGGCGTCAAGTTCTTTCTGTAGATCTTGCAACTGACCAACATCAGCTGAAACTTCTGGCTGGGCCATTTTTGTCTGAATCTGAGTCGTCTGCGCATCAAGCGTTGTCATCTGTTCTTCTAAAGCAGCGACAGTGCGTTCAAGTTTACGTTTTTCTCGTTGCTGCTGCTTGCTAGCCTGATAATTTTGCTGGCCCGTCGAACGGGGAGTGACAGTTGCTGCGCTAGTTGGGTCAGTCGTCCCAGCGCTGGCGGCTTCTTCAGCAGCTTGACTGGCAGCCGCCGCTGCAATTTCAGCCTGTTCCTGTTTTTTGTCAATGTAATAGTCGTAGTCACCCAAGAAAAGTTCAGTTCCTTCTGGTGAGACTTCTACGACACTGGTTGCAACTTGGTTAATAAAATAACGGTCATGTGAAACGAAGAGTAGGGTACCATCAAAATCGTTGAGGGCTACTTCTAATACTTCACGACTGTCAATATCTAAATGGTTTGTCGGTTCATCAAGAATCAAGAAGTTGTCGTTTTGCATGGCGAGTTTAGTCAGTAGTAACCGGGCCCGCTCGCCACCAGATAGTGCGTGGACGGGTTTATCAACGTCTTCTCCAGTAAAGAGAAAGCTTCCTAGAATGGTTCGGATATCTTTTTCCGGCGTGGTTGGATGTTCATCCCATAATTCACCCAATACTGTCTTCTTGTCATTAAGGTTGCGTTGTTCTTGGTCATAATAACCAGTGACGACGCCAGTGCCAAACACGGCCTTACCCTTAATGAATGGAATTTGGCCCAAGATACTCTTGAGGAAGGTTGATTTACCAATCCCGTTTGGGCCGACGATGGCAATTGCTTCATGTTTTTTAACACTGAGATTATCTGGTTCTGAAAGGATTCGACCGCCGTAACCCACGGCAGCGTCTTTGATGGTCAAAACGATATTTCCACTTTGCTTGGCGGCATGAAAGCCAAAGTGGGCCGTTTTCTCGTCATTATCAGGACGATCTAGTCGTTCCATCTTAGCTAATTGCTTGCGCCGGGCCTGGGCACGTTTTGTCGTAGAAGCTCGAACAATATTACGGTTAACAAAGTCTTCAAGTTTACTAATCTCGGCTTGTTGTTTTTCATAGTGTTTCCACTGAGCTTGAATGCGTGCCGCTTTTTCTTGAACAAACTGATCGTAATTGCCAGTATAATGGACCATTTCATGGTGCGACAGATCATAAACTTCATTAACGACTCGGTCTAGGAAGTAACGGTCATGGCTGACAATAAGCAATGCGCCTGCATATGACTGTAAATAACTTTCTAGCCAAGTTAAAGTTTCAACATCCAAGTGGTTAGTTGGTTCGTCAAGAATAAGTAAGTCGCGTTTTTCAAGTAGTAACTTGGCGAGTGCGAGCTGCGTCTTTTGACCACCTGATAGTTCAGTGACCGATTTATCATAGACATCAGCGTCAAATTGAAATCCGTGTAAAACCCCCCGGATTTCAGCTTGGTACCCGTAACCGTTTTTCTGTTGAAATTCCGTTTGAATTTGGTCATAGGTTTTTAAAGTTTGTTGGTAGGCCTGTTCATTGTTCATAATAGCCGGATCACTGAGTTGATTTTCGAGTTGATGCATTCGATTTTCAATTGCATGTAGTTCGGCGAAGACACTACTCATCTCTTCCCAGATTGTATTATGACTGTCTAGGCCTTGATCTTGGGCCAAGTAACCAATTGTCAGTCCCTTGCGCATCGAAATCTGGCCTTCGTCAGGCACCGTTTCACCAGCAATCATTTTAAGTAAGGTTGATTTGCCGGCGCCATTGCGACCAACGAGGGCCACCCGGGCGTGCTCTTGAATGTCCATTTGTACGTTATCGAACAAGACATCGGCACCAAAACGCCGCATTACCTGCTGTACTTGTAGTAAAATCACGCTTTATTAAGCTCCTTTCACATTTGATTCGTGACATAATTGTAGCATATTGCAACGGTTTGCCCAATTATTTGGAATAATAAGTAATTATTATTTCACAAAGTTGTAGGTTATGCTAGAATAGTGTCAGCAAATTCACAAACTTTTATATAGGAGGACGCGTCCGAATGGCAGAAACAAAAATTCCACGGGCAACGGCAAAACGGTTACCAATTTATTACCGCTACTTGAATATCTTACTAGATGCAGATAAGAAGCGGGTATCATCAACCGAGTTGTCCGAGGCGGTTAAAGTAGATTCAGCAACGATTCGGCGAGACTTTTCGTATTTTGGGGCGCTCGGTAAACGAGGGTATGGATACGATGTTGAAACGTTGCTTGCATTTTTTAAAAAAATTTTGAACCAAGATACCTTAACGAACGTTGCCTTGATTGGGGTCGGGAATTTAGGTCACGCTTTATTAAACTTCAATTTTCACAAAAATAGTAATGTTCGAATTTCAGCGGCCTTTGATGTGAACGAGGCGATTGCCAATACGGTTCAAAGTGGGGTGCCAGTGTACCCAATGACTGAGTTGAAGAAGCAATTGATCGAACAACAGATTGAAATTGCAATTTTAACAGTTCCAACGACGGTTGTTCAGGAAATTACGGATGATTTGGTTGATGCTAACGTGAAGGGAATTATGAACTTCACGCCGTTACGAATTTCGGTTCCAGAAACAGTCCGGGTTCAAAACGTTGACTTGACTAATGAATTGCAAACGTTGATCTACTTTATTGAGCATTACGGTCAGCAATTGGGTGAATCTGGTCATGACGATCAGAATGAGGCTCAAGACTAAGGTATTGCCTTAGTTCTAGAAATTGATAGTGAAAGGTGCCCTGGGAATCAGTCCTAGGGCACCTTTTTGTGTCAATTTTTTATGTGAAACAAGTGTTTAGTGACGGCTACAGTTATTGAGACATACTAGGCTTGATTAATGCAACAATCCAAGCAATGTTGGTAATACGACCGATGCATTCATTAGGATGTGGGCAGTCATAGAAGTTTGAATGCGACCGGTATGCTGGTATAGCCAACAGAATAAGAGGCCGACAAACGCATACAGAATGAAGTGACCGTCCGCATGTGCGAAGCTAAATAACACACTCGCAATTAAGGCAGCTCCAATCTTACCAGTGACCGCGCTCAGATTACCGAAGATAACTTTGCGAAAGACGATTTCTTCCATGATTGGAGCGCCGATAATGATGGCTAGGAAAAAGGCTGGGTATTGCTGGCCAACTGTCAGGAGTGTGGTGGTATTGGTTGAAGCAGTTGACTGGCCTAACAAGGCAGTGATTTTTAGAATAATCAATTGGCCGACGATGACGAGCCCGAGTCCGATCAATCCCCAAAGAATGGTTTTGATCCAATTACTAGGATGCTTTTCAATCACATTTTTAGTTTTCATTCGGCTAGTTAACCAAATGAGCAGGACGGCACCGACCAAGTAATCAACGGTTTGAATAACGAATACTTGAGAACCAAGTTGATGAAAAGCGGTAACTAGAACGCTTGGTAGGGCATAAATAATAAAGTAAATAATGAGAATAAAGATTGATTGGCGGCGATTGACCATCAACTCACGTCCTTTTAAAAGTTTAATTTAAGTTGCATAGCGATAACTGTAAATTTCATTATAGTCGATTTGACATTCTTTGACTAATAATTGACAAATTACTTGCAATCTTGAATTAAAATGATATAGTTGACAATGTAATTAGCACTTGGAACTAAGGAGTGCTAAAAAAGAATAAATGGAGGGATTCACGTGTTAAAACCATTAGGAGATCGCGTTATCTTGCAACAACAAGAAGAAGAAGAACAAACAATTGGTGGGATTGTCATTGCCAATAACGCCAAGGAAAAGCCTCAAAGCGGGAAGGTTGTTGCCGTCAATGACGGTCGTGTTTTAGATAACGGGACAAAAGTTGACCCCAGCGTGAAGGTCGGCGATCAAGTATTATTCGATAAGTATGCCGGTACCGAAGTCAAGTATCAAGGTGCTAAGTACTTGGTATTGCACGAAAAAGATATCGTTGCAATCGAAGACTAATCCATTTAAATTGCGCAACTTAAAATAAATTAAATTCATGAGGTGAATAGAGATAATGGCTAAAGAATTAAAGTTCTCTGAAGATGCACGTTCAGCGATGCTAAAAGGTGTCGATCAATTAGCTGACACAGTTAAGTCAACGTTAGGTCCTAAGGGTCGCAACGTTGTTTTGGAACAATCATATGGTTCACCAACCATTACTAATGATGGTGTAACGATTGCTAAGGCGATCGAATTAGACGATCATTTTGAAAACATGGGTGCTAAGTTAGTTTCTGAAGTTGCTTCAAAGACTAATGATATCGCTGGTGACGGGACGACTACTGCAACGGTCTTAACGCAATCGATTGTTAATGAAGGTATGAAGAACGTTACGGCCGGTGCTAACCCTGTTGGTATTCGTCGTGGGATTGAAGAAGCTACTAAGACGGCGGTTGACTCATTACATGCTATGGCACACGAAGTTAAGACGCAAGAAGATATTGCACAAATCGCTTCTGTATCTTCAGCAAGTGAAGAAACTGGTAAGCTGATTGCCGAAGCCATGGAAAAAGTTGGTCATGATGGTGTGATCACGATTGAAGAATCACGTGGTGTTGATACGAGTTTAGACGTTGTTGAAGGGATGCAATTCGACCGCGGCTACTTATCACAATACATGGTTACTGATAATGATAAGATGGAAGCGGATCTCGACAATCCATATATCTTAATTACTGATAAGAAGATTTCAAACATTCAAGATATCTTACCACTATTACAATCTATCGTTGAACAAGGCAAGCCATTGTTGATCATTGCTGATGACATTTCTGGTGAAGCTTTACCAACCTTGGTCTTGAACAAGATGCGTGGGACGTTTAACGTTGTCGCCGTTAAGGCACCCGGTTTTGGTGATCGGCGTAAGGAACAATTACAAGATATCGCCATCTTAACTGGCGGGACGGTTATCACTGACGACCTTGGCCTTGAATTGAAGGACACGACCATCGATCAATTAGGTCAAGCCAACAAAGTTACGGTTACTAAGGATAACACCACCATTGTTGAAGGCGCTGGTGCCAAAGATGCTATCTCAGAACGGGTTGAATTTATCCGTAACCAAATCAGCGAAACAACTTCTGACTTTGACAAAGAAAAGTTACAAGAACGTTTAGCTAAATTAGCTGGTGGGGTTGCCGTTGTTCGTGTCGGTGCCGCTACTGAAACTGAATTGAAGGAACGTAAATACCGGATTGAAGATGCTTTGAACGCAACTCGGGCCGCCGTTGAAGAAGGCTTTGTTGCCGGTGGTGGTACTGCTTTGATTAACGTTATCAAAGATGTTGCCGCATTGAAGGAAACTGGTGACGTTCAAACTGGGATCAACATTGTTAAGCGTGCTTTGGAAGAACCAGTTCGCCAAATCGCTGAAAATGCTGGTTTGGAAGGCTCTGTTATCGTTGAAAAGATGAAGGAACAAAAGCCAGGTGTTGGTTTCAACGCCGCAACTGATGAATGGGTTGACATGATTGAAGCTGGTATCGTGGACCCAACTAAGGTAACGCGTTCTGCTTTACAAAATGCTGCTTCTGTTTCAGCCTTACTCTTAACGACTGAAGCCGTTGTTGCTGAAAAACCAGATGAAAACGCCCCAGCTGCTCCAGCTGCACCAAACCCAGGTATGGGCGGTATGATGTAAACAAATCGTAACATTAAGCACTTACTCAGCTGAGTAAGTGCTTTTTTAGTGCTGTTAGGGTGTGAATCGACTAGAATAAAGGTATTGATTTATCCATATCAGAGCGGTAGGATTAGTCGTTAACGCAAAATGTGGGTGCAATGAAGTACCCAGTAGTTCAACTGGTAGTATTTATTAATTTAAAGTAGTAGAATCTATTTTGATTCAGTTTACTTGGGATAATTATTTTGGATATAAAGGAGTTATTATCATGTGGCGTTATTTAAAACGGTTAGTTATTGGAAAACCGTTAAAAACCATGGACGAGGGTGGGCAGGCACTCACCAAGTTCAAGGCACTGGCGCTGCTGTCGTCAGATGCGCTATCATCGGTGGCTTATGGTACTGAACAGATTACGACTGTCTTAATCACACTTTCAGCGGCCGCTTTAATGTATCAATTGTACGCGGCGGCACTTGTATTAGTTCTGCTGTTTGCCATCACAATGTCGTACCGGCAAATTATCCGGGCCTATCCGTCTGGTGGGGGCGCCTACGTGGTTGCAAGTACGAACTGGGGACGACCAGCTGGGCTAGTTGCTGGTGGCTCTTTGTTAGTTGACTATATGCTGACTGTCGCGGTTTCTGTGACTTCTGGTACTGAGGCTATTACATCGGCAATTCCGGCATTAGCTAACTACCAAGTGTTAATTGCAGTGTTAATTGTCATTGCAGTTATGGCGTTAAATTTACGCGGAATGCGTGAGTCCGCATCGTTCTTAACATTCCCTGTCTACTTTTTTATTATTATGATTATTGGCATGATTCTATGGGGCGTTATGAATATTGCAAGTGGTAACTTAACTTATCATGCGTCGGCAGCAGTCGGTGCTCCCGTTCAGGGCATGACGCTGGTATTGTTCTTACGAGCTTTCTCGTCTGGGTCGTCGTCATTGACCGGGGTCGAGGCAATCAGTAATGCGGTTCCAAACTTCAAACGGCCAAAACGTAAAAATGCGGCGAATACGTTGGCTATCATGTCGTTAGTCTTGGCAGCGTTCTTTGGTGGAATTACCTACCTAAGTTATTACCTCGGGATTAAACCGCAGGCGGACAATACCGTGTTATCACAAATTGCAACGGCAGTTTTTGGTCACGGCTTATTCTATTACTTGCTACAATTATCGACGGCGCTGATTTTAGCAGTTGCAGCCAATACTGGTTTTTCGGCTTTTCCAATCTTAGCGTACAACTTGGCTAAGGATAAATTCCTACCACATGCTTACATGGATCGTGGGGATCGATTGGGTTATTCCAATGGGATTATCTCATTAGCAGTTGGGGCCATCGCCTTGATTTTTATTTTTCATGGAAAGACGACGCTCTTGATTCCGCTATACGCAGTGGGCGTGTTCGTGCCATTTGCGTTATCACAATCTGGTATGATTGTTCACTGGCTACGTGAGCGTGGTCAATGGTGGTGGATGAAAGCGGCTGTTAACTTGCTAGGGGCCTTGATTTCGCTAGGTTTAGTAGTTACTTTATTCTGGCTCCATTTTGGCAATGTTTGGCCATACTTGATTGTGATGCCACTTTTGCTCTACATGTTCTACCGGATTCACGTGCACTATGACCGGGTTGCGGCCCAGTTACGGGTTGTTGCGAAAGAAAAAGCGGCGATTCATGATTATGACGGTGCAACGGTAATCGTCCTTGTCTCGAATGTGACGCGGGTAACGGCCCAAGCGGTCAACTACGCTCGGTCGATCGGGGATTATGTAATTGCCATGCATGTTTCTTTTGATGAAAATCCTGAAAAGGAACATAAGACGGCGGCAGAATTTAAAGAAACCTTCCCAGACGTACGGTTTGTGGATATCCATTCCTCATATCGCTCAATCGCAACCCCAACGTTACGGTTTTGTGATGTGATTGCAAAACGCGCGGCAGAGCGGAATTTCTCAACGACGGTGCTCGTACCACAATTTGTGCCGAAGAAACCTTGGCAAAATATTTTGCATAACCAGACTAGTTTGCGGTTACGGGCAGTATTAAATTCACGAGAAAATATTATTGTTTCAACTTATAACTACCATTTAAAAGAATAGTAACTTGATATTGAAACTCGGCATAACTGCCGGGTTTTTATTTTTATGTCATAATATGGGTAACTGAGGTTATAATTTAGATGCTGAACCAACTAGGTAGCAGTAAATATGAATGAATTATGTTGCCTTTACTAAGTTTTAGTGAAGCAAGTTGTCAAGTGTCATTGGGATTTGTATAATTATCATAATAGAGTGAGAAGGGAGTTACGCACAAATGATCAGATTTGAAATTTTAGTAAGCCTAGTGGCGACCATGATACTTTCTGCAATCTTGACGCCGTTTGTGCGGAAACTTGCATTTAAAATTGGGGCCGTGGATAAACCAAATGTACGACGGGTCAATAAAATTCCAATGCCGACAATGGGTGGCTTGGCAATTTTTAGTGCTTATACCGTTGGTACGACTGTGTTGTATCTCATGCACCAGTTCCCCAGTCGCATTTTTTTCGCACTACTCGGTGGTGAATTGATTATTATTGCGACTGGTGTTATCGATGATATTTATGAATTAAAGCCGCGTCAAAAAATGTTAGGGATCACGTTAGCTGCCCTAGAGGTTTACTTTATTGGTGGTATTCGGATGACGACCTTCACATTTCCATTGTTGGGATTGATTCACTTTCAATGGTTGAGTCTCCCCGTAACCTTATTATGGATCTTAGCAATCACGAACGCGGTGAACTTAATCGATGGTTTAGATGGATTAGCGACTGGCGTTTCGATTATTTCACTAAGTACGATGGGGATTATTGGTTTGTTTTTCCTAAATGCCAATATGTTTGTTTCGTTATTAATCTTTACTCTAGTTGCCGCGATGATCGGTTTTCTACCCTATAATTTTTTCCCGGCTAGAATTTATCTGGGAGATACCGGTTCACTGTTTATTGGGTTTATGACCGCAGTATTCTCGTTGTTTGGTTTAAAGAATGTGACATTGATTTCAGTGGGGATTCCAGTCATGATTTTAGGCGTTCCGATTACGGATACGGTTTACGCAATGATTCGGCGTATCTTGAATAAGAAGCCAATCTCACAGGCGGATAAGCATCATTTACACCACCGTTTGATGCAATTAGGATTAACCCATCGCCAGACCGTGATGGTGATTTACGGTATTGCGCTCATCTTTTCATTTATTTCATTACTGTATCCAATCTCGTCAATCTGGGGTTCCGTTTTGCTAACAATCGGATTATTACTTGGTTTAGAGTTATTCGTGGAAGCAATCGGATTAGCTGGCGATAATCGTCAGCCGTTATTAGATTGGATCAAAAGGACCGTGGCGCGCTTAACGTCCAAGAGTAACCACTAACAATTAAAAATTATTGAAATGTTACAGGCATCTACCGGGTGGTGAACGGGGATGCCTGTTTTTGGTTAATTATCGTTAAGTTCGCTTAGCTAGACTTTACCAAAACTATACAAGCAATTTACGTAATCGTCATTCACAATTTACAAACGATTAGTAAAATTAAGCTTGTTCCGAAGCAATCAACGATGTACACCCATCGGACGGTGATGCTGCTCCATCACTTGTCGTAGCACTCCTACCCAGTTTTGCTATGATGGGTTGCCAAGTTGGTTGTTTAATTTTGATAGTCAATTGAAGAAGGGGAGTTTCAATTATGAAAAAAACACTGACACTCGGCGCATTAGCAGTAACGATGACCGTTTTACTAGCTGGTTGCGGCAGTAGTTCAGCCACGAGTACGAAGAATACTAGTAGCAGTAGTAGCGGTAGTTCTAAGACCGCTAAGATTGTTGCAACTGGTTCAACAGCGCTACAACCACTAGTGGAACAGGCTGGTCAGGCCTACCAGAATGAACATACCAATGTCACTATTAACGTTCAAGGTGGTGGCTCTGGTGCAGGCTTGAGTCAAGTCGCTAAGGGTTCAGTCAATATTGGGAACTCTGATTTATTTGCGCAAGATCAAAAAGGATTAGATGCCAAAGGGTTAGTTGATCATAAAGTGGCTGTTGTGGGGATGGCCCCGGTTATTAACAAGGATGCTAATGTCACCAATGTTTCTAAAGAACAACTAGTCAAGATTTTCCAAGGTAAGATCACTAACTGGAAAGAAGTTGGTGGTAAGGATGAAAAAATTACCGTGGTTAACCGGGCACAAGGTAGCGGGACCCGTGCAACGTTTGAAAAATGGGGATTAGACAATGCTAAGGTGGCCACTAGTCAAGAACAAGATTCTAATGGGACAGTTCAAAAAATTGTTAGCACTACACCAGGTGCTATCAGTTATTTGGCCTTTTCATACGTCAAGAGTGATGTTCAGGCGCTTTCAATCGACAATGTTAAACCAACGGAAGCTAATGTTGCCACAAACAAATGGAAGATTTGGGCATACGAACACATGTATACTAAGGGACAACCAACCGGGGAATTGAAGAATTTCTTAACATACATGACTTCGAAATCTGTTCAAGGAAGCCTAGTTAAGAAATTAGGATACATTCCGTTGACTTCGATGAAGGTTGATCGTGGGCAGTCAGGTGCAATTACTGATTTAAAATAAAAAATAGTAGCTAAAAAGTTGAGCACACGCTCGACTTTTTTTGTTAACACGGCTAAAGCGGAGGCGAGGTATTAATGACTCGTAAGAATCCGTCTGACTAGCTAGTAAAAAGATGCCGACGAGCGGAAAAGTCAGTTATCAAACAAGCTAATCATAAATACTTGAAATAACTAATCCAGTGTTACTATCCAAGAATCAGATAAATGTCCAAAATTCGCTTGTTCTATATTAAATTCGAAAAGACCAATCTTTTTCAACGTTAGCATGTACACTAATTTGGTTCCTGTTCGTCAATTATATGCGTACCCGCAAGCTACCCCTAAGTACGCGTGACTGGGACTTCTGTATATTGTTCACCTTGTTCAGCAAAGGTAACTTGGCCACTCAGTAAGTTAGTGATGGCTTGCTGAACTGAAGTCATTTCAGATTGGGCCACTGCGATAAGTTGTGTGACTTGAACACCATAGTCAGTTTTGAGTGTTGTCAGTTGATTTTGTTGCAAGTAGTAGGCTAAAGCATCAACATTTCGGTAATCAAGGGTGATTGCGATGCGGGTTTGTAAGACGCGCTGGACCTTACCGCTAACTTCGATGGCTTCAGCTGGGGTACTATTGTAGGCGCGAATAAGACCACCAGCACCAAGTTTAATGCCGCCAAAGTAGCGAGTCACGACCGCCAGTACATCATGTAATTCATTAGTTTTTAAAACTTCTAAGATTGGTGATCCGGCAGTTCCCACCGGCTCACCATCGTCACTCATTCGTTGAATATGGTCATCATCACCAAGCATGTAAGCGAAGCAATTGTGGTTAGCTTTAGGATTAGCTGTGCGGATGGCTGCAATTTTCGTTTGAGCATCTGCTTCGTCACTAATGCGATATAGATGGGCAATAAAACGGGATTTTTTGATAGTTTGTTCAAATACTGTGTCTTGAGTAATGGTGTAGTAAGGATTAGTCAAATTAATCGGTTCCTTTCGTGAATAAGTCGCTAAAGCGCGTATTTGATAGCTGAGAGGGGGGAACTTGATGGAAGCACAAGCATTATATGGCCGTCAGTTAGCGTTATCTGCGCTTGAAGCAACCACATTACCTGCTGGTGTTCAGGTATTACCGGCCATGCAAATTGATGAGCATAACGTTATTTGTCGGCGTTGTGGCAGTTATTTAGATCGACTACGGGCCCAGTTGCCTAAGCAGCAATATTATTGCTACCAATGTTTGAATTTAGGTCGGGTGAGTACACTTGTTAAACTCTATCATATGCCAGAACCAAATGATTTTGCAACGCTCCCGGTCTGCACATGGCAAGGAACGCTGACAACTCAACAAGCGGCCTGTGCCCAGTCGATTCAAGCTAATTTTATTGCTCACAAGCGACAATTGTTATGGGCAGTAACGGGTGCTGGTAAAACTGAAATGTTATTTCCCGGTATTGCATGGGCATTAGCGCATCGATGGCGCGTTGCCATTGCGTCACCACGAGTGGATGTTTGTTTAGAGTTAGCGCCGCGGTTACAAGCGGCCTTTGCCGATGTTCAAATTGCCGTTCTACATGGGCATAATCCAGAGCCGTATCGGTATGCGCAACTGACGATTTGTACGACGCATCAATTGCTGCGCTTTCGCCAAGCATTTGATGTTTTGATTATTGATGAAGTTGATGCGTTTCCATTTGCAGCCAATCCACGCTTAGCATTTGCGGTGAATCAGGCTGCTAAGGTGGAGGGTGCCATTCTTTATTTAACTGCGACGCCGAGTCGGGCTTTATTAAAGCAAGTTCGACGAGGAGAGTTAGCCATCAGCTATTTGCCATTGCGGTTTCATCAACACTTGTTACCACCAATTAAGGTCCGTTTGCAACCTAACTGGCACCAATTATTACTTCAGGGGAAATTGCCACGTTGTCTCGTGCAACAATTACAAAAATATCAGTACAATCATCAGCGCTTTTTGCTCTTTGTTCCCCGGATTCAACAGTTAGCTTCGGTATATGCAGCACTACGTCATTATTGTCCACAAATGGTTGGGCAGACAGTTTATTCGGCAGATCCAGAACGGTTGACCAAGGTCCAACAAATGCGGGCGCAACAGTTGCAATACTTAATTACGACAACGATTTTAGAACGCGGAGTGACCTTTCCGGGCATTGATGTGATTGTTCTTGGTGCGGATGATGACATGTTTTCCACGGCAGCACTCGTTCAAATCGCGGGCCGAGTGGGACGAAGTCGTGAGCGGCCGACTGGTCTTGTTTGGTTTATTTGCCATAGTCACGGCCGGAATGTCAAACGCGCACAGCGTCAGATTCAAACAATCAATCAAAAGGGACGGCGATTACGTGCTACAATGCCTACTGTGCCATAACAATATGTCAACTAAGGTCACGTTGCCATGGATACTTAGTTGGCAGCCGGTATCGTTTCCAGTCGTCTGTTCAGACTGCTGGCAGCGATTTGTGCCTATTGACCGGTTAACGGCGTGTCCAAGTTGTGGACGTGCTCAAAAACAATTACAGCGGTGTCTGGATTGTCAACGTTGGCCTGAATTAGCATCGTTCCACAACGAAGCACTTTTCACTTATAATGACGCAATGCATGACTATTTTCAGCGCTATAAGTTTCAAGGGGATTATCAATTACGCCGAGTATTTGCAACGGTGGTACAGCAGGCCGTAGCTGAGCGGGATGCTGATATTTGTCTAGCAATTCCTGTCACACCAACCACAATGCAAACGCGGGGATTCAATCAAGTTGCGGGCTGGTTAGCTGCTGAACCGGACTCAGTGATAACGACACGAGCGACCGCTAAATCGGTCCCCCAGTCGAAAAAGGGCCGGCAAGCACGATTGCAGACCTCTCAGCCATTCAGCATAGTAGGGAAGACCACGCTGACTAATCAGCATATTTTATTAGTGGATGATATTTATACGACTGGTCGGACGATTCGCCACGCGGCCGCACTACTTTTGGAAAACGGTGCCAAGAGCGTGACAGGGCTAACCCTTGCCCGCTAATTTGAATGGAAAGTGGCATTTGGATTGTTTATTGTAGCGCTTTCTATTATAATAAGTTTAAGCAAAGTAATTAAAGAGTGGTCCTTTAATTACTTTGGGTACACAGCAATGTGTGTGAAGGGAGAGAAGATCTATGCTAAATTTTAATATTCGCGGTGAAAATATCGAAGTGACCCAAGCAATTCGGGACTACGTTCAAAAACGGGTGGGTAAGTTACAGAAGTACTTTGACAAACAGGTTGACGCAATTGCCCATGTCAACTTAAAAGTTCACCCAGACAAGACGGCTAAAGTCGAAGTCACTATTCCACTTCCCTATTTAGTTCTCCGGGCAGAAGAAACTTCTCCTGATATGTATGCGAGTGTTGATTTGGTGACTGACAAGTTGGAACGCCAAATCCGCAAGTATAAAACTAAGGTTAACCGCAAATCCCGTGAAAAGGGTTATAAAGCGATTGACTTTGCAGCGACTGATGAAACAGTTGCCGCTGTCGACAATGATCAGGACGATAAGTTAGACGTTGTACGCACCAAACGAGTGGCGTTAAAGCCAATGGATAATGAAGAAGCGATTCTACAAATGGATATGCTCGGCCATGACTTCTTTATCTACGAAGATGCGGAAACGGATGCCATTAACATCGTCTATCGGCGTAACGATGGTCGTTATGGTTTGATTGAAACCGACGATAATCACTAATTTTAAAAGTGCAACTTATGAGAACTGGTCAGTTGGCCAGTTCTTTATTTTTGATGAGTAAGCCCGGTTCAGTGATTATGCATGAGAGTCATTCAGCCCAACGTGGCTCGTCAGAATTAAAAAGAGGGGGTTAGTGCTTGTGACGACGTTGTTAAAGACTAATATTTAGTTAAGGATGTAAATAAAGCGTTGAACGGTATCGGTTACATAGGGGCCTGTGGTTTTCATTACTAGTAAATAATGGTAAAATGACAGATGGTATTTTATTTTGAAATGGACAATTGAAATTAAAATTAAGATTAATTATTTGGAGAGGATACGTAAATGGCCAACATTTTAAAACGCTGGGTTGAAAGCGACAAGCGGATTATTCGGCGTCTGGATAAGATTGCTAATAAAGTTGAAGCTTATGCTGACGAATACGCCAAGTTAAGTGATGCTGACTTGCAAGCGAAAACCCCAGAATTTCGTGAACGGTACAAGGAGGGCGAATCGTTAGACGATTTGTTGCCAGAAGCATTTGCAACGGCGCGTGAAGGTGCAAAACGGGTACTTGGATTATATCCATTCCACGTTCAAATTCTTGGTGGTATCGTGTTACACGAGGGTGATATCGCTGAAATGAAGACTGGTGAAGGGAAGACCTTAACGGCCACCATGCCAGTTTATTTGAATGCGATCTCTGGTAAGGGTGTCCACGTTGTAACGGTTAATGAATACTTATCAGCGCGTGACGCGACTGAGATGGGCGAACTTTACAACTGGTTAGGAATGAGTGTCGGTATTAATGGGGCTGAAAAGTCACCAGAAGAAAAGCGCGCAGCTTATAATGCCGATATTACTTACTCAACGAACGGTGAAATTGGGTTTGATTATTTACGTGATAACATGGTGGTTTATCGTGAAGATATGGTCCAACGGCCACTGAATTTCGCAATTATTGATGAAGTGGACTCCATTTTAATCGATGAGGCGCGGACACCATTAATCATTTCTGGTCAGTCGGAAGGAACGACCGGGATGTATAAGCGGGCTGATCGGTTTGCCAAGACGTTAACCAAGGATGAAGATTACAAGGTTGACTTGGAATCTAAGACTGTTGCATTATTAGACGAAGGAATTCGGAAGGCTGAAAAGTACTTTGGCTTGGAAAATCTTTATGATACTGATAATACGGCGCTGAACCATTACTTGGATGAAGCCTTACGTGCTAATTACATCATGCTGAAGGATAAAGACTACGTGATTTCCGATGGTCAAGCATTGATTGTTGATTCCTTTACGGGACGGATCATGGATGGTCGGCGTTTCTCTGATGGTTTGCATCAAGCAATCGAAGCTAAAGAACATGTTGAGATTCAAGAAGAAACCAAGACAATGGCGAATATCACGTACCAAAACTTATTCCGGATGTACAAAAAGTTATCTGGGATGACTGGGACGGCTAAGACGGAACAAGAAGAATTCCGCGAAATCTATAACATGGAAGTTATTACGATTCCAACCAACCGGCCCATGATTCGTGATGATCGTTCAGATTTGCTTTACCCAACGTTACAAAGTAAGTTTAACGCCGTGGTTAAAGAAATTAAACAACTCCACGAAAAGGGGCAACCAATGTTAATTGGGACCGTTGCCGTGGAAACATCAGAGTACTTATCGCATCGTTTGGATGAGGAAAATATTCCGCACGTGGTTCTGAACGCTAAGAACCATGCGAAGGAAGCCGATATTGTGGCGAACGCTGGTCAACGCGGTGCAGTTACAATTGCCACCAACATGGCTGGTCGTGGGACTGATATTAAATTGGGACCGGGTGTTAAAGAGGTCGGCGGGTTAGCTGTCATTGGGACTGAACGGCATGAGTCCCGACGGATCGATAACCAATTGCGGGGCCGTGCTGGTCGTCAAGGTGATCCTGGTATGTCACAATTCTACCTCTCACTTGAAGATGATTTGATGCTACGGTTCGGTTCAGAACGGATCAAGAACTTCTTACAACGGATGAACGTTGAAGATGATGATGCGGTCATTCAATCACGAATGATTACTCGCCAAGTTGAATCAGCTCAAAAACGGGTTGAAGGGAATAACTATGATTCCCGGAAGAACGTTTTACAATATGATGATGTCATGCGGGCACAACGTGAAGTGATTTACGGTGAGCGCCAACAAGTCATTATGGAAGAAAAATCCTTGAAGCCGGTCATTATGCCAATGATCAAGCGGACTGTCGAACGGACGGTACAACTTCACATGCAGGGTGATTCCAAGGATTGGGATTTGGATGCGGTCGTTGATTTTGCTCAAGCAGCAATGGTCAAGGAAGACTCGATTAGTGTGGCTGATTTAAAGGGCAAGTCACCAGCGGAGGTTGAGACTTACTTGATGGACCGCGTTGATAAGATTTATGCGGATAAGGCTAAACAGCTTTATGATGCTGGTCAGATGCTAGAATTTGAAAAAGTCGTTATTTTACGAGTGGTCGATTCACATTGGACGGACCATATTGATGCGATGGATCAATTACGACAATCGATCGGTTTGCGGGGCTATGGTCAGTTGAATCCATTAGTTGAATACCAACGTGATGGTTATCAGATGTTTGAAGAAATGGTTGCAGATATTGATTACGATACGACCCGTCTCTTCATGAAGTCCGAAATTCGCCAAAATATTCAACGTTAAAATTTAACGTTAGTGCTAGCGAGTCTGAGACCAAGGTCTTAGGCTCGTTTTACAATTTTAATTGATATTAAATAATTAATAAATAAGTTGAAAGAAGGGTTCTTTGTGGAATTAAGTGAATATAAACACCTGATCGAAGAAATGCAAAGTGCTGTCGACGACTTTAGGGGGTCGCTTTGACTTAGATGCTTTGAACGAAAGCATTCAAGAAAATGAAGCCCGCATGGCCGAGCCCGGTTTTTGGGACGATCAAGCAGCTGCACAGAAGGTTATTGATGATAATAATGTCTTGAAAGGCAAGTATGAGACGTTTAAACAGTTAGCTGATGAAGTTGGGGATTTGGCGGTCGCGTACGAATTATTAAACGAGGAACCAGATGCTGAGATGCAGGCTGAGTTTGAAACGGATTTCCAGCACGCCGAACACGATTTACAACAGTACCGGCTCAATCTGCTTTTAGATGGGCCCTATGATCGCAACAATGCCATTTTGGAAATTCATCCAGGAGCTGGTGGGACTGAATCTCAAGACTGGGGTGCCATGTTACTACGGATGTATACTCGATGGGCGGCCAGCCATAACTTTAAGGTTGAAACGGTGGACTATCAAGCTGGTGATGAGGCTGGTATTAAGAGCGTAACCTTACTAATTAGTGGTCACAATGCGTACGGATATTTGCGCTCTGAAAAAGGTGTCCACCGGTTAGTTCGGATTTCACCATTTGATGCAGCTGGACGGCGGCATACATCATTTGCTAGTGTTGATGTGATGCCCGAACTAGATGATACGGTTGATGTTGACATTCGGCCTGAAGATTTAAAAATTGATGTTTATCGGGCCAGTGGTGCCGGTGGTCAACATGTCAATAAAACTTCTTCAGCAGTGCGCATTACCCATGTGCCAACGGGAATTGTGGTTGCCAGTCAGGCACAGCGGTCACAATTACAAAACCGGCAAACGGCGTTGAATATGTTACGAGCGAAGCTATACGAGCGCGAAGAAGAGAAAAAGGCCAAGGAACGGGCTGCAATTCAAGGTGAACAGATGGATATTGGCTGGGGGTCACAAATTCGATCCTACGTCTTCCATCCGTACACGATGGTTAAAGATCATCGGACTAATTATGAGTCACATGATGGTCAGGCTGTGATGGACGGGGACCTTGATCCGTTTATGGATGCATATTTACAATGGAAATTAGCCCAGCGCAATCCGCAATAGATTTGCACATATACTAAGGTGACCTATCGTTGCGTAGGTCATCTTAGTATTTTTTTAGCCACTAGTCTTATAATATAGAGATATTAACGTGGTAATAGCACGACTAACGGAATTGAAACGTCGTTGGTCTCCTTCGGCAAAAATGCTATACTAACTTCAGAGTTTAACGTTAGGGGTCACGCACATGCAGGTATTAAAGATTTTTGAATTGTTTCTTTTACAACCGTTAGTCTGGTTAGGGTTGTTACGTAGCTATTTAACCGCTAAACGACGAGTCAAGAATGAGCGTCAGTATTTTCATAGTGCCATCAACCCACAATTAGTTGAAGTCCGTCACTTTTTAATGGATGGTTGTTTGTTAGGAATTCTAATGACCGCTATTAGCTTGGCATTGGGATTAGTGGTGGCTCCCATCTGGGTCGTAATTTACGAAGCGGTGGCAGCAATCAGTTTAATTATTATTCCAGGAGCATTGGTACCAGTGACGGCTTTTGGTTTGAGTTGGCTAATTTATTGGGCCATGAGTCCGGAACTAACCACGGTTGGTGGTGCCTTACAACGACACGGTCTTGCCACAACGAGCATGAGCGGTAACTTGGTCGTGAACGGGTTGATATTACTGGCAATGGTTTTAGCTACTACGGCGATATTGTTACGTTGGCATGATCAGGATGGTCGTTCGCCACAGTTACAACCGGATCAACGTGGTAAACGGCTTGTTCGCTATCGGTGGCAGCAATTGGTGGTTTTACCAGTTGGGGTATTGATTCCTGGCGATTGGTTGCACGCAGTGTTTAGTTGGTGGCCAGTTTTTATGGTTGGTGAACGGTCCTTCAGTATTTTATTGTTACCTTTGTTAATTGGGACAAGCGTTCGAGTTTATAAACAGTTGCCACAAATTGCGTGGCGTCAATTAGCAAGTCGCTTTAGTTGGGTTGCAGTGGTTAGTGTATTGGTTGCAATTATTGCACGTTTTGCGGCACTCAGTCCGCAGTGGCTCCTGGCACTGATGGGGTTGGTTGTGGTGCTAACTTGGGGAATCTTAGCACAGCACCGGTATCATGATCGTCATCAGCAGTTTCGATACGCGGATACGGAGCAAGGGGTGCGAGTAATTGGTTTGAGACCACACACACCGGCTGATAAATTAAACCTCGATTTAGGGGATATTATCTTGGAGTGTAATCGGCAACCAGTTAATACGGAGGCCCAATTTTATGCGGCTTTACTCAAAAGTCCGACATATGTTCATTTAAAAGTGCGTAATCGGCAACAGGAATTGATTATTACCGAAACGGCGATCTATAATGGCGCCCCACACGAGTTAGGAATTGTGTTATTCACTGATCTGGAGGATTAATGACCATGGATAAGATTTTAGTGGTAGACGATGAGCCGGCTATCGTGACGTTATTATCATATAACTTGAAGCAGGCGGGGTATGAAGTTGTGACAGCGACGAATGGTGCGGACGCGTTGTCATTAGGTTTAGCTCAATCATTTACTTGTATTTTATTAGATTTAATGTTGCCTGAGCTTGATGGAATGGAAGTTACTAAAAAGTTACGGCAAGAGAAGGTTCAGACGCCAATCATTATTGTGACGGCTAAGAATGATGAATTTGATAAAGTGTTTGGCCTAGAATTAGGTGCAGATGACTATATTACGAAGCCATTCTCACCACGTGAGGTGCTTGCTCGAATTAAAGCTGTCATTCGGCGAGCAACGCCAGACGAATCAGTGATACCACCGACGCCGGGGATACCTGTCAATCGTTCGGTAATGATAGTTGGGGATCTACAAATTGATCAAAATAAGTATCGGGTTGCCCGTAATGGTCACAATATTAGTTTGACGCCTAAGGAATTTGAGTTACTTGTGTATTTTGTGGAACGAGAAGGCCGAGTACTTAGCCGTGATGCGATTTTAAATCATGTTTGGGGATACGACTATGCTAGTGAGACTCGGATTGTTGATATCCACATTTCACATTTACGTGAAAAAATTGAAGTTGATCCCAAACAGCCGCAATTAATTCGGACAGTACGAGGGTTTGGCTATGAATTTGTTGGTGACGACCATGCATAATCGCTGGCAACAGACCACCCGATTATTGCTCATGGAAAATGTATTGACTATCTTGATCGTGTTGGTTATGTTGCAGCATTTTTCGCCAATTAAGTGGACTTGGCAATTAGCGGGTAGTTTAGGGTGCGCCTGGTTGGTTCTGGCAGTTATTGAAGGAATCATTGTTTGGCGGCAACAAAGTGAACGTCAAAAGACCATTGATCGCATGGAGGCTAAACTCCGTCAAATGAGTAGCCAACAGTTTCCACCGCATATTTTATTACCACAATCAGATCCATTGTATAGTTTGGCGCAGGCCGTTAATCGGTTAGAAAGTTATCAGAAACACCAGACACGGCGTGCGGAATTACAAGAAAAAGAATTAATGATGATTATGCGATACTTGCCCGTGGGCGTGATGGTCATTGATCATCGACGGCAAGTTCAACTATCAAATCCGGCAATGAGTGAACTGTTACAAGTCTCTGTTAACACGGTGGCTCATGTTTATACGAAAGATATTCAATTATATGCGTTGACTAAATTAATTGAGGATACGATTGCTAGTAGCCATAATCAGCGGGCAACGATTACCTTGACACCGGCGCCGAATACGCAGGTGGTTGAGGCTTCAACTGTTTACATTCAAGGAAATCGGTCGCAATTTCAAATCGTCTTGATGTTGTACGATATTACTGAAGTGTACATGATTGAACAGATGCAGGATGATTTTGTCAGTAATGCGAGTCACGAGTTGAAGACGCCAATCACGGCAATTTCTGGTTTTACCGAAACCTTGCTAAGTGGGGCTAAGGACGATCCGGCAACTTTAGATCAATTTTTGCATATTATTGCTGATGAGAGTCAACGGTTAATTGATTTAATTCAAGATGTTTTATCATTATCGCGAATCCGGGCGCAGAATACGACGCTGTTAACATTGGTGCCAGTAGCTGTTCGACCGTTGATTGAACAAGAACTCGTAGTGGTCCAACAGGCGATTGAACGACAACATTTAACGATCAATAATCAAGTTGACGCAGATTTAACGGTAACTAGTGATCCACAAAAGTTGAACCAGATTGTCAAAAATTTGCTTACAAATGCAATCAAGTATAACCGACCCCGTGGGAGTGTAACGATTGCATCACTGGTCAGTCAACAGACTTGGTCGTTAATTGTTAAGGATACGGGAATCGGCATCAGTGTGGATGATCAACAGCGCATTTTTGAACGATTTTACCGTGCAAGTCCATCTCGCTCACAACAGCTAGTGAGTGGGACTGGGCTGGGACTGGCAATTGTTCAGGAATTGGTAAATGCGATGCACGGTACGATCGAAGTTGCTAGTCAACGGGGTGTGGGGACAACGATGACGGTCACATTACCGATAACAGTGGTTGAACATGATAGCGACTGATAGTGCTGGCTGAATTGTTTCAGACTGATTTTAAGTACAGTCAGTTAATGACTGCCGGGTGAGGTTTCTAGAATGTGACAGGAAAGTATTGTGGTGACTTGTAAAGCTGGCTTATAAACAGATGTTAGATCAAACTAACTGATATAATTCGTAGTTATAACGATTTTTGCGGTGAATGTAACCTGTGAAAATCGTTTTTTTGTATAATATTCTAATGATTCTTTCATTCTGTGGTTGCTAAGACGCAAAATAGTTAAAAATATATCGACGTTTACACAATCTTTACAAAACTCATATCAAGCATTTACACAAACTTTGTATTATTGATTATGAGCAATGGGTAGGAGGTATATTAGTTATGAAAAAAAGTCGGGTCATCCAATTAATCGTGTTGATCGTGATTATTGGACTAGTTGGATTGGGATACACACATCGTGATCGTACTAGTGCCAGTGAATCAATTACTGCAGTTGGATCAACGGCCTTACAACCACTAGTTGAAGCGGCCGGTGAGCAGTACAGCAGTAATCATACCGGTGTGTTCATTAATGTTCAGGGTGGTGGTTCTGGAACGGGACTTAGTCAAATCCAGGCTGGCGCCGTTGCCATCGGTAATTCTGATATTTTTGCCGAAGAGCAAAGTGGTATTACGGCTAGCAAGTTAATTGATCACCGGGTCGCCGTAGTCGGCATCGCCCCCATCGTTAACAAAAAAGCCGGTGTTACTAATTTAACGCAACGTCAACTCATTCAAATTTTTACGGGTAAGGTGACGAACTGGCGTGAGGTCGGTGGGCGCAATTTGCCGATTACGTTAATTAATCGGGCACAAGGCTCTGGAACCCGGAAAACATTTGAGCGATATGCTTTAAAGGGGAATAAGAGTACGGATTCTCAGGAACAAGATTCATCTGGACTAGCACGGTCAATTGTTGCTAGTACGCCTGGTGCAATCAGCTACGTGGCATTCTCCTATTTAGACCAGTCGGTACAGACAGTTAAAGTGGATGGGGTGCGACCAACAGAGCAAAATGTCCGCAATAATCGGTGGTATATCTGGTCTTATGAACATTTATACACGGGTAAACACCCCAACCAGTTAACTAAAAAATTTATTGATTATATTTTATCAACCGCTGTTCAGCAAAAATTAGTCAAGCAGTTAGGTTATATTTCGGTCCATGATATGCAAGTACAGCGGAATGCGGCCGGTAAAGTTTCTGTCGTGAAATGAGGGAGAGCGCATGGATAAAATTCGAGAAAGTTTATTAAAAAAATCAGTTGCCAGTAAAATCGAGCGACGTGGTAAGGCCATCAGTCTAATTTGTTTAGCGCTGATTGTCGGCATAGTCTTTTTAATTTTCTATTTTGTTGCATCACGGGGGTTAGCAACCTTCTTTCAGAATCATATTAATTTATGGCAATTTCTGAGTGGCACCCAGTGGAATCCTGGCACGGTTGGCACGAATGGACAACCCGCTGTTGGCGCATTGCCAATGATTGTTGGTTCATTTTTAATTACGATTCTTTCAGCCCTGATTGCAACACCGTTTGCCATTGGGACGGCCGTTTTTATGACTGAGATTTCGCCGCGCCGGGGGGCTAAAATTCTTCGGCCGGTAACCGAATTATTAGTCGGCATTCCTTCGGTTGTATATGGGTTTATCGGGTTACAAGTGGTTGTACCATTTGTTCGGAATACGTTCGGTGGTAGTGGTTATGGGATCTTATCCGGGACTTTTGTTCTGTTCGTCATGATTTTACCAACTGTGACATCAATGACCGCGGATGCGCTGAATGCAGTTCCTCGATATTATCGGGAAGCCTCGTTAGCATTAGGGGCTACGCGCTGGCAAACGATTTATAAAGTGGTCTTACGGGCGGCAATTCCCGGTATGCTGACGGCCGTGGTTTTCGGGATGGCCCGCGCCTTTGGGGAAGCGCTCGCGGTACAAATGGTGATTGGGAACGCAACGTTATTACCACATAACTTAGTCTCACCAGCGGCGACTTTGACTAGTATCTTGACGATGGGAATTGGAAATACCGTCATGGGTTCATTACAAAACAATGCACTGTGGTCGTTAGCGATGATCCTGTTACTGATGTCGTTAGTCTTTAACTTAGTTATTCGCTATATTGGTCGAAAGGGGAAATTAAACAATGAACGCTAAACGCATTGATAAACTTGCGACTGGAATTCTGTATGGTGTCGCGGCCTTTGTGGTCATTATTTTAATTGCCCTGTTGGGATATATTCTGATTCAAGGCGTTCCTAAGATTTCGTGGCATTTTTTAACGTCACCAGCGCTAGCATTTGAGGCGGGTGGTGGGATTGGCATTCAATTGTTCAATTCCTTCTACTTATTATTTTTGGCACTATTGATCTCGCTACCTATTTCACTTGGTGCGGGTATTTATCTCAATGAGTATGCGCCACAAAATACATTGACTGGGCTTATTCGAACAACTATTGAAATCTTGAGTTCATTACCGTCCGTGGTCGTCGGCTTATTTGGTTATTTGTTCTTTGTTGTTCAGTTTAAACTAGGGTTCTCAATTCTGTCAGGGGCGTTTGCACTCACCGTCTTTAACTTGCCAATTTTGACTCGAAGTATTGAAGAAGCACTAGCGAACATTTCAGACAATCAGCGAGAGGCCGGCTATGCCTTGGGATTATCGCGTTGGGAGACAGTTACGAAAATTGTTGTCCCGGCCGCATTACCAAGTATTATTACGGGGGTTGTTTTGAGTGCTGGTCGAATTTTCGGTGAAGCGGCCGCCTTAATTTATACTGCAGGTCAAAGCGCACCGGCCTTAGATTTTACTAATTGGAATCCATTTGATATTAGCAGTCCACTTAGTCCGTTACGGCCCGCTGAAACGCTAGCTGTTCATATTTGGAAAATTAATTCGGAGGGGATTATGCCAGATGCCAAGGCTGTCTCCGCGGGTGCTTCAGCCGTCTTAATTATTGCGGTACTACTCTTTAACTTCTTAGCTCGTTGGCTTGGCAAACGCTTGTACAAACATTTAACCGCTGAATAAAGGAGGCCGTTTTGATGGCAGATAATACAATGACAACGACACAACGTAACATTATGACGTTTGATCCAAAAGACCATGAAATTGCGCTTTCGACCGAGGATTTGCACGTGTTTTACGGTAATTCCGAGGCGATTTCAGAGGGGGATTTGCAGTTTGAACGGTATAAGATCAGTGCGTTGATTGGTCCCTCCGGTTCAGGTAAGTCAACTTACTTACGCTCGCTAAACCGGATGAACGATCGGATTGCGACTGTTAAGGGTAAGATTATGTATCGGGATTTGGATATCAATAGTAATGATATCGATGTTTATGAAATGCGTCGCCACATTGGCATGGTTTTTCAACGACCTAATCCGTTTGCAAAGTCGATTTATGAAAATATTGCCTTCGCCCTTCGTCAACGTGGGATGAATAAAAAACAAGACTTGGATGAAATTGTTGAACGATCTTTGCGACAAGCCGCCATGTGGGATCAAGTTAAAGATGATTTAAACAAGAGCGCCCTAGCCTTGTCTGGTGGTCAGCAACAACGACTCTGTATTGCCCGAGCGATTGCAGTTAAACCAGATATTTTGTTGCTTGACGAACCAGCTAGTGCGCTAGATCCGGTGTCTACAAGCCAAATTGAGGACACGTTATTAGAATTAAAGCAAAATTATACCATTATTATTGTGACCCATAATATGCAACAAGCATCGCGGATAAGTGATTATACAGCGTTCTTTAATCTCGGAAAAGTTTTAGAATATTCAGAGACTGGTGAGATCTTTACGAATCCGCAAGTGGATCTGACAAATGACTATATTTCTGGGAATTTTGGATAGGAGGACCGTTCATGAGTACAATTTTAACCACTGAGAATTTATCATTATTTTATGGTAAAAAAGAGGCCCTCAAAGGAATTAATATTGATTTTGATGACAAAGGCATTACAGCTTTGATTGGTCCCTCCGGCTGTGGCAAATCAACATTTTTACGTTGTTTGAATCGGATGAATGATTTGATTCCCAATGTCACGATTACCGGTGAAGTTAATTTCAACGGGCATAATATTTATGCGCCAACGACGGATACCGTGCAGTTGCGTAAAGAAATCGGCATGGTGTTCCAACAGCCTAATCCGTTTCCATTTTCAATTTATGAAAATGTAGTCTATGGTCTACGATTGGCCGGCGTTCATGATAAAGAACGGTTAGATGCGGCGGTTGAAAAAAGTCTAAAACAAGCGGCAATTTGGGATGAAGTCAAGGACCGCTTACACGCCAATGCGTTGTCCTTATCTGGTGGGCAGCAACAACGGGTTTGTATCGCGCGGGTACTGGCCGTGGAACCTGATATTATTCTTTTAGACGAGGCTACCAGCGCGTTAGATCCAATTTCAAGTCGAATGATTGAAGAGACCCTATTGAATTTGCGCCAAGATTACACTATCATAACTGTTACGCATAACATGCAGCAGGCTTCACGAATTTCTGATCGAACGGCGTTTTTCTTGAATGGTGAACTGATTGAGGTTAACGACACGAAGCAGATTTTCATGAATCCGGTTAAACAAGAAACCAATGACTATATTTCGGGACGATTTGGTTAGGAGGAAAAAACCATGCGACGACTTTTTGATGATGAACTAAACGATATTGATGCGAACTTCACTGAAATGGGAATGATGGTCAGCGAAACGATTGAAAAGGCGGTCAAAGCATTTATTGATCATGACCGCGACTTAGCCCAAGAAATCATCGATAATGATGCTAAAATCAACCAACGTGAAGTTGAACTAGAACAAAAGTCATTTGAAATGATTGCGTTATACCAACCCGTTACTTCAGACTTACGGGAGATTGTCACCATTTTAAAGGCGGTTTCTGAATTGGAACGTATGGCGGATTACGCACGTAACATTGCCCACGCAACGATTCGGGTCAAAGGCAATGTGCGCGTGCCAGAAATTGAAGCGGCTTTATCAGAAATGGGGAACCGCGTCCGTAAGATGGTTGAGGAAATGCTGGCCGCTTACGTTAAGAGTGATGATCAGGAAGCACGCCGGGTCGCTGCTAAGGATGCTAAAGTTGGCGAAATGTACGACCAAATCAATGAGAAGGGAATTTCCAAGATGGAACGCCATCCTGAGACTGTCATTGGATCTACCGACTATCTCAATGTCGCGACCTATTTGATGCGTATCGGGGCGTTGGTGACTAACATTGGTGAATGGATCGTTTATTTGAATACCGGTGAGATCATTGAATTGAATCCGGAAAGCTCCAATTTAGTATAACAAATCATAAATAATTACTAAAAGCCGGTCGTCTAGTTTGCAACCGGCTTTTACAATTAGTAAGATATGGTTAGACAATACTTATAAGGAGCGTCTAACTATGAAATCAAATACAAAACAAAAGTTAACCAAATCTAATAATCGAGTTTTTGCCGGCGTCCTTGGTGGCATCGCTGAATATTTAAATTGGAATGCAACGGTATTACGTGTACTCTACGTCATTTTAACTCTAATTACCCATGGCTTTGGTGTTTTGGTATACTTAGTATTAATGACAATTATCCCAAGTAAACCAGACAATACGGGCTTCTTCGAACAAATGCGGCAAAGTACGGGTGAGCAAACTAAGCCGCAAGCGCATGGACGTAAAGAAATTCATAATGTTCATGAAGAGGATGATCCGCAGCACTAAGATTAATGGAGTGATTATAAAGTGGGCTTTTGGAAACGAATTTTAATTAACACGATCTTGTTTATTGCGATTGCGGGCTTCTTTCAGAGTAGCTTTCACGTTGCGAGTGTCTGGATGGCATTAATTGCCAGTTTTGTCCTTGCAATTCTTAATGCGGCGATTAAGCCGTTCTTACTGTTATTGTCGTTGCCAATCACGCTACTAACATTGGGGTTGTTTAGTATTGTCATTAATGGCTTTATGCTACAAATGACATCTTACGTTGTTGGTAAGGGCAATTTTGGTTTTTCCAGTTTTGGAATGGCGATGGTCGTTTCAATATTGATGTCGCTTGCCAACGTGATTGTCTCTAACTTTTTCGCAAAAGACGGCGTTGATGGTGAATAAAGCGCTTTAAAGTGCTAAGATTAGAGGATAGAAATAATCCGTTTTCAGTCATAAAAGTGTGGCCGCTTGAAAGGGTAGCGTAATGGCGCGACTGGACAACGCGGGCCACACTTTTTTATTATTAGGAGGGATTCTTTTGGCAGGAAGTGTAACCGTTGCCGATTTGGTGAAAAATACGCGTCTGGAAGTTTATCATGGCGCTGACTTGTTAGAGAAAAAGGATATTACAACTAGCGATATTTCACGTCCGGGGCTGGCACTGACCGGTTACTTCAACTATTATCCACGTGAACGGGTGCAATTGTTAGGTAAAACTGAAACCGCTTATTCGAAAAACATGAGTCATGACGAACGGTTGATGATTTTTCGAAAAATGTGTCAGCTGACGACACCAGCGTTTGTCATCTCAACCGGATTACCCGTTCCAGAAGAATTGGTGCAGGCTGGTGAGGAAAATAGCGTGCCGATTTTGGGCACGAAAATGACGTCATCTCGGATACTAAGTAATATGACGAATTACTTGGAAGGCAAGTTGGCTGAACGACAGTCTGTTCATGGCGTGTTAGTTGATATTTATGGCTTGGGTGTTCTAATTACCGGTGATTCTGGTGTTGGGAAGAGTGAAACGGCGTTGGAATTAGTTAAACGGGGCCACCGCCTGATTGCGGATGACCGAGTCGATGTTTATCAACAAGATGAACAAACCCTTGTCGGTGAAGCACCTGCAATTTTAAATCACCTCTTAGAGATTCGTGGTATCGGTATTATTGACGTGATGAATCTCTTCGGTGCTGGTGCAGTTCGACAGGATACGGATATTGATTTAATTGTTCACCTTGAGAATTGGACGCCTGATAAGCAATTTGATAGACTAGGAAATGGAGAACAGAATCGGAAATTCTTTGATGTTGAAGTGCCTGAAATCTCGATTCCAGTTAAAACTGGGCGTAACCTAGCAATTATTATTGAAGCAGCGGCGATGAACTTCCGTGCTGAAAGTATGGGGTACGACGCGACGAAGGTCTTTGACGATAACTTGAATAAGTTGATCAAGTCTAATTCCGTGCACGATTCTCACAAGTAATAAGGAGATGGCAGTAGCGTGAATACCGTTTTAGGGGCACTCAACCCAATTGCACTACGGTTAGGACCTATTCAGGTCCATTGGTACGGCGTCATTATTGCAAGTGCCGTCGTCATTGCGGTGGCCCTAGCTGTACGTGAAGGCCAGCAACGAGGAGTTCGGCCCGATGACATTTACGATATGATTTTATGGGCGCTTCCGTTTACTTTGATTGCTGCCCGTGCTTATTATGTGATTTTTCAGTGGTCGTACTATAGTCAGAATCCTGGCGAAATCATCCGGATTTGGGATGGGGGGATTGCCATCTATGGTGGGCTAATTGGTGCGGGCATTGTGGTCATCTTGTTCTGCCGGTCACGATTCATTCCCACTTGGCTAATGCTTGATATTGCGGCGCCCACAGTGATTATGGGTCAAGGTATTGGTCGTTGGGGGAACTTTATGAACCAGGAAGCCTTTGGGCGGGTGACTAGTTTGAGTTTTTTGCAAGGGTTGCACTTGCCGGAATGGCTAATTAATCAGATGTATATTCGCGGTGCATATCGGCAACCGACATTCTTGTATGAGTCGGTTTGGGACTTATTAGGATTTGTTTTACTGATGGTTACGCGACACCGTACACATTGGTATAAGCAAGGTGATGTTTTCTTAACTTATGTT
Source organism: Lactiplantibacillus sp. DA1 (assembly GCF_032681335.1). Taxonomy (NCBI): domain Bacteria; kingdom Bacillati; phylum Bacillota; class Bacilli; order Lactobacillales; family Lactobacillaceae; genus Lactiplantibacillus; species Lactiplantibacillus sp. DA1. The sequence goes on along the minus strand of NZ_JAWHTQ010000001.1, from coordinate 415,155 downwards.
GCTTGGTACGCCTTTGGTCGCTTCTTTACGGAGGGCATGCGTACTGATTCTCTCATGCTATTTAACGTTATTCGGGTCTCACAAGCGTTGTCAGTGGTATTGTTCTTTGGTAGCATTGGTTTAATAATGTGGCGCCGGTATCATAATCCGGATAATCGCTGGTATTTAGCAGGTTCTGGTCAAAAAGTTGTCACCGAAAATAAGTAGATTAGAGGGTTTTTGAATGATAAAAAAAGTTGCCGTTCTAGGTGCTGGCTCATGGGGTAGTATACTGGCAAATTTGTTAGATGAAAATGGTCAGTCAGTGCGTTTGTGGTCGTATTCGCCGGCCCAGGTCACGGAATTAAATGAACAACATACGAATCAGCGTTATGTTCCTGATTTTCATTATTCAGAGACATTGACGGCCTATTCCGACCTATCGCAGGCAATTACTGGTGCCGATGTCATCTTGTTTGTCGTTCCCACTAAAGCGATTCGTGAGGTGGCTCAACAAGTGACTGCCGTGCTTGCAAAGACGCACGATCAACCAATTATCGTACATGCTAGCAAGGGGTTAGAACAAGATACTCACAAGCGGTTGTCACAAGTTTTAGCGGAGGAAATCCCCGCTGAATTACGGCAAGCAATCGTGGTCCTGTCAGGTCCTAGCCATGCTGAAGAAGTGGCTCGTCGAGATATTACGTTAATCACGGCAGCCAGTGCTGATGAAACTGCGGCTGAGTTAGTGCAGCAGCTTTTTATGAATGATTATTTCCGCATTTATACAAATACCGACGTGGTGGGCGTTGAATTAGGAGCGGCACTTAAAAATATTATTGCCTTGGGCGCTGGTGCGTTACATGGTCTGGGTTATGGTGATGATGCGAAGGCCGCGTTAATGACCCGTGGATTGGCTGAAATTAGTCGACTCGGAGTGGCGCTAGGCGCGAATCCCTTGACGTTTATTGGGTTGTCCGGTGTTGGTGATTTGATTGTCACGGCTACGAGTGTCCATTCTCGTAACTGGCGGGCTGGTAACGAGTTAGGTGCTGGTCAGGACCTCAAGACGGTCATTAAGACGATGGGCATGGTTATTGAAGGTATTCCGTCAACTAAAGCGGCTTATGAATTAGCGCAGCAACAAAATATCGAAATGCCCATCACCGAAGCAATTTATGATGTATTATATAAGAGTGCTGATATTAAGGAAGTCATTCCACAATTAATGAAGCGCGAGGGGAAACCTGAGATTCAGTAGGAATTTCCAAACTAATTTCACTATTTTTAGGAGGATTTATCACATGTCAAAAGTTAGAAAAGCCGTTATCCCAGCGGCCGGATTAGGAACACGGTTCTTGCCTGCTACTAAGGCGATGCCTAAGGAAATGTTACCAATCGTTGATAAACCAACGATTCAGTTCATAGTTGACGAAGCTCGTAAATCGGGCATCGAAGACATTGTTATTGTAACGGGTAAGAGCAAGCGTAGTATTGAAGATTACTATGATTCTAACCCAGAATTAGAGGATAACTTACGGGCTAAGCACAAGGAAGAAATGCTCAAGTTGGTTCAAGAAACTACGGACATTAACTTGTACTTTATTCGGCAATCACATCCGCGTGGTTTAGGGGATGCCGTGTTAACGGCTAAAGCTTTCGTTGGCGATGAACCTTTCGTCGTAATGCTTGGTGATGATTTGATGGAGGACAAAGTTCCGTTAACGAAACAACTAATGAATAGCTATGATAAGACGCATGCGTCGACGCTAGCTGTGATGAAGGTGCCTCACGAGGAAGTTTCTAAGTATGGTGTCATTAATCCTGAAAGCGAAAAGGAACCTGGCTTATATAACGTTAATAACTTCGTTGAAAAGCCATCCCCTGAAGATGCACCTAGTGATCTTGCCATCATTGGTCGTTACTTGTTAACACCAGAAATTTTTGATGTCCTGGAAAATCAAAAACCTGGTAAGGGCGATGAGATTCAATTGACGGATGCTATTGATACGTTAAACAAGACTCAACGCGTCTTTGCTCATGAATTTAAGGGAACCCGGCACGATGTTGGCTACAAGTTTGGTTACTTGAAGACAACGATCGAATATGGGTTAACTCATCCGGATGTTAAGGACGATTTACGGACTTACATTAAGGACCTGGGTGTTAAGTTGTCTAAGGAAGATAACGCAACACCTAAAGCAACCAAAAAAACAACTAAATAATAATGATTAAATAAATCAGCCGTGAAATCTATCAGGATTTCACGGCTGATTTTAATTAGAGCGTAAATAATGACTTTTCAATAACAAGCAGAGTGCCTCATTGATGGTCGACTTTTAACTTGAATAAATGGGGTTTACCGTAATAATAGCCTTGTCGTAGCGAAATATTTAAATCGTCGGCCATTTGATCTTCAGTATCGTTTTCAACACCCTCTAGAATTAATCGAATATCATGCTGTACGGCTACATCACGCCAAAACTTTAATTGAATGGGAATTTCATTTTCTCGATCTTCGGCGCGAAAGTTTTGCATAGCGAATTTGATTTCTTCAGCAGATTCGAGTAAGGGCTTGATGTGGTCGTAAACATTAATACCCGTGCCAACATCATCGATACTGAATTGTAATCCGTTGGCCTTGTACTTATCAATTTGTTGTTGCATGGCTGCCAGCGTGAATGACTCTTCGCCTGGTTCCTCGGTGACTTCAACGATGACGTTTATCGGGAATAGTTTCTTTTGGGCATCGATGACCGCAGCCGCAATATCGTCATTTAGAAATTGTTTGCGGTTAAAGTTAATTGATACCGATCCAATTTTTAATGCTAATTCACTTGCCGAAGCCTTTAGTAAGCTGACTTGTACATCGATGGGAATATTATCGAAGCTCTCTGGCAATGTCCACCTATCTTGATCAGTCTCACGATAACGAATTAACATTTCGTAGCCAATCAAAGAATTATTGAATTTATTTAACTGGGGCTGAATAAAGTAGCGATACATAAACGGACTCCTTAACTTGAATTAACACAAACAATGCTCACCAATACATACTATACCAAAAAATGGTTAAGTGAAACTGTTTGACACCACCTTTTTTGCAGTAAAGTTATTATTAATTAAGTTAATAATAATTGTAATAAACTATTTAGAGTACGATGCAACTGTATAAGTCACACGGTGATGGGACTTATATGAAATTACAGCTGATTGGTGGCTGTCATACTGTGTAGGCTGGGGATCGACGTCAGCTTTTTATAATTGATTTACTGTGACTGGTATTTATATTGACTACAGTTATGTATATTATGACGTAAAGCGGTTATAATGAACCTATGTTTAAATAAATAAAATTATAACTAGGAGAAAAATAAAATGAAGATTGTCATTGTCGGATGTACACATGCTGGTACGGCTGCGGCTGCCCAAATTTTAAAGGATCATCCAGAAGCAACGGTCACAATTTATGAACGGGATGATAATATCTCATTCTTGTCATGCGGGATCTATCTCTACCTCGGAGGGAAAGTCAATCATCTAGAGGATATGTTCTACTCATCACCAGAAACCTTGGCGAAGTTAGGGGCAGAAGTTAAAACTAAGCATAACGTATTAAAAATTGACGTTCAGACAAAAACTTTACAAGTGGTTGATATGGCAACCGGAAAAGTGTTTGGTGATACTTATGACAAATTGATAATGACGACTGGTTCGAATGTCGCGGTTCCACCAATTTTTGGTATCGATGAATCGAAAGTCTTGTTGTGCAAGACATACAGTCAAGCTCAAGAAATCTATAAGACGGCTCAAGACAATCAGCGAATTGCGATTATTGGTGCGGGATATATCGGAACGGAATTATCTGAAAGTTATGCCAATACTAACCACGAGGTAACGCTTTTCCAATCACATGATCAAATTTTGAATAATTATATTAGTAAGGATATGTCAGACCGAGCAGTAAAATTACTGAAGGAACATGGTGTTAAAGTTCTTCTAAATCATCAAGTTACCGCTTTTACGGGTAATGATGATGGGGAACTTGTAATGGAGACCAATCATGGTGATTTCACCGCTGACTTAGCGATTGTGGGGACTGGTTTTGTGCCTAATACGGAATTATTGCGCGGTCAAGTTGAAATGGATAAACACGGTGCCATCATTATCAACGACTATGTTCAAACTTCTGATCCAGATATTTACGCTGCAGGTGATTCATGCGTTGTTAATTTTAATCCCACTGGACGGTCTGCTTATACACCACTAGCAACCAATGCAGTTCGGCAAGGTGCATTAGCCGGGGTCAATGTGTTTGGTAATCAACAACGATATATGGGGACACAGGCAACGTCAGCGATGCAACTCTTTGACCATACGCTAGCAACGACGGGGTTGACGCTGTCCATGGCTAAACTGAGTCATATTCCAGCTGAACGGGTGACCTATGAGGGCAATTGGCGTCCTGCCTATATGCCAAGTACGGCTAAACTCACGATTGAATTAATTTATAATCCAGAAAATCGTAAAATTTTGGGTGCGCAGTTCTTAAGTGCGCATGAAGTGGCACAGTCAGCTAACGCGTTATCTATTGCGATTCAAAATGGTAATACGATTGATGACCTGGCATTTGTTGACATGTTATTCTCACCTAATTTTGATGAACCATTCAATTATTTGAATATCGTTGCGCAACAGGCGATTGAACAGGAACGTCAAGCGGGTCGTAATCAACCACGAATAACGGCCTATGGTGATTGGGCAAAGCAAAATGACAAGGATTTGCAGTAGGTACACCGGGTGTCTTCGCTATCTGGAATGGCTGATCGCACTATTAGTGGTGATGATTGTGGGTGGCTGTCAGAAACAAGTTACGGTTAAAATTCCACAACAAGCACCGACTGGTTTTGTTACTACCACGAATTATGCAACTACTGAGTCCAAGAAGCGACGGACAAGTCTGGTCGCGTTTATTAAGCGTGGTCTTTTGACTAAGCAAGGCCTTTACACGAACTATTTGGACACGCATAAGCGGACAAGCGCAAAAGCTACTGGTCACGAAATGCTCAGTGAATCATCCGGAATGTGGTTACAATATTTGGTTACGACGCGACAGTGGTCCAAGTTTCGGCAGTTTTACCACCAGACGAAGACGACCTTTAATGAAAAGGGATTGTTTAGTTATCGATATGATCCGCGTACGCAGAAACGGTATGCAGTTAATGCCACGTTGGATGATTTACGGATTATTCGCGCGTTGATTGCTTATGATCAAGCCCATCATACAAACCATTATCGCAAGGAAGCCACTCAACGTTACCAGAATTTGGTCAATACGGCGATCAAGGATGGACACTTAGTTGATTATTATGATGTCCGATCTCGTAAAGCAACGACAACTGGCAGCTTAGCTTATTTTGACTTGCGAACGCTCAAGTATTTTGAACAGGACACGAAAAAGGGAAGGAGTGCGTATCATAAGCAGTTGGTTGTCCTTAGAGGGGGTTATTTGGGTGATGTTTTTCCTCTATATGCTAAGAGCTATCAATGGACGACTGGACAGTATAGTGACGGCACTTTAAATACCTCAGAGGCCTTGGAAACATTATTACATTTGGCAGAAGTTGGCCAATTAAAAGCGACCAGTCGGCGGTGGTTAGTCCAGCGAGTAAGCAACCATGACTTGGAAAATGGCTACACCACGACTGGTACGGTGAGTGTTGGTGGTGAATCTGCTGCTAATTATGCACTGGTAGCATCGATTTTTGCGACATTACGTGATCAAAGACATTATCGAATAGCGATGAATAATGTGTGGCGATTACAGGTCCAGCAAAAGAATTCTGTTATTAATGGCAGTATTGGTGACGCTAAAACGAGACAGGTGTATTCGTATAGCAACTTGACGGCTCTAAACGCAGCGTTTAATTAGAGATTGAGGTAATCTTTGTGACTAAGTTAAAGCAACAATTTGAGCACATGGGCCAGCTGTGTCAACGACTGATGCCGCCACCACTGCTAGCCACGTTAATTTGCGCTGGTTTGGCCTTGTACGTAGCATTTATACCACCAATTAATGGGTTAGCCGACAATGGTGATTTTTATCGGGCTATGTATACCAATGGAATCTACAAGCTACTAGGAACCCACTATAATTATTTTGATTTTGTGACGCAGAAATTTGGCTTGATGAAATATTACAATGACTACCAGTCAGTCAATTTTTCATCGCAGCCCTTATTTGTAAAATTAGCTATCGGGCTTAATAAATTATTTTATAGTAAAACGGTATTCGACATTCGGTTCATGGGTATTGTGAACGTCATTCCTTATTTGGGTGGAATATATCTATTAACGGATGCTTTGACATATCCGGCTAAGCGCTTTCGTAATTATCTGATTGCTGGACTAGTTGTCATATTTTTTGGTGATTCTTCGTTCACGTTATATTTCAATTCTTTTTTTGCCGAACCACAAATGCTGAGCTTAACTTTGATCTCATTTTCGGCAATTCTATTGTTGGCACGGCAACGCTACCGACGTCGATGGCCTCTAATTGGGTTGTATTTAATTAGTACTTTACTCTTGATTACGAGTAAGTCACAAAATGCACCATTAGCTTTAAGTTTTGTCGTAGTGACGATTGGGTTACTGTTCCTGCCGCGGTTTAGTGCAATGCGAGTATATTTACTTGCAGGAATGGTCGTTATTTTAATAACGGGTGGATTGACGTATAAGTTGATTGGTCAAGATTTTGTGGATATTAATACTTACCAGACTTTTTCGCATGGCGTATTGACACAAACTAATGATCCTAGTAAGACCTTAGCCAAGAATGGGATTGATGAGCAGTATGCTTTAATGCAGTCACAGGATTACTATGCAAAACAATTTGCTACCATTCAAGCCTCTGGTTCATACGTGAAGAAGAATTTGGTTTCGAAATTAGGTGTCGGCTGGGTATTGAAGTATTATGCAACGCACCTCAGGCAGTTTGGCAAACTGATGGATCTAGCAGCCGCGGATGTCATGATTACTCAGGTTAAAGCCGTTGGTGATTATACTAAAGCGTCAGGAGCACCAGCAGGAAAGCAATTGACATTCTTTACGACATATAGTCAGCTTGCTGGCGCCTTCTTTCCACAAAAGTTTGCTTTTAATTGTTTACTAGTAGTTGCGTTAGCCATGGTTTATTTGGTTGGTTTTTACAATGATTTACGTCAGCGACAAATTGAGGGTGTTTTACGATTCTTCTTGGTACTGGGATTCTTAACAATTTTCATTTTTGTTCCCATTGTTTCATTAATTGGTGATGGTGATGCTGACTTAGCCAAACATTTATTCATGGTGCCGGTTAGTATTGACCTGATCTTCTTACTATTCATTTCAGATATTTTAAACCACCGTTTGTGGCATGCCTATCGAGAGGAGGACCAAGATGCATAAGCGGCTATGGTGGCTTGCAATCGTGGGTGCCGTTATGATTGGTGGTTGGCTACTGCCAACAGAAGGCCAAGCGGCAACGAAATCAACGCGCGTCATGCTAGTTTACGATTCACAAAATGTGGCTAATAATGATCAAGCAAAAATTGCTGCGGTTCAACGAATGATGACTGGACTACACATAAAGGTGCGAACATTAGCAGCTGAAGATTATCATGCTGGTGAATTAAAACACTATCAAGGGGTCATTACATTGATTAATTGGCCACAAACCGGGCTTAACAACCCAGCTTTTATCAGGGATCGTGATCAGTTCAAGGGCGTGCAACTTCATATTGGAACTAATTTGACGGCCGCTGAAGCGCATCAGTTGCAAGTACAGCGTCTCAAAATCTACCAGCAACAGTTATTCCTTCAGAGTGGTGACCGCCAGATTCAGCAATTATTACCATTTACGAGTAGTATGACGGTACTCACGAATTTACCCGCTAAGGCTAAGGTAATTGGTTACTTGAAGGCACAATCATTGTTAACAAACGAATATCCCTATGGCACAATTGTTGGCCGCTATGGATACTTACCTTACCTATCCACTGGAGGGTATAGTTTAGTGTTAGCCACGCAGACGATTGCGACTTTATTTGGTACTAGTGGTCACTATCAACCTCTGTTAACGATAACTAAAGTGACCCCGTATTCTGATCTTAATTTGCTGAATAAGCTTAGTCAGACTTTGTACCAGCAAGGTATTCCGTTTGCAATTAGTACAACAACTGTTGGGACGAACGGGAAGTTTAAAGCATATCAACGTTTTGCCAAGGTATTACGGTTAATCGAGAACCGTGGCGGAGTCGTTTTCTTAAAAACACCTGTTGTTGGCGGTGCTACAGCTAGTAGTGGTCCTGGACTGAGTAAATTGATGGATAGCTATGTGATTCAGTTTGCACAAAATCAAGTTTATCCAGTTGGTATCAGCACTTCCGCTTATTGGAATCAAGATCGGGTTTATCGACAAAATGCACTAGTCAAGGCTAATCAGGTTCTCTTGTTACCCAATCCGAAAACAACGACCTACGCTCATCAGGACAATCAGGCAACGGTGTTTGGCCAAGCTTTCTATGGGGTAAGTGCTGATTCCTTTGAAACTATGAAAGCTGGCGACCAGCTCAGTAAATTGGCACTAAATTTTGCCATTCCGACCGCGTTAACGGTGACGATGCCTAATAGTCAGACTAGCTTACATGATTTGACTAGACGAATTCGGCGTATGAATTATCAATGGTTTGATCCGGCACAACAAATGGCAACGACCATGATTAAAAGTGGCACGGCAACGATTAGCTATCGGCGAGGAACATATTTGCTTAATGGTGCCGCTACCCAAGTAACGGCTAGCACGCCAACGACACAGACCTTGGCTGCTGTTAAACCGGAAGAGAGCTGGATGAATCGTTTCTTTAAAACCCAAGGTGTTGTTCTACTGGTCTTTTTTTCAGTGACATTGGGAATTTTTGTCCTATTTATTATTATCGGTCGTTGGGTTTATTTGAATATGTTTAAACCTAAGTAGTTGTGGTTGAAAAATCTTATTAGGGAGGAATTGATATTAGTGTTTTAGATTATTTTTTGTTTTTAGCCGTACTGTCGATTTGGGGTATTTTGGTCGTTAACGTTGTCTTAACAATTGCGGGCTATGTGAATTATTTACAAAAAGTTCGGCGGCCAGCACCACAATTACCTGAAAAAGTTCCCTTTGTTTCAATTATGGTTCCGGCACACAATGAAGGAATTGTGATTGTAAAAACGTTACAGTCATTGTTAAACTTTGATTATCCTAAAGACCGTTATGAAATCATCATCATTAACGATAATTCAGATGATAATTCTGCTGAGTTGTTAGCAGAGGTTCAGGCATTATATCCACACCGTAACTTGAAGGTGATCAACACTGATAAGACGAATGGTGGCAAGGGTAAGTCTAATGCACTTAACATTGGGCTTAAACGGGCCCGTGGTTCATTGATTTCGATTTATGATGCAGACAATACGCCTCAACGAACGGCATTACGATACTTAGTGGCCGAGTTGATGAGTGATCAACGGTTGGCGGCGGTCATTGGTAAGTTCCGTACACGAAATAAGGATGCTTCATTATTGACGCGCTTTATTAACATTGAGACCTTATCCTTTCAATGGATGGCTCAGGCAGGACGGGAAAAGTTGTTTAAATTATGTACGATTCCCGGTACTAATTATGTTATTCGGCGTGATATGCTTGAAAAAATTGGTGGCTGGGATGTTAAGGCATTAGCCGAGGATACAGAAATTAGCTTTCGGGTATACCGAATGGGGTATCGGATTCGTTTTCAACCGTTAGCTATTACTTGGGAGCAAGAACCACAAACTTTGGATGTTTGGTTTCATCAACGGACGCGCTGGGTCAAAGGTAATATTTATGTCATTTTAAAAAATGCGCGGTTGTTATTTACTAAAACCGGGCGACCAATTCGATTTGATTTGTTATATTTTCTATCGATTTATTTTTTATTAATGACTTCACTGATTTTGTCAGATAGTATGTTTGTCCTTTCAGTGGCTGGAATCGCCCACTCTAATCTAGTGGGATTTAGCAATACACTCTGGGTGATGGCCATCGTGACGTTTGTGATTAGTACGTTTGTGACGATCACAACCGAAAAGGGTGAAATGACGGTTGCTAACCTAATGATTATTATTTTTATGTATTTAGTCTATAGTCAGATGTGGCTAGCAGTGGCTGCACATGGAATGGTGGGGTATGTTCGTGAACAAGTTTTTCATCAACAAGCAAAATGGTATAAAACCAAACGGTATCAGTAATTGGTTATTCTGGGGATTAGCTGTATTGGCATTATTAGGTGGAATCGGCATTAATGCCGGTTGCCCGGTCACTGGTCAGGCTACAAGTAAACTTCAAACTTATACACAGCCTTTTCAAAATTCAACAACGACGCTATCTGGTGGTTCAGTTGAAGCTAATATGTATTTTATTAAAATGGATTATTGGCGAGTCAAAAAGGTGACGATCAATCTGAATTTTCAAGTATCACAATTAGCTAATCGAGCGACATCGGATATCACGTTGTCACTTAATGGAATTAAGTTTTATTCGTTTCGGCCTAAAAATCAGACCGGCTTGCAAACTAAGTCAATTGAGGTCCCACTGCGGCTAATTCAAGGTGAAAATCAGCTGAAAATTAGCGGCCAAATTTTGAATGAAAAGGGGAATCAGAGTTACCAGTTGGCCCAAACACCAGCAAATTGGTTGACAATTTATAGTGGTGCTAATGCTAACTTTGAATACCGGCTGCAACCGCCAACACCAGCCATTAAATCATTTTATGCGCATTTTTCTGGGACAGATACTATCGCTAATGCGAATTCAGTCATTACACTACCACAACAAGCATCGAATGCAGAGTTAACGGCGGGGATGTATGCATTAACGGGTGAAGCCAGAACGATCACCACGGAGAATACTCAAATCCCAGTGACGACCACGCATACAACAGCGGCTAAGCAGGCTGATTATCATCTAGTAATGGCAACGTACCAACATCTACCTAAAGTGTTTCGACAACAACTTAATCGTCAACGATTACAAGAACATGGCGTTATCAAGACATACACGCATGGTGGCAAATATTATTTGATTGTGAGCGCGTTAAATACAAAATTATTGCAAAAGGCCAGTCGATTTATTGCTAATCAAGAATTAATGCAGGAAACGACGGCAGATACGAAATATATTAGCAACAGTACCCAGACATTCACCTCTGAGCTACAGTATGGTGGTAAGACGCAATTGACGACCAGCGATGATTATTTGACTGGGGCCAAGCATCAGTCAAGCACGTACTTTGTCAACCTACCTGTGGACCGAACTAATGCCGATGGTTCAAAGATTCGACTTCATTTTCGTTATGCTAAAAACTTGGATTTTAAGCGGTCACTGATCACGGTATATGTGAACGATTCTGCTTTAGGCAGTAAACGGCTCACGGCTGCACGGGCCAATGATGATGAGTTGACTGTTAGTCTACCTAAAGGGAAAGCTCTAGGGCATAGTTTTACTATTCGAGTGGCCTTCGACCTTGAGATGAAGGGAAAGACACAAAGCGATAATGCGCAAACACCGTGGGCATTGATAAGTTCTGATTCTGAAGCGACGATAAAGTCAAAGCCGGTAGCGGGTTTATTATTTACTAATTACCCATACCTGTTTTTAAAAGATTCTACCTTCAATCATATTGCAGTCGTACGGCCACGAAATTTGACTGGCGATGATTTTCAGACATTGACTAATATTTTTAATTTAATCGGGACGTATGCGCAAAGCAATACCGGGACGATCCAATTTTATACGCATAAGCCTAGTAAGGCTGTACTCAAGAATAGTAATGTGATTGCATTTGGGACGCCTAAGCAAAATGCGTTTATTCGCTCGTTGAATTCCAAGTTGTATTTTAAATACAACCAACATTTTACCGAATTTTTGTCGAATGAAAAACTCAGTGTTGAAAAGACGTACGGTCAAAATATTGGTACGGCACAGCTATTACGCTCGCCATATAATCAGCAATCTGGCCTGTTAGTGGTGACGGCTGTGAAGAGTAGCGATGTCTACCGGGCGTCCACACAGATTAATTTTCAGCGTAATATCGCCCAGTATCAAGGAGATGCTATTGTCGTGGATCATGATAATAATTATTATGATTATCGGTTCAAAAAGCATCAGACTGTTAATGATGGGGTAAATGTCAAAACGGTGGTGCAAAAAAACGGCAAGTTAGTGGTTTATTTAGGGATTGCGCTGTTAATAATCATCATTATTTTATTGGCAGGTTTTTTGATTATGCGTAAAAGTGGTTTGTTAGAACGAAAGGAGCGGCATCATGAATGATGATCAACGAACGTCAATTTTTGCTGATGTTTATTTGTTATTATTTTTAGCATTTGTCAGTACCATGGCAGTGTTGATGGCGCTAACCCCTAATATTACGCTTAACACTGTTTATTTAGGCGTGACAATTATTATGATTTTAATGACCTACTTTTTTGGTGCCATCATGGGACTGATGGCTAATTTGTTATTTATTTTTGTCCAGGCGGTTGTCATGATCTATATCAATTCAACCCATCATGCGATGATTCCAATGATGATGATTTTTTGGTTGATTATGCCATTATTATTATCGGTAACTTTTTATGGGATGACTCGGCAGCTTACTCAGTTACAAGCCGCTAATGCTAAATTACGAGCGGATATTATTAAACGTGGTGCTTTCGACGAACAGACTAATTTGCGAACGACTGTCGCGTATATTCAAGATGCGCAAGTGTTTATCGAAACTAATCGGCGTTTTCAATTGCCGGTCACCACGGTCATTATTCGCGTACGCTACTATAACGAAATTCGTCGAATGATGAGTGAACAACAATATCGAGATTTATTACGGCTAGTTTCAGATACGATTACGTCGGCAACGCGTGATAATGACATTACGTATTCGCTAGATCAAGATAATCCAACGTGGGCAATCTTGCTATTTTCGGATCAATCTGGAGCACAGATTGCCGCTGATCGTATCAAATCTAATTTTGAGAAAAATTTACAACGTTCAACTAGTCTAAATTCGTTAGAAATTTTATTAGTAGTCGGTATTGCTAGTTGGGATGCGGATAAGATGAAGAGTCCATACGACTTTATGAACACGGGAATTAAAGAAACTGAGTACGATGTGGCGCGCTAATTTCAGTTGTGTACAAACAAGATAGTCGACAAATGTAAATTTTGGGGGTATATTAAGCCACATAGTAATTTAAGTGGAAGGGGTCTTTAGAAATGGCAAAGAGTTACGACGTGATTATTATTGGTGCGGGGCCTGCCGGTATGACAGCCGCCCTCTATGCTTCACGGGCCAATCTATCAGTACTACTATTGGATCGCGGAATCTATGGTGGTCAAATGAATAATACCGCCGCAATTGAAAATTATCCGGGTTTCAAATCTGTTTTGGGACCGGACCTAGCTAAAGACATGTATGAATCAGCGACTCAGTTTGGGGCTGAATATGCTTATGGCAGTGTTGAATCGGTTGAGGATCGTGGTGATGTTAAAATCGTGACGACTGATAGTGATACATTTGAGACCAAGGCGCTTGTTATTGGAACTGGTTCTGAATATCGTAAATTGGGCGTTCCTGGCGAAGATGCGTATGGTGGTCGTGGTGTGTCATACTGTGCAGTTTGTGACGGGGCGTTCTTCCGCAACAAGCATGTGGTCGTTATTGGTGGTGGTGATTCAGCAATTGAAGAAGGGGCTTACCTGACTCAACTGGCTGATAAGGTCACGGTTATTCATCGGCGCGATCAACTTCGAGCACAACAAATCTTGCAGGATCGGGCCTTTGCCAATCCTAAGATGGAATTTGTCTGGAACAGCAATGTTACGGAAATTATCGGTGACGATAAAAAAGTCACTGGTGTTAAGGTCAACAATAACCAGACGGGCGAAGATAGTGAAATTGCGGTTGATGGCGTCTTTATTTATGTCGGGATCAACCCAATCACGAAACCATTCAGTAATCTTGGCATTACTGATGAAAATGGCTGGATTGAAACCAATGACCATATGGAAACGAAGGTCCCTGGTATTTTTGCAGTTGGTGATGTTCGTAAGAAGGACTTACGCCAAGTTGCAACGGCCGTTGGTGAAGGTGGGACAGCTGGACAAGGTGTTTACACTTACATCACAGCTTTAGGTGATAAAGTTAAAAATTAAATTCAATTAAAAAATGCGTGGTTGATCCGATTGAGATCTGACCACGCATTTTTAATTGAAAACATCAGGTTAGGAGGTGCTTTACCGAACTTGATATGGATTTTCATTAGCATAAATCATGGTTAAATGAACTGGTACAACATGTAATTTAGTAATCCCGAAACAAGCCTATCATATGGTTTAGTGCTGGTATGGAAATAGGAGTAACTGTTTATTTGTATAAGTTGCCAGGTAAATGTCACTGACGGTGTAATGTTGGGCCTGTAATTGCGTTAGTAGCCAGTCCTCATCATGTTGACTAGTTTCAAGTGCATCTAGGTTGACTTGGCCATCAACAATCAGCGGATACTTGACGGCGTCGTCGCCAACTTGAGTAATCGTTAATTGCCCATTTTGTTCAATTACCGCTCGTTTGACGTAACGAATATCCGTGATGCCCTCCGTACGCAATCTAAACATGAGATCATTGGCACTCATCCCATTTTTAAGAGCCGTACTGACTAGTAATTGGCCGTTTTTGATCAGCAGTTGGGGCTGACCATCAATCAATTGTTTGACGTAGCGGTTGTGATGCGTGAGAAATCGAAGAACTAGTACGAGTAATGTCCAAATCAGCAGAACTAAAATATATTGCAAGACGGTTACGCTAGTACTGTAAATCATGCCGCCAACGATTGCACCGAGGACGTAGTTTTGAACTTGGTCGAGTGCACTGATTGGGGCGAGATTACTTTTACCAGATAAGTTGATTTGCAAAATGATGGTTAATAATCCTAGCGCCAGCTTGATTGTCACATCCCAGTAGGAAAACATTTATTGCCCCTCCTTAACGTAATTGATCGTTGACTGAATTGGTGTTGCTTTAGTCAGCGTGTAGCTATTGCCATCCGGATTGACCGTCACGTTGTAGATGTGGTCATGAATTTTAATCAGCATGCCACTGCTGACGGAACTCGTGTTGGACCACACGGCGGTTTTACTGACGTTTTGTTCCTTAGCCACGCGTTGCATAATTTGTGTGACCTGTGATTTTTGATTGAAACTGTTTTGAAGGGTCTGCCACTCATTAAATTGAATGCCAACGAGTAATAATAATAACAAAACCATGATAATGAATAAGTCACGGTATTTGAGATCCGTTTTGTGGCGATACCATAGCCAGCTGAGTACGGCAATCATCAAAATAATGATACCAATAGCGGCCAGTTGAACGAGAGCGTGATTACTATTTTGGTGAATTAAGTAGTTGTATGAATAAAAAGTCATGATGGCCTCCTTATAAGATTTATTATAGCAATTTTTAGTAGTGACTGAATTAATTGGTATTGCAAAATTAGCATATAATCGTGCTTATGCTAACGAACTAACGCTTGAAAATACACTAATTAATGGACTTTCTTAGTAAATTTTACTTTGTATAGCGTGTCAATGTTGTATACTATTTTTGTAAGCACTAACAAATATCGGAATTGGAGATGGTTTTTGTGAGTTGGCAGGATACTTATAATACCTGGAAAAACCAAGCGACACTTGAAACAAGTTTAAAACAAGAATTAACGGGCATGGCTGGTGATGACGCTGCTTTAGAAGATGCCTTTTATGAACCAATGGAATTCGGAACGGCGGGGATGCGTGGGGTGCTTGGACCTGGCATCAATCGAATGAATATTTATACGGTTCGTCAAGCAACGGAAGGGTTAGCGCGCTTTATGGATACCTTGCCAGCTGAAGCCAAGGAACGTGGTGTAGCTATCAGTTTTGATTCACGTCACCATTCAGAAGATTTTGCGCATGAATCTGCGCGAGTATTGGGACAACACGGTATCAAGTCGTACGTTTTTGAAAGCTTGCGGCCAACCCCAGAACTTTCATTTACGGTTCGGCACTTGCATACTTACGCGGGAATTATGATTACGGCGAGTCATAATCCGAAGCAATACAATGGCTACAAGATTTACGGTGAAGATGGTGGTCAAATGCCACCAAAAGAATCCGATCTCATTACGTCATACATTCGTAAGGTTGACGATGTCTTTGCGATTGCCGTAGCTGATGAACAACAATTATTAGCTGATAAGACTGAAACCATCATCGGCGATGACGTCGATCAGGACTACTTAGCCAAGGTCAAAGAAGTCACGATCAACCAAAAATTAGTGGATGAAGTTGGTAAGGACATGAAGTTAGTCTTTACGCCATTACATGGAACTGGCCGGATGCTTGGTGAGAAAGCCTTGAAGAATGCTGGGTTTAAAAACTTCAGTGTTGTTAAGGAACAGGCTGTAGCCGATCCTGAATTTTCAACGGTCAAATTTCCCAACCCTGAATTCCCAGAAGCCTTTAAGATGGCCATTGATTTGGGTAAAAAGGAAGATGCAGATGTCTTGATTGCGGTTGATCCCGATGCTGACCGGTTAGGGACGGCTGTTCGTCAACCTGATGGTGAATATGTCCTGTTAACTGGTAATCAAATTGCCGCCGTCTTGTTACACTATATCTTGCAGGCCAACAAGGATGCGGGGACGTTGCCGGCTAACGCGGCTGCAGTTAAGTCGATCGTCTCAAGCGAATTTGCAACCAAAGTCGCTGCTTCATACGGTGTCACGATGATCAATGTCTTGACTGGATTCAAGTATATTGCTGAACAGATTGAAAACTTTGAAGCCACTGGTGAACATACTTATATGTTTGGTTTTGAAGAAAGTTACGGTTACTTGATCAAGCCATTCGTTCATGACAAGGACGCAATCCAAACGACAGTGCTCTTAGCTGAAGTTGCCGCTTACTATAAGCAACAAGGTAAGAATCTCTATGATGGGTTACAAGACTTGTTCAATGAATATGGTTACTTCCGCGAACAAACCACGTCCGAAGAATTTGACGGGGTCGGTGGTAGCGATAAGATTGCTGCCTTAATGACTAAGTTCCGTAATGAAGCGCCAACGGACTTTGCTGGTTACGATGTTACTGGGACCGAAGATTTTCAGAGTCAGACTGAAAGCTTTGCGGATGGTCACACGGCGCCAATTGCTTTGCCACAAGCGAATGTCTTAAAATATCATTTGACTGATGGTACTTGGATTGCCATTCGGCCGTCCGGGACGGAGCCGAAAATTAAGTTCTACATCGGGACACTAGGTGACACCTTGAATGAAGCTAATGATAAATTGGCGAAGTTTGAAGCTGCCATTCAAGCATTTATTAAAGAATAGGATGCCGACTTAGTCAGACGTTGTGTGTAGCATAGATTAGTCATTAAGCAAATAAATAGTACCGCTCGAAATCTACTTATAGTTTCGAGCGGTACTATTTATTTGTAAGGTGTAGTAGTGTTATTTGGTGGGATATTCAAAGTTGACTGGATCACCAGGTAATCGTAATAGTTGCGGTTTGCCGTAGTAGTAACCTTGTCGGAGATTAATATCGAAGTGGCTGCTTAATCGATCATCTTCGGCATCTTCAATTCCTTCTAGAATCAAACGAAGACCATACTCACTACTGATTGCACGCCAAAAATGGAGTTTTTGCTGAATTTTAGGGTCTTTGATATCACTACGAAAATTTTGTAGCGCAAATTTTAATTCGGAAGCTAGTGGTAAAATCTCTTGAATACTCCTAAAATCATTAATTCCCGTACCAACATCATCGAGTGAAATTTGCATTCCATGTTCAATGAACCCCCGTAAGTGTGGAATCAACATCGTGTCAGGGTAGCTTTTGGGGCTACGTTCTTCAGTTAATTCGACAACTAATTTAGCAGGATATAGTTGTACCTGACTTTGAATGATTGCCTGGGCGACCGTGGTATCCACTAGTTGTTCGCGACTAATATTGACTGCACAATAGCGAACCTTAAGTCCTAGAATTTTAGTTGTTGCAATAAGTAAGTCAGAAGTAACTTGTGAGCTAATGGCTGTAAAGGATTCAGGCAGACGCCAGCCATCTGGTGTGAGTTGCTTGATTAATAGTTCGTATCCGTAAACTGTATTGTTGAGCAAATTGAGTTGGGGTTGCACAAAATAGCGGTAAATGGGTTGCATAAGTACCATCGCCTTTTATAATAAGTTTAAATTCATTGAATCGTTTTAAAATAAATCAAATCGCTGTATACTCTAAGTATACGTCAACTTAAATAAATGTTTAACTGAATCTTAGTTAAACTTTAATTTTTAATGAAAGCTGTGGTCGAAAAAATGAAAGTTGCCATTATTGGCTGTACACATGCGGGGATTGCCGCCATGAAACAGATTTTGAAATACTATCCGAGGACTGAAATTACTGTTTATGAACGACACGCGGATATTTCATATATGTCTTGTGGGACTTATTTACACTTAGGGGGAACTATTAAGGACTTGGATCAAGCGCTATACGCTAATCCGACGGAATTCAGCGAACAGGGTGTGCAGATGCGAATGCAGTATGACGTGATTAATGTTAATGCTGATAAACATACAATTTTGGCTCAAAATTTACAGACAAAAAAGATACAAACGGAACACTATGATAAATTAATTATGACAACGGGGTCGATTACTGCGATTCCGGTCATTCCGGGCGTAGAAAATTCCAAGGTTATGCTTTGCAAGACTTGTGAACAGGCTCAACAACTCTATGAGGCGGCCCAACATGCCCAGCATATTGCCATTGTTGGTGGTGGTTATTCGGGAGTAGAACTCGCTGAAGGTTACGTCAAATCTGGTCATACGGTGACACTATTTCAGCGGGGATCACATTTAATTAATGAGTATCTTGATCCACAGTTCGCTGAAAAAGTAGAGACTTTATTAACAACGAAAGGTATTAAAGTCAGAACAAACTCACAAGTGACGTCCTTTAGTGATACGAATGATAGTCGGTTGCGCGTTGCGACGGCCGATAGTGAAGAAACGTTTGATATGGCTGTTATTTGTCCGGGCGTGATTCCACAATCGGAGTTATTAGCGGGGCAAGTTAACCGAACTAATCAGGGTGCTATTGTGACGGATCGTTATATGGGAACATCTAATCCGGATATTTTTGCAGCTGGTGACGTGACGGAAGTTAACTTTAATCCAACGAAAGATCACGCCTATATGCCGTTAGTATCGCATGCGATTAGACAAGGTGCGTTAGCTGGAATTAATGTTTTTGAGAAACGTTTAGGTTCGATTGGTACACAGGCAACGACTGGCATGTTGATTTTTGATCAGACTGTCGCTTGTTCTGGGATGACTCTAGCAGCAGCTAAGGCTGCTAATTTTGATGCCAAAGCGGCCTTTTATGAGGGAAATTATCGTCCAGCCTTTATGCCCACCACAGCGAAAATAATGATTGAGCTTGTCTATGATCAACAGACGCGGAAAGTTTTGGGTGGTCAATTAATGAGTACCCACGAAGTTTCGCAATCGGCGAATGCGTTGTCAATAGTGATTCATAATGGTAACACGATTGATGAATTAGCCTTTATGGACATGTTGTTCTCGCCAAACTTTGATGAACCGTTCAATTATTTGAACTTAGTGGCACAGACTGCCGTTGACCAGGAACATGGCTATCGGCGAAATAATTAAGATGGATCGCGCTAACGACAGCATGAATAACCAGTTATTTGTGACGAATTAACAAGTATAAGGCACAAAGGGTGGCTCCAAGATAGTCGGTTTACAAAACCAGCTGTCTTGGAACCACCCTTATATTTTTAATGGCAACTTGGCATAGTTACGAATTAAGCATAATCATTGGGGTCAGCTGCTAATGGTTGATAGGCATCCATTTCGGTATCGCGATAATCCCACCATTCGTTAACGTAGCCAACAAAACCAGCCGTCGTCATGGCGGTATCTAAGCGTTGATAATTTTTTTCTTGAAGGGCTGTTCGGGGCGCGTCACGGTGAGCCGCGGCTGTGAAATCATCGAATGCAGTTGGCATTGTTAATTCGCTGCCATCTGGATGGGCCAAAGTTAGATCTAAGGTGACCCCTTTTTGATGACTGAAATTAGGGTTAGGTTGGGCGACGAATTCAGGATCAGGATAAACTTCAAATAGTCGTCGTTGCGCACTGACTGGACGATAGGCATCCCAAATTTTAAGCCGGTAACCTTGTTGCTTAACAATTTCACTAGCTTTAGCAAGCTTATGGGCTGTTCCGGTACGGATGATCGCTGTGGTGAAATCGTAAATCACTTGGTGGGTAAAGTTATGGGGGGTGGCATAGCGCAGGGCAACGATGATGTCAGGGTCTAAACGTTGAACATTTGTAAAACCAGTTAATGTTTGATCCATAGTAGGGCCTCCTCAAATTCTAATTATGTCTATTGTAGCCGATTAATCATTATTTTACTGGCAAAAGGGTTGTAGTTAGCCCAAACTTTCTGCTAGCTTTCGATCCAGGTCCCTGATAAGATGAGAAGCGGTGTAATTTTAACAATTAATCGAAGAGGTGAGGTCACATGGATCGGCAAACACGGCGTGCAATTTTAATTTTAGTTTTTAGTGAATTCTTAGTTTGTTTAGGAATCAGTTTGGTCATTCCAGTCATGCCGTTTATTAAAAATGAACTGCATTTAACCGCCACTGACATGGGGATTATGAACGCGTTATTTGCGTTGGCTCAATTTGTGGCCTCCCCGATTATTGGTCGGGTTTCAGATAAGATTGGACGTAAGCCTGTGTTAACGGTGGGGCTCGTTTTATACATGGTTTCAGAAGTATTATTCGCATTGACTAACCAGCTATGGGTCTTTAATATTTCCCGGATTGTTGGTGGCTTATCAGCCGCCATGGTCGTACCAACGGCCATGGCATTAGCGTCTGATATTACGACGAAACGGCAACGGGCCAAAGTTATCGGCTGGCTATCAGCGGCTTTTAGTGGTGGCTTGATTCTTGGTCCTGGTATCGGTGGGGTACTGGCTGGAATTAGTTACAAAACGCCATTTTGGGTCGCTGGGGCGCTAGGACTACTCAGCGCGATCGTGTTAGTAGTTTTATTACCGGCGGATCGGCAGATTGATCCTGATCGTGAGGCAACTACTACGACAGCGGCCCATCATCCGATGACCCGGGCCTTCTGGACGGTGCCCATTATTATTTTGTTTACAATGATTTTAGTTTCTTCCTTTGGCCTACAAGGATTTGAAAGCATTTATAGTATTTACGTGAATGAAGTCTTTCACTTTAGTCTAAGTAACATTGCGTTGGTCTTAACCTTAAATGGTCTCATTTCACTCTTTTTGCAAGTTGCGTTATTTGATACATTTGTTCAACGCTGGGGTGAGCGGCGTGTGATTCGCGTATGTTTTGCGGCTGCTGCGATTTGTACTATTTGGATCACACAGGCCCATTCTAAAGTGGCAGTCATGATTGCGACCTTAGTTATTTTTTCAGCATTCGATCTTTTACGCCCCACTATCACGACCCTATTGACTAAAGCGAGTGAGGCTAATCAAGGCCTAATTAATGGTCTCAACATGTCCTTAACGAGTGTGGGGAACATTGTTGGGCCAATTATGTCGGGTATGTTACTTGATATGAACTATCACTATCCATACTTGGTGGTGGCTGGTTTCTTGATTGTCTCTTACTTAATGGCATTCATGTTGCGATTGCCTAACCAAGTAAAATCACATCAGCAAGTTTAGTGTGATTAACAATGATAATACTAGCTCAAAGCGCTCCGGTTTGCGTCCCCAGGGCGCTTTTGTTACACTTAGGCCAAATTAGATTGAGGGATGGTGGTTGCAATGGGTATGCATCAATATTTACAGAGTTTAAGTAACTTAGAAACGATTCAACGGGCACCAGGTTTCTTTAAGTATCAAAATCATTCGGTTGCGGCGCACTCATTTAAAGTTGCCGAAGTGGCTCAATTTTTAGGTGATGTTGAAGAAAATGCTGGACAGACTGTTGATTGGCGTGCTTTGTATGAAAAAGCATTGAATCATGATTATAATGAACGGTTTATCGGTGACATTAAGACACCGGTCAAATATGCAACTCCAACTCTACGGACGATGCTAGCGGATGTTGAGCATAAACTATCACAAAATTTTGTGCAAAATGAGATTCCAGCCGAATTTCAGGCGGCCTATTCGCGACGGTTAGCAGAAGGTAAAGATGAAACTTTAGAAGGCCAAATTTTGTCGGTAGCCGATAAGATTGACTTATTGTACGAATCATTTGGCGAAATTCAAAAAGGCAATCCTGAGCCGGTTTTTACGGATATTTATCAAGAAAGCTTAAAAACAATCGTTGCATTTAAAAAGATGACTAGTGTTCAATATTTCCTAAAGGCCGTATTACCAGAGATGTTAGCGGAACCATTTACACACCAAGATCAATTGCAAGCACTGACGACTCAAATTTTGACGGCTGTGCCGCAATCTGATTAATGGCGAAAGTATGTTCGATGTGCTAAAATTAAATGCGATTTGAATGTGATAGGGAAGCGCGGGCTTGCCTATTTTTTATGGTGCGACAGCAAGTTTTAGTTATTAGCAGATGATATGAACGGGTGACCGTTTCAAAGGAGGACTACGTTTGATTGATCGGGTAGATAATAATCATTTTGACTTAGTTTCAGATTACCAACCAACGGGCGATCAACCCCAAGCAATTAAGCAACTAACTGCTGGTATTGAAGCCGGTGAAAAGGAGCAGATTCTACTGGGGGCGACTGGGACTGGGAAGACATTTACAATTTCGAACGTGATTGCACAAGTAAATAAACCGACACTGATCTTGTCGCATAACAAGACGTTAGCGGGGCAACTATACGGGGAATTTAAGAAATTTTTCCCAAACAACGCCGTTGAATATTTCGTGAGTTATTACGATTATTATCAACCTGAAGCATACGTGCCTTCGAGTGATACTTATATCGAAAAGGATTCAGCAATTAACGATGAGATTGATAAGTTACGGCATTCGGCAACTAGTTCGCTACTGGAACGTAATGATGTGATTGTCGTGGCATCGGTTTCTAGTATTTTCGGTTTAGGGGATCCCCACGAGTATCAAGATCACGTTGTATCATTGCGGGTCGGCATGGAGATTGATCGTAATGACTTATTGCGTAAATTAGTCGATATTCAGTTTGATCGCAACGACATTGACTTTCAGCGGGGGCGTTTCCGAGTCCATGGGGATGTCGTGGAAATCTTTCCAGCATCGCGTGATGACCACGCGTTGCGTGTTGAATTCTTTGGTGATGAGATCGATCGGATTCGTGAAATTGATGCTTTGACCGGCGAGATTGTTGCCGATCGTGAACACGTTGCCATTTTCCCAGCGACGCACTTTATGACGAATGATGCGATTATGGAACACGCGATTAAGGGCATTGAAGACGAACTGGATGGCCGTTTAAAGGAATTGACGGCTGACGGTAAGTTACTAGAAGCACAGCGACTTAAACAACGGACAACTTATGATGTCGAAATGCTTAAAGAAATGGGCTACACGAGCGGTATTGAAAACTATTCGCGCTTCATGGATGGTCGTAAACCTGGTGAGCCGCCGTATACATTACTGGATTTCTTCCCGAAGGACTTTTTACTAGTGGTCGATGAGTCGCACGTGACGATGCCACAGGTTCGAGGAATGTATAATGGGGACCGAGCACGTAAGCAAATGTTAGTCGATTATGGTTTCCGGTTACCTAGTGCGCTGGATAATCGACCACTGAAGCTTGAAGAAGTGGAACAACATATTAATCAAGTTGTTTATATGTCGGCGACGCCCGGGCCTTATGAAATGGACCGTACGAAACACGTGGCCCAACAAATTATTCGACCGACTGGCTTGCTAGATCCAACGATTGAAGTCCGACCAATTATGGGCCAAATTGATGACTTAGTGGGTGAAATCAATAAGCGAATTGAAGTTAACGAACGGGTCTTTGTGACCACGTTGACCAAGAAGATGGCGGAGGATTTAACTGACTACCTCAAAGATTTAGGCATCAAGGTGCGGTATTTGCACAGTGATATTAAGACGTTGGAACGAACGCAGATCATTCGAGATTTACGATTAGGCAAGTTCGACGTATTAGTTGGAATCAACTTGTTGCGGGAAGGGATCGATGTCCCGGAAGTTTCATTAGTGGCGATACTGGATGCCGATAAGGAAGGGTTCCTCCGCAACGAACGTTCATTGATTCAAACGATCGGTCGGGCGGCTCGTAATGAACATGGTTCAGTGATTATGTATGCTGACACCACGACTGATTCAATGCAGGCGGCGATCGATGAGACCGCGCGTCGTCGGGCCGTACAGATGAAGTATAATGAAGATCATCATATTACACCACATACTATCAAGAAAGCTATTCCAGAATTGATTGCTTCGACGAAGACCACTGAAGACACTGGTAAGAAGGACGATTTCCTAGAAACTGATTTTGATGATATGACCCATGAACAACAGTTAGATATGATTAGTAAGCTAGAAGAACAGATGAAGACCGCCGCTAAGAAGCTCGACTTTGAACAAGCTGCGACGCTACGTGATACGGTCATGGAACTAAAAGCACAGATTAGCTAGCAGGTTGCTGGCTTGAGATTGAGGAGGTCTTTTTTTGGCAAATGATAAGATTGTCATTCATGGTGCACGAGCCCATAACTTAAAGGATATCGATGTCACCATTCCCCGTGATAAATTAGTCGTGATTACGGGGTTATCTGGCTCTGGTAAGAGCTCATTAGCGTTTGATACGTTGTACGCGGAAGGACAACGTCGGTATGTGGAAAGCCTGTCAGCGTACGCGCGTCAATTCTTAGGGCAGATGCAAAAACCAGATGTTGATTCGATTGACGGGCTTAGCCCGGCTATTTCGATTGACCAAAAAACCACGTCGAAGAATCCCCGGTCAACGGTCGGAACCGTCACCGAAATCAATGACTACTTACGGTTATTGTGGGCACGAGTCGGAGAACCAATCTGTCCAAATGATGGCACACCGATTGCGAGTCAGACCGTTGAGCAGATGGTTGACCGGATTCAAAAATTACCAGAGCGAACGAAGTTACAAATCTTATCGCCGATTGTCCGTCAGAAAAAGGGTGAGCATAAAAAGATCTTTGAAAAGATCAAACGAGAAGGTTTTGTACGTGTCCGCGTTGATGGTGAAATTCATGATATCAGTGAGACCTTTGAACTGAACAAAAATCAACAGCACACGATTGAAATCGTTATCGACCGGATTGTCGTGAAGTCCGGCGATCGCTCCCGATTGTTTGACTCCTTTGAAGCGGCATTGCGATTGAGTGGCGGCTATGCGATTGCGGATGTGATTGGCGATAAGCCAATCATGTTTTCAGAACATTATGCCTGTCCAATCTGTGGGTTTACTGTGGGGGAACTTGAACCGCGGTTATTCTCGTTTAACGCGCCTCAGGGAGCTTGTCCAGACTGTGAAGGTCTTGGAATCAAGCTAGAAGTTGATGAGGACCTTGTCGTACCTGATAAGTCGCTGACGTTGGCTGAAGGTGCGTTAGCACCTTGGAATCCGATCAGCTCGCAGTACTATCCTGAAATGTTGAAGCAAGCTTGCGAACAGTTAGCAATTCCGATGGATGTTCCGTATGAGGACTTGTCCAAGGCTGACCAACAAACGGTTCTTTATGGTTCCAACGGCAAGACCTTCCATTTCCATTATCAAAATGATTTTGGTGGTGTGCGGGATGTTGACGCAGTTTTTGAGGGGGTCATTAATAATGTTGATCGCCGTTATCATGAAACCAATAGTGATTTTACACGCGATGTCATGCGTAAATACATGACGGAACTCACTTGTCAGACTTGTCATGGTTTCCGATTAAACCGTAAGGCTTTATCGGTCAAAGTCGGTGGCGAACATATCGGAATGGTTTCTGACTTAGCAATCGGCAAGGAACTTGATTTCTTCAATGGATTGAGTTTGTCAGAACAAAGTCTGGTCATTGCCAAGCCCATCTTAAAGGAAATTCGGGATCGACTTTCTTTCTTGCAAAATGTAGGACTAGCGTACTTGACGTTAAGCCGTTCTGCGCGAACGTTATCTGGTGGAGAGGCGCAACGGATACGGTTGGCAACTCAGATTGGTTCTAACTTATCTGGCGTACTCTATATTTTGGACGAGCCATCGATTGGCCTGCACCAGCGCGATAATGATCGGTTGATTGGCTCCTTGAAGAAGATGCGTGATTTGGGCAATACATTAATCGTAGTTGAGCATGATGAAGATACGATGCGTGCGGCTGATTACATTGTTGATATTGGCCCAGGTGCTGGTGAAAATGGCGGTGAAGTAATGGCGGCCGGAACGCCGAAACAGGTGGCGCGTTCACGTAAGTCATTGACTGGTCAATATTTATCTGGCAAACGTTTTATTCCATTACCTGAATCCCGGCGTTCTGGTAATGGCAAAAAGATTAGGATTACTGGTGCGGCCGAAAACAATCTCAAAAAAATCGATGTTGATTTTCTTTTGGGCGAATTTGTCGTGGTCACAGGGGTCTCTGGTTCTGGTAAGTCGACACTAGTTAATGACGTCTTAAAACGAGTCTTGGCACAAAAGTTGAATCGGAATTCTGAAAAACCTGGTAAGTACAAGAGTGTTAGTGGCATTAAAAATATTGAACGGTTAGTTAATATTGACCAAAGCCCGATTGGCCGAACGCCACGCAGCAACCCGGCTACGTATACTGGCGTATTCGACAATATTCGTGACTTGTTTGCGCAGACTAATGAAGCCAAATTACGTGGATATAAGAAGGGGCGTTTTAGTTTTAATACTAAGGGTGGTCGCTGTGAAGCCTGTCATGGTGATGGTATTTTGAAGATTGAAATGAATTTCTTGCCTGATGTCTTCGTACCGTGTGAGGTTTGTCATGGTCAACAGTATAATTCTGAAACGTTAGAAGTTGAATACAAGGGGAAAAATATTGCGGATGTCTTAAAAATGACGGCTTCAGAAGCTGTTAAGTTCTTTGAACCAATTCCTAAGATTCGGCGCAAATTACAGACGCTAGTTGATGTTGGTTTAGGTTATGTTAAGTTGGGCCAACCCGCAACCACTTTATCAGGCGGGGAAGCCCAACGGATGAAGTTAGCTTCCGAATTGCATAAGCAACAAGCGGGTAAGAATTTCTATATTCTAGACGAACCAACAACTGGGTTGCATAGTGAAGATATTCGGCGGTTAATTGGGGTCTTGGATCGGTTAGTGGATGCAGGTAATACGGTGTTGATTATTGAACATAATCTCGATGTCGTGAAGTCAGCGGATTATTTGATTGATTTAGGACCAGAAGGTGGCGATGGTGGTGGAACAATCGTAGCTACCGGTACTCCGGAACAGGTGGCTGAAGTGGCCGAAAGTTACACTGGCCAATACTTGAGACCAGTCTTGGAACGCGACCGTGCTCGTGAAGCACCTGCACCTGCTAAATAGATGGCAATGTGCTACACTTGAGTTTGTAATGTAATTTTAATTTAGAGGAGTTGTTTGTACATGGCTAAAGTAGAAAGTTTTACGTTAGATCATACCAAAGTTTTAGCACCTTACGTTCGTAAAATTACGGTGGAAAATGGTCCTAAGGGCGATGCCATCACTAATTTTGATTTGCGGTTAGTTCAACCTAATAAGACTGCGATTGATACAGCGGGCTTACACACGATTGAACACATGTTAGCCGGATTATTGCGTGATCGGATGGATGGCGTGATCGACTGCTCACCATTTGGTTGCCGGACTGGTTTTCATTTGATTACTTGGGGTGAACATGACACCGTGGAAGTTGCTAAGGCATTGAAGTCCTCATTAGAATTCATTGCTGGTCCAGCTAAGTGGGAAGATGTTCAAGGAACGACGATTGATAGTTGTGGGAATTATAAGGACCATTCGTTATTCTCGGCTAAGGAATGGGCTAAGCTGATCTTATCACAAGGGATTTCATCGGACCCGTTCGTTCGCAAAGTCGTTGAATAGTCTGAAATTTTAAAATTAAGCGTAGTTGATAGTGCTAATCAAAATGGGTCTAGCTTTCGGTAACCGAAAGCTAGACCCATTTTTTGATGAACATTCAATTAGCAGATCAAGCTGAGGTGCACGAATTTATGTGGCATGAATTATTGTCAGAGGATGTCAATTAGTTAGAGACTTGTTCGTCAGTATGCGCGTACCTAGTTCCGATCTCCAGGGCGGGGGTGCCGATCGTTACAAACAACGTGTTTGTCATCGATTGGCACTCACGCCGCAAAATACCGCGTCGTCTCAAACACGGGTCTTATTCTCAGTCGGCCACTTTTGACTTTAAGGTTGAGTGGCGTCTGGTCATTATCAGTAGCAACTAATATCATTTTGAAAATTAGAAATACGATGAGTAGGAGAATAAAAAAATATACCAATTTAAGTGAATATGTGAATAAATATTCTTTAATATAATGAATATTCCGCAAATATCGAATATTTTTCAAAAATAGTTGCATAAAATTAAAGCCGGTGGTACGATACTGTCATTGAGAAAAGCAGTGATAAAAATTTCGGAGGTACAAATCAATGGTCAAACAAAATGATAAAATTATTCTCGCTTATTCTGGTGGTCTAGATACGTCAGTTGCTATTAGTTGGTTAAAAGACAAGGGCTACGATGTTGTGGCTTGTGGTATCGATGTTGGTGAAGGTAAGGACATGGATGCTATCAAAGAAAAGGCATTGAAATTAGGGGCAGTTTCATCATATATGATTGACGCCAAGCAAGAATTTGCTGAAGAATATGCTTTGATTGCCTTGCAAGGACATACTTTATATGAAGGGGAATATCCGTTAGTCTCAGCGCTTTCACGGCCATTGATTGCTAAGAAGTTAGTGACGCTGGCCAAGCAAGAACATGCCGTGGCCATTGCCCATGGCTGTACTGGTAAGGGGAATGACCAAGTTCGGTTTGAAGTTGCGATTCATGCGTTGGCACCCGACATTAAGATTGAAGCGCCTGTTCGTGACTGGCACTGGTCACGGGAAGAAGAAATTGATTATGCCAAAGAACATAATATTCCCGTGCCAATCAATCTTGACAGTCCTTATTCCATTGATGAAAACTTATGGGGACGGGCTAACGAATGTGGTATTTTAGAAGACCCATGGCAAGGAGCGCCCGCCGATGCGTTTGATCGGACGAAAGCACTAGCTGACACACCGGACACGCCAACCACCCTTGAGATTACCTTTGAAGCCGGAGTGCCAGTCGCTCTGGATGGTGAATCTTTAAATCTAGCAGATTTGATAATCAAGTTAGATAAAATCGCTGGTGAACACGGGATTGGCCGGATTGACCATATTGAAAACCGGTTAGTCGGCATTAAATCTCGTGAAGTCTACGAAGCACCAGCCGCAACAGTTTTACTCAAAGCACATAAAGACTTAGAGGATTTAACGTTTGAACGGGAATTAGCCCATTTCAAGCCAATTATTGAACAAAAATTAGCGGATACCATTTATAACGGTCTTTGGTTCTCACCGTTAATGGAAGCAATGGTTGCTTTCTTGAAGCAGACACAACAAGTGGTTAACGGTGTCGTTCGGGTACAGCTTTTCAAGGGCAATGTTATTACTGAAGGCCGGAAGTCACCTAACTCCCTTTACGATACGAACTTAGCAACGTACACTTCAGCAGATTCATTTGACCAACAGGCGGCGGTTGGTTTTATCAAATTATGGGGCCTACCAACGCAAGTTAACGCTCAGGTTCAAGCGAAGGCTAAGGCCGAAGCCAAGACTAATAAGGCTCACGCCTAATGAGTACAAAAAAACTATGGGGTGGCCGGTTTACAGAAACCGGTGCCAAGTATGTTGATGACTTTGGGGCGTCCATTAGCTTCGACCAGCTACTTGCCGCAGAAGATATTGCTGGTTCATTGGCACACGTTAAGATGTTGAAGAAGACGGGCATCTTACCTGCTCAAGATGTTGATCAGATTGTGGCTGGCCTAGAAACGTTGGCAGAACGCCAGAAACAGGGTAAGCTGGAATTTTCAACGGTCAACGAAGATATTCATATGAATATTGAATCATTATTAACTGAAGAAATTGGACCGGTGGCTGGCAAATTGCACACAGCTCGTTCACGGAATGATCAAGTTGCTACGGATTTTCACTTGTATTTGAAGCATCAGCTGCCGTTGATCTTGGATCGGCTACATGAGTTGGAAACAGTGTTGGTAGCTAAAGCAAGTGAAAACGTAGAGACGGTGATGCCAGGGTATACGCATTTGCAACACGCCCAACCGATTTCATATGCGCACTATTTGTTAGCTTATTATCAAATGTTCAAACGTGACATGGATCGGTTTGAATTTAATATGCAGCATACGGACATTTCGCCATTGGGTGCTGCTGCGCTAGCCGGGACGACTTTCCCAATTGACCGGGAATATAGTGCTAAATTATTAGGATTCAGTGAAGTTTATCATAATAGTTTAGATGCTGTTTCTGACCGAGACTTTGTCCTTGAATTTCTCAGCAACGCGTCAATTTTGATGATGCACCTCTCGCGGTTTTGTGAAGAAATTGTCAGTTGGAGTAGTTATGAGTTCAAGTACATTAGCTTGAGTGATCAGTTTTCAACTGGTAGTTCAATTATGCCGCAAAAGAAAAATCCAGATATGGCTGAATTGATTCGGGGCAAATCCGGGCGAGTCTACGGCAACCTAATGGGGCTATTGACCGTGATGAAGGGCATTCCATTGGCCTATAACAAGGATCTCCAGGAAGATAAAGAGGGGGCGTTTGATACGGTGACGACCGTGTTGACGAGTCTTCATGTCTTTACTGGAATGATAGCAACGTTGACGGTTAATGAAGACCGAATGGCGGATGCAACAACTAATGATTTCTCAAATGCGACTGAGTTAGCAGATTATCTTGCCAATAAAGGGATTCCATTCCGCCAAGCACATGCGATTGTAGGCAAATTAGTCTTGGATGGCTTGAAAAAGAAGCGCCCATTGCAAGCGATTCCGCTCAGCGAGTATCAAGCTATCTCACCATTGATTCAAGAAGATGTCTACCATGACTTAGATGCAAAAGTTGCGATTGAACGGCGGCATTCACTAGGTGGCACTGGTTTTGATCAAATTAAGCAGGAATTGCAACGAGCACAAGTGCAATTAGCGGCTTATCAATCAGCAACCATCGATTAATTAATGTTTATCAATTTGACCATTGATATTATTTTCGAAGCGACCTCTAAGTGGCGGATTATCGACACTTAGAGGTCGTTTTTAATATGAGAAGAGTAATAGTTGGCGCTTCAGAAAATCCTTAAGCTGAAATAAAGTTCATCAGAAAAATTGGAAACTCTTACATTAACTGGTAAGATGGAATTAATATCGGATATGGGAGATGTTGATGTATGTTTAATGATCATCGATGGGGTTTTGATTGGACCGAGTTTATGACGGGAATTATTTTCTTGATTGCCGCTTACTTCGTCATCAAGCAACCTCAGGCGGCACTGTTAAGCTTAGTCTTTTTATTTGCAATTGCCGCAATTATTAGTGGGATTACCACGATTGGTGGGTACACCAAATTGCGCCGTGAAACAGGTCTACGAGCAAATTTCGCCCTAGTGTTTGCGATTATTGATATTCTAGTGGGGTTACTATTTTTATTCCACGCGCCAACTGGTGTTCTCGTGCTCGGGTACGTCTTTGCTTTTTGGTTCTTGATTGACTCAATTGAACGTTTGACCGTGGTCTCACATTTACGGGTCTTCGGGACGGGATATTTTGTTTTATCATTAATTTTGGACATTATTAGTTTGGCATTAGGCATTTTATTAGTCATTAATCCAATGATTGCGGTAATTAGTTTCAATGTGTTAGTTAGTTTTTATTTCGCAGTTTTCGGGATCAATGCTATCTTGATTGCCTTTGCCCGGCGTAATTAGTTTAATCAGTGTTTGGCACGTTAGCGATTCCTGGGTTCGGTTGTTACGAGCGTTCATTCGTAATGCTGGCCTGGCGTTAACGGGCCATTTTTGTAACATGATTTTAACGGATTATCCGCATCAAACGATGGGGTTAGTGATCCGTCAGTAGAAATGACACGCCCGGTGTGTTATACTACTGACAATATGGACAAGAGGGGGCAAATACAATATGGCAGAATCATTACAACTCGTAATTATTTCTGGGATGAGCGGTGCTGGTAAGACGGTTGCTGTTCAAAGCTTTGAGGACCTAGGCTATTTTTGCATTGATAATATGCCACCAGCGTTATTACCGAAGTTCTCAGAATTAGTCGAGGAGTCGGGTAAAATAAAAAAAGTAGCGCTAGTAATTGATTTACGTTCGCGGGCTTTTTACGATGAAATCATGGACATGTTGGCTAACTTAGACAACACGGACTTTGTGTCGACTCGGATTCTGTTTTTAGATGCTTCCAACGAAGAATTGGTTTCACGGTACAAAGAAACGCGTCGGTCACATCCACTGGCCATGGAGGGGCGCGTAATGGATGGCGTGCGCAAGGAACGCGAACTATTAGCACCGCTGAAAGATCGGGCTTCATACGTCATTGATACGTCGACGTTGACGCCCCGTGAACTGCGCGAATCAATTTTTGATAAATTTGAAACGGACCAGGATGAGACTTTTCATATCGAGATGTTATCCTTTGGGTTTAAATATGGCTTACCTATTGATGCGGATATTGTTATGGATGTGCGGTTCTTACCAAATCCGTACTATATTCCAGAATTGAAGAAGCAGACGGGCTTGGATAAGCCCGTGGTAGATTACGTCATGGAGCAGCCAGCGACGGAAGCCTTTTATCAACAGTTTTTAGGCATGTTGGAGAGTATTATGCCTGGCTATGAAGCTGAGGGTAAGAGTAGTCTAACGATTGCCATCGGTTGTACGGGTGGACAACACCGCTCCGTTGCTTTGACGCAACGTATCGGTGAAGCTCTGGCTAAGCACTATAAGGTGCATATTAGTCACCGTGATATTGATAAACGAAAGGAAACTGTTAATCGCTCATGAGAAAATACACATTTAAGACTCAGCGGCCTAAAATTGTGGTGATTGGCGGGGGGACCGGCTTACCGGTCGTTCTGAAGGGTCTGCGTAAACAGGCTGTGGATATTACTGCAGTAGTGACGGTTGCTGATGACGGTGGTTCGTCCGGTATTATTCGCAATTACGTTAACGTGGTCCCACCTGGTGACATTCGTAACGTGATGGTGGCTTTATCGAATTGGCCCCACCTATATAAAGATATCTTTCAGTATCGTTTTCAGGGTGATGATCAGTTCTTTGCTGGTCATGCGATTGGTAATTTGGTGATTGCGGCGCTGACGGAAATGAAGTCAGGGGTTTTTGACGCGGTCCAAGAACTATCTAACATGATGCAAGTAGATGGTCATGTCTTTCCAGCTGCAAACGAAGCACTGACGTTACATGGTAAGTTTAGTGACGGTACGGAGTTAGTGGGTGAAGCTGAGATCACGGCGGCGCACAAATCACTAGAGCGCGTCTGGGTCACTGATAAGAATGGCAAGGAACCGCAAGCCGTCCAACCCGTCATTGATGCAATTATGGCAGCAGATCAGATTGTCTTGGGTCCAGGGAGCTTATTTACCAGTATTTTGCCGAACTTAACGATTCGTAATATTGGTCAGGCCGTTTGCAAGTCTGATGCAGAAGTCGTTTATATTTGCAATATTATGACGCAAAAAGGTGAAACGGATCATTTTTCTGATGCTGATCACGTCCGGGTTTTAAACCGTCATTTGGGTCAAAACTTTATCAATACAGTTTTAGTTAATACTGAAGAAGTGCCAGAAGATTATATGGATTTCCATAAGTTTAATGAAGTTTCACGCCAGGTAAGCCATGATTTTCGCGGCTTACGGGAACAAAATTGCCGGGTGATTTCATCGAATTTTTTGAAACTCCGTGATAATGGGGCCTTTCATGATGGCGACCAAGTCGTCGCTGAATTAATGAATTTAGTCGGTCATTCCGACGTTTTAAGATAAGGGGGTTGCGGCATGTCCTACGCCAGTGACGTTAAGAAAGAATTAACTAACCTCGCTGTCCATCGCGAGAATGCTAAGGCTGAATTAATGGCTTTGATTCGAATGAATGGGGCGATTAGCATTGCTAACCACCACTTTATTTTGAATATTCAGACGGAAAATCCGGCCATCGCGCGGCGTATTTACCGGCTACTCAAACAATTTTACGACGTTGATAGTGAATTGATCGTTCGACGTAAAATGAAGTTAAATAAAAATAATTTGTACATTGTACGTTTAAAGACGGGTACGGATATGGTGTTAGGCGATTTGGGTATTTTGAAGGATTATCAAATTGTCGAGGTTGCGCCAACGGAAGTGCTAACGGATGACGCGGCCGTTCGGTCCTATTTACGGGGTGCTTTTTTGGCGGGAGGTTCGGTGAATAATCCTGAAACTTCCCGGTATCATTTGGAAATTTACTCACTGTATGAGGAACACAATCATATG
Source organism: Lactiplantibacillus sp. DA1 (assembly GCF_032681335.1). Taxonomy (NCBI): domain Bacteria; kingdom Bacillati; phylum Bacillota; class Bacilli; order Lactobacillales; family Lactobacillaceae; genus Lactiplantibacillus; species Lactiplantibacillus sp. DA1. The sequence goes on along the minus strand of NZ_JAWHTQ010000001.1, from coordinate 380,417 downwards.
ATTTCAGAAATGATGAATCAGTATGGTTTGAACTCGCGAACGACTGATCGGCGTGGCGGCTTTATTACGTACATCAAGGAAGCAGAAAAAATCGCGGACTTCTTGTCATTAGTGGGTGCCACGAATGCCATGCTTAAATTCGAAGATATTCGGATTATGCGTGATATGCGGAACTCGGTTAATCGGTTAGTCAACTGTGAAAATGCCAATATGGATAAAGTGGCCAATGCGTCTAGCAAACAGATTGAAAACATTTTACTGATTGACGAAACGGTGGGATTGCAACAATTACCGCCGAAGTTACAAGAGGTCGCGGTTGCGCGCTTGGAACACCGTGAAGTTAGTCTTAAGGAACTGGGAATCCTTGTTCCAGGTGGGCCAATCTCTAAATCTGGTATCAATCATCGCTTACGCAAGATTAATCAATTTGCCGAACAGCTACAAAAAGATGCCTAAATACAGGCCATCCGTCTTGAGAGTTGCGCTGAATAGTTATTGAGAAGCTTACTGACACTCTTTTGGGAGTGTTGGGAAGCTTTTTATTTAGGACGGGTGTTGTTGCCAATCTTTTAGATCAGAAAAAACACTTGACAAAAGTAAGTGAAGCTATTTATACTGAACACATCTTATGAAATCGGAGAGACGTAATCATGCAAAAATTAGCGACGCAAATGATGATGTGCTGCCCATGTTGTGAATCAAACAACATGGCTATTTGCGTTGAATTACAAGCGTCTCTGCATCAAAAATAACGAACTTGAGCTCAAATCGTTAATTTTGAAACGCCTGCTTGGAATCTGACGAGATTCTAAGCAGGCGTTTTTTGTTTAGACCGATGAGAATAAGTAAATCAATAACAATTAAAATGGGAATGTAAGGGGCGAGAAGTTTGAAGAAGCGATCAGTGTTAGCGATTATGATGAGTCTAGTATTAGTGACGGTGCTGGCAGCGTGTGGGAAGCAAAGTAGTCAGTCTACTGGCAGTGGCAAGTATGCAAGTAGTCAGGTTTTAAACTTGTCGTACCCTAGTTCGTTGGATTCAATTGATATTTCCAACATGTCGGGATACGGGAGCACCGGTAATATTTTTGAAAGTCTATACCGGCTAGGGAAGAATGGGAGTATTACGCCTGGATTAGCCAAATCGACTAAAGTTTCAAAGGACGGCAAGACATATACCTTTACGATTCGCAATGCGAAGTGGAGTGACGGGTCCAAGATAACTGCACAGGATTTTGTGTATTCTTGGAAGCGCACGGTGACCCCCGCAACTAAATCACAATATGCTTATCTCTTTTCAGGGGTGAAGAATGCGGATGCGATTGTCGCTGGCAAAAAATCGCCAAGTACGCTGGGTGTCAAAGCTCAAGGTAAGCATACTTTTATCGTCACCTTGGATAAGCCAATTACTTACTTTAAGAAGTTGATGACTTACCCGCTATTTGGACCAATCAGCGAAAAGGCGGTCAAAAAATGGGGTAGCAAGTACGCAACCAAAGCCCAATATATGCTATACAGTGGGCCGTTTAAATTAACTGGCTGGACAGGGACCAATAATAGTTGGCAATTTGTTAAGAACAATCAATACTGGGATAAAAAAGCAGTTCATTTACAAAAAATTAATTACACCGTTAATGAAAGTACGACAACAACGCTGAACTTATTCCAAGAAAAGAAGCTGGACTTAACACAATTAGCGAGCGAGCAAGTGAAGAATATGAAGACTAATGCTGACTATACGACTTATCCATATTCGATCACGGCGTTCCTAGTTTATAATTTTCAAGACAGCAACGCGACAATCAAAAAAGCACTCAGTAACGCTAAGATTCGCCAAGCCATTTCTCTTTCTATTAATCGGGAAACGTTAGTCAAGAATGTAATTGGGGATGCGTCAACGGTCTCGAAGACGTTTGTTCCACAAGATTTAGCTAAAGATCCGAAAAATGGTAAGGATTTTGCGGATGAGTCAACGGTTAAAAATTCAACGTCATATAACAAAGCGCTGGCACAAAAGTTATGGAAACAAGGCCTTAAGGAAACAGGAATCAAGAAATTGTCCATTCAGTTATTAGCTTCTAATGACGAACCTAATAAGCCAATTTCACAATACTTGAAATCAGCACTAGAAAAGAATCTCGATGGTTTGACAGTCAACTTGTCCAACATCCCATCAAAGGTGGCTTCAAGTCGTGCTCAAAGTGGTGATTTTGACCTTTATCTCAGTGGTTGGGGCGCTGACTTCAACGACCCAATCTCACATTTGCAAATTATGACTAATAATAGCGGTTATAATTACGGGAAATATAACAGTAGCACGTACAATGCATTGGTTAATAAGGCGCAAAACCAGGATGCCAATGATACTAGTGCTCGGTGGCAAGATATGATCAACGCTGAGAAGACGATCATGAAGGATCAAGGAATTACGCCATTGTATCAGACAGTATACTCTTATTTACAAAATCCAAAGGTAAAGGGTATTATTCATAATACTGCTGGGACACAGTGGAATTATAAGTATGCTTATATTGCCAAATAATTAACTGATTGAGGAGCGTTCATGGTAACTGGTCATTTGGCTGTTACCTTAGTAGGAGCGCCAGGTCCATACGCTGCCTTGGTCAAAACAAAGTAGTGGTCCATTCCGATTTGTCGAAGTGTCTTGACGAATCGAAGTGGACCGCTTATTTATTTCGATGAATGATTCTGCAGTGCCTAAGTTTGTCATGCAAGACAGCTGCACTGATTGGTCTATGCTGGTGTTACATCGTTGACCACGTACTTGATTGGCCGATGTTGGGCCATCGCAATCACATTCTCCGCGACAATGGTGGCCATACCATCGCGAGCTTCGACCGTTGCGTTGCCAAGATGAGGTGTTAAAATGACGTTGTTCATCGTGGTCAAACCAGGTGTGACTTGCGGTTCATGTTCGTAGACGTCGAGTGCAGCGCCAGCAATTTGATGTTGTTGCAGGGCCGTCACAAGTGCTTGCTCGTCGACAATTGGCCCCCGCGCGGCGTTGATGAGGAGCGCCGTTGACTTCATTTTGCTAAAAGCAGTGTTACCGATTAGATGCGTTGTTTGTGTGGTAAGTGGCAGATGTAAAGTAACGATGTCGGCACGTTGCAAAAGTTCATCCTGGGAGACAAAGGTTGCGCCAAGTTGCGTTTCACGGCTAATCGGTAGGCGGTGGTGTTGGCTATATAAGATGGGCATGTCAAAGGCGTGCAGTCGTTTGGCAACGGCTTGACCAATTTGGCCAAGGCCTAAGATGCCGAGTGTCTTGCCTTGTAAATTGTGGCCGAGAAAGAACAGTGGTGCCCAACCGTTAAAGCCGCTAGTTCGCATTAAGTGATCGCCTTCCACGATACGATGCGCTAAGCTGATAATCAAACCGACTGTTGATTCAGCGGTTGCGACCGCCGAAACGTTCGGCGTGTTCGTGACTGAAATCTGGCGCTTAGCCGCTGCCATGATGTCGATGTTATTAGTGCCAGCACCAAAATTAGCAATCAGTTTAAGGTGTGGGGCGTGGTCTAAGACATCTTGATTTACTTGAGTTGAAAGTGGGGTAATCAAATAGTCGGCATCAGCGACTCGGCGGATGAGTTCCGCGTGACTGATCAGGTTATCGCCGGTATAAGTATCGATGACTAACTGACTTTGTAAAAGTAACGTATTGGCTTGGGCTGGAAGCTGACCAGCGATAAAGACTTTTGTCATTATAGAGACTCCTTTTTACTTTTAAGTTCAAGGACAAGTAATATTGTCCGGGTAGTAATCCCTGCTTATGTGCAGTATGGGCCATTGCAAAACGAATGACAAGAAAACGAACAAAAAAAACTGGACCAACGTCAAGTCAGCCCAGTCAAAGATATTAACTTATTTTAATTTGTTGTTTTCCATAATATCATCGATCAAACCGTAGTCTTTAGCTTCTTGTGCGCTTAAGTAGTTATCACGTTCAGTATCATGGTTCAACTTTTCAACGGATTGTCCCGAGTTGTCAGCTAAAATCTGGTTGATCTTTTTACGAGTCTTCAAGATTTCTTCCGCAACAATTTCAATTTCCGTTTGTTGACCTTGAGCGCCACCAGATGGTTGGTGAATCAAGATTTCAGAGTTAGGTAAAGCAAATCGCTTGCCCTTAGTACCAGATGAAGCTAAGACGCTGGCCATGGAAGCAGCCATCCCCATAACGATGGTTTGAACATCAGATTTGATGAAGTTCATCGTATCGTAGATTGCTAAGCCGGCGGTAACGACACCACCCGGTGAGTTGATATAGAGATAGATGTCCTTACCTGAATCTTGAGCATCTAAGAAGAGTAGTTGGGCAATAATGGCGTTTGCCATGTTATCTTCAATGGGACCGGATAACATAATGATACGGTCCTTTAATAGTCGTGAATAGATGTCATAAGCACGTTCGCCACGTGATGACTGTTCAATAACTGTAGGAACTGGATACATGATTTGTTAGCCTCCTAAGGTTGCATTATTTGATTAGCTGATTGCTAATATAAATGTAGTTTACCGCTAAGGTCAGTGAAGGTCAAAAGAAAAACCTCAAAAACAGAATTCCGTTTATGCAGTTAACGTGGTATACTTAGGTTTCTATCATAATACGGCTTGAGATTGGGTGAACCCAATCTCTTTTTTTTCAGCGATTTTAGGCAGTAGGCCTTGGATTAAGTATTGCGTCTATCTTGGCTTGAAAATGATGCTTTCTTATAATAATGATTCAAGATTAAGCAGTGATCGACTTACATATTCAGTACTAATATGGTGATTTAAAAGTAGTTGGCCCGCATAATTCCGTTATTACGCTAGTAGGCTAATCAAATTACTTTGACCTTGTTGCTGGACTCAAGCTGCTCGCAATGAATTAATTAGTATCAGATGTATGAATGAAATTTGCCATGGTTAAAAAAAATATAATATAATTATAGTAATTATTATTTGAATAGCGTAAGTTTAGCTGTTATTAAATCTACTAAACGACTACACTGGTATATGATTTACTTGAACTGATTACTTTTTGATTATTTTTACTTGGATGAGCGGGTATAGGTACTATTACTGACCCAGAAAGGATATTGCTTGTTGTTTGGTTTAAATTAAGTTACCATATGAAGATGTGACTGGTATAGTCCAGTAGTTGTCACTTAAATAAGTGCAAAAAAAAAACTGAGAATCACTTCTCAGCTACTGATGCGCCCGGAGGGAATCGAACCCCCATCTCAAGAACCGGAATCTTACGTGCTATCCATTACACCACGGGCGCCTAAACAACATATTATATTTTAGCGAATAATGGATAAAAACACAAGGGTTTTACATAAAAATTTATTCAGGGAGGTATTTTTATGGCACTGGGACCAGGATTTCGCCAGCAACAGCGGCAATCACAGAAATTAGCAATGACCCAGCGACTACAACAATCCATTCAGATGTTGCAGTTTAATGTGGAAGAACTACGAGATTTTCTGACGCAAAAAGCATTAGAAAACCCATTGATCGATGTGGATACAAATTGGAATAATAATCATGCAAGCTTGAACGCAGTCAAAAATGTAACCACTAAGGCGGATTTCATTGAGCGGGTGTCGACTTCGAATCAGCACTCGTTATTCGAATATTTATTGGATCAGATTCATTTGACGTTACGTGATACCCATTTGCGGCAAATTGTCCTGTACTTAATTGAGTATGTTGATGTCAATGGTTACTTGCGAATCGATGAAGCACAGGCTCGGCAGGCAACTAAAGCGACGCCGATTGAACTATTAGATGCTATTACCTTATTACAGCAGCTTGATCCACCGGGTGTTGGGGCGCGTAGCTTGCAGGAAGCATTAATGTTGCAAACCGAAAATGATGACCATGCTCCTAACTTGGCGTACATCATCTTAGAAGAAGACTTCGAGGCGTTTGTCAATCGTCAATGGGAATTGTTGGCTAAGAAATATCAAGTTGAACTTGCTGATATTTCAAGCATTTACGACTACGTCCGCACACTCACACCAGTACCTGGCGCAGCAATTGGACAGGAAACGACCGGGTATATTTTTCCAGATCTGGTTGTGACCAATCAGAACGGCCAATTAGCGCTAAGGACAGCTTCAATGGCGCAGCCAGTTGTGAAGTTTCGTAGCCGATATTACCATCAGATGGGGCAACATGATGATCAAGAAGTGACGGAGTATCTGAAAGAAAAGAAAAATGAATACGATTGGATCGCCAGTAGTTTGGCACAACGCGAGGCAACGATATTTCGGGTTGGAACGGTCATTATTGAACGTCAAGCTGATTTTTTCTTAGAAAAAACAACGGATTTACAGCCCTTATTGCTTCGGGATGTTGCGCAACAGCTAAAGGTTCATGAATCAACGATCAGTCGCAGCATTAATGGTAAATATATTCAGACCGATTTCGGGATGTTTGAACTTAAACGTTTCTTTACTAAAGCGGTCAGTAAACGTCCCACTGGTGGCAAAGTAGTATCGGCGGATAGTGTTCAGCATCGAATCATGGCCTTGATTGAGCAAGAAAATAAAGAAAAACCGCTTTCGGACCAAAAAATTGTTCAGATTCTTAATGCGGAAAATGTCGAACTTTCTCGGCGAACTGTCGCTAAATATCGCGAAAATCTTAATATTCCGCCTTCGTCAAAGCGAAAACAATACTTGAGAACCGAACAATAATTAAATGCGGTATTTGGACCAGTCGGGTATAAGTTTAATTGGGGTTTCATTTGCAACCATCTTATGAACCTGTTATAATTCATGTTGTGGTAAGAGAGGTATGCAACATTGATTTCTTAGTGAATTTGCGTTGTGTGCTTTGTTTTTTGAAGTCTTTGGGTCGTTTTTCGACATAGCTGGACCAGACCCGTCCCACTAGAGAGCAGGTTGAATGCCATGCATTCAGATATTCAATGGATTGAGGCAATTGCCCCAGATATGGTTGATATGCTGAGTCGTCGTTACTTAGTATTAAGAACCATTAATTGGATGGCCCCAGTTGGACGTCGACTATTAGCTCAGACATTAGGCGTTAGCGAACGGACGTTACGGACTGAAACCGATACGTTGCGGAAGCTTGATTTGATTATGACGAACAAGTCAGGTATGCAAGTTACCCAACAAGGTCAGGACGTGCTAGTCGGCTTAAGTCATTTTATGGATGAGTTAATGGGCATTCGCCAGAAGGAACGACAGTTGGCACAACACTTTAATATTAAGCGTTGCATCATCGTTTCTGGTGATTCCGATCGACAGTTGAAAGTTATTGGGACCATGGGCGAAGAAGTGAACCAGCTATTACAGCAGTTATTGCCGGAAGGACATAACATTATTGCTGTCATGGGTGGGCATACCATGGAACACGTGGCAAGTCATTTAACTAATAGATTAGGCGACAAACGTGATTTGCTATTTGTTCCGGCGCGTGGCGGTGTTGGTGAATCAGTTGCGATTCAAGCAAATACCATTGCGTCACAAATGGCACAACATACTGGCGGTAAATTCCGCTCGTTGTTTGTACCAGAACAGGTCAGTGAACGAACGTATGAACCACTCCTCAAGGAACCGAGTATTCAAGAGGTGCTGGCGATTATCGGGCAAGCTAACGTGGTCGTGCATAGTATCGGTGAAGCCATCTCAATGGCCCATCGCCGGAATATGTCCGAGGATCAGATCAAGGTGTTACGCAGTCGTGATGCGATTGGCGAAGCCTTTGGTTATTTCTTCGATGAGAAGGGTAACGTGGTCTATCGAATTCCACGAATTGGGTTGCAAATCGGAGAACTGGCCCATCGGGAAATTATACTCGCCATTGCGGGTGGCGCTTCAAAAGCGACCGCAATCGCCGCGTATATGAGGAACATTGCACCTAAACAGACGTGTTTAATCACGGATGAGGGTGCGGCTAACTTGATTTTAAAAAAGTAATCTTCTATAGTGAAGTTGCTTTTTAAAATAAAACTATTTTTATTTCCACAAGGAGGAAATTCTAGTATGTCTGTAAAAATTGGTATTAATGGTTTCGGACGTATCGGTCGTTTAGCATTCCGTCGTATCTTAGAACTTGGTGAAAAGTCAAGTGATATCGAAGTTGTTGCTATTAACGATTTAACTTCACCTGCATTGTTGGCTCATCTTTTGAAGTATGACTCAACTCATGGTACTTTGAACGCTGACGTTTCAGCAACCGACGATTCAATCGTTGTTAACGGTAAGAACTACCGTGTTTATGCTGAACCACAAGCACAAAATATTCCTTGGGTTAAGAACGACGGTGTTGACTTCGTTCTCGAATGTACTGGTTTCTACACTTCAAAGGCTAAGTCACAAGCTCACTTGGACGCTGGTGCAAAGCGTGTCTTGATTTCTGCTCCTGCTGGCTCAGACTTGAAGACCATCGTTTACAACGTTAACGATGACATTTTGACTGCAGATGACCGTATCGTTTCTGCTGGTTCATGTACTACTAACTGCCTTGCACCATTAGCATTCTTTGAAAACAAAGAATTCGGTATCAAGGTTGGTACTATGACTACTATCCATGCTTACACTTCAACTCAAATGTTACTTGACGGCCCTGTACGTGGTGGTAACTTCCGTGCTGCCCGTGCTGCCGGTGTAAACACTATTCCTCATTCAACTGGTGCTGCTAAGGCTCTTGGCTTAGTTATCCCAGAATTGAACGGTAAATTACAAGGCCATGCACAACGTGTTGGTGTTGTTGATGGTTCATTAACTGAATTAGTTGCTATCTTAGACAAGAAAGTTACTGCTGACGAAGTTAACGCCGCAATCAAGAAGCATACTGAAGGTAACGAATCATTTGGTTACAACGATGACGAAATCGTTTCATCTGATGTTATCGGTACTACTTTCGGTTCAATCTTCGATCCTACTCAAACAGAAGTTACTTCTGATGGTGACAACCAATTAGTTAAGACTGTTGCTTGGTACGATAACGAATACGGCTTCACTTGCCAAATGGTACGTACTTTATTGAAGTTCGCCACTCTCTAATATCTGTTAGATAGTTAAGAACTTTAAAACCGCATATGGTTTTGACGGCGGGGGGAGGCAAAACTCCTCTTGCCGTTTTTTTAATTTCAGCAGTCACGAATTCTAGGAGGATTTTAACATTGGCTAAATTAATCGTTTCAGATTTAGATGTTAAAGATAAAAAAGTTTTAATTCGTGTCGACTTTAATGTTCCAATTAAAGACGGCAAAATTGGTGACGACAACCGGATCGTCGCTGCCTTACCAACGATCAAATACGTGATTGAACATGATGGTAAAGCCATCTTATTCTCACATTTAGGCCGGATTAAGAGCGAAGACGACAAGAAAGGCTTAAGCTTACGTCCTGTTGCAGAACGTCTTTCAAACTTATTAAACAAGCCTGTTACCTTCGTACCTGTTACTGAAGGCGAACAACTTGAAACTGCCATCAACAACATGAACGACGGTGACGTCTTAGTTGTTGAAAACACTCGTTTTGAAGACGTTGTTAACGGCGAACAAGTTAAGCGCGAATCTGGTAACGATCCTGAATTAGGCAAGTACTGGGCTTCACTTGGTGATGTCTACGTCAACGATGCTTTCGGGACTGCTCACCGGAGCCATGCTTCTAACGTTGGGATTGCTTCAAACATGGATCAAGTTGCCGCTGGTTTCTTAATGGAAAAGGAAATCAAGTTCTTAGGTGACGCGGTTGACAATCCTAAGCACCCATTCGTTGCTATCTTAGGTGGTGCCAAGGTTTCTGATAAGATCGGTGTTATCGATCACTTAATCAGCAAAGCTGACAAGATCATCATCGGTGGTGGGATGACTTATACGTTCTATGCTGCTAAAGGCATGGGCATTGGTAATTCACTTGTTGAAAAAGACAAGATTGAATTGGCTAAGTCAATCATCGAAAAAGCTGGCGACAAGTTAGTCTTACCTAGCGACTCAATCGTTGCTGAAAAGTTTGATAACGATGTTCCTAGCAAGGTTGTTGAAGGTTCAATTCCTGATGGTTACATGGCCTTAGATATTGGTCCTAAGTCAATCGAAGAATTCAAAGACGTTTTACGCGACGCTAAGACCGTTGTTTGGAACGGACCAATGGGTGTCTTCGAAATGAGTAACTACGCCAAGGGTACACTTGAAGTTGGTAAGTTCTTAGGAACCTTATCAGATGCAACGACCATCGTTGGTGGTGGGGACTCAACTGCCGCTGTTAAGCAACTTGGCGTTGGCGACAAGTTAACCCACATCTCTACTGGTGGCGGTGCTTCACTTGAATACCTTGAAGGTAAGGAATTACCTGGTATTGCTGCTATTTCTGAAAAATAATCTGTTCTCCGAAAGGAAGGTTTATCGTGCGTACACCTATTATTGCCGGTAACTGGAAAATGAACAAAACAGCTAGCGAAGCTTTAGCTTTCGTTAATGCTGTTAAGGATCAATTACCAGATTCATCAAAAGTTGAATCAGTCGTTGCTGCCCCAGCCCTTTTCTTACAAGAAATGGTTGAAGCTGCCAAGGGTTCTGATTTAAAGATTGCTGCTGAAAATGCTTACTTTGAAGATGCTGGGGCCTTTACTGGTGAAACTTCACCAGCCGCTTTAGCTGACTTAGGCGTTGACTACGTTGTTATTGGCCATTCAGAACGTCGTGGCTATTTCCACGAAACTGACGAAGACATTAACAAAAAAGCCCATGCTATCTTTAAGAACGGCATGAAGCCAATCATCTGCTGTGGTGAAACGTTGGAACAACGTGAAGCTGGTCAAGCAGAATCATGGGTTTCTGGCCAAATCAAAGCTGCCTTGAAGGATTTATCAGCTGACCAAGTAAGTTCATTGGTTATTGCTTATGAACCAATCTGGGCCATCGGTACTGGTAAGACGGCTACGAGTGACCAAGCCGAAGAAATTTGTGCGGTTGTTCGTAAGACTGTTGCTGACCTTTACTCACAAGAAGTTGCTGATAAAGTTCGGATTCAATACGGTGGTAGTGTTAAACCAGCCAACGTTAACGAATTAATGGGCAAAGCTGATATCGACGGTGGTTTAGTCGGTGGTGCTTCATTACAACCTGATTCATTCTTGGAACTTGTTAATTACCAAAATAACTAATAATAGTTATTGCAAGTTGGTTGACAAAATTCTACAATAAGTGTGAAACAAATAACAAGCCAATTTTAAGGAGAGAAATTAATGTCTATTATTACAGATATTTATGCTCGCGAAGTCTTAGACTCACGTGGTAACCCAACTGTTGAAGTTGAACTTTATACTGAAAGTGGCGCATTTGGCCGCGGTATCGTTCCTTCAGGTGCCTCAACTGGTGAACATGAAGCCGTTGAATTACGTGACGGTGACAAGAGCCGTTTCATGGGCAAGGGTGTTACTAAAGCCGTTGACAATGTTAACAAGTTAATTGCTAAGGAAATTGTTGGTTACGATGTAACTGACCAACGTGCCATTGACCAAGCTATGATCAAGTTAGATGGTACTCCTAACAAAGCTAAGTTAGGCGCTAACGCTATCTTAGGTGTTTCCATTGCCGCTGCCCGTGCTGCTGCTGACGAACTTGAAATGCCTTTATACAACTACCTTGGCGGCTTCAACGCTCACGTTTTACCAACACCAATGATGAACGTTATCAATGGTGGGGCCCACGCCAACAACGACGTTGACTTCCAAGAATTCATGATCATGCCTGTTGGTGCTTCTTCAGTTAAAGAAGCTATCCGGATGGGTTCAGAAACTTTCCACAACTTGAAAGCGATCTTGAACGAACGCGGTTACTCAACTGCCGTTGGTGATGAAGGTGGTTTTGCACCTGACTTGAAGAACAACGAAGAACCATTCGAAATCTTAGTTGAAGCTATCGAACGTGCCGGTTACAAGCCTGGTAAGGATATTGCCATTGCCTTTGACTGTGCCGCTTCAGAATTCTACAACGAAGAAACTGGCAAGTACGACTTAAAGGGTGAAGGCGAAAATGGTCAATCATTTACTGCCGAAGAATTCGTTGACTTACTTGACAGCATCGTTGACAAGTACCCAATCGTTTCCATCGAAGATCCTTTGGATGAAAACAACTGGGAAGACTGGCAAATGGCAACTGCCAAGCTTGGTAAGAAAGTTCAAATCGTTGGTGACGACTTATTCGTTACGAACACGGACTACCTTGCAAAGGGTATCAAGATGGGCGTTGCTAACTCAATCTTAATCAAGGTTAACCAAATTGGTACTTTAACTGAAACTGTTGAAGCTATCGAAATGGCTAAAGAAGCTGGCTACACTGCCATCGTTTCTCACCGTTCTGGTGAAACTGAAGACACGACCATTGCTGACTTAGTTGTCGCAATGAACGCTGGCCAAATCAAGACTGGTTCAATGAGCCGTACTGAACGGATTGCTAAATACAATCAATTAATGCGGATCGAAGACCAACTTGAAAGCACTTCAGAATATAAAGGTATCCACGGCTTCTACAACTTAGACGAAGCTGCACGGAACACTATTACTAGCAAGTAATTTGAAGTTCTAATGAAAACGCCGTTCCTATTGGGGCGGCGTTTTTATTATACATAATTTAAAGAACACCCGTTTGATTTTACCGTCTTGATGAGCCGATATCGTGGTAAAATAAAAGCATGTGCATTTTTAGTAAGGAGAATCGGAATGGATGACTTTCAGCAACAAATTAATCAGTGGTCTGATTGGCAAGGACTGCAACTGAATGCCGGTGTTTTTGAACCGGTGATGCAAAAAATTTATGCCAGTGAAAATGAGCCTTATAAAACGCCAGAACCCGTTGCAGATAAGTTGGCCGCCCGCTTTACGGTCGGACCCACCCAAATCGCGATTTTTCCACCCAGTGAGGTTATCCCCCAAACTCGGGCCTATTATCAGGCGGAACGTTTTGGACTGACTAGGATGGCCCGGTTGAGCTTGGGTGCTCCACGTCTATTGCATGCGGGTTTCATTTTCGATAAGTACCAGTTCTACTACGTGATTTATCAGCCGCTACAAGGTCTGACACTAACTGAATTTTGTACAACGGCTAAACCCCTTGCTAAGTCAACGCTGGGACGCCAGATTGGGACAATGCTGACGCGTCTTAATACCGAAGTTCCCGCATTTGGGCCAGCCGTTTCGCAATCAACGCAGTGGGACTTACTGGGCCCTGAATTTGTAGATGAGCGTACGGCCTGGCTGCAAGCACACGCTGTAACGCCTAATCAATTTGTTCATGGCAATCTGGTGGGTGATAATTTAATTGTGACTAGTGGTGAACTAGGTTTACAGCGATTCAGCGCCGCCCATCAGGCTGCAAAACAAACGGAATTAGTCCCACTAATTTTGCAAGCATTTAATAGTGATACCGATTTATTGGCTGGATTTAAAGAAACTTATCAAACTGACGACTTGGAAACGGACCTGTTATTGGGCTTGTTATTACGCGTAGATGGACCGCAGCAGATTCAGACATTACTTTCTGGAGCACCCGTGACGTTAGCGGCCGTTCAGCAAGTGATTGCACAACGATTGTCATGATTAAGAGGGGGGACTCATAGTGGCACAACGGCCGCATATTGCAAAACAACATTTTGACTTGACACGGTTCAGCTCGATTGGCCGGGCACTAATTGTTGGTGTGATTGCTGGTATCGTGGTTAGTATTTTTCGTTTCAGCATTGAGCAGGGGCTGAAGCTCGTTCAATGGGTGTACGCACAAATTCATACAAATTGGTTATTGCTCTTTCCTTGGATCGGTTTGTCCGTGGTTGTGGCGTTCTTTGTGGGTTGGTTAGTTAGGAAGGAGCCTAATATTAAAGGATCTGGCATTCCACAAGTTGAGGGCCAATTAGCCGGTGAACTTGACTATGGTTGGTGGTCAGTGCTCTGGCGCAAGTTTGTCGGTGGCATTCTGGGTATTGGTTCTGGACTATTTCTTGGACGCGAAGGCCCCTCGATTCAACTGGGAGCAACGATTGGTCAGGGGGTCGCGTCGAAGCTCAAACAGACCGGATCAGATCGACGTTCGCTGATTGCCGGTGGTGCAGCGGCTGGCCTCTCAGCGGCCTTCAACGCACCGATTGCCAGTACATTGTTTGTTCTGGAAGAGGTTTATCATAATTTTTCACCAATCATTTGGACCACCGCATTAGTTAGTGCCATGGCAAGTAATTTTATTTCGCTGAATTTTTTTGGTCTTGTACCAGTATTACACATTCCGTACGGCCATAACCTTCCGTTGAGTCAATATGGCAATCTGATTGGGCTCGGAATTTTTCTTGGTGTCTTCGGTTATCTATATCAAAACGTGACGCTGACGATGCCGAATTGGTATGCCAAGTTGCGGCTGCCCAGTTGGTTGGACGGCTTGGTCCCATTCTTGTTGGTGATTCCGATTGGATTGATGTGGCCACAACTATTAGGGGGCGGCAATGCGGTTATCTTGAATTTGGCCGCAGTGACGCCAGCGTTACTCGCTTTGGTGGGGATTTTTGTGTTACGGTTCACTTTTTCAACTATTTCGTATGGTTCCGGTTTGCCGGGTGGCATCTTCTTGCCAATCTTGTCGCTGGGTGCCATCTTAGGTGCAATCTATGCCCAGTTCATGGTCGCCGTTGGTTGGATGCCGACGAGATTGATTCCAAATTTTATTATTTTTGCCATGGCGGGCTATTTTGCTGGTATTGGGAAAGCGCCGTTTACGGCTATTCTTTTGATTACAGAAATGGTGGGAACTTTACATCATCTTATGCCACTAGCCGTTGTATCGATGACGGCATACCTTGTTGTTGACTTACTGGGTGGTGCGCCAATCTATGAAGCGCTGCTGGAAAAATTGATTCAGCCGCGTCTACCCGAGCACAGTGGCGTGCAAGATCGTTTGGAGCTACCGATATTCGAAGGCTCCAAATTAGAAGGCCATCAAGTTCGTGATTTTAAATGGCCGGCTGAATCTTTACTGATTGCGATTCGGCGGGGTGAACGCCAAGTTATTCCCCACGGGGATACCCTAATGTGCGCTGGGGACACCTTAATCATCTTAACGGATCGGAACAATCGTGCGTGGGTGCGGCATCAAATTGCACATTTAATGGCGGCAACCCCCTGAGTCCTGAACAAATCAATGAATTGTTCAGGATACTGGAAAAATAAGGCAAAATATGTTAAATTGTTATAGACATAGCGGAGGCTTTAGGAGGCACATTTCTTGTATAATTTATTGTTAACGTTAATACTGGTTGTTTCCGTCTTGATTATCATTGCGGTGATGATGCAACCATCCAAAACTAATGATGCCATGTCTTCATTAACCGGTGGTGCTGATGACTTGTTTGCCAAGCAGAAGCCCCGCGGTTTTGAAGCATTCATGCAGAAGGTAACCGTGGTATTGGGAATCGCATTCTTTATCCTGGCGTTAGCTTTAGCATGGTACTCATCGAAGTAATTGACCGTCCTCCTGTGATTTCAGGAGGCTTTTTTTTAAGGTAGGTGGTAGTGATGATGAAACAACCCGAACCGTTTTACTTTGAACACGGTGAGCACGCCGTCATTTTGCTGCACGCCTATGCGGGAAGTGCCAATGATGTTCGAATGTTAGCGCGGGCTTTAGAACGGGCCGATTATACGGTGTATGGGCCTCAGTTTAGTGGCCATGCGACTGATGATCCGCGTGACATTCTAGCACAAACACCCGCGCAATGGTGGCAAGATACGCAACAAGCAATATCATTTATGCGCCAAAAAGGCTATACTAAAATTAGTATCTTCGGTCTATCGTTAGGTGGTATTTTTGCAACAGCTGCGTTGGAACGAGATCCGCAGTTAGTGGGCGGTGGGACGTTTAGCTCACCATTATTCGCTGGCAATCGTAGTGATGTTGCCGAAATGTTTATTACGCTCAGTTACCATCAATTGGCGCATAGTCAATTTTCAATTGCTGAACGGGAACAGATTTTAACAGCCTTGCCAGATCAGGTTCGGCGGCAATTACAGGCAATTAACACCTTTACGACAGCTGAAGTGACGGCTAGGCTAGACGCTGTGACCCAACCTTTCTTTATTGGTCAGGGTGGACAGGATGAGTTAATTGATGCAACAGTGGCGCGACGCTTGCGTGATCAATTATCACAAGTACCAGTTGATTTCCACTGGTATGCGGATGCTGGCCACGTCATCACCGTGAACAATGCCCATCACCAATTGGAACAAGATGTCTTAACATATTTAAAAACTATTTATAAATGAGGTAAATAATGTCAGAAGCAAACTTACAAGAACAAATCCTGACTTTTTTGCAGGCTCATCCCGATCGCACTTATAGTGTCGAACAATTAACGGATGAATTGCATTTTACAGGCGCAACGGCGTTTACTTTTCTAGTAAAAGAACTTGCGAACATGGAACGTAAAAAATTAGTTAGTACCGATGATCATGATCACTTCAAACTGATTCAGGAGACGCAGACTGTTGAAGGCTCATTTCATGGTAATGATAAGGGCTTCGGGTTCGTGCGTTACGATCCAGAATTGCCAGATATCTATATTAATCCGGACAATACGCAGTTTGCGATTACCGGTGATGATGTTGCGGTTGAAATTATTCGGCCAGCCCGTCCCGGTTCCGATCGCGGCCCTGAAGGTAAAATCGTCAGCATCGTTAAGCGTAATTATACCCAAATTGTTGGTGCATATACGCCTAGCACTGATGAGGCTGGGTTCATTGGCTCCGTGGCGATTAAAGACAAGAAATTATCTAAATATCAGTTACTGATTACTGATCAAGGCTTGCACCCGACTGAAGGCGAAGTCATCATTGCTGAAGTGGCTGCTTATCCTGATGCTCAGCATCCAACGCGGATGATTGGGATCGCTAAGCAGGTGATTGGGAGTGTTGATGATCCTGGGATGGACGTCTTACAAGTAGTCTACCAACACGATGTTCCTTCAGTCTTCCCAGAAGAAGTGACGGATGAAGCTAATCGGATTCCGGATTACGTGACGGATGAAGAAAAGGCTGGTCGGGTCGACATTACGGACCAGCCATTAGTAACGATTGATGGCGCCGAATCTAAAGACTTGGATGACGCGGTCGTTGCTTGGCGCTTGCCAAATGGGAACTTCCATCTAGGTGTTCACATTGCGGATGTCAGCCATTATGTCACCGAGAACTCTGAGTTAGACCGGGAAGCCTTCAAACGTGGGACATCGGTTTACTTAACTGACCGTGTGATTCCAATGTTGCCACGGCGGCTATCCAATGGGATTTGTTCCTTAAATCCTGATGTTGAACGGTTAGCCATGAGTTGTGAGATGGAAATTGATCAAACTGGGGAAATCGTTAACCATAAGATCTTCCAAAGTGTGATTCGTTCGCACGCCCGGATGACTTATGACGCCGTTAATCAGATTCTTGAAGCCCATGATCCCAAGACGCGTGAAAAGTACGCGGACTTAGTCGACATGTTTGATACGATGGGTGACTTGCACCGTATCTTGTACAAGCATCGTCGTCATCGTGGTGCGATCGATTTTGATGATAACGAAGCTAAAATTATCGTTGACGAAGCCGGTCACCCAATTGACATTCAATTACGGGTACGTGGCTTGGCTGAACGAATGATCGAAAGTTTCATGTTGGCAGCCAACGAAACGGTTGCAAAAAACTATAGTCAACTTAAGGTACCGTTTATCTACCGGGTACATGAAACACCTGATAGTGACCGGATGCTTAGTTTCTTTGAATTCGTCACTAACTTTGGTGTCAGTGTCAAGGGGAGTTCTAAGGATGTTAAGCCGAAGATGCTTCAAGACGTTTTGAAGAAGGTTGCTGGTAAGCCCGAAGAAGCCATGGTCTCAGTCATGATGCTGCGGAGCATGAAGCAGGCCCGATACGCTGACCAGTCGCTTGGTCACTTTGGGTTGGCGGCGCCATATTATACTCACTTTACGTCACCAATTCGACGTTATCCAGATATGATGGTTCATCGTTTGATTCGTCATTATGCTGAAAACGGCACTGGTGAAGATGCACGGGCCCGTTATCGGGATAACCTACCAAATATTGCGGAAACGACTTCTGATCATGAACGGCGGGGGATTGATACTGAACGCGACGTTGATTCGATGAAGAAGGCTGAATATATGGCTGATCACGTTGGTGAGACGTTTGAAGCCGTTGTTGATTCCGTTATGAAATTCGGTCTGTTTGTTGAACTAGAAAATACCGTTGAAGGCTTAGTTCATATCAGTACGATGGACGACGACTACTACGAATACGTTGAAAAACAATTAGCGTTGGTTGGTCGTAAGACGAAACGGACGTTTAGAATTGGCCAGCCCGTCAAAGTTCAATTGATGCGGGTTGATAAGGATCAACGCGAAGTCGACTTTAAGTTATTGAATCCAGAAGAAGCGCCGAAGACCGATTTATTACCAAAACGGGAATCTCATGATAATTATCGTGGTAATAACCGCCGTGGTGGTAATACTGGTAATTATCGACGCAATGGCAATAATAATCGGAGCAACGACCATCGGGGTGGCAACAACAATAACCATCGTAATGGCAATAACAATGGCCGTCGGAATAACAATAATAACAATCACAGTAGTAACAATAATAATCGGCGGTCAACAACCGATCGTCGACGTTAATTTTTAAGTAAGGGGATGTGCGGCAATGGCCAAACAACACGGTAAACACCCGGATACCGCCCTCGCTCAAAATCGGAAAGCACGCCATGACTATGCTGTTGAAGAGACCTATGAAGCTGGTATTGCGTTGACTGGGACGGAGATTAAATCTGTTCGTGATCGGCGGGTCAACTTGAAGGATGGATTTGTTCAAATTCGCAATGGTGAAGCCTGGATGCAAAACGTTCACATTAGTCCGTTTAAAGAGGGTAACCGTTATAACGTTGACCCGTTACGGTCCCGGAAACTATTGCTGCATAAGAAAGAAATCAGTAAGTTAGGTGCAGCAACAATGACTAAGGGTGTGACGATCATTCCACTTAAGATGTATCTCAAACACGGATTTGCGAAAGTCTTAATTGGAGTCGCTCACGGGAAACGGGAATACGACAAACGGCAAGATATTAAGAAACGCGAACAACAGCGTCAAATCGACCGGGTCATGAAACATTACTAGGCTCGTCAGTAATAGCACTCATAACGATTGGATCGTTAGTGAGTGCTATTTTTTTGAGTATCACCATAACTCGGTTGAGCGTACAAAATTTTAAAACATAAAATTGGCTAACTTTCATCAGAATCTTTTCCAAAACAGCCAAATTACTTTATATTATTAAGCAAATTATTAATGATAGCGATCTCATTAAAGTTAAATTAAAAAAGTATAACAAAACAAATTGGTCGCGAGGCATGAATTATGTTATATTTTATGACATACCGTTTCGGTAAACTATTTGAGGAGGTCTCGTCGATGAGAAAGTGGCATGTTGCGGTTGTCATGTTGTTAGCAGCGCTGGGCAGCTGGTTTGCGATTGGCACCCAGGCACAGGCTAAGACGTACACCATTGCAACGGATACAACCTTTGCGCCGTTCGAGTTTCAGGTCAAGGGTGGTCAGTACAAGGGGATTGATATTGATATTTTAAAGGCGATTGCCAAAAAAGAGAATTTCAATTATAAATTAAAAGCACTTAGTTTTGGTGCCGCTGTCCAGCAACTTAGCGCGAACCAAGTTGACGGGGTGATTGCCGGAATGAATATTACGGCCGAACGGAAGCAAACGTTTGATTTTTCAGACGCTTACTATACGTCCGGAGTGGTTATGGCTGTTGCCAAAGATAGTAAAGTCAAAACGTTTAAGGATTTAAAAGGCAAAACCGTTGCCCTTAAAACAGGGACAGCCGGTGCGACCTATGCGAAATCGATTCAAAGCAAGTACGGGTTTAAAATCAAGTATTTCAACGACTCAAATAACATGTATAACGATGTTAAGGTCGGTAATTCAGCGGCTTGTTTTGAAGATTATCCCGTGATGTCATACGGTATCAAGAATGGCATTGCGTTGAAGATCGTTTCCAAGCAACACGAAGCGGGTGACTATGGTTTCGCGGTTAAAAAGGGTAAAAATGCGGAACTGTTAAAGAAATTTAATGCTGGTCTCAAAGCGATTAAAGCGGATGGTACTTACAAAAAGATTATTAATAAGTATTTGAAATCCAGTGAAGCCTCTTTGACTGGCGAAGATGCAAGTAGTCGAACGTTTGTTGGACTGTTCACTCAAAATTTGGACACGATTGGTTCAGGGCTATGGATGACGCTTGAGTTAACGGTTATTTCAATTATTTTAGCCACCATTCTGGGACTGATTCTTGGTGTCTTGGGTGTCATGCCTGGTAAGCTGGGTCCGGCAATTTCAAGTACGATTATCTATATTTTCCGCGGAATGCCATTGATGGTGTTGGCTTTCTTTATTTACATTGGGTTTCCAGATTTGATTGGTCATGGCTTTAAGATTCCTGCCTTCGTTGCTGGGATGATTACCTTGATGCTGAATGAAGGGGCTTATACTGGGGCCTTCGTTAAGGGGGGCTTTGCTGCCGTTGATGATGGTCAAATGGAAGCGGCCCGCTCACTAGGATTGCCATACTGGACGGCCATGCGCAAGGTCATTATGCCACAGGGAATTCGCATTATGATTCCATCATTCATTAACCAATTTATTATCACATTGAAGGATACGTCAATTGTGTCAGTTATCGGGATTGTAGAATTGACGCAAACTGGGACGTTGATTATCGCCCGTAACTTTGAAGGCTTTAAGATTTGGTTGATGATTGCGATTATTTATCTGATTATCATTACGTTATTAACATGGTTATCTAACTGGGTTCAAAGGAGGATTAACTAAGCATGGCGAAAGTAATTGTTAAAGATTTGCACAAGAGTTATGGTGACAATGAAGTCTTGAAAGGGTTAAACCTCGAGGTTCAAGATAACGAAGTCGTCTGCATGATTGGACCATCTGGCTCTGGTAAGAGCACGTTTTTACGGTGCTTAAATGATTTGGAAGTCCCAACACAAGGCCAAGTTATTATTAGTGGTTATGACCTTTCCGATAAAGGAACGAATATTAATTTGGTCCGTGAAAATATTGGGATGGTATTCCAACATTTCAACTTATTTCCACACCTGTCAGTGTTACAAAACATTACCTTAGCACCGACCCAACTCAAAAAGGAAAGTCAGCAAGAAGCTGAGAAAACGGCTCGTGATTTGCTTGCAACGGTTGGATTGTCCGATAAAGCGGATGCCATGCCTAAATCCTTATCTGGTGGTCAGAAGCAACGGGTGGCCATTGCCCGTGCACTAGCTATGCATCCGAAGATCATGCTATTTGATGAACCGACATCAGCACTTGACCCGGAAATGGTCGGGGATGTGTTGGATGTTATGAAAAAATTGGCGGCTGACGGTATGACGATGATCGTGGTAACCCATGAAATGGGATTTGCTAAGGAAGTCGCTGATCGGGTTGTCTTTATGGCAGACGGTTTGATTCAGGAAACGGGGAAGCCAGACGATGTATTCGAACATCCACAAAGTCCCCGATTACAGGATTTCTTACAAAAAGTTATTAATGTTTAGAAATTGTTGCTAAAAAGGATCTCGGAATAAATTCCGGGGTCCTTTTTGGTCGTACTCATTCAGCCTAGAAGGAATTAGTGTTGTGTCGCTTTGTGGCGTGGTGTTAACGTATAGTTACTTTCACCGAAACTAACCTTTAAGCCCTTTTTAGCAACTGGGGCTTGATTACGATTGGTTGGCTTTTGCCAGTGATCTAAGATGGCTGCAATACAGATGCAGAGTGGTTCTGTTGATTGATCAGTAATTGCTAATTCAAATGCTTCACCATTCGTAGTGACAACGGGGCGCATCGTCATGATCAGTTCAGTGCCATGATAGATGCGGTAATTTTCGGTACTTAAACTACCCATGATAATCCAACGAAGTTTGCGAACATACAACATTTCGTGCCAGAATCCTAATGTTTTACTGATCGAACCGACATTTTGACGGTTATAATATAAATCGAATTTCGGCAATAATCCCAGGGACGTCTGTCGAATCTCAGCAAGTAGCTCACCTTGAATAGCGTATAAACTAAGCGCGTCTTGGCGCCGCCCCCAGCGTCCCACTAAGAGATAATGGGACTGATTATGCACATCGCGAACGATCCGCGCCCCCTGGGCAAAGCTATTGCGGCTGAAATATAGTTTGCGCATCTTCAACCTCCGTTCTCTAGAAACTATTGTTTAGCAAGTACTTCCAAGATGGCTTTGCCGACACCGTCATTGACATTCGTATCGGTAATGTAGCGTGCTAGTTGTTTGACTTCGGGACTAGCATTACCCATGGCGTAACTTACGCCAGCCAATTCCAGCATTGAGACGTCATTATTATTATCACCAATTGCCATGACATCACTCATTGGTGTGTTAAGCATGTTGGCGTAGCGTTCTACGGCGATTCCCTTTTGGGCATTAATATTGTTGATTTCAATATTGGATGCCGATGAGGAAGTAATCTTGAGGGACGAGTGTTTGGCAAGAATTTCATCACTGAGTGGCTTGAGTTTGCTAGGACCGGCTTCACTGAAGGCGATGATCTTCATGACGTGTTTAGTGGGATCCGCTAGTAATTCGTTGTAATTAGTCACATAATTAATATCCATTAACTCTAAGCGTGCTGAAGCAAGTGAAACGGCAATTTTGAACGTTGTATCTGGATTTAAATTAGTTAGGAGATGGGCAATTTGCTCGATTCGTTTGGCCTTGCTGTTAGAGTAAATACCGTCACTACCGACGACTTCAAAGTAGTAGCCTTGGGAAGTTAGGGTATGGAACACAGCCCGAGCGACACTATTGGTAATTGGAACCATGTCGAGCATTTTACCGGAGGCGTCATAAACCTCTGCACCATTTAGAGTGATCAGAGGAGCGGTAATACCTTGGGCGGCCAGGAGTGGCTGGGCTTCAGAGAACCGGCGTCCGGTTGAAACGATAAAGTGTACGCCTTGCTGTTGTGCTTGACGGATGGCTTCAGCGTTAAAATCCGAAACGACCATTTCGTTGTTGAGTAACGTTCCGTCCATATCAGAGGCGATAATCGAAATCATGTTGTCACATCCTTAGTTGTTTTAATAATTACATTTTAACATGTTTGCGTCTGAATACAGAATTATTATCATTAGTGGTTTTGGTTATGATACAATAAAGCAAGAGGTGTTAAGGATGAAAGCGTTTATTCACACGGACTGGTGGGACGTCTTAAAACCAGAGTTTGAGAAGCCGTATTACCACCAATTACACGAATTTTTGAAAAATGAATACCGAACGAAAAATATTCACCCAGATATGTACAATATTTTTCAGGCCTTTGAATGGACGCCGTTTGCAGATACAAAGGTTGTTATTTTAGGCCAAGACCCATATCATGGCCCTGGTCAGGCGCACGGACTGAGCTTTTCCGTACTTCCCGGTGTAGCCGTGCCACCATCGTTAGTTAATATCTACAAAGAATTACAAGACGATGTTGGCTGTACGCCAGTGGCTCATGGTTATTTGGAGAGTTGGGCCAAGCAGGGGGTCCTATTACTGAACTCCGTGTTGACTGTTCAAAATGGCGTGGCTTTCTCACATGCTGGCAAGGGCTGGGAACAATTGACTGACGTTGCTATTCGGCGTTTATCAGAACGGCCGACCCCAGTGGTCTTTATTTTGTGGGGCAAGGCGGCGCGGTCTAAGATTAAGTTGATTGATACGCAGAAGAACGTGGTGTTACAATCGCCGCATCCTAGTCCATTGTCAGCTTATCGTGGCTTCTTCGGTTCTAAACCATTTTCAAAGACTAACATTGCGTTAACATCCTTCGGCGAACAGCCAATTAATTGGCAGTTACCAGCGCACGTCAATCTTGAGCATTAATTAATTTATTGGAGGGTTATCACATGGATTTATTTGAGTCATTAGCACAAAAAATTACTGGTAAAGATCAAACAATTGTTTTCCCTGAAGGAACTGAACCCCGAATTGTCGGTGCGGCGGCGCGATTAGCAGCAGATGGTCTCGTCAAGCCAATCGTTTTAGGCCCAGTAGACAAGGTTCAGGCTGTGGCTAACGATTTGAATGCTGATTTAGCTGGTGTTCAAGTTCTTGATCCTGCGACATACCCGGCTGAAGATAAACAAGCGATGTTGGACGCCCTGGTAGAACGACGGAAAGGTAAGAATACGCCGGAACAAGCAAGTAAAATGCTAGAAGATGAAAATTATTTTGGAACGATGCTTGTCTATATGGGAAAAGCAAATGGGATGGTTTCAGGCGCAATCCATCCAACTGGCGATACGGTGCGGCCAGCTTTACAAATTATTAAGACTAAGCCTGGCTCACACCGGATTTCTGGGGCCTTTATTATGCAAAAGGGTGAAGAACGCTATGTCTTTGCTGATTGTGCCATCAACATCGATCCTGATGCCGATACGTTAGCAGAAATTGCGACTCAGAGTGCCGCGACTGCTAAGGTCTTTGATATTGATCCGAAAGTTGCAATGCTCAGCTTCTCGACTAAGGGTTCAGCAAAGGGTGACATGGTGACTAAGGTTCAGGAAGCAACGGCGAAGGCTCAGGCTGCTGAACCTGAATTAGCCATCGATGGGGAACTTCAATTTGATGCTGCTTTCGTTGAAAAAGTTGGTTTGCAAAAAGCACCGGGTTCTAAAGTGGCTGGTCACGCCAACGTCTTTGTTTTCCCAGAACTCCAATCTGGTAATATTGGTTATAAGATTGCGCAACGGTTTGGTCATTTTGAAGCCGTGGGCCCGGTCTTACAAGGCTTAAATAAGCCAGTTTCCGACTTGTCACGTGGATGCAGTGAAGAAGACGTCTATAAGGTTGCAATCATTACAGCGGCCCAAGGATTAGCTTAAACGACCATTTAGTTTGTTAAACGAGGGAAACTTCAGAGCTTGTACTTTGAAGTTTCCCTCGTTTTTCCTATAATAAAAGCAGTTAATTGGATGAGGAGTTGGAAGAATATGGAATCAATCACGTTGACGTCGCCGGAAGCTACCATGGCAATTGGGACAAAGCTAGGCCAATTAGTGCAGCCTGGCGATCTGATCTTACTAGATGGTGATTTAGGTGCTGGTAAGACGACGTTTACAAAAGGGCTAGCTAAAGGTCTCGGGATTCCCAATAACGTTAAGAGTCCGACTTTTACGCTTATTCGTGAGTATCATCAAGGACGATTACCGCTGTATCATATGGATGTTTACCGCCTAGAAGATGGTGGTGCGGAAGATTTAGGATTAGATGAATATTTTGATGGCGAGGGAGTCAGCGTTGTGGAGTGGTCACAGTTTATTGACGACCTCTTGCCAGCGACGTACTTGCGAATTGCCATTAGCCGGGACACCGATGCTGACGACCAGCGGGTAATGACATTTAAAGCTGCAGGTGAGCATTATCAACAATTGGTTGATCAATTGAAGGAGTGACATCGATGGCAGAAGAAGTTGTCAATGTAAGGCCGGCTGAAGTTGCGGATGCAGCAAAATTATTAGCGCTGCTAGCTCAATTAGAACGCGAAAGTAATACCTTTACAGTTGATGAGGGGATTGAAGATTTAAGTGAGACTGATGAACAGGAACAAATTGCACATATCAATGGCACAACGACCAATGTTATTTTTGTTGCAACGTTAGCATCACGACTCATCGGTGTTAGTACGGTGCAAGCTAGTACCGATTTTAGTGCTGCCCAGGGTGAGGTCGGAGTTGCGGTCCTGAAAGAATTCTGGGGCATGGGTCTCGGAACGGCCTTAATTGAGGAAGTCCTAGATTGGGCACGAAATTATAGTACTTTGGAACGACTAATGTTAACTGTTCAGCTGCGAAACGTGCGTGCAATCAAGCTGTATCGGCGTTTGGGTTTTGAAAACTGTACTTCAACAAGTTATGACGTGGTTGATCCTACCGGTAAACGGGTTGCAGCCATTGATATGGAAATGTGGGTTTAAAGGTTGGCCTTGCTGTCAAAGCTGTTAGTAATCGTTAGATTGGTGAAGACAGCAGGGAGTTCAATGTTTTAGTTAGGACTAAGGTTGGACGACCAGCCAATCTTGGACGTTAATGTTTGTAAGAATAATGATATGACGGATGATCCACTGAGTCTGCAGTAAGTCAAAATCAGCTGGAATGCTGTGTAGCTGATTAAATAAAAAAGGTCCAGCACGATTGCTGGACTCAAATTAAGCAGTGTTAACCTTGAACACGAACGAAGGGTTTAAGCTGTTCAGTACCAAAGGCTCGGGCTTCAGTGAGTAAAATGTTGGCACAGGCAAGACTATCATCTAAAGCATTGTGGTGATGCTGTAAGTCGATATCGAGTGCCCGGCAAAGTGTATCTAATTTGTGGTTCGGTAACTCTGGATAGAATTTTTGACTAGTTTTAACAGTATCCATTGATAAATATTCTGGCGTGCTGATGCCATAATGGGCGAGTGTATTGCGCAATACGCCGATGTCAAATGGCGCGTTATGGGCAATCACGAGGCGATCTCGTTGGAAGAAGGGCGCAATATGTTCCCAAACTTCCGGAAACTTGGGTGCCTCCGCGACGTCTTCTTCATGAATGCCATGGATTTGGACGTTGCGCCAGAAAAAGTCACTTTCCGGTTTGATGAGTGTATAAAACTCATCGCTGATTTGGTTGTTGCGGACAACCGTCAGTGCGAGTGAACAAGCACTGTCACGTTTCGCGTTCGCCGTTTCAAAGTCCATTGCGACAAAGTTCAAAGTTGCCACCACCGTTTCTAAATAATAGATTTATCGTACAAAGGATCTTGTCAAATTTCAAGTTAATGGTTCGGTAAAATGATGTCGAGTTCAACTGGACAGTGGTCAGAGCCGAAAACATCGTTAAGAATTCGCGCATTCAATAGTTGCTTGTCTAGTTGTTGTGACGTTATAAAGTAATCAATCCGCCAACCAGAATTGTTGTCACGTGCATGACCACGATAACTCCACCATGAGTATATATTTGTTTGATCAGGATAGAAGTGCCGGAACGTGTCAGTATAGCCATTCGCAAGTAGGCGGTCAAACTTGGCTCGTTCTTCATCAGTGAAACCAGCGCTATGTTGATTACTACGCCAGTTCTTCAAATCGATATTTTCATGGGCAACATTGAGGTCACCACAAAAAATCAATGGTTTCTTAGCACTCAAACGATTGATATAGGCGAGAAAAGCATCTTCCCATTGTTGTCGGTAGTCGAGTCGTCTTAATTCACCACCTGAATTGGGCGTGTAGCACGTCAGAACGTAGTAGTTGGCATATTCAAGCGTGATGACGCGGCCTTCAGTATCAAATTCTGGTACGCCAATACCATAAGTCACATTGAGCGGTTCGTGCTTTGTAAAGATTGCTGTACCAGAATAGCCCTTACGTTGGGCATAGTTCCAGTATTGGTAGTAACCTGGGAAGTCCAGCTCGATTTGACCAGCTTGTAATTTAGTTTCTTGGACACAGAAAAAATCAGCATCAAGTGTGTTAAAAGTTGTGACAAAGCCGTGTTTGACAGCGGCTCGGATTCCGTTAACGTTCCAAGAGATAAGTTTCACGTGAGTTTCAGACCTTTCAAGTAATTTATTACTCATATTGTAACACGGGTGGCGTTGGTTATTTTAATAACAATGAGTCAATTGAACGGAAGTTTAGCAGTTGAAGTTGTGCAGTGAACTGCAGTATGCGTTCGAGTTTTAAATTGCCCCCTAAGCGTTGAAGGTCGGAAGACTAGAATGCACAGGCGCTGACGAATAACTAGCCAGCCTCGGCGTAACAATTTTTCGTGTTAATAATCATTAACACGATGTGCAACTTTAAGTTAGGTGGTCGCTTGAAGTTAATTCTTATTTAATTAAGATAGGCTAAATAGATTAAATGTCTTGATTACTAATGGTGAATCAAAAGGCTGTTGATAAAATTGGAGGAATTTCGATGTTAAAAATTGGTGTCATTGGATTAGGCAATATCTCTCAAAAGGCTTATTTGCCAGTAATGGCCGCGATGCAAGATCAGTATGAATTTCATCTGACAACACGTAACCCTGAAAAACGGGCACAACTAGCGACCATGTATGGGTTTCAGCATACGCATGCGACGTTGGCTGAGTTGGTGGCGGTCAAACCGGCGGCCGTATTTGTGCATACGCCAACGAGTACTCACGCCGCTATCATTAAGCAATTATTATTAGCTGGTATTCACGTTTATGTTGATAAGCCGGTAGCGACTGATCTTCAAGTTGTACAAAATCTGTATGATTTAGCAGCATCTCGGCATCTACTGTTGACTTGTGGTTTCAATCGGCGCTTTGCTCCCTTGAACCAGCAATTAAAGGCTTTACCAGATAAACGGATGCTGGTAGCTGAAAAGGTCCGCGAAGCTGGTGGTCAAGATCCGGAGACAGCTGTTTTTGATCTCATGATTCACATGGTTGATACGGGGTTGTTCTTGTTGGATGAACCACTTGAACA
Source organism: Lactiplantibacillus sp. DA1 (assembly GCF_032681335.1). Classification (NCBI taxonomy): domain Bacteria; kingdom Bacillati; phylum Bacillota; class Bacilli; order Lactobacillales; family Lactobacillaceae; genus Lactiplantibacillus; species Lactiplantibacillus sp. DA1. The sequence continues at coordinate 351,801 of NZ_JAWHTQ010000001.1, read as the reverse complement.
AACTGGTGGTCGTATAACGACTACGGCGACTGGTGCATTGGCGCAAGGTTATTTAACGGTTCAGACGGCGCACCAACAATTGCAAGTTGTAACGAATATGTATGGTGGTGTTAATCTTGAGCAAGTAACGGTCCAAACAACTGATCAACGGGTTGCTGTGACTGATTTAAGTGCTAAAACGGTGATGACCACCGCAACAACTATGACCACGAATTTTCCAGATTGGACGCCAACATTGGAAAAGCGGGGTTTTGCGCCATTGATTCGTGCGTTTCTAACGGCGGTGACGACGCATGGTCCTAATCCAATCGATCCAACTTCTGCAATTACGAGTCACGCGGTGTGCCGTCATTTATTAAGTGATTAAAAAGTGATAAAATTAAACGGTAGACTTACAAATTTCAACATGGTTATAGCGTTCAAATAGCGTTTTGAAGTAAACACCTTCTGTTTACACTAGCTTTATAGCGCTGTAAGCCTAAAAACGCTATGTAATTAAAGTGTTTGTTAATGTAAGTGAATTAAATTGAAACACGAAAGGAACTTTTCACCATGACCAAAGATGTCTTGGCCACTTTTCCAGCCATTGAAATTAAAAAAGATGAATCACTAAGTCATTATACGAATACTAAAACAGGCGGTCCCGCTGATTACGTGGCATTTCCTAAGTCAATTAGTGAAACCAAAGCCTTAATTACTTATGCCAACGACCAGCATTTACCGCTGACGGTTATTGGTAATGCGAGCAATTTAATTGTCAAAGACGGTGGCATCCGTGGTTTGACGATTATTTTGACTCGTATGAATCAGATTCATGCTAGTGAGAATAAAGTTGTCGCTGAGGCGGGAGCCGCTATCATAGCGACGACCAAGGTTGCCTGTGGTGCCAGTTTAACCGGTCTAGAATTTGCGGCTGGTATCCCTGGGAGCGTTGGTGGCGCGATTTTTATGAACGCCGGCGCATATGGTGGTGAAATGAGTGAGGTTGTTGAAACGGTGACGGTCTTAACGCCAACGGGGCAGCTTAAAACATTGGATCATGCTGAGTTAGACTTTGGGTACCGTCACAGTAGTATTCAGGATTATGATGATATTGTTGTATCAGTGACGTTTGGCCTCAAAGCAGGAAATCAAACTAAGATTCAGGCTCGGATGGATGAATTGAATACGTTGCGAGCAGCCAAACAGCCATTGGAGTGGCCCTCGTGTGGAAGTGTTTTTAAGCGACCAACGGGGTACTTTACTGGTAAACTAATTCATGATGCTGGTCTACAAGGGCACCGAATCGGTGGTGCTGAAGTTTCTAAAAAGCACGCGGGTTTTATTATTAACGTTGATCATGCAACGGCAACCGATTATATGGATATGATTCATTACGTCCAAAAAGTTGTATTTGAACGTTTTGGCGTCCATCTTCAGACGGAAGTTCGAATTATTGGTGAAGATGTCGCTCAAGGTTAGTTATGTCAATTTAACAAAGGGGGCAACCACTAGATGCCGATTATCGAGTTAGTGATTTTACTGGCATGTTTAGTGCTGCTGTCGAATGTGTTGAGCCACTATCTAGTCGCAATCCCGGTCAGTTTAATTCAAGTCGGGCTGGGGCTGGTGGTGGCTTTATTATTAAATGTACAAGTTAAACTGCAAACGGACTGGTTTATGCTCGTCTTTATTGCACCCATGCTGTACAACGACGGCAGAGAATTTCCAAAACAAGAACTGTGGGAATTACGCGGGGCGATTTTTGCGAATGCAATCGTGCTTGTTTTTATTACCACAATTTTAGGCGGCTTTTTGATTCACGTGTTAATACCGACTATCCCACTAGCTGTCGGTATTGCGTTAGCAGCCATCCTTTCACCAACTGATCCAATTGCCGTGCAGTCGATCTCAGAAGGGGTCAAGTTACCCAAAGAAATTTTGCATTTGGTTAGTGGTGAAAGCTTAATTAATGATGCTAGTGGGTTAATTGGGTTTAAGTATGCGTTAGCTGCAGCAGTTACCGGGACTTTTGTATTAGGTCAAGCTATTGGTGATTTCTTCTATATTAGTCTGATTGGTTTGGCTGTGGGTCTAGCGTTGATCACAATTATTCAATTGATTCGTGATATTTTACGGCGCGAAGGCATTAACGATATCGTGTTCAACGTCGTATTGCAAATTTTGACGCCGTTTGCAATTTACTTTATTGCTGAAGAATGGTTTCATGCTTCGGGCGTCGTTGCAGTTGTGGCTGCGGGCGTATTATCACACTTGCAAAATTCACATGAAAGTGAAGATGCGCCGGAGCTCCGGTTGGTGACGGAACGAGTCTGGAACGTGGTTGTCTACTTATTGAATGGAATCGTCTTCTTGATCCTTGGTATCGAGTTACCGGTTGCAACTCAGGCAACTATCAAAGGGGCCCATACGAACACGTTCCATGCGGTCTTTGATGTGTTAATCGTCTGGGGCATTCTGTTATTGATTCGGGTTGCTTGGACGTATGCGTACATGCTGTTTAACTGGTTACGACATCATAAAAAGGTTAAACCAAGTTTGCGGATTGCCGCGTTATCAGGGCTATCGGGTGTTCGTGGTGCGATTACGATGGCCGGGGTGTTTACAATTCCAACCGTGATTGCGACTGGTGAAGCTTTTCCGGAACGATCATTGGTCTTGTTCATTGCCGCTGGTGTGATCATCGTTAGTTTGATTGCTGCGGCTGCCATTTTACCGTTGATGGCCGCCAAATCATTGCCATTTGTGACGCGGGGATCTAGTCCTGATGAAGATGATGCGGTTCTAGCTGATGGGCCGGATGAGGCCGATGAAACTGACGTTGCGGATAACCAGCCACAACAATTGACATATAAACAAGCGCGGATCTATATTTTACAGTTAGCGATTCAAAATATTGAAGAGCATCGACGTCCAGATAACCAACGGGCCGCTTATGATCTGATTTTGGACCAACAATTTCAAATGCGACGCTTGGAAGTCGCTTCCCAGACGGCAGATGAGTTAGCACCAATGTTAACGGATGAATTACAATTACGATTGGTTGCGTTGAATGGTGAACGAGCGGCCGTCAGAGAATTAATAGCTAATAAGCAAGCAACGAAACTAGCTGGCCAAGTTTATTTACGGCGCGTTGATCGCCGTGAACAGCGGTTCTTACAAGCAACTCATAAACCAGGATTGCCGACACTGCGATCACTGCGTTTATTAATCTCACGTGCAATGCAAGGTATTCGTTTGTGGTTGGCCCCAGGTGATAGTGATGCGCTCAGGGCGGCATTATTAGATATTCAGCGTGAGGCTTCCAAAGCGGCAATCAAGGCATTGTCGCAGTATTTAAAGCAGGCGAACGTTGATGAACAACAGTTTGATCGGCAAGCACTGTATCATCTAATCGTTCATTACCGGAACCGTATTGAGAATGCTAAAAATGATCACACACTATCACGTGACGATTATGAACAACAACTCCACGGATTGCGGATCAAGAGTCTAGGGGCCGAACGTGCGGGGGTCCAACATCTATTGGAGAGTGGCCAGATTAATCTACGCACGGCGGCAAAGTTACGACAGTTCATTAATTACTCGGAGAACTTATTAATGCTCAATGATATTGAGGCTGATGATGATTAGTTAACTTTTTAGATTGTAAATCAGTAGTTCTAGGTTATAATGATGTTAGAGTAGTATTGATGGTGAATGATTAGGTCTGCAAATTAATCATAACTTAAAATGGACGAATAAGGACGACCTTACAGGGGGACATCATTATGACAGAATCAGAAATTCATGAACGCTTTGTAGATACCTACATGCATATTTTAAAGTACGTTGGCGACTTTGTGTCTGTTCCAACACGACCATATAAGATAACATTTGAAGCTTATACTGTTATGCGGATGATTGCAACGAGTGATGAGCCGTTAACATTGGTTAAAATTGCTAAGGAACAGCGCGTTTCACGAAGTGCGATTGCACGACAAATCAATGTATTATTAGATTTGAGATACATTGAACAGACCACAAATACGCATGATCGGCGTATTAAGTATTTATCGTTAACGCCGGCGGGGTTTAAAGTTGAACAAGAAATTACGACGGCTTCAGACGAACGGTTTCATCAGTGGGTCCAAGTCTATGGTGAAGAGCGGGCTAGTGATACGTTACGATATATTAACGATGCGGAACAAAAAGCAACGCAATTAGGCTTTAGTGGTTTTAGTGGCCTACATGATAAGCGAGGACGTCATACAGAATATAGCGATCCAAAAACTAAGGATTAGCTAATATTAAGCTAATAATAAGAATCGCCGTGTAAATTGATATTAACTCAATTTACACGGCGGTTTTGATTTGGTTATGAGTCATTCTCGGCCTGATGGGAAATTGGTGGCATAGTAAATCGCCAAGCTGCATAGATAATTAATTGAAGTAGCCACATCATTAACACGAAGGCGAGCATCTTTAAGGACCACATCTCAAGCAATTGTTTCACAATATACTGAGGCGTAATCAGCAAGTAGATTGAATGTAGGCGTAAAAAACGGCCAACATAGACGCCGACGCTCGCAAATAAGAAAAGGGCTGCACAAATGATGCTACGACTAGCGGGTAGTCGGCCCAATCGCAGTCGATAGGTCAGTTGCTGAGCGACTCGATCAACGCCCCAAGTTCCAATGATCGTTGCAACCATCATTGGGCCAACTAGGTAGGCAAAGTCACGCCACATAGGTAAATCAAACCTTAATAAGCCGTTGATTCCATAAGGTTTTAGTAGGCTTAGGTGAAATAAGTCGGTCATTAAGTATGGTGCGTTCGGGTAGAAGAGTAACCAAATGACTGTCATGGACCAGAATAATAACAGCCCTCGGCGCTTAGTTAGCCAAAAGCTCAACTCGATCGGGATATAAGCTAGGACAGAATTAAGTAGTAAAAAATGAAATGCACCGTGTAAATCGACTGCGGCAAAAATAAAGAATCCCCAAAATGCTAGCCGAACGAGCCAGCGCTGTAACTTAGTCATTTAGTCACTTCCTTTCTACGTTTAATTTTAACAGAAATATTAAACGAGCTATATTAAATAACATCAAGCTTAATATTTATTCAAAAATATGGTTAAAAAGCGCCTTCGCTACTTAAATCACACCGCGATAATTGGGCTGCCGTGCTATAATGTGAAAGTAAATGATTTTCATGAGGAGGAGGACTAATGACTTTCAATTGGAGCGGTTTGTTGACCTTACAAAACTTTGTCCGGCTCCTTGACATTCTGGCGGTATGGTTTGTCATTTATGAGCTGATTGTGTTGCTAAGGGGTACCAAAGCCGTACAACTATTTCGCGGAATCGTGGTTATTGCCATTATTAAGGCTGTGAGTGTCTTGATTGGTCTGGACACAGTTTCGTGGATTATGGATCAAATTATCAACTGGGCAGTTATTGCAATGGTCATTATATTTCAGCCCGAAATTCGGCGTGGGTTGGAACATTTAGGACGGGGCTCCATGTTTGCTCGTGGTAAGCGTCAAAATGAAGACGAAGAGCGGATGATTGCCGAACTGGATAAAGCAATTCAATATATGGCTAAGCGGCGCATCGGAGCTTTAATGTCGATTAAGATGGACACTGGCTTAGAAGATTATATTGAGACCGGAATCGCCTTAGATGCCGATATTACGGGTGAATTGTTAATTAACATATTTATTCCAAATACGCCATTACATGATGGTGCTGTGATTATTCAAGATAATCAGATCAAGGTTGCCGCAGCGTATTTACCGCTGTCGGAAAGTAATCTGATTCCTAAAGAATTAGGAACTAGGCACCGGGCGGCCGTTGGTATTAGCGAAGTAACGGATGCCCTTACTATTGTTATCTCAGAGGAAACGGGCGAAGTCTCGATAACTAAGGATAATGAGTTGATGCGCGGTATGACGCGTGAAAATTACTTACGGTATTTCCGTCAAGTCTTATTGACGCCTGAGGATTCAACTAAACAAAATGCGCTCCAGAGTTGGTTTGGACGGATTTTCGGAGGAGGTCCCCGAAAATGAAAAAATTTATGAGTAGTAATTGGTCCATGCGTCTCTTAGCACTGTTGTGTGCGCTAGTCCTCTTTGCCTACGTCAATTCGTTGAAGAGCACGCATAATGCCAGTGTCTTAACGAATAGTTCGTCAAAAACAACGTTAACTTCTAACCGTAAAGTCACAATCAGTGCACCGTTAGAATTGAATGTCAATAGTACTAAATATTTTGTGACGGGTTATCCTGAAAATATAAAGGTGACAATTGAAGGCCCGGCAGCCTTGGTGACGACGACTGCCAATACGCAAAACTTTAAAGTGTCCGCTAATTTGTCTAAGTTGGCGGTGGGACGGCATAGCGTTAAGGTAGAAGTTGACGGATTGAATAAGGAATTGAGTTATGGGCTTAATCAAAAGTATATCCATGTTAACATTCAACCACGACGGACAGCTACTTACAAAGTCAGTGCGGACTTCAATAAAGCGAACGTCGCGGACGGTTACGAAGTTGGCTCAGCACGACTTGGAACATCATCTGTCAAGGTCACGGGAGCTGTTAGTGAGGTTAGCAAGGTGGCGAAGGTTGTTGCGGTTGTTAACACTAATAAGAACTTAGAGAAGTCTGTGAATCAACAAGCGATTATTGAAGCTCTAGATGCCAATGGTCAGAATTTGAATGTCGTCTTGACGCCGTCAACCACATCGGTGTACATTCCCATTACACAGGCAACAACGACTAAGGATGTTCCGATTGACTTGAAAGCCAGTGGCAAGACCACGGCGGACACCAGCTATTCATTCTCATCCGACACGAAGTCGGTGACGGTTACTGGTACGAAGTCGGCACTAGCGAAGTTGAAGTCCTTGCCAGTCAATGTTGATGTGACGGATGTTGATTCAACTACGACTAAGACGGTCGATGTTTCGACTAGCGATGAGGATGGCATTTCTTCAGTTAGCCCAACGTCGGTCAAAGTAAAAATTACAGTTAAAAATGATTAATCATGACACTTTTGAAATGAGGTAAATATAATGAAATATTTTGGTACTGATGGTGTTCGGGGAATTGCAAACTCAGGGCTAACGCCCGAAATGGCTTTTCGTTTAGGTCGTGCTGGTGGCTATGTGTTAACGGAACATGCGGAAAATAAGAGTACGCAGCCACGTGTCTTGGTTGCACGCGATACTCGAATTTCGGGCCAAATGTTGGAAGAAGCTTTAATTGCTGGGTTACTCTCAGCGGGAATTGAAGTTTTACGCTTAGGTGTGATTACGACGCCCGGTGTAGCTTATTTAGTCCGGATTCAGGATGCTGACGCGGGCGTAATGATTTCAGCTTCCCACAATCCAGTTGAAGATAACGGGATTAAGTTCTTCGGTGGCGATGGTTTCAAATTGTCTGATGCCAAAGAAGAAGAAATCGAAGAATTACTGGATCAACCTAAGGATACTTTGCCACGACCAGCTGCGGAAGGTCTGGGGACGGTTGCTGATTTTCCAGAAGGTAATCTCAAGTATTCACAATTCTTAGAACAAACGATTCCAGATGATTTAAGTGGCATTCATTTGGCTGTCGATGGTGCCAATGGTTCAACGAGCAACTTAGTTTCACGGATCTTTGCGGATCTCAATGTTGATTTTGATACGATGGCAACGGCTCCAGATGGTTTGAACATCAACAAAGGCGTTGGCTCGACCCATCCCGAAGCGCTATCAAAATTTGTTGTTGAAAAGGGCGCCCAAGTTGGGTTAGCTTTTGATGGTGATGGCGATCGGTGTATCGCTGTTGATGAACTTGGAAATGTCATTGATGGTGATAAAATCATGTACATTTGCGGAAAGTTTCTAAGCGAACGAGGCAAGTTGAAGCAAGATACGGTCGTCACAACGGTCATGAGTAACCTGGGCTTATACAAGGCCTTAGAAGCAGCTGGTTTGCACAGCAAGCAGACCCAAGTTGGTGACCGCTACGTTGTCGAAGAGATGTTGAAGGACGGCTATAACCTTGGTGGTGAACAATCTGGTCACGTGGTCTTCTTAGACTTTAACACGACGGGTGATGGGATGTTGACTGGAATTCAGTTATTGCATGTGATGAAGGAAACGGGTAAGAAGCTTTCTGAACTAGCCGCCGAAGTGACGACTTACCCACAAAAGTTAGTGAATGTTAAGGTTCAAGACAAGAAAGCCGCTTTGAACAATGATAAGATCAAGGCAGTTATCAAGGACGTTGAAGATGAAATGGCCGGTGATGGTCGCGTCTTGGTACGGCCTTCTGGAACCCAAGATTTATTGCGGGTCATGGCAGAAGCGAAGACCGACGAACTGGTTAGCGCTTATGTAGATCGGATCGTCGATGTGGTCAAAGCTGAAGTTGGTGTCGAATAATTAAGTGATCAGACCGCTCGTCAAAAAAGTCGTTACTCCTAGAGTCGCGACTTTTTTTGTTGCCATGAAACGAACGGTTATTGCTAAATGCGGTTAACTGGCGACTGTCAGGGGACCCAGTGAATTCGAAAATCAATTTGACCGCATAAAAGTTACAAAAAAATCGAAAATTCGTGATGTCCTTGATTTATAAGCATTTAAGATTGGTATACACGCTAACTAACACATATACCAATATAATATATTGTTGACTTTTATTAGATGTAACGGTAAAGTTAACTTGTTTCTAGGAAATATACCAATCGGAGGTTAGACTAGACCAATTGTTAATTGGTTAAAGCGGAATAGCGCCAGGACTTTAGAATCTAAAGTTGACGAGGATGACGTTTATCGATAATCGACGGGTGACGTCAGGGACTGCACTCTACAGGTCAATTACAAAAACCGACTGTGAGGTTGGTGACAGATATATTGACCACGCAGCTAGAAACAATTCAAACAGTAAAGGAAGATTAATTTATGTGTGGAATTGTTGGTGTAACGGGTAAAGATAGTGCGGTATCAATCTTATTGAACGGATTGGAAAAGTTGGAATACCGGGGCTATGATTCAGCTGGTATCTATGTCAATGATCAAGATGGTCATGACTATTTAGTTAAGGAAAAGGGTCGGATCGATGACCTACGTAAAGAAGTAGGCGAAGCTGTTCATGGTTCAACCGGGATTGGGCATACTCGCTGGGCGACTCACGGTGAACCGAGTGTTGCCAATGCGCATCCTCAAGTTTCTGCGGATGGCCGCTTCTACCTAGTTCACAATGGCGTGATCGAAAACTTTGAAGACTTAAAACAGACTTATTTAAGTGACGTGACTTTTAAGTCTCAAACGGATACGGAAGTCATTGTTCAATTAGTTGATCGGTTTGTCACTAAGGAAGACTTGAGCACGTTGGCCGCTTTCCGTAAGACGTTAAGTCTATTGGGACACTCCTCATACGGCTTCTTACTAATGGATAAGGAAGATCCTGACACCTTATACGTTGCAAAGAATAAGAGCCCATTATTAATTGGGGTCGGCGAAGGCTTCAACGTGGTCTGCTCAGATAGTTTAGCGATGTTAGACCAAACGAAAGATTTCTTGGAATTACATGATGGTGAAATCGTGGTCGTTAAACCTGATGAAATTAAAATCACGAACCAGGCCGGCGAACCAGTTGAACGGAAGCCATTCCATGTCGACATTGACGCAGCTCAAGCTGACAAGGGGACTTATCCATTCTACATGTTAAAAGAAATCGATGAACAACCGAATGTGATGCGGAAACTATCCCAAGTTTATCTTAACGATGCGGGTGCCCCAGTCATTAATGAGGACTTGTTGACGGCGCTTAAAGCAGCCGATCGGTTGTACATCGTAGCTGCCGGGACTAGTTATCATGCTGGTTTAGTTGGTGCAAAGTTATTTGAATCACTGGCCAATGTGCCGACTGAAGTGCATGTTTCGTCAGAATTTGCTTATAACCAGCCTTTGCTATCAGCACACCCATTCTTTATCTTCTTGACCCAGTCTGGTGAAACTGCTGATAGTCGTGAAGTATTATTGAACGTGAACGATCAACATTTCCCAAGCTTGACGATCACGAACGTGCCAAACTCAACGCTTTCACGGGAAGCAACGTACACGTTGTTACTACATGCCGGCCCAGAAATCGCGGTCGCTTCAACTAAAGCCTATACCGCACAGATTGCCTTACAAGCCATCTTGGCTAAAGCGTTAGGTGTGGCCGTTGATCAACCAGCCGCAACGGATTTCGACGTTAAACAACAATTGGCGTTAGTTGCCAATGGGATGCAAAGTTTGGTCGATGAAAAAGCAACTTTTGAAAAAATTGCGAAGAGTGCTTTATTGAATACCCCGAATGCCTTTTACATTGGTCGGGGACTGGATTACGCCGTCTCATTAGAAACGGCCTTGAAACTCAAGGAAATCTCTTACGTTCAAGCTGAAGGTTTCGCATCTGGTGAATTAAAGCACGGTACGATTGCTTTGATTGAAAAGGATACCCCCGTGATTGGGATTATTACACAAAAAAATACCGCTGGGTTGACCCGCTCCAACTTACAAGAAGTTGCTGCACGGGGAGCTAAGACAATCACCATCGTCACCGATAGTTTAGCTAAAGACGGTGATACGGTTATCTTACCAACGGTTGATGAACGATTAACGGCTTTGCTTAGTGTGGTTCCTGGTCAGTTATTGGCTTACTATACGAGCTTAAACAAGGGCTTAGATGTGGATAAGCCACGGAACCTTGCCAAGAGTGTGACGGTTGAATAATTAAAATAAGTGTGTGGGCACTGAAAAGCGTCACCGTTCGATTACGGTGGCGCTTTTTGATTGCCCACAAAGTTTTCATATAATTATTAACTACTAATATTCATAAGGCTATTTTGAAAGTTGACGATCTTTTGGTATGATAAAGTAAGCGGTTGCGATAACACAACTAAATAATTAGACTATTGGGGATGAGTGGTCATGCTGAAATATAAATATTTTGCACAGCCAATTAATAACCTTGGAACCAACCGGACAATCTTGTATGAGTTATTATTACGACAGTGGGATGAGAGGCAACAAACTTGGCGAATACCAGCGACCTTTGAAATAGCGCCAACAGAATTGATTCAATTGCTGGATTGTGCTATTCAGGAATTAAATAACCATCATGTTTCCATCAATTTAACGGCGCGTCAGTTTGCTGATCCTGACTTTCAAGTTGCAATTAGTCACTATGTGCAGACGCATTTGTTACCACGAGAACTAACTGTTGAGCTAGTTGCGACACCTGAGCTAAGTGAGTTACAGCAATTAAGTGTTGGGTACCGGGCAGCCGGTGTATTACTTGCTTTTGATGACGTTGGTTCTGATAATCTATTCCAGCAGATTGAAATGATGTTGCCATATGTGAATACGGTTAAATTCGCGTTACAAAATATGCGACCGCTGGGGACCCCAACTACGGATGTAATTGTTTCGACGCTCAAATTTTGGTTTGATAAGGCGGAGGAACAGCAAATGTTATTTACCTTTGAAGGCATTGAATCAGCGGCCGATGTTCAACTGGCTAATCATCTAGGCATTACGCGAGGGCAGGGCTATTACTTTGCCAAACCGCAACTACCCGCGACATTTATGGCATGACAATCGTGGTATGCTACAATAGTATTCATAGCAATGTAACTGAGTGTCATGTTGATGTTTAATCGGCTGAATCACATGACGAGACCGATTTTGCTAGTAAGTGATAAAAGATGGGGTGGCTACTTGTGGCAATCAAATTAATTGCAACTGACTTGAATGGAACGTTATTGCATCAAGATCAGCGTTTTGACAAAGAACGGTTTAAACGGGTTTTGGCGCAGTTACAGGCGATAAACGTTTCCCTAGTACTTTCGTCTGGTAATCAATATGCCCATCTTAGACAGTTATTTAAAGATGTCATGGCGGATAATCTTATCGTTGTTGCTGAAAATGGGGCGTCGATTTATGCCCAGGACCGCTTGATCTTTGATGGTAGTCTTTCAGCAGACCAGCAACGAAAGTTTGTGACTGTTGATCGTCACCAGCCACTATTCAAAGATGCATATGTAATCTTAGTTGGTAGCCATGGGTCGTATACTGAGTTAGGAGCACCTGATGAGTTAGTAGCGATGGCCCGTCAGTTTTATGATCATTTACACTTAGTTGCGGATCTGGCCGCTGTTGATGATACCGTTAAAAAAATCAGTATCTCAACGTCACCGGACCAGGCTGCTGATCTGGTGGCACGAGCTAATGCTTATTTTGATGGCCAGTTACGTGCGCATGATAGTGGGTATGGCGTCGTAGATTTGGTTGATCAGCGGGTCGGAAAATTACCAGCAATTCAATTCTTGGCGACTAAACTTGGGTTAACTGCAGCTAATGTGATGGCCTTCGGTGATGGGGCGAATGATGTCCCATTATTGCGATATGCAGCGCACAGTTATGCGATGCGCAACGCGCCGGCAGACATTCAAGCCGCAGCAAAACACGTGACGGCCCTGGATAATGAACATGATGGGGTATTAGCAACCATTGAACAAGAGTTGTTAAATGATTAAAAGCCTATAACTAGTCAGTAAAAAGCTGAGCTATCGAATGAACATCGTTATTCGATAGCTCAGCTTTTTGGGTCCTATTAAAGTGATTGATTAGGGTAGAAGAATTGATGAATGCCATAAGTGTTGAGCGAAACTAAACGCTGCTTTAGTTCAGCCAAAGATAGTCCTAAATCACCATTAAAATAGAGCCGAAAAAAAGTTAAATTGTTGTGGATCAAAAAGCTTGAACAAACCTTAGCATCGATTGCAGATAAATGGTAGTTTGTTTGAATCGTCGCTGTAAGCCCCGCTACCACGGCGGCGTGGATTTTTCGAGATAAAAAACTGTAATCATCATTCAACAAAATGACTCGGTGAAAAGCTTCAGATTGGCGAAAATAGGTCACTAAGCGATCAATGATTAAGCCGGGTTGGCTAATATTTTTCTTAAAATCTTGCGGATTAATGAGTGCTAGAATCTTATCAGCACTTTCTCGAACGAACGTTTCCGCTAGATCGTCAATGGAATCAAAGTGTAAATAGAACGTTTTGCGGTTGATATTAGCGACACTTGTGAGCTCCTTGACAGTAATATCACGATAGCGCGGATACTTTAAAGCAAGCGTCCGAAAAGCCTCTTTCAGCGCAGTCTGGGTGCGCTGAACACGTAAGTCAGTAGCTGGCATGTTCTGATCCTCCTTATTAATTACATTTGATGGGGTGGTCATTATTAAACCGCCACTAAATGTACTAGTCGTTAAGCCACATGTGAGTATTATTATCATAATAGCACTTATTTTGAAAGTTAACTGGTCCTGAGTCATGATAGATTAACTCGCGCAACGTGCATAATAACATATGCGCCTAGCAGGTAAATGGTAATGAGGCCATGTCCGTCGAATAAAATGGGGTAGAATATTTTTGTTCAGTCAATGGTATGGTGTAGCGTATTCATTAGTGAGTCAAAAAATCTCCCAGTAGTTTGCATTCTGGGAGCTCAGTTTGAATTATTCTTGAGTATATAATAAGTTAGACATCGTAAATATTGGAAAAACGATAGGCCGTTTGGTAGGTTACGGGAATATTAGGTTCGATAATGATACTGCCAAATTCCTTGTGGTGGATCGCATCCGGTAATTTTTGTGCTTGCAGGGAAAGACCAAGTTGGGAACGCATCGGTTTCCCGCCATTGAGACGATAACGATCATCACGGTAATTAGTAGCACTAGAAACCACGACTGCCGGAGCGTTCGTTCGCATCGTGACTTTGCGTCCACTGATACGATCTAGTAATTCTACTTGTGGGTATGGAGTGTCATTAAGGACGAAGCCATGATGAAGACCGTTCTTAATTTTAGCAATCTGGGGTCCGACTTCGACTGGATCGCGAAAATCAAATGGTGTGTCGGTGACCCATGGTAATTTTCCAGTTGGAATACCATGTTTGTTCAACGCGGCGTACTCGTCTGCATTGATTTTAAGAACATGCTGATCAATGAGGCGCTCCGCATCGCCACTTAGATTGAAGTAAGTATGGTTGCTGGGGTTGAATAAGGTTGTTTTATCACTTTTACCAGTGTAGCTAATGGTAAATTTGCCATCGTTATCTAATACAAAATTAGCCGTGATCGTCATTGTCCCGGGATAACCGTTCTCACCGTCCAAGGTAATATATTGCATGACGAGTCCGACTTGATCGCTAGTATGCAGTTTACGTTCTAAAAACCATGGTTCAAATGAAATTTGAGGCATATTACCACCGTTTAGATGATTTTCGCCCGCATTTTGAGTTAAGTCATACTGCCGCCACCGGGCATTTTTGATGATCCCCGCAACCCGAGCGATGGTTGCACCGAAAAAAGATTGATAGGTGATATAGTCGGCGCCGTCGTCAAACCCCAAGACGATATTTGCAAATTTACCGTCTTTATCATGGGTTTTGATCGCGGTGACTGTGGCGCCCCAGTCCATAATAGTGACGCTCATATGATGATTGTTCACTAATGTATAATAATTAATTCCGTTCCCCTGATGTTCGATTATTTTCATAATGCCCTCACTCCCATAGCTGCCTGACATGTTACCGCCTACTTTTAGTATATTTCATTCTTAAAGGGAATGCGAATAATAACCCAGCTAAAGTGAATATTGTGTTGTTAATCACAATCAAGTAAGTGTCAATGCGAGAGTGATAGGTTTAGTTGGTAGTGAGGTCAATTTAAATAACCAGTGTAAATAATTATAATTGATTCTTGATAATAATTAAAATTATCAAGATTGAGAGGCTTGTTTCAAAGCATGTCGATTATGAATGTGCCAGTCAATTAATTAAGGTAAACTAATTAACCTCGTACAAGTAAAGACGGCAATTTAGCGGCGAACATGGCTGGCTAAGGGTGTTAGAAAAAGATTAATGAGTAAATAGAAATAATTTATCTATTTATTTTGACTAACTGTTGACAACGCTTACAATATCGCTTATTCTTAGTTTGTAAGGTATTTAGTTACCTTCTAATCAATTCTCTTTCTCTCTTATGCCGACCACTATCTGCTTGGATAGTGGTTTTTTTGAGTGAAAATGGCGAATTGATGGCGGGCCAGATGAAGATAAGGCTCTCTTTTAATTTTTGAGGATCGATGTTTACTCAGAAAAAAGAGTGCTCGGCTGATGGTAGCACTTTGGAGCTGACTGAGTTATTTTAGTGTTCATCAAGTACAGGTGATTAGGCATACCAAGTCTGATCACCTGGCAATTACTGGTCAGTTTTGACACGACTGCCAACCCCGCTTATACTAAAATGTGAAGTGAGGGATTGCAGTTGAAAAACCATGAAGTATTAGACTTAATTCAAGAAATAACACGTAATGATGGGACCTCATACATGGAGATCGGAAACATGTTGATGAATGGCCGCGCTGAGTTAGCAGCTGAACGTGGTTTTATTAAGCAAGTGCGGATATTACAACTAAACATTCCGCATTCCACGCATGTTGCCAAGTATGAGCAATATATTAATGAAACGTTTACGATTCCCGATGAAACGATGGATCATTGGGAAGAATGGACAAAAACACCCGACATGCAAGCTGAGGTCGATCTGATTTTGAAAGAAAATCATATTGGCTAAAAGTTGTTAGCCAGGGTCTAACGCAGGAGTACGAGTTTATCAGATACTGGTTGATTTTTTTAAGTAGGCGCTGGGTCAAAAGTTGAACTTTCAGAATGTCAATTCTCTAAGCTCAGCTTTTTTGTTTGGATCATGAAATTGACTGATTGTGGTGATTTAATTGCGGGTGCGTAGTGGGGGAAAATAACTTACAAACGCTAGTATCAGTGTTATTATCAATAAGCATGTTTAAGGAGGCTCGTTATTAAATGAAGAATGGGGCATTGCTACAATTTATTCAAAGTCATTTCCAGACCCGTTTTCGTTTTCGTAACGCGTTTGAGACCCAACTAACGGTCCAGATTTTAAGTCGATTAATTGGCGAACATCCGGAAAGTTTGTTATTGACTCGGCGAGATGTTGAAGCGTTAGCAGGCTGCTCATTGGACGCGCCGGCACTACAGCGAGAATATTTTCCGCAGCGTGCGATGACACTGTTAGAAACGGCGTTAGATGAGCTGGTTACATTAAGTGTCATCACGCACCAGGCTCAGGGAAGGACACGTTATCCCTTATTTCGGAGCGTACAGCTTGATCAAGTGTGTCAACGAATTGTGTTTAACTTGAACCTGGACGTGTTGCCACAATTAACGGACTGGTCACGGGAATTACAACAAGAACAGGAGCGATTTTAAGTGACAAAGAGTGTGATTGAAACCTTACAGGACCATCGAACGCGGCGACAATTTACCACTGAACCAATTAGTGATGCGAAATTCGCGCAAATCATCACAACGGCGCAACAAATGCCGACTAGCCAATATTTACAGGCATACAGTTTGATTGAGATCACTCAGCCTGCACTACGCCAACAATTGGCCACGATTACGACGATGCCAACGGTTGGTGAAAACGGCCGTTTATTAGTTGTGGTTGCGGACCAACACCGCAATGTCAAGTTAGCACCGGGCGCAACGACGCGCCGGGCACTGAGTGAATTTGACCGCTTTGCCGGTAGTATTGAAGATGCTACGCTGATTACAGCGGCGATGGTGATGGTCGCTGAAAGCATGGGTCTTGGTAGCGTTGTACTTGGTTCAATTAACAACGACACGCAGGCGGTGATTGACGCACTGCACTTGCCAGACTTGACGTTACCCGTCTTTGGGTTGCAGTTAGGACACCCAGCGGATGTTCCTGAAAAGAAACCCCGATTAGGGTTGCCCGCTGTGTTGTTTCAAGATACCTATGCTGAGCCTACGAGTTATCAGGCGGAACTGGACCGGTTTGATGGCGTTTTAAATCAGTATTACCAACATCGGAGTAGTCACGCCCGTACGGAACACTTAGCGCACATGACGCAGGAAGCGACCCACTCAGCGGCCAAACGGCGAGAGTTTTTGACAATCGCTAGGCAGCAGGGCTTTTTGCCGGAATTAGACCAATAATCGTTACCATAACACTAATAATTAGAATGGCTGAACGAAAAATAACCGTTAATGTAACGCTCCCATGTCACTATTAGCTGACATGGGAGATTTTTTTGTACCTGGGAGGACGAATCTTAACATTAAAATAAGATTAGATATTGCTATTTTTACTAATTATAATATAATTAACTCTGAGACGATGTTGACTAAGCAGGCCCGGGCTGCGTTACATATTAAGTTGCCAGGTATCTATGTCGGGCTGGTATTCATCGCGGCCCTTTTTGGATCACTAGCTTATCCGATTCAAGATGCATTAGTACCGCTGCTCGTTGAGCCAGACCAGTTAGTTCAAGCACAAGCGGACATGTCACTTGCCTACAAGGGAACGGATTACGTGTTCAACGCGCTGTCTGGATTTTTGATCAGCCTCTGCTCAGTGCTCGGTGTTTTAATCATGGATGCAGCCACGTTTGTCGTTACTGTTGTCACTTTTAAACGGATCAAACTCGCTGAACCCCGTCAGCAACACACGCGGGAAAAGTCCTCGTATTTCAACCAGCTTTTGGTTGGTTTCAAAATTATCAGCACTGATCCGCTGCTACGTTTATTGACGTTTGCGAGCTTCGTCATGAATTTTTTCTTTGGCGGTTTGAATACGTACGTCGTTTTATTTGGGCGGCATTTCGGTGGCTCGATCTACTACGGTATTTTGGAGTCAATGTCAGCCGTTGGAATATTATTAGGGATGACGGTAGTCTACCGACAGTTAAAAAAGTTGACCGTTCGGCAGTCTTACCTCATCGGCAACTTTGGGCGCGCGTTATTCATGATCTTGACAGTAGTGTCGTACAACCAATTCTGGCTATTTGCCATCATTTACTTACTGAGCTTTGTCTTTCAAGGACTGACGCAAGTATTTGAGACACCGATGATTCAAGCAACGGTCGGTTCAGGCCAACTCGGGAAAGTAATGACCTGCTTTTATACGCTGGTTTCCGTGACCTTACCGCTGGGTTCGCTAGCGTTTTCTTTTCTAGCTGACCGCTTTGATTTACGGCTATTCTTATTACTATTTGCTTTCTTTTATGCCGGCATATTCCTATTATTTCTGGCCAGTCGCGCTTTCAAAAAAGTGGACGAACTACAATTATCATAAACCCCACGCGATGTTCATTAATCTGTCATTAATCATGATTGAAACGTGCCGATTAGGTGGATTCCTGTTCGTCAGCAATGATCGTCTTATTCCGACCTCCGGGGCTGGGTGACAATTGCTGGAACGTAAGCCGACGTCGATTTGAGCCCGTGCACAACCCGCCCGGTCTCAAATACGAGTCTTATTCTAAGCCGGAAGCAGACCACTTCCGACTAAGAATAATTTGGCTACTGAGCATTGTCACCCAGCCCCTCCGGTCGGTAAGCCGCTCGAATGGCTGATGAACGGCCACTTAACTTGGTACAATTGGTCGCTGATTATTTTGATAATGGAACTTTAAACGAGAGGTTAGGGTTACATTAACCACTTTGTTGAAACGTTCGATTATTACTATGGTGATTCCGAAATAGTAAGCTATCACAATGTCATTTTCTGCCTGACAGTTGCTCGACAAAATTACTGTTTATGAAGAACAATGATGAGTCCAACAAAAGTTGGGTCCCTTACTGTCTGCCATTCGAATACTGTCCCGACTGGAAGGCGTTTCTGACAATGCCCAGTGGTGAAATTTCACTTAGCAAGCGTCTTTTGCTTGGTTAGTGAAAGACCAGTATTTAAGACGTGGGCTTCGGCTTAAATCTGTGCCCACCACGTTCCGGCAATTGGCAGAAATGTCTGGAAGTCGGTGTAGGACGAACCAACCAAAAAAGTTTACGCTAACTCGAACTGTTTCCAGCGGGCCTAAGCTGGCTGTTTTTGAATTTAAAAAATGGCACGTTTCAATCATGAAAAGCAACAAACACAGTGCGGATTATCGGATAGATGAGAATGGCAGTGATGGATGTAAGGAAAACAGTGCTGAACTAAAAACGTCGCGACTGATTTCAGTCGCGGCGTTTTTGATTAGAAATTTAGTTTAGTTGGTACTTGATTGGGCGTCGATTGGGGTGTGCTTGAATAGTTGGGCTGCTTTGACTGCGGCTTGCCAGCCTTGATAAAGGTTCGCACGTTGGGCCGCAGCCATTTGGGGTTGAAAGACATCGCCGGCTTGGTGGATCGATTTGAGTTCGTCCAAATCTTGCCAGTATCCCACGGCTAGGCCGGCTAAGAATGCAGCGCCCAGTGCAGTGGTTTCGAGGTCAGCGGCCCGGATAATCTTGACGTTTGAAATATCGGCTTGGAATTGCATCAGCCAGTTATTGCGGGCTGCCCCGCCGTCGACCATGAGTGTTGGCATGGTGATGTTGGCATCGTTTTTCATCGTATCAATGACGTCGCGAGACTGATAGGCCAATGATTGTAGCGTGGCTTTAACAAAGTCAGCCCGGGTTGTCCCGCGGGTTAAGCCAAAGACGGCCCCTCGGGTCTCAGAATCCCAGTAAGGTGCGCCCAAGCCGGTAAAGGCGGGAACTACGTAGACTTCGTTGTGATTATGGGACTGTTGGGCAAGACTTTCGGATTCTGGTGCTGATTCGATCAGTTGCATGCCATCACGTAACCATTGTAGGGCCGAACCTGCTACGAAGATGGAGCCTTCAAGCGCATAATTGATGTGACCATCAAGCCCGTAAGCGATGGTCGTTAAAAGGTTGTGGTCAGATAATTGCGGTTGTTCGCCCAGATTCATGACGGTAAAGGCACCGGTGCCATAAGTGTTTTTGACCATGCCAGGTTCGAAGGCCATCTGACCGAATAGTGCGGCTTGTTGGTCGCCAGCCATCCCGCTGATTGGAATTTGGCTACCATAGAGCAGATAGTCCTTAGTGGTACCGTAAATTTCAGAGTTAGAGCGCACTTCTGGTAACATCGCTGTCGGAATATTCAGTCGGTCGAGAATAGTCTGGTCCCACTGTAGATCGTGAATATTAAATAACATGGTTCGACTAGCGTTGGTGTAGTCAGTGACGTGAGTGGCACCACCCGTAAGTTTCCAAACGAGCCAAGTATCAATGGTTCCAAAAAGAAGTTCGCCACGTTCTGCGCGTTCTTGGGCACCGGCGACGTGATCTAAAATCCAGCGAATCTTGGTTGCTGAGAAGTAGGCATCGGTCACCAGACCGGTGTGCCGATGGATCAGATCACCCAGACCATCAGTAATGAGCTGTTCAGCTAACGGGGCAGTTTGCCGAGACTGCCAAACGATGGCGTTATAAATGGGGAGACCGGTTTGCTTGTCCCAGACAACGGTAGTCTCACGTTGGTTGGTGATCCCAATGGCTTCGATTTGATTAGGCTTAATGTTGGCGTCAATTAAAACATTGGCAATGGTTGACGAAACCGCGTTCCAGATTTCGGTCGCATTGTGTTCGACCCAGCCTGGTTGCGGGAAGTATTGTGGGAATTCCTTTTGCGCATCGGCGACTTTTTGACCGGCGTGGTTAAAGATGATGGCACGGGTGCTCGTGGTGCCCTCATCAATGGCCATAATATATTTGGCTGACATAACTTGTTCCTCCAAAGAGTGTAATCGATAATATTATCTTTGATGCTAGCACGGATAATGAAATTTGTGAATAAATATCAAAAACTTAATCTATAAGTGGATATCTAACTGACTACTTTCAATTGGGTTACCGACCCATACCAATTTGTGAAAATAAGAAAAGAGTACCAACTTTGAATTAATCGTTGTTGCTGTGTATAAGGGTTGGTAATGGTATTGAACTAAGCTTAATGAATATTTGAAAAATAGACCAATCGGCATATAATGGGAACCCCAAACATTAAGAAGTGGAGGTTCCCCATTATGCAAAAACGACGCTTTTTCCTTAAAGGTTCCACCGCAGAAGTTGCTTGGCTCAATCGGCAAGCTGCTCACGGCTATCAACTGACAGCGATTCATGGCTTGACGTATCAGTTTAAAACTGTCCCACATGCGCGTCAGGTAATTGCTGAATACTTACCACAGTCGATGTTACAAGCAATGACAACGGTCTTCCACCCACTCGCTAGCTATACGTTGCATGATGATATGGCGGTGGCTTATTCAGCTGTGATCCCGGAACAACGAGTGGTCAATAATGATCAGCAGTACCGATTGAACGTTTATCGACATGCCCGTGATGTCGCCTTGAATTGGCTCAATGGTTGGGTACTGGTTGTCTGGCTGGCGATGAGTGCAACAATTGTCGTCAGTTCACAATTACAAGCAACACCATTATTGACGCGGCTATTACTACTTGGTTTGGCCATTGGTGCGAGTTTAATGATCATTGGCATTATAACTGGTTGTCGGGCGGCCATTCGTTGTCATCGAGAAGTGTGTCGCTTGATACGTGTTACTGGGGATGATCATGAAGCATGGAAACCAACCTTTCATATATTATTTAAGCATCAACCGGCTGTTCCTGATACGGACTGCTGGGATGATTTAGGCCACTGGCAACTTGCGCTGCATAATCAGCGTGGTGATTATTATTTTGAGTTAAAAACAACTTTAAGTGAGTTAGAGATCAATAACACATTAGCTCAGCGCTTTTCAAAGCAAGATTTCACAGTGACGTCATGGCTGGGTTTGTATGTTGTATGATACGAGTTAGTATTAATTATGTGAATTTAGTGTGACTTTTTCAAAGAAAGACTTGTTTTTTATCATAAAAGCGTGTATAAATACAGACATAATCATTGCCCGGTAGTTCAGCGGTAGAATAATTGACTGTTAATCAAGAGGTCGCTGGTTCGATCCCAGCCCGGGCAGTTGGTCATGTTTAGTTAAGTAGCGGTATCTCGTGAGGTACCGCTTTTGTCGACATTATCTCTGACTAGTGCTGGTGTCTGATGGGTGACAGAACTTTAGAAATAATTAAGTAAAAAAGTTCTGACAAACCTTGACTATTCTTGACTAAAACCGTATACTTACTATATTAAAGTAAGTGGCGTAATGTCACTCGCTGAAACTTAGGAGGAATTCATCGTGACAGTAAACTTATATTATTCAACGTCCAGCAAGTCTAGTCGTAGTGCGCGAGCATGGTTAGTTGAGAATAACATCCCATTCAATGAACGCGACATTATTGCTAATCCCCTGGATCGCGATGAATTGAAACAAATCCTCCGGCTCACTGAAAATGGCTTCGAGGACATTGTTTCAACGCGTTCTAAGGCTTTCAAAGCATTACACATTGATTTGTCAGACTTAGGTTTCAATCAGTTATTGGACCTATTAGTTGAAAAACCACAATTGCTCAAGCGGCCAATCATTTATGATGGTCGGCGGTTACAAATCGGGTATAACGAAGAAGACATTCGGGCATTTTTGCCACGTTCGGTACGTAAGTCGGAATTACGTGAAATTCAACAAAAACTTTATGATGATGACCAACAAGCAGTTGGATAATCAAGCGCGTCTGAATATATGCGGCACTTCAAGAATTGATAGGAAATTCTTGAAGTGCCGCTTTTTATTGTTGAACTAAGTGATCAAGACGAGCGTGAATGCTGACTGTTTTTTTAACTCGAATATGATAATTGTTTTCTCAAGAAAGGGTGTGAACGCCATGTTTATCAGTTATGCATCTTGCCGTGATTAAGCAAATTACTTGGTAAAATAAGTTGGCTTGTGTACAATGTAAAAAGCCTTGAAGGAAATGGAGATTTTGATGTAATGAGTGAACAAGACCAAGCGGCTTGGGCAATGCAGGCACTAACCGCTTTAAAGACAACGGATAATCAAGTGGTGATTGATAGTATTATTAAGGTTATCGATGACCAGCAAGCTGAAATTGAAAGCCTGCGTGGCTCAATGGAGGGGCAACTATGGAGTCCGACTAGTTGGCATCAAGATCAGCAGGCGCAACATGCTGGTTTTGATGAAACAACATCTTTACCAAAGTAGTTGGGACGATAGCCTAAAAAGACTGGAATAAAACTTCAAAACGCGTAAATTACTCAGCTTACTTTGAGTAATCTACGCGTTTTATTTTCCATGATAATGATGCCGAGATAGGCGTCAAAAGTCAATTTGTTTTGCTTAACGTGAATTCGCTGATGCTCACAAGCTGGATGACTTGTGGCGTACTTTCTTTTGACGTCTTATCAGGCTGGATGTTAATTAATAACTCGGCAGATATTTTAAAACGGCTTTAAATGTTAGTTCATTAGCGAATGCCGGGTACGGGTGAGCACAGCTAGCTGCAATTTCTTTAACGCAAGCAAGTGGGTTGCTGTTAGTAATCGGTTACGGTTGTTTTACGGTGATGGATAATGAATTGAATGATGGCGGCTAACAGGCCACCAATTAAGATACCGGCCGCGTTAGCGATGACATCATTGATGTCGCTACTACGATTGATTAACCAGTGCTGTGACATAAAATATTGCAAGCTTTCAATGCTAGCGCCAACTAACAAGCCAGTTAGGCCAAGGCTGAATAATGAGTAATGTTTAAAGTGACGCTTAATGCCCCAGCCCAATGGAATTGTCAGGATAATATTTTCGATGAAGCCCAGGCCATGAAGGTAAAGGCGAGTCAGATTTACTTGACCGCCTCCCGCCGGCATGACGTAGATGGCAGTGCCATCAAAAGATAGCGGTGTAAAAAGAATAACACTAAGTCCAAATAAGTAACCTAAACTGAGCAACTGTCGCGTACGTACCCGGGGCTGGCGAGTGTGCACGAGGATCACTAAACAACTCAATGTTGCGACTATTAAAATAATTCTGAACGGTTCCCAACGCATTCGCACCACTCCTTAGTTATTGTAACTGTATCATACCGTAAACCCCGGGGTGTGAAGTGATACGAACACGAAGCTTAATGAAGCCTTTACCGGCTTAACTAAAACTCAAGTAAATTAGAGATTAGCGTTGTTCGAGTTCTGGTTGACATCAGTGTCGGTCAAAACGGGCTTAGTTGTTAAGCTCAGAACAATCACACCAATAATAATGATCAGGCTGAACCAGAGTGCGATTTGGGTGCCAAGGGTGGTTTGAGTCGTGGAAGAAGCACGCGGTGTGAGCCGGGTTCCTAACGTGATCAAGACGGTCATAATGGCAGTTCCAAGTGAACCAGAATATTGTTGCAAGGTATTAAATAATGCGTTACCGTCACCTATTAATGGAGGCGGTAATTGTTGTAACCCATACGTCAAAGCGTTGTTGAATAAGCAACTGAACCCAATTTGAAAGAGAACAAATAGACCAATGATCAAGCTAACAGAGAGGTGCTGGGCTAACAAAGCTAGTCCTAACGTGGCTAGTCCTAAAAAAATAGCGCCGATTTGAAATGGTAGTTGAACACCGTGGCGGTCCATCAATTTGCCAGTTAAAGGGGACAGTATGGCTGAACAGAGGCTCCCAGCTAAGAGCATTAAACCAGATACTAGTGCATTTTTTCCCAAGGCTAACTGGGCAAAGTTAGGAAGAAGAAAGGTCAAACCAATCTGGATAAACTGAATGAGAAAATAAATGAGTAGGGCCCGTGTGAAATTGCCTTGTTTGAAGACGGTCAGGTTGATCAGTGGGTGTGGTGCTCGGCGCGTGGAATGGATAAAGCCCAGTAGTGCCAATACTGCAATGCTCAAAGGTGCCCAGACATACAACAAGCTTAGTCCGTGGTTACTCAGGTTATTAATACTAAAGATGAAGAGAATGAGCGCCGCAACGACTAATGTAAATTGACGTAATGGAAATGGTCGTGATTGTGGTTCCTGTATTTGGTGGATCTTTTTAGCCGTAATGAGCCAAGCAATCAGGCCAAACGGTAGGGTGATACCGAAAATCAAACGCCAGGATAATAGTTGTGTTACTAAGCCTCCATACGTTGGTCCGAGTGAAGGAGCCAGTGCAATCAACATACCAGCTGTTCCCGTAAAACGCCCTTGAGCAGTGAATGGGACTTGGGTCATAATTTGAGTGAAGACTAATGGTAATGCTAAGCCGGTTCCAATGGCTTGAATGATACGACCGAGTAGTAATAACCATAATTGGGGAGCTACCATACATAATAAGCCACCGAGGATGAAGCCGGCTCCGCCAACGTTAATTATTGTTCGCCAGTGATAGCGTTGTTGAATAAGGGCCGTAATAACCATGGTGGTTGCCACGGCAAGTAAGTAGGCAGTGGTCACCCATTGAACTGTTGATAAGCCGGTATGAAATTGATGCATTAAGGTTGGAAAAGTCACGTTCATCGACGTTTCAACTAAAACACCGCAAAAAGCCAGGCCAGCGGTACCGAAAATTGCGACCTTAGTTTGGGTCGGAATGACTGATGTGCTTGTTGACAAAATAAAACCTCCGTTAATCAAGGCCAGCTCGTTTCGTGTATGAAACGACGCTTTTCTTGATCAACGGAGGTTCCGTTGTAAAGATATACAAGCATCAAAGACGACCTTGATGAATTTATTGATAACTTAATCCTAGCATATTATTGATAAAAATGTCAGCTCGAATTTTAATCACTGACTTTAGCGTTCTGCTCGGCTAAGGTGGTTAAATGTTCAAATAAGATGCCTTCACGAAGGCCATTTTGAGAAAAAATCATCCGATCAGAATCCAAGAAGCGCATCAGACTAATAGCGGGAATCATGCCACCGACAATAATATCGGCCCGGTCCTTTGCTAGTCCGGGAATGGCCGCACGACCGGCCGCATCCTGGCTGATAACAGTGTTGAAAGTGTCATAGATGGCGTTGTCTCGTAATCGATAACCGTGAATATCTTCAAAGTTGAGAATGTTGCATTTGCGCCGGTTAATCTTGGCTAACGTCCGGTTACTGCCGCCTAAGCAGACTAGTGGTAGATTGAGACCATTCCGTAACCACCAGACATTATTAAAAATTTTATCAACGAAGGTCATCGTTTTAAATAATTGACTAGCGGTGATTTGGTCGTTGAGGCCGAACTTTTCAGATAAACTGACCGCACCGATTGGCAGACTAATCAGCTCTTTGGCCTGGCCGTTCACGATAAGAACGAGTTCACAGCTACCGCCACCAGTATCGACCATTACACAATTAGTCGTGGGGAGCGTGTTGACCACACCTAGGTAGTCGTAATAGGCTTCGGTCGTTCCGGGAATCACTTCGATGTCCAGACCAACTTCATTTTTAATGCGTTTGAGGAATTTCTTTTGGTTACTAGCCTTACGTGTCGCGGCGGTGGCAACGGCCTTGATGGTTAAGTTAGGCAAGTCTTTGTAGACCGATACAAACGACTTTAGTGCCGTAATTGTGCGGTCAATGGCAGCGGTTTGAAGGGTCGGCGTGTCCGTGGTATTTTCATTTTCGGATAAACGCACCATTTCCTTGAGTCGGTGAGTGACCGTATAACTACCGTCTTCCTGAATCTGTGTAATTGTCATTCGACATGAATTGGAACCTAAATCAATGACCGCAAAATTTTCCATCGCTAATCATCCTCTCTGTCAAGATCTGAAGCATCGGGTTCATTCTTGGGACTCATCATTGGAATGAATTGATGCGCGTTGCTAGTTGGCGTGGCTTCACCGTGATCAGCTTTAACAGCTTGTTCGGCTTCGCGAATAAATTCAGCTTGGGAGTCTAAAACTTCTAAGCCCCGGCCATCTACGCGGGTATACGTATTATCTGGTTGCAAAATACGTGTTTTGACCGTATCAGCCCACATCGTTGCAAAAATCGTCATCGCCCGGTGACTGATTTCAGGTTGGAGTAGTGGGAATAATAATTCGACACGACGGTTCAGGTTACGAGTCATCATGTCCGCGCTGGATAAGTAAATTTGCGGTTCACCATCGTTACTGAAGTAGTAGATGCGACTGTGTTCAAGTAGGCGGCCAATAATTGAGTGGACCTCGATGTTATCGGAAACACCTTTAATACCTGTCCGCAGACAACAAATACCCCGAATGATCAGTTGAATTTTAACGCCAGCATGCGATGCTTCGTAGAGTTTGCTAATAATTTGTGGATCGGATAATGAGTTCATCTTCATCTTGACGACGGCGGGACGGCCAGTTTTAGCAATTGCAATCTCATCGTCTAACTTTTCGTTGATGAAGTCGCGAATGCCATCTGGTGAGATGTGCAATTTGTGGAAATACGGTGGCTCGGAATAACCGGATAACATGTTAAAGATGTTGGAGGCGTCGATGCCCATATCAGTATCAGCAGTGAAGAGGCCCATGTCTGTGTAAAAGTGGGCGGTGACATCGTTATAGTTCCCGGTTCCCATGTGCATGTAGCGTTTGATACCTTCATTTTCACGACGGACGACGAGGGCTAACTTACAGTGGGTCTTGAGACCAATTAAGCCATAAATGACGTGACAGCCCATTTCTTCGAGCTTTTTGGCCCAATGAACGTTGTTTTCTTCATCAAAACGGGCTTTAACTTCCACGAGAACGGTGACCTGCTTACCGTTTTGTGCTGCTTGGCCGAGATATTTGATAATTGGTGAATCAGCTGATACGCGGTACAGCGTCATTTTAATGGCCAAGACATCATTATCTTCAGCGGCTTCATGAACAAAGTCCACGACGGGTTTGAAATCATCGTACGGGTATTGCATTAAAATATCATGGTCCTTGATTAAATCAAAAATGGAACGTTCACGATATTTTGCGGGGTAGTAGGCGTGATATTTCGGGTAGTTCAAGTCTTCGTGGCCCTGCACAGCTTTTACCAACTTGGATAAGAAAGTCAGATTGAGCGGTCCATTGATGATGTACAGCGCGCTTTCGTTGATTCCGAGAGATTTGGCCAGTCGGCTGCGCTGATGCTTGCTCATACTTTTTTCGACTTCTAAGCGCATCACTTTACCTCGTTCACGCATCTTCAATTGTTTCTGAACTTCCTTCAATAAGTCGGAGGTATCTTCTTCGGCCACGTCTAGATCCAAGTCCCGCATGACACGATAACAGCTGGTCTCTTTAACCGTGTAGTTGATAAATAGTGAGCCAACGAAGGCCTTGATAATTTCCTCAATCAAAATAAATTGATTGGGCGCCCCTGGCAAGACAACTACGCGGGGGAAGACATCAGGAACTTGCACGGTGGCAAACTTGCGATCTTTCTTGTCACCATTCTTATAAATACGCAAGGCGATGTTGAGTGTATTATTCCCAATGAACGGGAAAGGGCGTGAAGAATCATCTGCCATCGGTGTTAAAGCAGGGTATAGCTCATCATCAAAATAATTCTTAACAAAGGTGTGTTGTTCTGCATTTAAATCGGCCATCGACAATAGGTGAATCGCATGCTGCTCCAGTAATGGTAACAACGAGCGATTCAGCGTGTTATATTGACGTTTGACCATCTCATGCGCTTTGTCGCTAATGGCACTGACTTGATCAGCCGCGGTTAGTCCGGCGGGGTCGGGCTTGGTGTAGTTCACTGACATTAATTTGCGTAGTGAGGCGACTCGAACCGTGAAGAATTCGTCAAGGTTGCTTTGAGTAATTCCAAGAAAGCGCACGCGTTCAAGTAGCGGGTTATCTTTGTCGCGGGCTTCATCAAGAACGCGGTAGTTAAAATCAAGCCAGCTGAGCTCACGGTTTGTATAATAACTTTCTTTATAATAATTCATGTTAACGTACCCCCCGTAGTTTAATCACTGGTGTTAAACCAAAGACTTCCTTAAAGAACTCTGCTTTTTGTGCGAACACCCAATTTTCTAAGAAGAGGTCATCATGGGAAAAGCAAGTGATGATGACCCGTGGGTTGCGAATAGAAACAGAGATTTTGTCAACTTTTTGTTTGCGACCGTCATCCAGAGCATCGGCAATTCGTAAGATGGCAGATAGTTTTGATACTAGCAGCCGTTGTTCGACTTGTAAGTGCTCGAAATGGCGAATGTCTTTCGATGGTGTTTGCGCGCTGTGGTAACGTGAAATCAAGGCAACCATCCGCTTTTCAGTATCGGTTAGGCCCATTAGTTCCGTTGCTTGCAAGATATAATCTGAATGTAAGTAATGCTGGTGCGGATCGATATAACTACCAACGTCATGTACGATGGCGGCCACTTGTAAGAGCAATCGCTCACGTTTGCCTAAGTGGTGTAATGGTTTGAGTTGGTCAAAGAGGTGTAGCGAGAACTTGGTGACTAAGTCACGGTGTTTAGGCTCAACATTATATCGGTCAGCAATATTTTTAGCAGCTGTGACGATTTGATTGTCAAAGTTATATTTCTTGTAACCTAGTTTGACGGCTTCTTGGATAATTAGTCCGTCAAGTACGGTGACGTTGCCCAACCAGATTTTTTCAGCGTTAGTAAGTTGTAGTAGTTCATTGATAAGCAGTAGCTCGGGTACGATCAAGCGCACGTCTTCTTCATCGACTTCGTATTTATCCATCAAATACTGATCGGAAGCATTAAGGACATCGTCATATAAGGCTTGAAAGTCCGCTTTACTCAGTTCTTCAACACCAGCTTTAGATTGCTGTTGGCGAAAAAGGGTAGCAAACGGGGCAACACCGAGCATAACCACGTTGCTAGGCTGGTCCCGACGTCCGGGTAAGAAACGCCCAAAATCAATGATTTGACTAGAAATGTAGTCGTCCAGAACTTCAACATAGTTGGGAACACTGGATTGCAAGTCTTCGAGGACTTCGGCAATTCTGACGGGCCCTAAGCGAAGACTTCGAGAAAAGACAAAATTGCTCTGATCATAGTGGGAAATACCGACACTACCGGAGTTGATTCCCAATAAGTAAGTTGGTTTAGTAATCATTTGTTTGAAACGTGGAAAGTGGACGGCTACTGCGACTGAGCGCAAATAGGTTTCTTGACTACTAGATAACCAGTCGATTTTGAGACCAGTCCTGACGAGCAACTGGTCTTGAATATAGTCGGCATTGTTAGCGGATGACAAGGACCACGACCCCCATAGATGGTAGTCCTTAACGCCGTAATCGTTCATGATTTGGACAAAACCACTCAGTGCTTGGGCGGCTTGTTCCACCGAATCATAATCGATCGTATGCTGATCATAGATATCTTCACCAAGCGAAACATCTGACCGAACTCGTTCAACTTGGCGTAATGTGCGTAGGTTGACGATCGACAATTCAATACTCTGAACGTTGATCATCATAATTCCAAATAATTTTGCTGCCATGGCGATCCCCCATTTAATGATTTCCTGACCCCCCAATAGGGTTAAAGTCACATATTTATTTTAAGTTTAACACAGGTTGGGGTTAGTTAAATTAGTATTTTAGTGGTGTAACAGTTAGTGATTGTGTCCAATTTACATTTGCAAGTTAAGGGTAACGGAAGTGGTCATTAAATCAGTTACAGTATTAAGGTGATTTATGATTGAGTCATGCCAGTAACGTGCGATTAAGCAAAAAAGCGTGACTCGGCCGCAACGAGTACGCCTGAACCACGCCAGTTAATGTTATAAGATTTCGTGATTATCGATAATTAGTTTGTTCAGATGTTTTTCAACTCGTTTATCCGTTGGCGGTAACTGCATGTAATCACCATACATTCGGGTTAAGATGGCATCATAAGCACTGGGAATTTTGACTTGGATGTCCTCAAATGGTGCTAGGGTTAATTCAGTTAATTCCTGGTAGGACATAATTTCCTTTTCGTAGTCGTATTGGGATGCGAGGTTCTTATAAGTTCGCGAATCTGACTGTTCATACAAGCGCATGTATTCCTCGCGTTCCTGTTTGTGACGATTGACTTCAGCTAGTTGCTGGGGTGTATGCTTCGTGATTAAATTACGTAGTGGTGTTTTGACAAAGTTATAATTTAACTTTAGTAAGATAGCGGCATCAGCTAATTTGTAATGTAGCATCTGTGAGCGTCGCAATGCTTCATCATCCGGAATCTTATCAAAAGGAAAGATATCAACAAATACGCCCTTAAAAGCATTGTTAACATTGTTCTTTTCTTCAATATAAGTGTTGACGTCCAATAGTTTCATATAACTCAGTGCGTAATCAGGGTCCGAAGCACCCGTCTGCAGGAAGAATTCGTTTGGGTTGAGGTGGCGGTTGGCAACCGTGATAAAGCGCTGATATTCACTACGGCGCATTCCAATATCGATATCATCATCCCATGGAATAAATCCATGATGCCGGATGGCGCCAAGCAGTGAGCCGCCAATTAGAAAATAGTCGATATTTTCGGCATCACAGATGGTAATTACGGTACGCATCAAGCGTAATTCAACTTGGTGTAAGGGTGTCAAGGACATGTGCTCGTCTCCTTCTACGTAAGCGTTTCAACTAACTCAATCATACACTTTGTTGAACAAAATTGTTAGGGAGGATGCTTAACGTTGTGATCTGCGAGTTATTGTGTGCGATACAGTTAAAGGCGTGTTATATTTGGTCAAAAGTTAATGAAGTGATGGTGATTGCGATGGATAATGACGAATTAAGCAAACTTCTCAATGATTATTTTGAAGCATACCAAAATACAACTAAAGTTATGATGGACTTAGTGGCCTGGCCATTGAGTCAAAATAAACTGTCGTTTGAACAATTTTTAATTTTGCGGCGCATTGCAACAACTGATGAGGTAACGCTCAATGATATTGCTATTCAGCGTCAGGTGACACGTAGTGCGATTTCACGGCAAGTTAAATCATTATTGATGCAACACTATGTTTTTCAGGTACCTGATCCACGAGATCGACGGCGATTATACTTACATTTAACGGAACGTGGTCAACAAGTTGAGCGGATTGTAGATCAGGCGATTACACGGCATTTTGATCATTGGGTCAACCAGTTAGGTGCACCGCAAATTGATCAAGTACTCAAAATGATGGGGACTTTTAGTCAGCAAGTGACAGATCTTGGTGAACCCCAAGTACATCCAATCTTACACTAGATTGTACTTTGAATCTGGCGATGATTTTGACGCTAAAAGAGTAGTAATGCTGATGGGCAAAACTAAAATAAGCTTCACGGGAATTAATGATTCTCGTGAAGCTTATTTTCATCTGGCATCATGTCAAAATAATCATCAGATGTTCAGTTAGTTTTATCGAAGACTCAGATTTTTAATAGTGGCAATTTACGTTAATGACGCAAATCTTATTCAAGTCATCGATTAATGCTTAAAAAAGTTATGATAGACGCCCTCACAAGCTTCTAGAAACATACCGATAGCCATTAAGTACATCGCTAACATATTTTGCATGGTGAAGACTAAGTATAGTAGAACTGTATATAAGATTAAAAAGAAGATGGCAGTAACTTTGGAACCAGCCATTTAAATCACACTCCCAAATTAGGCTTGATAAGCTAGGATTGTCATTACGGCACACTGGATCAGTGACCCCATGGCGGCATTATGACGATGAGCACACTTTAATTAATTTCATTCTAACGCAGGCCCTGGTAAATTAAAAATCGTATTTAATCTGATTCTAAATTATTTAGTGTTCGGTTATTGCTTTTGCTTGAACATAATGATACGATTAAATACGTCAAAATAGTACAGAAACACGAACGTTTACAATTGTGCAATTATAATTTAGACGAATATCTGGAGGGAATCATGAATAAAATTGCGGCATATTTTAATTTTTCAGAATTGAAAACGTCAATGCGGACTGAAGTACTGGCTGGCTTGACGACGTTTGTCTCAATGGCTTACATCCTATTTGTTAATCCGAGTGTCCTAGGCGCTTCTGGGATGGATAAAGGGGCGGTTTTTACTGCTACAGCATTAGCTTCAGCGTTAGGGTGTCTGTTAATGGGGCTGGTGGCTAAGTATCCGATTGCCATTGCGCCTGGACTAGGGGTCAACGCATTTTTCACCTATTCGGTTGTGATTGGAATGGGGATTAAGTGGCAAACTGCTTTAGCAGGGGTGTTTGTGGCCGCAATCATTTTCATGCTAATTACGATTTTTAAACTTCGGGAAATGATTATTGATGCGATTCCGCGTGATATGAAACTCGCCATTTCGGCTGGGATCGGGTTCTTCATTGCATTCATTGGGCTTCATGGTGGTGGTTTGATTGTTGCCAATAAATCAACGGTTGTTGGCCTGGGATCATTGACTGTTGGGACGACCTGGTTGACGATTTTTGGTTTGATTGTAACGTTGATTCTGATGAGCCGGAAAGTTCCCGGTGGAATTTTTATTGGGATGGTCTTAACTTCGATTTTAGGCTTAGCAACTGGTCTGATTAAAATGCCATCAACGATTGTTTCGGCAGCGCCTTCTTTAAAACCAACGTTTGGTGTTGCGCTTGGTCATATTGGTGATATTAATTCGTTACAATTGATCATTGTTGTTTTGACTTTCTTGTTAGTGACGTTTTTCGATACGGCTGGGACACTAGTTGGCTTGGCGGAGCAGGCTGGTTTTATGAAAAATAATAAGATGCCACGCGTTGGGAAGGCTTTGATGGCTGACTCAACATCCATGTTAGTTGGTTCAGTATTAGGAACCTCACCAACTTCGGCTTACGTTGAATCGTCGGCTGGGATTGCGGTTGGTGGTCGTTCTGGGATGAGTGCGGTCGTCACCGGGGCCCTCTTTATCTTTGGCTTATTCTTCTCACCATTGTTAAACGTGGTGACGGATCAAGTGACGGCTCCAGCGCTAATTATTGTGGGAGTCTTGATGGCGGAATCTTTGAAACAGATCAGCTGGGAACGGTTTGAAATTGCTGTACCAGCTTTCTTGACAGTTATTGGGATGCCATTGACGTATAGTATTTCTGATGGGATTGCCCTAGGTTTCATCGCTTATGTCATCACGATGGTTGCCACTAAGCATGCCAAAGAAGTTCATCCATTAATGTATGTGCTATTCTTTATTTTCATTATCTTCTTATGGATATTAAATGTTTGATGAAATTTGGTTGTGAGGTGTAATCAAGGAATCAAGCTATTACGAATTAACGAGTTAAATTTATCAGGGATTACCGGCGCAGGCGTCGGTAATCCTTTTTTGTCAACGAAGGAATAAAGCAAAAATTGATGAGCGTCAAGTTACCCAGCTATCAAAACAATTATACTGGACTCATTCAAGTAACTAGGGAGTGATTAGATGGCAGTGACTAGGTAGCAAGTTTTTGCACAAATGTGAACGTTATCTTAGCGCCTTGGATTTGTGGGACTAACAACGATGGCTAGACCAATTAATATTTACAGTGACTTGTGGCTTAACCGAATATTTTTGGAAGCACGGTTCGTGTACTGTGGGCGGTCAGAACCAATTAAGTCAAGAGGATTAGTATCTTGAACTAGTACTGAATGATTGTTGAAAAAAATAATATTTTTTTGAAAAAGTTGAAATGTCATCAATCCCCGTCGTTAACACTTACAAATCATAGAAACTTTCGCTAAATTGTCAATGATAGATAAAATCTATCGATAAAAGCGTTTACATATTAAAAAATCGTGATTACAATAAAGTCGTAAAGTTGATAATCAAATTATATCAGAGGAGGACATTACTAATGGCTAAAATTAGTGGTTCAGATGCCGTATTAAAAGTAATTCAGAAGTGGGGCGTAAAACATATTTATGGGTTGCCCGGTGGGTCGTTCGATTCAACAATGAATGCCATCTATAATCAACGGGAAACGTTGAAGTACATCCAAGTACGTCACGAAGAAGCTGGTGCCATCGCTGCTTCCGCTGATTATAAACTAACTGGAAAGATCGGTGTCTGCTTTGGTTCCGCTGGCCCTGGTGCTGTCCACTTACTGAACGGATTGTACGATGCTAAGGAAGATGGTATTCCAATGCTAGCAATCGTTGCACAAGTTCCGACTAAGCGGATGAACATGGACTTCTTCCAAGCAATGAATGAAGAACCGATTTTTGATGATGTTGCGGTTTGGAATCGTACTGCGATGACTGCCGAGAGTTTACCAATGCTTACCGATGAAGCGATTCGGCAAGCTTATGCCCATAATGGCGTTGCGGTATTGACAATTCCTAAGGACTTTGGATGGGCCGAAATTGAAGATAACTTTGAAACCAATGCTAGTGTGCATACGGTTAACTATCCAGAACCAACGGCTAAATCAGTTGCTGATGCGATTGAATTAATCAAAGCTGCTAAGTCGCCAATGATTTACTTTGGGATTGGTGCCAAGGATGCGGCTGAAGAATTAAAGGCTGCTTCTGAAAAATTCAAGATGCCACTGGTTTCATCAGTATTAGCAAAAGGTATTATTGAAGATGACTATCCTGCATACTTAGGATCAACGGGACGGGTTGCTCCTAAGCCTGGTGCTGAAATTGGTTTTAGTACGGATTTGATTCTCTGGGTCGGTAATAATGTGCCATTCAGTATCTTCCTATTTAATAAGAAGGCTAAGGTCATCCAAATTGATATTGATAGCGAAAAATTTGGTAAGCGTCATCATACTGATGTTGCTATTCAAGCAGATGCCAAGAAGGCATTATCAGCAATCAATGCGGCTGGCGAAGCCCGTGACGCTTCAGCTTTTTACGATGCAGCTGTTGCTGACAAGCAAAACTGGGATAAGTGGTTGGCCAGCTTTGCTGACAGTACTGAATCACCCGTTCGAGCTGAACCAATTTTTGATATTTTAAATCAAGAGGCTAGTGATAAAGCTGTTTGGGCCATTGATGTCGGCAACGTTAATATTAATTTTGAACGTCTAATTCGGATGCACGATGACCAGAAATGGGCAACTTCCGGGATTTATGCAACTATGGGCTTTGGGGTGCCAGCAGCTTTAGCAGCTAAGGTCAACTATCCGGATCGTGACGTCTACAGTTTGAGTGGTGATGGCGCCTTCGCAATGTTGTCAGAAGAAATTTTGGCACAAGTTAAGTACAACCTACATGTCATTAACATTGTCTTCAGTAACGAGACACTGGGCTTTATTGAAGCCGAACAGACCGACGATACGCATCAACCATTGTCTGGTGTGGATTTGCCAGATACTGACTGGGCCAAGGTTGGCGAAGGTTATGGTGCGGTTGGTTATACGGCACGAACCAAAGCTGAATTTAAGCAAGCCCTTGAAGATGCTAAGAAGACTGATAAACCAGTTGTTATCGATGTCAAATTAACGCATGCAATGCCATTTACAACGGAGCATATGTATTTGGATGACGCATGGCAAGATAAGGATAAGATTGCGGCTTTCGTTAAGAAGTACGATGCTCAAGACTTGAAACCATTCAGTTACTTCTTGAAACAGGCCCAAACAAATTAATTAGGCAAATGATTAGCAAAAGAGGATGCGATTATCGCGGCTCTTTTGATACATAACACTCAATTGTCTGCCAGCAATAGCTTGGCGGCAATACTTGTCGTTTTGGGTTGAATGTTAGGAGGTCGACAGATGCAAGTCATTAAATTAGATGCCCACCAATTACAAATACTGGTTCCACAACCGCCACTGGTGTTGGCCTTAGGTTTTTTTGATGGTGTGCATCAGGGCCACCAGCGTGTCATTCAGACGGCACGAAGAATTGCTGAGCAGCGGGGGTTACCGTTAGCCGTTATGACCTTCAATCGGCATGTGTCCCAATTATTTCAACCACACACCACGTTTCGGTATCTCAATACCGTCACGCAAAAAATACATCATATGACTGATTTACAAGTACAACGGCTCTATATTACGGATTTCAATAATCAATTTGCTGAGCTGTCACCAATAGCCTTCATCAAGGACTATCTGGTGACGTTAAATACACAAGTTGTTGTGGCGGGGTTCGATTATACGTTTGGTCAGGGTGGGACGCATGGGATGGGTGAGTTAGCCCAACTTGGTGCACCTTACTTTGAAACAGTTACGGTAGATCGTCTGGCGAATCAGCAATTAAAAGTGAGTTCAACGCGAATTCGGGGATTAATTGCTCAGGGGCAGATGGCGTCGGCTAACGATTTATTAGGATACACTTATGAGACGCGGGCAACACTTAAACCACTGACGCGGACGATAATACTAGCCAATCCTCGTCAACAGGTGCCAGCAGCTGGTGACTACCGCTGTTGGTTAGTGGGCGCCAACTATCGGCAGTCAGTGGTTGTTCGAGTGACAAGCACACTTCAAATTATCTCACCATATCAATTACCACCACTATCGGATGATCTGACGGTAGATATTCAATGGCAGAACCGGGTCACACAAGTGAACAGTACGACAACAGTGCATCAGCAACAATCACAATTATGAAGCTAGCAACGATGTACTAGTCTGGCGATAAATTAATTGTGACTGTCCAAAAGTCAGGGAGCCGCATCAAGCAATCTAGATCTGACGATGCTTGCTTAACTATTAAAATTACACAGGAAATGTCGTGCTAGTCTAAATTACCTGGCGCCAGATGCTTTAGGTTGGCTTGTTCTAATCTCAGACTCATTAGCAGCTAACTCGGCCAACGTGTTTTAATGGTCAACGGTCAAAAAAAGTGGAATATTCACATCATGATCAACTGGTCAAGTCAAAGACTGACCAGTTTTTTTATTAATAAGAATTTGCTTACAAAAAGTAAGCATATTAATTGCATTCTTGTTTGGAAGCGATTTATAATACACTTGTTAAATGAATTGAACCGGATAATTGCGTTGGTTCAAAGTTGAAGGGACGGGATTTAAATGACAAAGATGATTGCAGGGCAAGCTTTGGTTAAAGTATTGGAAGCATGGGGTGTTGATCACCTCTATGGTATTCCTGGTGGCTCAATTAATCACACGGTTGAAGGCTTGTATCTTGAAAAAGCTCATATTGACTATATTCAAGTACGGCATGAAGAGGTGGGGGCACTAGCTGCTTCGGCGGATGCCAAGTTCACTGGTAAAATCGGGGTTTCATTTGGTTCTGCTGGACCTGGCGCAACTCACTTGTTCAACGGACTATATGATGCCAAGATGGATCACGTGCCAGTACTAGCGCTGGTCGGGCAGGTTCCACAAGCAACGATGAACACCAATTATTTCCA
The DNA here is from genome assembly GCF_032681335.1 of Lactiplantibacillus sp. DA1. Classification (NCBI taxonomy): domain Bacteria; kingdom Bacillati; phylum Bacillota; class Bacilli; order Lactobacillales; family Lactobacillaceae; genus Lactiplantibacillus; species Lactiplantibacillus sp. DA1. The sequence goes on along the minus strand of NZ_JAWHTQ010000001.1, from coordinate 313,740 downwards.
AGAGATGGATGAGACACCAATGTTCAGTGATGTTGCGGTATATAACCGAACTGTCACGACGGCCGAACAATTACCCTACGTCATCAATCAGGCTATCCGTGAAGCTTATCGGCAGAAGGGCCCTGCAGTTGTGATCATTCCTGAAAACCTTTCAGCAGAAGAAATTGATTATCAACCAGTCTCAACGCCCAATACAGTTTCAGATACTTTTGAGCAACGGGTCGACCCACAGGCAGTAACTGCGACATTGAAGATGTTAAAAGCGGCCAAGCACCCACTAGTCTATGCTGGTCGGGGACTTCTTGGTGCTCAAGCAGATTTGATCAAGTTTAGTGAACAGTTCAATATTCCGGTTATGAACACTGTTCCAGCTACCGGAGTTATACCAACCAATCATCCGAATGCCATTGGAACATTTGGCCGGTTGGGTTCCAAATCAGGATTCGAAGCCTTGCAACATGCTGATCTAATTTTGTTCCTTGGTTCTGAATTTCCATTTGCCAGCTTCTGGCCTAAAGGAATTAAGATTATTCAGGTTAATAACAACAGCTTTGATATTGGCAAAATGGTACCCATCGATTATGCGGTCATTAGTGATGCCCAAGCTTATTTGCAGGCGATGATTGCAACTGGCGAAACATTGCCAGAAACAGCCTGGTTAACGACTAATCGCCAAAACAAGCATAATTGGGATAAGTGGCTCAAACAATTAGCTGCCGATGATCATGAGGGATTAGCACCGGAAGCGGTCATGCAGAAAGTGGCTAGCATGGTTGGTCCCCGTGATACGTATGGGGTTGATACCGGAAATGTTTCTGAATGGGCAGTTCGGGGGCTACCAATGGATCAAGAACAGCGGTTTGCATTGTCAGGTCTCTTTGCAACCATGGGCTTTGGCCTGCCAGCTGGAATGGCTGGTGCCTTGAGTGTTCCGGATAGTCAAGCTTGGAGTTTTTCTGGTGATGGTGGCTTTGCGATGGTCGCACCAGATATTATTACGGAAGCGCGTTATGGTTTACCGGTCATTAATGTGATCTTTAGTAATCAACGGTTTGGCTTTATTTATCGTGAACAAGTTGATACGAAGCAGCATTTATATGGTGTTGATTTAACGGATGCTGACTGGGCTAAGGTTGCGGATGGTCTTGGTGGCATCGGCTTTACGGTTCAAAATAATCAAGAGGTTGAAGAAGTATTTGATCAAATTAAAGCACTGCAAAATAATGGGAATAAGCGCCCAATCGTAGTCAACGCGGTAATTAAGAATGATGATCCAATTGGTACGGCGTACATGCCATTAGACCCTAAATTATATGGTCAAGAGGCAGTTAATGTTTATGCCAAGGCTAACCACATTGATATTGAACAACAACCTTCACTAGGTGCTTTATTGCGTGCCCAAGGTGATCAGTTGTAATATTAAAAATAAGGATGAACAAAAAAGCCACTGATGGTAGGTTTTCCTACTATGTAGTGGCTTTTTAATGTACCAACTAATGACTATTTTTGATTAAAAGTACCAGCTTCCACGTCTCGAATGAACTGTTTTAAATGATCAAAGTAGACGGGAGCATTGTCAATCATGTGGTGGTGACCACCATTTGGCGTTGTTACTAAGCGTGAGTTAGGAATATCACGGGCCATGCGACGGGCTGAAGCCAATGGCATGGTTTCATGTTCGCCAAAAGTTAACAATGTTGGTACTTTAATATTGTGAATTTGGTCGCGAATATCCCATTCCTTTAATTTACCGGTGATAACAAACTCATTGTCACCCTGAAAGGCATTGTAAACAGGGGTGGCCGTTGTACTGATTAAATGGCGAATTGAAGTTGGTTGCTTACGATCGACATAACCGGCGTTCAGTACATCCACATATTTTTGATATTGCGGGTCATTCCAGTTACCTTCAGCTTCTTTTTGCTTCATATAAGCAACGGCCTCTACAGGTAAAGCTTCTTCACGGCATTTATTAACGTTCACGACATATTCTTCAATGTTATCGACCATGCTTGAAATGATCGCACCCTTTAAATGTTGACCATATTTCAGGGCGTACATCATTGTAAGGGCGCCACCCCATGACTGACCAATCAAGTAAAAGTTATCGAGGCCTAGTTTTTGCCGGACCTCTTCAACTTCATCTAAGAAGTAGTCGTAAGTAAGATATTTTTTGGCAATTGCTGGGTCTGAATAGTCAGGTTGGTCCGAATACCACGATCCTAGTTGATCGTACATTGAAACTTGGACGCCTAAATCTGATAGTTCATCACCAAAGTTTTCCCAGTATTCATGATTACCGCCGGGGCCACCGTGGAGACATAATAATTGAATGTCACCTTGACCTTGGGTATTGGTCCATAAATGGTAGCCATTATCCAGCGTGATGATTGTTGTTCCTTGTTTCAAATGATCACCTAATTTCTTAATATTTTACTAGTTATCTTACCACTGTTAACTGAGTAGGGTCAAAGTAACCAGTAAGATAGATAAGTTTAACAAGGGTATCGAGATGGAGCAGTAGCACTGGCAGGAAACAATGAACATTTTCCAATGCGACATACAGTAACAAACTGGCATAGTCGTAATTGCGGCTGAGTGTCATATAAAGAAAATAATTGGCGTATTGTGAGTATTAAATTAGGTTTATACTAGTAGACATGTTAGTTTAAACTATGCATGGACATTGATACAACGTTGAACTGGTTAACTAGTCATGAAGCATGATTAAAACGTGCCAGTTAGTTGGATTACTATTCGTCAGTATATGCGCGTCCTAGGCCGACCTCCGGGGCTGAGTGCCAATTGCTGGAACGTAGCCGACGTCGATTTGAGCTAACGCCCAACCCGCGTCATCTCAAATACGAGTCTTATTCTAAGCCGGAAGAAATTCACTTCCAGCTAAGAATAATTTGGCTACTGAGCATTGTCACCCAGCCCCTACGGTCTAAAAAAGTGTGAGGGGCCACGGGTTGAAGCCGAGCATTGGCTGGCCAACGGATTAATGTGGTCTTGGCATTAGTCCGTTGGCGTAGCAAGCACAGGCTTCAGTGGCACAGAGCACGTTTCGGTAAGCCGATCGAATGGCGTAGGACGCAGTTAATTAGGCAGGGTTACGCTAACTCGACCGGGCCTAAGCTGGCTGTTTCTAAACTTGAGAAACGGCACGTTTTAATCCTGTTTCATACTAAATAATAAGTATAATGCGTATTGTTAGTAATGAGCTCGAATTAATCGTGCACAATTCATTTGACGAACGGTTACATTTTCGGTGATAATACATAAACTAACCGTTACAGAAAAATGTAATATTACATTTTTTTAATTCAATTGCGGTTAGTTAACCAATATGAAATAATGGGTTAACTAATTAGAGATGGGTGAGATTGATATGACAAATCAAACCGCGGTTTTACGCTTGCTAATTCAAGCAGCGCCTGCGTATTGTTCAGGTGATTGGTTAGCACAACAACTCGCAATCAGTCGAACTGCTATTTGGAAATTAGTACAGGGGTTGCAGTCGTCAGGCCATACAATTGAAAGTCGGCATGGACGCGGTTATCGATATGTCGCTAATAATCAATTAAGTGCTCCGGCAATCGAGCACGGTCTTGAGACACTGCCACCGTTCAAAGTGACGGTTCTGCCGACAGTTGATTCAACCAACGCCTATTTACGTCGACTGGTTACCAAGATGTCGCTTACGGTTCCAACGGTAGTTGTTGCTGACACGCAAACAGCTGGTTATGGCCGGTCAGGCCGTGAATTTTATTCGCCAAGTCAGACTGGAATTTATATGAGTATTGGTCTACCAATCAATAGCCATAATATGCTAGATGCAGGATTGTTGACCACTAGTACCGCGGTGGTGGTTGCCCAAACACTGCAGCAACTTTTTGATGTCCAGGTTTCTTTAAAGTGGGTCAATGACGTGCTAGTCAATCAGCATAAAGTGGTTGGTATTTTATCAGAGGGCATCACGAGCCTTGAAACTGGGCAGATTTCAGCTGTAATCATCGGTATTGGAATTAATCTGACTACAACGGTTTTTCCAACGATGCTTGCCCATAAAGCTGGTTCGGTCGTGTCTAATACGACTAGTGTGACGCGTAATCAGGTTATTCGCGAGCTGTTACGGCGGTTTTTTGACGGATATCCAACTTATCACAATGGCAATTTTATGGCAGCTTATCGGCAGATGTCGATGGTCATCAATCAGCAGGTGGAACTGAAGAGCGGCGCTCAAATATATCGTGGGGTTGTTACAGACATTGATGCGCGTGGTGCGCTGGTTGTTCGATTGGAGACAGACCAGGTTCGCCACTTCAGCTCAGGCGAAATCACTAAAGTGAATCTATTGACCGGTGGTTATTACGGTTAACAAGTTTTAAAAATCAGTTTATTAGATAAATAAACAAACGACAATAATCTTTTGAAATAATTTCTAATTCAATGCTTTACTGGTTCATACTGTTGTATAGTAGACGTTGGGCGTGAGTGATATTAGGCAAATTGATCATAGTTAGTCGGCTCAATTAGTGGGATGAGTTAACCTCACATTGTTGAACGTATGGGAATGATAGCGAATGGATTAATGCACTAACGTAATTTATTTATATTATAATGGGAGTTCGGAATTATATGTGTTCAACCAGTATAATTAATAAAGTGATTAATAAAAATAATTAATGAAAGTTAAGTAATGCTGGTCAATACGGTTATTTACATATTATAGTAAAGATGCCGAGACGCTGGTGGGTTAGTTAATGTTTATAGAAACAATTCAAGGGGTAAGAGGAATATGAATGAAAATTTGCGGAGCGTAAGTATGAGCCGAACAATGAGCCGGATGAATCGACACCGAATGAATCCGCGGCGATACATTACCGGATTTGATGGTATCCGGACATTGGCGGTGCTAGGTGTCATTATTTATCATCTGATGCCAGCCTCGCTACAGGGTGGTTATTTGGGAGTACCAATCTTCTTCGTTGTTTCAGGTTATTTGATTACGGACATTTTATTACAAGATATTTTAACGCGAGGACATGTTCGTATTTGGCGGTTTCTCGGGCACCGGATGCGGCGGTTGTATCCAGCTTTTGTCACAATGCTACTAGGAACGACGGCGTATATTACGTTATTTCAACGCTCGTTACTGACGAATATTCGGGCAACCGTGTTAACCAACTTAGTCTACGTTTATAATTGGTTTGAAATCAATCATGGTCAGAGTTATTTTGATCGTTTTAACGGCGAGTCACCATTTACACATCTGTGGTCACTTTCCATTGAAGGCCAATATTATCTATTTTGGCCGTTAGTGATTGGTATCTTAATGGTCATCTTCAAGAAACGTTCGCGAATTTTTTGGTTTATGATGATAGCTGCTGGTATCTCAGCAATAACCATGGCCATGTTATATGATCCAGCCAATACTAACCGCGTGTATTATGGGACTGATACGCGGATGTTTGCGATTCTGCTAGGGTCCGGTCTAGCCTTTATTTGGCCATCGCGAGAGTTATCAGCGGATATTGCCAATGTTAACCGTGTAACATTGGATATTCTAGGTGGGGCCTCGTTAGTTGCAATTATTTGGATGTTTTTCCAGATGTCCGGCCAATCTGATTTCACTTATCGCGGTGGGATGTTACTATTTACGATTTTATCAACAGTACTCGTGGCAACAGTTGCTCATCCGGCTAGCCATCTTAATCGGGTATTAACGAATCCATTGTTTAAGTACGTGGGTCAGCGGAGTTATGGAATTTATCTGTATCAATTTCCAGTCATGATTTTTTATGAAACTAAAGTTAAAAATATTGGGGATCATTTGCTACTTAATAGTTTGATTGAAGTGGCACTGATCTTAGTTGTGACGGAATTGAGTTATCGATTTATTGAAAATCCAATGCGGCATTATGACTATAGCCGGCTGTTTGTTGATTTCAAAGACTTTTTGCGCAGGCCGAAGCTGAACCGGGTCACCACTGCAATTGTGGCTTTAACGACTATTTTATTCGTGATTACAGCAGTGGGCTTTGTACAACAGCCAAGTAAGGCCGAGGCTAACAAGAAGACTGAACTACAAAAAACGATTGCGGCTAATTCAAAGGCGGCGGACAAGAAAAATGCTGCGGCATTGAAACGGCAAAAGGCTGCTCAAGCAGCAGCGGCTTCCAGTAAGAAGGTCGCGACCGAAAAGATGCAAACTAAGCAGGCCGAAGCTAAGCTCAATTCGAAACAAAAACAAGTGGCAAAAGACTATGATCTGAAGCCACAAGTTGTTTTGGCAATGGCAGATACTGATTTAACAGCGATTGGGGATTCAGTGTTGTTAGACTTTTCTTCTGATTTGCAAGATGTTATTCCAGGTGCAGTCGTCCAAGGTCGAGTGGGGCGGCAAGTGACAGAAGTACCAGGAATTATTAATTCGTTGAAGGCACAAGGACAGTTGGCTCACAATGTCTTATTGAATATCGGGACTAACGGAACGATTACTAATGACCAAGCAGAACAAGTGGTTAAGTTAATTGGGAAGGACCGGCAGATTTTCTGGGTAACGGCCCACGTGCCAACTCAAAGCTGGCAAAATCAAGTTAATGCTCAGATTGCGAAGACGGCTAAGGAACATGCTAATGTGCATATCATTGATTGGCATGCTCGTGCGCAAAATCAGAGTGGTTGGTTTGCAGCCGATAATGTGCACCCTAACCCTACTGGTAATCGCCAGTTGACGAATTTAATCGCGAACCGGATTGCTGAAGTTAATAATAATTAGAAAAAAGTTCCAGCTTGTAGCAATTATGCCAAGTTGGAACTTTTTGGTTGCTAATTATTAGTTCGGATTATTGGCTAGCAGCTTTGATTGGACAGCCCTTACAATTGTCGTCAGACTCACTAACCCAACAAGTTTATACCGACTTTAAATTTTTCCCAATGATCCGTATTTGACAGCAACCATGTGGTGCGTTGTAGCGAGTGTTAATTCGATACCAGTTAAATGTGTGACTAATAAGGGCCAATCCAAATTGCCCCCCAGTTAACAGATTGACTGTTAGCTAGGGGGCAACGATGTTAGTTAGTCCGTTATTTTTTTCATTGGAACGTGCAAACGAATATCATTTAGATTGAGCGAGTACTGAAGGTCCTGATTTCCCCGAATCGTCATCTTCATATCGGTTGCGTAAATGACCAAGCCAAGTTGATGGCCCTTGAGCAAGTGGTGAAAAAGTGGTTGTAGATCCACTGAAAAGTCGTAAAATACATTTGGCTGAATCGCTTCTGTGTGCCATGGATGGTGGCGATTCTGTAAATTGAGATGACCATTAGTAATCATCTTGAACGGTGTTTCACCCGCTAACTTAAAGTCTTTTAGGTCATCTTCGCGCCAATGGTAGCCTAAGTCTAATGCTTTGGCGGCTAGCGTTTGCGGACTGATAGTCAAGCGACGGGCGGCACCATAATCAATCAACATGAAACTCAGCATACCAAAGTTTTGATTGACAGCCACGGAACCGGTGACATGTGGAACGCCCACTAATAGTTGATCTTCAGGTGCCTGCCAAGACTTAAATAAGAGACGATGATCATAGAGCGGATTCAACTTGTCTTCTTGTAATAAGTCGCGCTGCCAAGCATCTAAGTGGTTTTTGTAGTGGTCAAATAACTTATCAGGTAATTTGTCCGTAAAATGGGCGGCACGTTGATCGACAGTGTGGTCGGCCGGGACTAATTCCTTGTACTGTACCTTGAAATCTAAAGCTTCGGTCGTGTCTTGCCACCAATTGTCATAGCCATACCAAGTCTGTGCTTGCGTATTGTCTTGCACTAAGACGGTTGGCAGTAATTTATCAGCATGATTATCTAAATTATATAATTTGTGACTCAACCATAAGTTCATCATATCGGTGAAGTCGAGTGATTGTAAATTATTGATATAGATATGTTGGCCTTGATGCAAAATGAGTTTTTTAGTTACGGGGACAGCTTGTAATTTATCCCACAAATTGGCGACGTTGCGTGGCTTGACGTTCCAATCATTGAGTCCGTGGACCATCACGATATCCGCCTTGATGTTGTCAACGTTTTTGAGATAGTTACGTTCGTCCCAGAAACGGTTATAGTTGCCGCTTGCTCGGTCTTGATCAGCGGTCAGTTCCGTTAGTTTTTGATTGAAAGCGGGCTGGATTTGGTGAGCATCACCGGCTCTTAAGCTCCGCGAAAAGACTTCAGCAGCCAACACATCGGTGTCTTCCCCCTGGAAAGTGTCTGGAGCGACGACTAAGCCATTGTCACGATAATAGTCATACCAACTTGAAATGGCGGCCTCAGAAATAATGGTTTTAAGACCGTCTACACCAGTTGTGGCAGCAGCTGTTGCTAAAGTCCCCAAGTAAGACCGTCCAGTCATAGCAACGGCGCCATTACACCACCAAGCTTTAATAGCAACATCGCCATCGCGATTGGTGAAAGCCTGACGTTTGCCAGTCAACCACTCAATAATTGCGACCGTTGATGTTGTTTCATCGACATCGCCTGTAGATGCTAGCCCATCTGAGTCAAGTGAGCCAATGCCGGCCGCATAAACGACAGCGAATCCTCGAGCTAAGAAATAATCGTTAAGTGTATAGGATTTTTCACGACTAAAAGTTTCTTCCGCCGTAGTAGTCGATGTTTCAGCGGTGCGAGCAGCTGGTAGGTTAACCTTGGCTGGATGATATTCGATGTCCGCGTAAGTATTGTCATCCGGTTCCTTAGCGGTCAATGGAACATCCACGTTGTGCATTTGGGCATCACCAGCCTGATCATTAATGCCTTGATTGTAAGGGCTAGCTGTGTAGAGTACGGGAACCTTTAAGTTCGTAGCAGTTTCAGCTGGCCGAAGAATTTCCACTTTGAGTAAGTCGCGTTGGCCATCATGATCGGTGTCCAGCGGTGCTTCAACATACACAACATCGCGAATGAGGGTGTGGGTGTCGAAAACTGCTTGGGCCTTACCGTTGAAAAAGAGTGGCTTTTGTTCGTTGGGCAATTGATAGAACGGCGCGAAGTACCCCCGGGTTGTCAGCGCTTCAATCAAGGTTTGACCATTATTACCGCGGGTGTTTAATAGTAAGTACCACGCGTAGTAGAGGGATTCACGATCAAAGGCACTGTCACCAACCATTGGCAAGTGGATATCACGCATAGCGAGGAGCGGGTCGGCCAGTTCGAAATCTTGTCCAGGTAAAAAGCCTAACAGTTGGAGGCCAACGTTGTAGAAGACTTGATTGTTAACAATAGTAGCATCTGTGAGCCATTCAGTCAGAGTGTGCTGACTAGTTGCCATGATATTGTTAAATTTGTGTTTTAACCCACTAGCCGTGTGGACTTCTGGTAAGCTTTTAGCAAGTAGTGCCCGGTAGACGGCTGGCACAGTAGTCAGGGCGTCCATGTCAGGGGTGATGAAATGTATTTTTGTAAGTTCGGCAATCGCAGCTTCCGAATCGGTTGGGACGATTGCAAATTGATTGTTTTTCATAAGTAATTTCCTCATTAAGTATTATTAGAAATATTATACCGCTAATTGACCGAGAACCAAGGCTTCTTACTGACAAGTTTGGCAGGTTATGGTAGGTTAATTGCAAAGTGAACTATCGAATGGAGGAAGCAAATTGAGTGATTTTCCAGTTTTATATACAACCCATGCAGTTAATGAAGATGGTATCGAAGGTCAGGCGTATGTTCCCGAAGGTTTGCGGGTAACGGTGTCAAGCCCACTAAAGGCGGTTCCTGGGACTAATCCAGAACAGTTGATTGGATTAGCCCTCAGTACGTGTCTCAATGCTACTTTGGAAGCCATCGAAAAGGAACACGGACAAAATCATCAAAGCAAAGTTGATACAACGGTCAAGATGTCGCGTGATCGTTTTGGCTACCAGTTCTTTTTAGACGCCCGCGTCACTATTCCAGAAGTCGATGCTGAAACGGCAGCACATTGGCTTGCTATTGCGGAGACACGTTGTCCGGTAGCTAAATTAGTTGGGTCATCGGCCAATGTGACAATTCAGTTAGCCAAATAGCTTTGTGACGTCGGGCAATCATGGAGCGTTTATCGATCAGAGTTGTCTGACAGGGGGATTAAAACGTGGTTCAGATTGTCGGGCCTTCAGTTGCCGACAGTCTGAACCACGTTTGTGTTAATGATGACTGTTAATCTTATTGAATAGGTGGTGTAAGGTTGGTCGCTGACAGTGATGGCTAGCAACTGCTGACTGTACCTTTTCGACTTGTTGCAAAGCTAGTTGCTTGGTCTTTTCACGTTCGATCTTGAGTTGCTTGCTTAGGGCCCGTGATTGCCAAAAGCCGTGAACGCCAATGGCAACTGGAATAATGTGTAAAAGGGTGGTTGCGGGAATTAACCACGGATATTTACTAAATAGTTGAATGACCTGCGTATGGTGTTCATGGAGGTCGTCGTGAATTGTTTTAGGTGTTAGCATCATTAAATCACGCTCCTTATTAAGTACCATCATCATACCGTAAAATGAAATCGTTGTCATTGCTAGTGTTGAATTGATGACAGTAATTAAATCGCCCACTTCAAGATACTCAGCATCTTGAAGTGGGTGATTTTAGTTATTTTTGGTTCAATCGTTAGTCGTCAGCTTTATTCATCCGACTATGCCGAATGCCATAACCGAAATAAATAATGAGGCCCAGGACGAACCAAGCTAGTGATGCTAGCCAAGTTTCTTTGGATAATTGCGTCATCATAAACAGGCAGAGTAACCCAGAAATAACTGGTAGTGCTGGGTAAAGCGGCACTCGAAAGCCTTTGATTTGGTTAAGTTTAGGATTGCGACGTAATAATAGGATGCCAAAAGAAACGAAGGCAAAGGCAATCAATGTTCCAATATTAACAAGGTTTGCTAACTGATCTAAGGGGATCAAACCACCGAGAATCGAAATGACGATTGTGACTGTCAACATTGCGTTCTTGGGCGCATGATGCTTATCAATTTTGCCTAAGAAACGTGGCAATAAACCATCACGGCCGATTGAATATAACAACCGCGAGCTACTATAGATCATTGTCACCATCATCGTAAACATTCCGGCAAGGGCCCCAATCGAAATAATACCAGCAACGAAGTTTTGATGGACAAGTTGTAAGGCGAACGCAACGGCATCGTCAACGTTTAATTGCTTATATGAAACCATCCCAGTTAGAACGCCTGAAACGAGAATGTAGAAAATCGTACAAATAACTAACGTCCCAATAATTCCAATGGGCATATTTCGTTTGGCGTTTTTGACTTCGGCCGCGGATGAAGAAACGGCATCAAATCCCAAGTAGGCAAAGAAGACAACTGCGGCGCCCTTGAGAATACCCATGCCTCCGAACGGCGCAAAGGGTGTCCAGTTACTTGGTTTAACATAAAATGAACCAACTAGTAAGAAAAGAACAATAATGGCTAATTTAACCACCACAATAATATTATTTAAACGAATCGATGTTTTCAAACCAGTGTCGATAATCCAAGCAATTAAGCAGACAATCAAAATTGCGACGACGTTAATATAGGTGCCGTGCGCGGGATCGAATGAACCAGTAATCGCTTTAGGAAGTTTGAGGCCAAAGCCAGCGATGAATGAATTGAAGTATGCGGCCCAGCCAACAGCCACGGTTGCGACGGCTAACACGTATTCAAGCACGAGGGCCCAACCAATGATCCAGCCAATCATCTCACCATAGACGATGTTTCCATACGAGTATGCTGAACCAGCAATCGGCAGAACTGATGCAAATTCAGCGTAACACATCGCGGCCACGGCACACACGATGGCGGCCAAGACGAAGGATAAAATAATCCCGGGCCCCGCCTTAGTTGCGGCCACGGTTCCGGGAAGAATAAAAATCCCAGTCCCAATGACGGCCCCAATCCCTAAGGCAATCAAATCGATTGCCGAGAGGGTACGTTCAAAATGACTATCTTTTTGTAAATAGCGTTCCAAATCTTCTTTTTGGAAAATACGCTGGAAAATCCCCATAGCATGGCCCACCTTTTTGGTTATTTGTAACAGTTAATTGTCATTATCGACAAATTGTCATGTCAATATGATACCGTGGTTGATTATTAAAAGTCAATTAGAACTAGTCGCTTATTATTAATAATTACATGGAATGCCAGATTAGATACTTGTAAAAGCAGGCAATTTGTTGATGAATACCGGGATAGGACGCTTGGGCCTGTAAGTACTTAGTTTTTTAGGACTCATTTCACCAACTCTAGAATTAATCTGTGTTTTGACTTTGTATTAACACTGCGTATAATTAGATAATACGATGTTAATACTTTAAACTATTAATTCAATTCTTCAACGCTTATAATATTGTTATTGATAGGAAGTTAATTTTAGAATGGCGGGATTGAGATGGCAGCGGCAATTGATATTACTGGCCAACACTTTGGTCGATTGATAGCAGTGCACCGAGCGGGGCGTGCTAAGAATGGTAATGCGCTCTGGCTTTGTCAGTGCCAGTGTGGTCGGACTTGTGTGGTGGATTCTTATGTTTTACGACATGGTAAGACGCGTAGTTGCGGGTGCTTAGCAGCTGAACAGAGTCGGCAAAATATTTTTAATAATCCACAAGCAGTTTCACACATGGGCGATCCCAGAAATTTAAAAATTTGTGATCATCATACGGATGTGAGTTCAATCAAGAAGTCAAAGCGCAATACTAGTGGGGTCGTGGGTGTTAGTTATGATAAGCAGTCAGATTCTTGGGTGGCCCACTTCTATTACAAAGGAACGTACATATTGAATAAGCACTTTATTCATTTTGAGGATGCTGTCCAGGCACGGCGGGAGATGGAACGACAGTATTTGACTTCGTCGAAAGAATGAGTCGTGATGCTGGCACTAGCATGGTTGGGTGGAGCTAGCGATTAGAACACACAGGGTCATTAGGTTGAATCGTCTTACGGGCTAGTATTGGGTCACAGTGATGTTAAGCTGTGACCCAATTTTTTTGTCGAATTATTTTGGTAGTTAGTGATAAGCAGACTTCAACATGATGATAAAAATTTTCGTCGTGACGAATAGGTTACAGTCAGGTTGAGTTCTGATAAAATAAGCATTAAATGAAATAAGAGGGGGTACGATGATTGTCAACAATGTTAGTTGCGGAAGATTTGTCCGCAGTCGGTGGTATTTCGCTCAGTTCAGCGTTACCGGTATTAACGGCGATGCAGTATAACGTGGCCGCTTTACCGACTAGCCTATTGTCAACCCATACTAGTGGGTACGGGACGCCAGCTGTGGTAGACCTATCAACGTGGTTACCACAGGTCTTTCAACATTGGACGCGCGCGCAGTTGCATTTTGACCAAGCACTGATTGGCTATGTGGGCTCAGTAACGCTTTGTCGCCAATTGACGACTTACTTAGAACAACAGTCATTATCGTTATTAGTTGTTGACCCGGTACTCGGTGATTTAGGTCAACTCTATCAAGGCTTTGATCAGAACTATGTTGAAGCAATGCGCCAATTGATTCATCAAGCGGATGTGATTTTGCCAAACACAACGGAAGCGGCTTTACTAACGGGAATCCCATATCAGACTACCCCCGAGTTGCAGTACTTGTTACCAGCGTTACAGAAACAATTAAAAGTAGGTGCACACGCAGTCATTACGGATGTGCAACGTGCGGATCAAATTGGGTGTGCTTGGTTAGATGAAGCTGGCAACGTGCAATTTTGTGGTGAACAACGGCTGCCTGGTCATTATAATGGCACGGGCGATACTTTAGCTGCGGTAATTGCTGGTTTGTTAGGGCGTGGTAATGCGTTAGCCCCAACCTTAGAACTTGCCAACCATTGGCTTAATATGGCCGTTGCGGAAACCATTGACCAAAATCGGACGGATGAGCGCCAAGGGGTCGCGTTAAGACGGTTGCTTCAGGCAATTTTGGCCTTCAATTGAGGACGGAACATGTTATACTAAAGCATAATTCATAATTAGGAAGGTGCGACTTCATGAGTACAGAAGTAGCTAGTGGTGCGGTCGTCTATCAACAAAAGGATGGTCATCCCGCTTATTTATTATTACAGAGTGCAACCAGTGATTTTTGGGGGTTTCCTAAAGGACATGTGGAAGGTGCTGAGACTTTAGCTGAAGCAGCTCGGCGTGAAATTCGTGAGGAAACGCAAATTGAAGCGACACTTGATACTAACTTCAAAGCATATACTGAATATGACTTACCTAATGGCAATTTGAAGCAAGTCACCTTATTTGTCAGTGAAGTGCCTAGTGGGACTGCGGTAACCCGGCAAAAAGCTGAGATTAGTGCGATTGGCTGGTTTGACTACGCAGCAGCGCGGGAACGTTTGACTTATGATAATTTAAAGCAGATGTTAGATCAAGCTAACACGTATATTGAGCAGCACTTACAATAATAAACGACTGTAAAAAAATTACTGGTGCCGTCGCATAAACGGTACCAGTAATTTTTAAACAATATTTTTAGATTTGGCTTAAGCCTGAGTTTGTAAGTTTGCAACTGCATCTTCGATTGTTACGCCTTCAGCGAACAATTCTGGATGAAGTTTGTCAGTTGCGACAAACATTTGGCGTTGCGTATCTAAGACAATGCTGAACCAGCTATTTGTTTTTTGAAATTGCATATGACAAAACTCCCTTCTGAAAATTGTTGGTTTGCTACGAGATGCGTGAATCATCTATTTGAACCTTATAGGTACGTTACTATACTCGGTTTGCTGAGTTAACGCAAATGAAAAGCTTTACATGAATTAAAAATGGAGGTTTATTAACTTTGACATCGAAACGGATCTTTGTGATTACGGGACCAACTGGGAGTGGTAAGACCACGGTCAGTCATTATTTACGGTCGCAATATCAAATTCCACAAGTCATTACTCATACGACTAGGGCGCCCCGGGAAGGCGAAGTCAGTGGTCAGGATTACTACTTTGAAACCCCTGATAGTTTTACCACTAAGCATTATCTAGAGCACGTCACTTACAGCGGTAATCAGTATGGTTCTTCACGGGAAGGATTGGCAGCCGCGTGGAAACGATCGCCGTTGATCAGCATTGTTCTTGATACGGCTGGCGCGGTGACCTATGCGCGTGAATTGGGTGAGCAAGCGGTAGTGATCTATCTCGAAGTTGCTGATCAAGATGCATTAATTAAGCGTTTGACAAAGCGGGGTGACCTTCCCAGTCGTATTCAAAAACGCGTGGCGAGTGATGAATATTTACGAGACCAAGCGCTACCGAATGGATTAGTGGGCCATGCTCACGTTATTGTCAATGATGATTGGCAGACAACGCAGCAGCAACTGGATCAGCTAGTAGCCAAATATTGTCCGGCTGATGCGTTGACTAAAGATTAGTGGCATCGATGGCTGGCGCGATTCGGGCAACGTAATTCACTTTTGCCTCGGAATATGCTAGACTAAATAGTAATGGTTATTATTTAGTGAAGTCCTGGTCATGTAGGAGGAAGTAAGTTATGGAAACACCAATTGAACAAGCCGTTGCAATTTTACGCCGTAATCAGCTTAAAATTACGAAACAGCGGCAGGCATTATTAGATTATCTGGTGACCTATCAGGACCACTATGTAGCAATTTCGGCCGTTGATGAGCACATGCGTACGTTGTTTGCAGGAATGAGCCATAATACGATTTATCGTAATATCAAAGAGTTTGAAACGTTAGGATTATTGGAGTTAAAAGCCCAGGCCAATCAAACATTGGTCAAATATCAGTGTGATTTCAAGCATCAACATCATCATCATTTTGTGTGTTCAAACTGTGGTAAAGTAACAGAACTACAAGCGTGTCCGCTAGATGAATATGAAGCCCAGTTACCGGGCTGTACGATTACGGGGCACCGTATTGAGATTTATGGATTATGCGCGGCCTGTACGACTAAACAAGCAATCAATAGCTGACGGGGAGTCGGCTTTTTTGTTGAGTCCAGTTTGAGTAAAGAGTTTCTTAATTTGCGATAGAATTAGTGCATTCTGAACTCGAGCATGGTTTAATTATAGATTAGAGAGAATAACGGCAAAGCCTCAGAAGGGAATGACATCGATGGCTTATCGAACACCACCATTTATATCACCATTTGCAATTGTATCAATTGTTCTCGCACTAGGCGCAACCAACGTGGTTGTTAACAAGACGACCAACACTGTCAACGGTGCGAAGGCTACTAGTAGCGTGGTTAAAAGCTCATCTGCTAGTTCTACGAGTACGAAAAAGAAGCCGGCGGATGATAGCTCGGATGAAAGTAAATCTAAAGACAAGGCTAGTTCTGATTCATCTAGTGATGATCAAAATAATAGTTCAAGTAGTAGTAATGATAATACTGACGACAGTAGTAGCGCCGATGAAACCAGTAGTTCGGCTGGTTCAACTAATAATACTAACTCGAGTTCAACGAATAGTAGTACCACGACTGATAGTAGTTCATCTTCGGCTACGACTGATGATTCTAGCTCCGCTGCTGAATCGTCAAGCACGACGGCGTCAAGTTCGGCAACAACGCCGTCACAGTCGACAACGGACACCACTACTAGTGACGGGGGCGAATAACAGATGTTTAGTATTTTGGATATGATCAATCACGCCTTGGGTTACGTTAATGTCAATGTGAAAATCAAGAATCAAATCTATATTGGAATTGGAATTGCTGGCAACTTATACTTAGGGTATGTAGCGATTCGGTTGATGCAAAACGGTGCGTGGTTGCGTGGTATTTTGTACATGCTCGTCTTTGTAGCGTTGATTTATTTTATTACGTTAAACGTTATCTATTACTTTACTAATAAGACGGCTAAATATGATTTATCACCGAAAATTGAAAAATTATTAGGTGGTAAACCTAAAGAAGCACTAGCGGCTGAGCAGCAGTCGCAACAAAATCAGCAACAGCCTTATATTCCTGCCAATGGTATTTTTGACGGGCAGGAACTTTTGCCAGCAACGGTGAAAACTTCCCATACTGAACAAGAAAATGTGCATCAAATTGTCGACCAGTTACAAGCGGCCAATATTGTCCGGTTAGATTATGGTGGCTTAAGTGATGATGCTGTTATTAAGCAGGCTCAAGCAACTGGTGAACCCGTTTATGCGATTGGTCAAGGTATTCAAATTCCGTTTTCACAGTTGAAATTGGAAAATCACCGGTTAGTTATTTATGCGGGCATTAACCAGATGGATCAATCTCCAGTTGGTCACATCACTAAGGTAGGCTTGACGGATGTTCATGATGCGCATGAAGATTATAAGCTGTACTTGGCGTCTACGGTAGTTACGGGTGGTATGAGCAAGATTGCAGGGCGAACATCAGCCATTGAGCAACCGGGTGATTATCAGATAACGGCCCAGGTCGCGTATGAGGATCGCGCGGATTAAGAGCAGTTTAGCGGCTAGCTGGTCGTTAAGTGGTATGACGATGTACTGATCGTTAGTCTAAAAAGACGAAATGAAACTAACCGTGTCTTGCAGGATGTTTCGATAGTCAAATTAAAATAACCGTTGCGAGAATTTTCTCACAACGGTTATTTTAATTTGAGCATCAAACGTATTCTGTGTCAGCTATTCAAAAAGGGCTAAAATATCGTGCGGCTTTTCAAAGCGGTGGGCCACGGTTTGATGATCAGCATTAGGATCCATTCCCCAGGCAGCTAGTCCAAAATCAACGTTAGCAGCCCGTGCGGTTTGTTCGTCGCTGACGGAATCACCGATGAACAACGCGTTTTGAGGAGTCACGTTCACTTTTTCGAGCGCTGTGAGTAGTGGTAAAGGATCTGGCTTGCGTTTGGGAGTATCGTCAGCACTAATCGTGACGGCCATCCGCATCATGAAGGGGTATGGTCGCATGCCACTCTCCAATTCGTTGCGCCGTTGGGAAGTCACGATTCCAAGTCGCAGTTCAGATGGTAACTGTTCGAAGAGACTGGTAATACCGGGATACAGTTCGATCTGATCATAATGACTGGCCATAGTGTCTTCATACTGGGCCTGAAAGTGATCGAACTCATTAGGTGCGATACCTAACTCTGCCATGGCTTGTTCGGCAGCCATTGGAAAAGTCTTTTGTGCTTGAGCCGAGTTGAATGGTTTGCCATAAGTCGCCAAAACCTCGCGCATTACGGTCGTGTAGACTGGTTGGCTGTTCGTCAGTGTACCGTCAATATCAAACATTAATGCCTGGTAAGTCATGATAATCGTTCCTTCCAAAATGAATTTAACCCCAGTATAGCAAATTCGACCTTGACAGTGATTAGGACAACCATTATAGTTAGATTAACAATTGATGAGGAGCTAATGATATGTCATTACCGTTAAATTCATTAAAATCTAGAACTAGCTTTTACTTTTGGTATTTTCGCTAGTGTTTGTGCCGGCTGCTTAGGTGCAAACACGAATCCGATGTTTGCATCGATGCGGTTGCCAAAAGTCTTTTGTGATTTAACGGCGCCCATGGATGATTGAGAATTCCAAGGGTGGCTAATAAGTTTGTTTTAGCGCGGTGACGCACCCTTTGGAGTTTCCAAGGGTGCGTTTTTTAGTATCCATCCGGGACGCTTCCACCAACGAGATTAACCAAATACGGGAGGAACCCTCATGTCAATTAATTCAGAAACACTTGTTAACCATATGAACCGTGAAATTGCAGCGATTCAGCCGTCCGATATTTTAGCGTTCAATGCTGAAATTGCTAACATTCCAGGAATCGTGCGTTTAACTTTGGGAGAGCCCGACTTTAATACGCCCGAACACGTGAAACAAGCCGCTATCAAGAGCATTGAAGCTGATGAAAGTCACTATGCCCCATCAAACGGGACGTTAGCATTACGGACCGCTGCCGCTGAATTCTTAGCCCAAAAGTATGATGTACATTATAATCCAGCTAGTGAAGTGATTATTACGGCCGGTGCCACTGGTGGCATCTATACTGCCTTAACTTCGATTCTCAATCCTGGTGATGAAGTCCTGATTCCGACGCCGATTTTTCCACTCTACATTGCAATTGTGAAATTAGCTGGAGCGATACCGGTCTTCATGGATACTTCCGCCAATGGGTTCGTGTTATCCCCAGAACAGTTACAAGCCACGTTGGCAGCGCATCCCAAGACCAAAGCAGTCGTCCTCAATTTTCCTTCGAATCCAACCGGTGTGACTTATCGGCATGATGATTTAAAGGCTTTGGCAGGGGTACTAGCCGATCAACCGATTTTTGTCTTGTCGGATGAAATCTATAGTGAGCTAACGTACGGGGAGCGCCATGAATCAATTGCCAATTACTTACCAGAACAAACAATTTTACTTAATGGTGTCTCTAAGTCGCATGCGATGACTGGTTGGCGGATTGGAATCATGTGTGCGCCCCAAGCTATTACAACGCAATTAGGAAAAATTCATCAATTCACGGTGACTTCGACGACGACTAATGCGCAAGCAGCTGCCACGGAAGCACTAAAAAATGGCCTTGATGATGGCCAAACAATGAAGCATGAATATCAGGAACGGCGTGACTATTTGTATGACGCCTTGAATCAACTTGGGTTCCAGTCTGCCAAACCAGAGGGGGCGTTCTACCTATTCAGTAAGATTCCGGCCGGATTGCCACAAAATAGCATGGCTTTTTGTCGTGAATTAGCACATGAGGCAAGAGTTGCTTTGATTCCTGGTAGTTCGTTTGGCCCTGGTGGTGAAGGCTATGTTCGAATCAGTTATGCAGCTTCATTGGATGATTTAAAGACGGCGGTCACGCGGATCAGTGCGTATGTTGCTAGTCAGAAACAGGAGGATTAACCATGAAAATTTTAATGTACAGTGTTCGTGATGATGAACAGGACGCGATTCAAGCGTGGGCAACGGCACACAAGATCCAGGTCGACACGAATGACTTGGAATTTCACCCGGAAACGGCCGGGTTGGTAACCGGGTATGATGGGCTAGTCATTCAGCAACGTAGTCCGATTGGTGGTGACGCCAGCTTATATCAAGACTTAGCTGCGGCCGGATTAAAACAATTAACCAGTCGTACGGCCGGTGTGGATACGATCGATATTCCGGCAGCTAAAGCAGCTGGGTTAGTGGTGACCAATGTTCCGGCCTATTCACCTAACTCGGTCGCCGAGATGTCAGTTGCTCAGACGATGCGTCTAATTCGCAACTTAGAATTATTTGATCAACGGATTGGACAACAAAACTTTCAGTGGACGGGACTTCAAGCACGTGAAATTCGATCATTAACTGTGGGAATTATTGGTGCGGGACGCATTGGCGGTACGGCTGCACGGCTTTTTCACGGTTTAGGTGCGAAGGTGATTGCCTATGACGTTGTGCGACATCCAGAACTTGAAGACGTTTTAAGCTACGTGGATACTAAGGAGGAACTATTGCGCCAAGCCGACGTTGTTGACTTGCACGTCGATCTCAATGAGACATCGGCAGGCTTGATTGATGCGATGGCCTTGAAATTAATGAAGCCGGATGCATATATTATCAACGCATCACGCGGGCCGGTAATTGTCACAAATGATTTGGTTGCAGCTTTAAAGGCTGGCGAAATTGCGGGTTGTGCGCTCGATACGGTCGAGGGTGAAAATGCGTTATTTAACCAAAATCATCAGGGGGAGGTCCTACAAGATACAAATGTCGCCCAATTGATGCAGATGCCTAACGTCATTATTACGCCACATGTTGGGTTCTATACGAATTTGGCTGTCAAAAACATGGTTGATATTAGCTTGGATGATGTCTTAACGGTTTTGAATGGTGGAACAACGGAGCATGCTTTTTAATTGTTCTAAGTGATATGGATAATATAATTGAGGATTAAGATGATTTTTTAGTGTCAGTGGGTAGGTGAAAAATAACAATGCTGGTAGTTGTAGGTGCCATACTAGCGCCCAATTAGCCGGTGAAATAAGTTCACTGCCTATTTTGATACTGTTGATGTTAAAGAGAGTGGGATAGACCCGGGTGTGCGTTGACACATGCAGGTCTATCCCACTCTCTTTATTGACAGGCTCTTTTCAGTGGCTCACTAACTGAGCGGTTCAGCTAACCAACCGTTATCTAACAGTTGATGATAGTGTCTGCCAATTGGGACCCACAACTTAGCCTGCAGAATACTGTGAAGCTCATCCCAAAAGAGTGGATCACGTTGCTCGTTATTCGATAAATTTAACTTTAAGTAGCGGCCAGTCTCAGTTTTAGCAATAACAAAGGGGTAAAAGACTTTGATGATTTGGGCCGCCATAATATTAGTCATATTAGCTGCTTGATCAAGTAACATATTATCGTCTCCAATCAAAATGGTGGTTACTAATCTTATAGTAGTTATAGGTTAACAATGTTTATTAAAGAAAAGCTAGCGAAAGCGTAAACAATTATTTAAGCTCGGCTTGTCGAAAACACTAATTATGAAAATTATGCGCCGAATGGTCCCCGACCTTTCAGTAGTGGTATGATTAACTTAATAGTTAAATTTAAGTTAATAAAATAACGAAAAAATTATTAAAAATATTGTCTAAACCTTATTTGGCGAAATGATTATTAATAACAAAGACGAATTATTAGTCGTTTTAGTTTGAAAACGTTCAAGATTAAAGTAGATATTCAGCTATTTTAACTGAAATAAGCGGCCCTGTTTCTCACTATTTTATCGATAACGAACAATATTTGACTACTTTTTGACAAAATTACTAATTATGTATTAAACTATTTAAATAGCATTAACGAAGAATAAGGATTTATTAACTTCAATTATTAATGCAACAATTCTAGACCGTCAGTCAACAGGCTGATAGAGAAAGCGAAGGTGACTGCAATGTCAATGATCGAATTTCACGACGTCGAAAAGTATTATGGTGATTTTCACGCCCTTAAAAATATTAATTTAACGATTAATGAAGGTGAAAAAGTTGTTTTGATCGGACCGTCTGGCTCGGGTAAGAGTACCCTGATTCGAACTGTCAATGGTTTGGAACGAGTCCAGTCAGGTCAGTTGTTAGTCAATGGATTTGATTTAGCCGATCGTAAAACGGATATGAATAAAATTCGCAAAAACGTTGGGATGGTATTCCAACATTTTAATCTGTACGCTAACAAGACGGTGCTTGAAAACATCATGATTGCACCCCGGTTAGTCTTGAAACGGCCGGAAGATGAGAATAAAAAATTAGCGATGGACTTGTTGGATAGTGTTGGGTTGGCTGATAAGGCCAATAGTTTACCGAGCCAATTATCTGGGGGGCAATCACAACGAATCGCCATTGCACGTTCCTTAGCTATGAAACCAAAGTGTCTCTTGTTTGATGAACCGACTTCGGCACTAGATCCTGAAATGATTGACGATGTATTGAATGTTATGAAGAGTGTTGCCGAAGATTCCAGTATGACGATGCTAGTTGTGACTCACGAAATGGGCTTTGCCCGTGAAGTGGCGGACCGGGTTATTTTCATGGCTGATGGCGAAATCTTGGAAGACGATGCTAAGGAAAAGTTCTTCGATGGTCAGCCATCGAACGAACGGGCCCGTCAATTCTTGAGTAAAATTATTACACACTAACTTGTAGGGGAGGACCACGAATGAAAAAGCTGAAACGACTAATTGGCGCACTCGGCATGCTTACCATGCTAGTGGTGGTCTTAACCGCTTGCGGTTCACGGCAATCATTATCAAAACAAGATGTCTTGACCAATGATAAAGCTAGCAAGACCATTACGTGGGGTGTTAAAGCTGATACGAAATTATTTGGGCTGATGGATGTTAAGGATGGCAAAATCAAGGGTTTTGACGCAGATATTGCGACGGCGCTGACTAAACGAGTGCTTGGTAAAGATGCGACGGTCAACTTTGTCCAAGTGACAAGTCAAACGCGGATTCCATTGTTGAAGAATGGGAACATTGATGCCATTATTGCTACGATGACCATCACGCCTGAACGTGAAAAACAAGTTGATTTTACTAATTCGTACTTTGATGCGGGGCAATCGTTGTTAGTTAAAAAGGGGAGTCCCATCAAATCAGTTAAGGATTTAAACAAGACCGGCACCAAGGTACTTGGTGTGACGGGTGCTAACTCCGTTGAAAACATCAAGAAGGCGGCACCTAAGGCTAAAGTATTGGAATTGTCTGACTATGCGCAGGCGATGACGGCACTGAAATCTGGTCAAGGGGTTGCACTGACAACTGATAACGGGATCCTTTACGGGATGGCCTCACAGAATCCGGGTTACGAAGTAGTTGGTGGCACCTTTACCAAGGAACCTTACGGGATTGCTGTCAATAAAGGTCAGGAACCGTTAAAAAAGGCCCTTAATAAAGCGCTCAAAGAAATTGAAGCGGACGGAACGTATAACCGCATCTTGAAGAAGTGGTTTGGTAACGTGGCCGGCTTCGACTATAAGGAGGCGTCACGCTAATGGCATACATTCTAACGCACTATTGGTCAGAGCTGATTCAAGGACTCGGATATACGTTGTTATCTAGTGTAATTGCGCTAGTATTCAGTACAATTATTGGGACAATGTTTGCCATCTTTGAAGTTTTGCCAAGTCGCACGATGCGCATTATTGGTCGAATTTATATTGAGATTTTTCGGAATATTCCATTGTTAGTTATTGCGATGTTCTTTTATGTGATTATCCCAATGTATGTCGCCAAGATTGATGGCTTTACTGCTGGAACGATTGGACTAACAATTTATACATCCTCATTTATTGCAGAAACGGTTCGGGCTGGGATTCAATCTGTTGATCCTGGACAAATGGAAGGGGCTCGTGCCAATGGGATGACGTATTGGCAAGCGATGAGTAAAATTGTCTTACCACAGGCATTCAAGATTATTATTCCACCATTGGGTAACCAATTTATTAATTTGGTGAAGAACTCTTCCGTACTAGCTTTCGTGGCAGGATTCGACTTAATGTATCAGGCGAACTCAATCGCATCACTCTCGCTCGATACGATTAATAGCTATGTGGTTGTTGGTGTCTTTTACTTAATCATTACGTTACCACTCAGTTATTACATGCGTCACTTAGAGAAAAGATTAGCAAACTAGAAGGGGGCGACGATTCATGCAAAACTTTATTCAAGCGTACTCGTGGATAAATATCCGGTTCTTGCTAGAAGGACTCTGGGTAACGGTGGAAGTGTCCGTCGTTTCCATCATTGCCAGTTTTATTATCGGTTCGATCTTAGGGGTGCTCCGGTACGTGAAAATTAAATATTTATCAGCAGTGGTCGGATTTATCGTTGATATTATTCGGAACTTACCACTGATCCTAATTATCTTCTTTACTTACTTTGGCCTGCCACACTTAGGGTTTAAACCGGGGATTATCTTTGCGGCGATCCTCGCCATGACGATTTTTGAATCAGCTATGTTGGCTGAAATTATTCGGTCCGGGATTTTGGCGGTCGACTATGGTCAGATGGAAGGTGCCCGGGCTAATGGGATGAGCTATGTACAAGCGTTGTGGCACATTGTCTTTCCACAAGCCATCAAGAAGACGATCCCAACGATTGTGAGTCAATTTATTTCACTGATCAAGGACACGTCATTGGCAACTATCATTGTCTTGCCAGAATTATTAAACCATGCACAAATTATTTATGGCCAAAATTCATCGTACATTTTGCCGATGTTCCTAATGATTGCGGTAATGTATTTCATTATTTGTTATGCGTTATCGATTTTGTCACGGGTGTTGGACAAACGATTGGCGTAGCAATTAAATTGTGGTTTTGCTTGCTCAATAAGATTAAATCGATTTTTCAGACTGAAATAGTTTGGAAAGTCGATTTTGTTTATAATGAGAACTTTTTAGAATGAAATCTATGTAAACTGCTTGCATAACCTAATTAACGTGATAAGATAATTGTTGTAAACGGTTTCTGTAAAATTGAAATTAAGGATTGTAACTCAAACTCTTTGAGGCATTACCTTTTACTCGGTGCGATAGACGGGTGAAGTGGGTGCCGCAGAGAGTTTTTTTGTTCAGGAGGATTGATTATGTTTAAGTTAAGACGCAAAAAAGTAGCGCCATTTGAAGTTGTTGCACCGATTGAAGGGATTTGTCTGCCGATTACGGCTGTTAAAGACGATGTTTTTGCTAAGAAAATGATGGGGGATGGTTTTGCCATTGAACCGATAATGCATGCGACTCAGGTTGTTGCACCGATTAGTGGTAAGATCGTTGCATTACCGGCAAGCAAGCATGCCATTGGAATTACGGATGAGATTCATGGTATTTCAATATTAGTACATGTTGGTCTGAATACGGTTAGTTTGGCTGGTAAGGGTTTTACAGCTTTGGTTAAGTTAAATCAAACTGTTGATGTTGGTACGCCGTTACTGACGTTAGATTGGAACTTAATGATGACGTCTGGTTTAGATATGACAACGATGGTGGTATTCACGGATGGTTATACGGGGACGGTACCAATTGGTCATAAACAAGATCAACATTTGAAAGCCGGTGATCCTGTTCTTAAACAAGCGTAGAACTGCAATAAATAGGTGAGGAAGTGTCACGACATGCGAGTGGTGAAAAAGATCAACAATAATGTCGTCGTTTGTCTGGACCGCCATGGTGAAGAGTTGGTTGCTTTTGGTAAAGGCTTAGGATTTCCCAAAATACCATATGAATTAACTGACATGAATAAGATTACCATGACATTTTATAAATTAAACTATCAATACTATCAATTGCTGAAAGAAATTCCTACTGAAATATTTGATTTAAGCGCGGCAATTGTTGAGCGAGCTCAAAAGCTAATTCCAAAAGTGTTTAATCCTAACATGATTTTTAGCTTAGCCGATCACATTAACTTTGCAATAACACGGTTAACACAGTATCAAAGTGCGCAGCTACCATTTTCTTATGATGTAGAACAATTATATCCACAAGAAACGGCCGTTGGGTATTACGCTGTGAAATTGATTAATCGTCAGTTAAAAGTTAAATTACCGATAGCTGAAGTTACCGCAATAGCCATGCATTTCGTTAATTCACAAACGGTTGCCATCACTGCAACTTCAGATGAAACAAGTAATGATGAAATTATTAATACAATTACTAAAATTATTGAACAAGAATTTGAAATTAATATCGATCGGTCTGAGTTTACGTACAATCGTTTTGTGATGCACTTGCGCTACTATCTTAAACGAATGAGTAACCAGCAACAACTTTCTGATAATGATAACTCGAAGCTATTTACAACAATGAAACGTGATGAGCCTGAAATTTATCTGGGTGCGAAGCGTATTGCTGACTATGTTGATGAGCAGCTCAGGACTAGTAGTAATGTTGACGAAATTTTTTATCTCATGATTTATGTTAAACGAATTGTTAATAAAAAATAAAGATATCGGTATGATAAGTAATCAGAATTACGAGTGGAGGATTAGTTATGAATAAGAAAACCCAACAATATCAGCAAGTGGCAACCGGGGTGTTATCGGGCGTTGGCGGCAGTGCTAACATTGCTTCAGTTACGCATTGTATGACCCGGTTACGCTTTAACTTGAAGGATGAAAGTATTCCTAAGGATCGTGATATTCAAAATATTCCAGGCGTGATCGGTGTTAATCGTGCGGGGGGGCAATACCAAGTCATCATTGGTCAAACGGTTAATCAAGTATATGATGCCTTAATTGCAGCTGGTGAGCTAACTCGTAATGCACCAGTTGATGAGAACTTGGATGAACAACCTAAAACCAAATTAACCTTCAAAGCTGTTGGTAACTTGGTTTTAAACAAATTGGCTGGTTGTTTAACGCCGTTAATTCCAATGCTGATTGCTGCGTCAATGTTTAAAATGTTTGCGGCGATTTTGGGGCCAAGTATGTTGAATGTTATTGGTACCAAAACGGCATTATATCAGTTATTTGTGTTAGTTGGTGACGCTGGTTTTTACTTTTTCCCAATTATGTTAGGTTATACGGCAGCCAAACAGTTTCATACGTCCAACATTATTGCGATGTTTTTGGGGGCAATTTTAATTGATCCTAATTTGATTAAAATCGTTGCGGCCGGTAAGCCGTTTAATGTTTTTGGGATTGCAATGCCATTAGTCAATTACGCTAATACAGTAATTCCGGTTATTTTGTCGGTTTGGGTAATGTCGTATGTTGAACGCTTCTTTAAACGTTATACGGCAGCAGCTATCAGTACCATTATAGTGCCAACATTAACCATTATGGTAATGTTGCCAGTTGCGCTTTGCATACTGGGACCAGCAGGAAATTTCATAGGCAATTATATTTGTGAGGGTATCCTAGCGTTCGGTAAGTTGGGTGGCCTACCAACGATTATTGCTGTGGGCGTCATTGGAGCATTTTGGGAAATTTTAGTCATGACAGGGATGCACTTGTTAATGCTGACAACGATGATGATGATTTTTGCGCAATCAGGCCATGAAAATTTTGTAACCCTTGGAGCGGTTGCGGCAAGTATGTCGGTTGCTGGGATGTGCTTAGGTGCTGCACTAAGAATCAAAGATAAGGACCAAAGAGCATTGGCTTGGGGTTATTTAATTGCAAGTATGGTTGGTGGTGTAACAGAGCCTGGTCTTTATGGCCTGGCCGTACGCTATAAACGGCCATTTATTGGTATGATGGTTGGTGGCTTCTGTGGTGGCTTGTATGCTGGTATGACAACGATTACTGCCTACATAATGGTGCCGGTCGCCAACTTTTTAGCATTAACGACATATGTTGGTGGTCAAACGGCTAACGTGGTTAACGGGGTACTTAGTGGGGTGATTGCACTTACAGTCGCTGCAATCGTGACCTATATGATTGGTGTTGAATCAAAACCAAGTCAGCCATTTGAGCAAGAATTTAAATTAGTGGAGGCCTAGTAAATAATGGAAACAAAAATAATTGTGCGAGCTGATGATTTAGGCTATTCAGATGCGGTCAATGTCGGTATTGATCGAACTGTTAGGCATGGATTGATTAATAATGTTGGCGTGATGGTCAACATGCCAACGACGGTTTCAGGATTAGAAATGATTAAAGATACAGATGTGTGTTTGGGACTGCATACGGTGATATGTGCTGGGCGACCACTAACTGATGCACGGTTAATCCCAAGCATGACTAATTCTGATGGCACTTTCCGTTCTTCAACTGATTATCGGAGGGCGTCAACTGATTTTGTCGATCTTGATGAGGTCGTACTTGAAATTGAAGCGCAGTATCAAAGGTTTGTCACTTTAGTGGGGCGCAAACCAGATTATTTTGAAGGTCATGCAGTGGTTAGCGCTAATTTTGTTAAGGGCTTAGCCATTGTTGCTGAGCGGCACCAGTTAAATTTTTTGCGTTTTGCGCTAGGACCAGATAGTCCCAGTGTCTTGTTCAAAGATAATCGATTACATGTCTTTATGGAAAGTATGGGTGCTAATTATGACCCGTATCGAACACTCAAGCGGGCGGCTCGAGCACATTATGATGAGGGGTATGCAATGATGATTTGCCATCCCGGCTATTTGGATCACTATCTGTTGACGCATTCAAGTTTAACAACGCCACGGACGCAAGAAGTCGCTATGTTGACCGATCCGCAAATGCGCCATTGGTTGTCTCAACATCAAGTCACATTAATGAAGTACAGTGAGCTTTAAGACTGATATTGATTGTTAGCAAGTCACAAGATAATGTCAAAAGAATTAGCGGTTACTGTTTAGAATTTCAGTAACCGCTAATTTTTGACTATTTATAGTTGTCAGTAGATCTGTGGTGAATCTAATGATTGTTATTTTGTCGCCGTTTCCAATAATAAATTGGGAAGCCAACCGCCACGATAAGCAGGGAAATCAAAACGCCGGATAGATCTGAGCCAATTTCGCTGATAATCACAAAGAGGGCGCCCAGAATTGCAATCATTGGTGTTACTGGAAAGCCTGGTGTTGAGAACGGGCGCTCAAAAGCGGGGCGTCGTTTTCTCAAAATAAAGACACCGATGAAGGTCGCCACGTAGAAGCAGTAGACCGTGAAGATGCAAAGATCTGAAAGACGATCGGGGTCAAAGAACAGAATCATAATGCTAGCGTATGCGAGAATGGCCATGGTCGCGACAATTGGTTCGTGGGACTTTTTGTGCAAGTAGCTGAGTTGCTTGGCAAATGGCAGCTGATTGTGATCAGCCATAGCGTACACGATGCGTGGAAAAGTCATAATTTTGCCATTTAGGCAGCCAACCATCGAAATGATAATTCCGATATTGAGTAAGCGTCCGCCGATGGTACCAAATGCTGCTTGTGCAAAGTATAGGGTCGTTTGCTGCCCCAGGTGGTGAATCGTTGCTGCTGGAACAAAGTGGAGAATTCCATAACTGACTAAGGTATAAGCAATTAAAACCATGGAAATACCTAAAATAATGGCTTGTGGCAATAATTTCTGTGGATTTTTAATCTCGCCGCCCAAGTTAGCTACTAAGATCCAGCCGTCATAAGCGAACAATGTTGCAAGTACGGCGACCCCAAAACTACCAGTTGATTGGGTAATTGTATGTAAAGATTGTCCCAGCGCATTCTGATTACCATAAAAGAGCCCAAAAATAATAATGGCAGCAATCGGTAATAATTTACCTAACGTGGTTGCAATCTGGAAAGCCGCGCCCCAACGATTTTCAAACATGTTGAGAATCCCAATCAAGACGATGACGCTAATCGAGAGTGGGGCCTGCCAATTGGTATGCAGATTGAAAAAACCGACTAGTAGAATACCAAGGTAAGCAGCGATTGAGGCGATAATGGCGGGGCCATAGACGGCAATTTGCATCCAACCAGAGAGAAAGCCCCACAGCTTACCGTAGATTTGTTCCATGTAGACGTATAGACCACCAGTGTGGGGCATTTGAGCCCCGACTTCCGCAATCGTTAAACCGGCCGTTAACGTAATCAGCCCACCTAGTAACCAGGCGAGTAACGCAGCGCTTGGTGAGCCCGCACTATCGAGAACTGAGGACTGCTTAAAGAAGATTCCTGACCCAATAACCGTACCGACAACGAGTGAAAGTGCTGACCAAAAACCAAGTGAACGGTTCAGGGTCGTTGCTTGTTTTGTTTCCTGCATTAACTTGAGATCCTCCCTTGAAACAGCCCAATTTTGAATAATTGCATTTAGCATACCAGAGATTAATGGTGATGACAATCAAATATCGATTTTTAGAACTGATTTTTAACTAGAATCCGAACTAATTAATGATATTTTGATATTAAAGTTCGAAAAAATAAAAAGTGACCAACCTGAATTAGCTAGAAATTCGGGTTTGGTCTAAAAGGCAGCCTGTGTCCATGACAAGTTAAAATTAAATTGTTAATTTTCTTGATATTATGAATCTTATTTAGTGTTCAGATTAGTCATTAATTTGTTCAATAACGCTGTTAGTTGTTGCCATTCGGTCTGACCAAGCCCACCTTTAGCCGTTAATAGTGCGGGTAAGTCATTTAGCGCAATGCGGGTCGCCGTACCGTAAGGAGTAAGCTTGATTAAAGTGCTACGTTCATCCTGTGGATTCCGATGGCGGGTAATTAAGCCGGCTTGGGTCATACGTTTTAGAACGGGCGTTAGGGTACCGGTGCTTAAGTTAAGCTGGCTACTCAGTGTTTTGACGGGAACAGCTTGCGAGGTTGTCGTGTAGAGTGCAACGAGGACTAAGTATTGTGGATAGGTGAGTTGATGAGCAGTCAATGTTGGCTGGTATAGGCGCTGAATAGCATGCACCGTTATATAAGCCGAAAAGCAGACGTGGTCTTCAAGCGGCCGAATGATAGTTGGTTTCATGGTGATTACCGCCCTTCTTAACGATGGTAGTTGAATGTTGTATTGAACATACCGCTGGTTATAAACAACGGTTGTGCACAATTAATTGACTGGATTATAGCACATTCTACCAGTGATAGGGGAAGTTGTGCTAACTAGAGTCATTGTTGATTGCTGGACTATGCTGATAACGCAAGGTGGTTTACGTGTGTTGCCTTAAGGATCGTGAGAAAATCTGGTAATAATTTTTGGTTCCGTCTACAAAATAAAGTATAATGCTACGAGTAGGGAAGAGAGTGGGGTTAGATTGATGGTAATTGTAATTGTGGTGTTGTTGATGCTGCTCAGCATCGGCTTATTTGGGTTGCTGTTAGCCGGCGCAAAACGGCAGACAGCACCAGTTTTTGACCACAGTTTTGGTTTCGGCATGGTCATTGGGGCCGTGACGGATTTTCTTGATACGTTAGGTATTGGTAGTTTTGTGGTGTCAACGGCGATTTTCCAGGCGAGTCACTATTTGAAAGATGAACGTCAGTTACCAGGAACTTTGAATACGATGCATGCGATTCCAACTGCCTTTGAGGCTTTTTTCTTTGTGACGGCGGTGACGGTCGAGCCAGTGACCTTAATTAGTCTAGTCCTGGCGGCGACGCTGGGGGCGTTACTTGGTAGTGAAGTGATGACGAAGCTTAATCAGCGGTGGGTACAATTGACTATGGCCGGCGCATTGATTATTACCGCCTTGTTGATGGCGGCTAAGTTATTAGGTTGGATCAGTTTGTTAGGTGTTGCCAATCAAGCAACGGGGTTGTCCGGTTGGAAATTGTTGATCGGTATTGGTGGCAATTTCATTTTAGGCCTGTTGATGTCAGCCGGTGTTGGGTTGTACGCGCCGTGCATGGTGATGGTGTATTTCTTGGGATTGACTCCAATCGCCGCTTTTCCAATCATGATGCTATCGTGCGCATTATTGATGCCGATTTCGGCGGTTAACTTTATTCGTCATGATCGCGTCGATTATCGCGGCTTATTCGGCATTATTTTAGGCGGTATTATTGGCGTGGTGGTGGCAGCGACCTTGGTTAAGTCATTGTCCTTAACTGCCCTGAGTTGGCTGATCGTGTTGGTTAGTTGTTGGACGGCTTTTTCACTTTGGCGTGCAGCTCAGCGACAGAAGCATGTTTTATAAATAATCATTTGGCACACTGTGAGTTGTGAGGTTGACTAACGACCTGGCAACTCTTTTTTCGTGAATTTTATTAATTGTAAAAAGTGGTTAAGCAAGTTGTTGGGACTTATGTTGGCAAAGCTGGTGTGATTTGACAATTTATACAGCTAGCTGTATAAATAAAAAGGCAGGTGATAAGATGAATCATGATGAAATGGTGGCCCGACAAGTTTTAGTCTTGGCTCGCCAAATCAAACGGCGCCGTAATCAGCATTTACGGACTTTAGGGCTAACGGCTGAACAAGCGGATGCGTTAACCTTTTTTGCGGATCAGCCAGGCGGTACGGTAACAGCATTCAAGATACATCAAGAGATCACCCATCAGACGGCCAGGATGATCGTGCAACGCTTGCAGACGCGCGGATATGTCCAATTAGTGGTCAGTCCAACGGATGCGCGTGCCAAGCAAGTGGTGGTGACCCCGAGTGGGCGTGCCAAACGCGAGCAACTCCGTCAACATGGTTGGCAGACGAGTGCGCAAATGTTTGCCCATTTGGATGCCGAACAACAACAGGTGTTTTTAGATTTGTTACGACAAGTTAATCAGAATTTAGAGAGTGATGAGAATTGATGAAGACGCGTTTATATACGCCGGATGTAAAGTTAGTGTTAATGGCTAGTTTCTTCTTTTTAATGAGTCCAATGTTAATCAATCCCGTGATTGCAGGATTTGCGCATGGGATTGGCGCTAGTAGTGTGCTTGCCGGTACGATTGCCGGGTTGACGAATTTGACATCGCTAGTGCTCCGTCCACTTGCTGGGAATTTAACCGACCGGGTCTCTAAGTACCGTTTGACCTTCGTGGGGGGCTGCTTGTTGCTACTAGCTAGTTTAGGTTATAGTTTGACAACTAATGTGACGTTAATCATGTTATTGCGAATTTTGAATGGGTTGGGATATACCTTGTGTTCAGTTTGTATGGCGACCTGGATGGCTAGTTTATTGCCACCCGATCGAATTGGCTCTGGAATGGGCATTTATGGGTTAGCGAATGCGCTTGGAATGGCGTGCGGGCCGGCAATTAGTGTCTTCTTGTATCAACATTACAGTTACCAGAGTGTTTTTTGGTTAGCAGCGGGCTGTAGTTTACTGCTCGTCATCATGATTCAATTCGTCGGTGATCATGGTGAACCAATTGTGACGCCTCAAACGGCTACGACTAAGCACCATATTCGCATCGTACAACCACGAGTAATTCCCGTGGCCTTGATTTTGCTTTTATTTTCATTACCATATTTTGCCACCCAAACCTATATTGTCAGCTACGTCGCTGCACGGCATTTTCATGTGGCAGCGGGGGTATTTTTCCCGGTATACGCGGGTATTTTATTAGTATTGCGAATTATTCTCCGCGACTGGTTCGACCGGGTGCCATTTAAACGGTTCATCTGGTTATGTTTAATTTTTAATCTATTAGGATTGATTGGCTTAACTGACATGAACAATTGGGCGATGCTACTGCTGGGTGCAGCAGGACTGGCCGCCGGATACGGTTTGATGTTTTCAATTTGCCAAGCTAAAGCATTGATGCTCGTGCCGAAAGCTGATCATGGGCTAGCCAATAGTACGTTTTATATTGGTGTTGATCTCGGGATGTCACTTGGCCCCATCATTGGCGGGCTGATTAGCAGTCAATTACCAATGGCGTGGTTTTATCCCGTGATGATGGTGACGTTGCCACTGATTATCGTTGTTTACCTAGTCAGTCGTCGGCAGTTAGCTTAGCCACCAACATGCTGGAGAAGGTTGTTCTTGGTATACACATGATTATGAATTTTTTCAGTAGGGGATATCAAAAAGTCACTTCAAGTTTACGACTGCCTGAAGTGACTTTTTATCTGCCTTTATATAAACATTTTGATGCCAAAATAAATAATAATAAGGCCAAGAAATGGCGTTAATACGCGGTTGACCTTATCTAAATTTAAATGGCGAATCACGAGTGGTGTAATGATTGCGCCGATAATTGCGCCAATCATGAGGACCAATCCTGATTGCCAAGCAAAAGTACTAGTAAAGAGATGGCCGATTAAACTGATTGTGGACATAACAGTTAACACATAGGTGGCAGTACCAGCGGCTTCAACGGCCGTTAGCCCAAGAATTGCTAACCCGGCAGCCGTGGTCGCACCACCGCTTAAGCCGCCAATGCCGACCATCAATCCACTTAAAAGGCCAAAGAAGGCAGCTTGCCAAGGTTGGTGACTGGCTGTAGTTTGTTTAGAATGGTGAACATACTTGATTAGTACCATCGCACCCATAATCAAAAAAATTATCCCGACAATCCAGTTATACAGTTGTTGGGGAATAAATTGTGCGCTGAATGTCCCGACGATGATACCGGGAACGGCCGCAATGATCATTTGATTGCCAATCTTGAAATTGACATTTTTGATTTTCAACTGTGTTAGAAAACCAAAAAATAAGGCTGGTAAGGCGACGATTAGGGAGGTTGGTACGGCTATCGCGGTTGCCAGGCCTACTTGACTGGTTAAGACACCTAGGTATAGGGCGGCACCTCCGCCACCAATCAGACTAACGAAAATGCCGATTAGTAATCCGGATAAAAAGACAAACGTAGTGAATTCCCCCTTAAATTGTATAATTATACCTTAAACGGAGTATACTCCGTTTGTCAAGCGATGCGTAAAAGTGTATGGTGAACTTAAGTACATAGGAGGGTGTGTCGAATGCGAAAGGATGCACAAATTAACCAACAGAAAATTTTGACTGCTGCGCGACAACTCTTTGCCGCGCGTTCAATCGAAACCGTTAGTATGAAAGATATTGCGACGGCCGCTGGTATCGGTCCCGGAACGTTGTATCGTCACTATGCCCATAAAAGTACACTATGTTTGGCATTAGTGACGGACCGAGTCGCAACTTTTATTAAAACCAATCAAGTCTACTTGACCACGACCTCGGTAGGTGCGGCGGCGCGTTTTGATCATGTTATTGGTGAATATCTAGCGATTCGTGAGCACAACATGGCGTTATTAATGAATGTCGAGGCCGGTGAACCTGGTCGCCGTCAATTTTATCAGAGCGAACTTTATCAACAATTATGTGACTTATTAACGCAACTGGTTCATGATTTGAAGCCAACGCTTTCGAAACCGGTATGTGAGTTTCAGGCTGATATGTTAATTGCCATGCTGAAGGGGACTAGTTATGCTTTTCAACGTCAGTGGCGAGGACGGTCGCAGTCCGAACTATTGGCGCAATTGCACGCGTTAATGGTGACTGAATGATGTTCGCTATTGGCACTAGTGATTTAGCGATTGACAGGGGTAGATTGATTATTAAGTCAAAAAAGATGGTTCTAGGCAGTTAATCCTAGAGCCATTTTTTTGAATGAGTCGTTTAAGCAGGTGTCACCACGTATTTTTCATAACGTTGGGCATCGACAGTGTTGAGTTCGACTGTTAATTGGGTGCCATCAGCTAAGTAATCCGTTTTGAGAATGTTGGCGTGGTCATTTAAGTAGGCCACTACTTCACCATCATTGAATGGGATTAATAACGTTGTTGTCACGTAATTCTTAAAGACTTTGGCTTTGATCATACTGGTCAAAGCTTGTAGTGAGGCCTCATCACGCGCCGTATAGATGAGTTGATCATCTTGCCGGTTCGGGTAGTCGGCTTCGGTTAAATCAGCCTTATTGAAGGCGTAAATCATAGGGACATCGTGCACACCGATTTCTTTGAGCGTCTTTTCAGTGGTCGCCATCATTTCCTTGTAATGGGGATCTGCGTAGTCGATGACTTGAATGAGTAAGTCGGCATTGGCAGCTTCGGCTAGCGTTGAACGGAAGGCGTTGATCAAGTTATGCGGCAAGTCGCTGACAAACCCGACTGTATCACTGAGCAGTAACTGCTTATTGTCAGGGAAGGTTAACTGACGAATACTTGTATCTAACGTTGCGAAAAGCATGTCTTTTTCGAAGACTTGCTTATCTTCACCCTTACCGAACAGTTTCACTAAACCATTCATAGTCGTTGATTTACCAGCGTTAGTATAACCGACTAATGCGACGTTAGGGAGCCCGGCTTTATCGCGTTGTGAGCGTCGCACTACTTCGTCTTTATTGAGTTCCTTAAGTTCGTGCTTCGCGTGACTGATCCGGTCTTGAATTGTCCGGCGATTTAATTCCAGTTGCGTTTCACCAGCACCACGGTTGGTAAAGCCCCCGCCACCACCAGCAGCGGCCCCGGCCTGTTGGTCAAGGCGATTGGAGATACTCGTTCGTAATCGGGGAAGTTGGTATTGTAATTGGGCAATCTTAACTTGCAATTTGGCTTCCTTGCTCCGCGCACGGTTACCAAAAATTTCTAAGATCAGACCAGTACGGTCGATGATCTGAATGTCCGTTTGTTCCTCTAAGTTACGCACCTGACTAGGGGTCAGATCCGCGTTGATGACCATAATGTGCAAATCGTTGGCGGCTGCGACTTCTTTGATTTCGACAACTTTACCTTTGCCGAAGAAGGTGGCCGGGTTGGGTTTTTCCAATCCTTGGTCAATTCGCAGGGCCGCGTGCATATTATTGGCTGCAACGAGTGCTTCTAGCTCGGACATGGCGTAGTCGTAATTGGCGACCGTCTTAGACATGCCGGCAATAATGACTTCTTGTACTTTCTGAGCGTTGGTTTCAGACATACACTCACTCCTAACGTGTTATGATTGCATTAAGTATAACATGTCTAATCAAAATATTACGACTTCGGGTATTAGGGGGGCAATTAAATGGGTTATGTGCTTAAATTGCGTCAACAAATTGGTCATCAGCCATTAGTAGTGGCAGGAGCGGCGATGTTGGCTCAAAATTCAACGGGAAAAATAGTGTTGATCTATCGAACGGATAATCATTGTTGGGGATTACCAGCCGGGTCAACTGAGCCTGGTGAGACGGTTCAGCAGACGGCCCGACGAGAATTAGAAGAAGAGACGGGATTAACCGTGGGCGAGTTAACGCTCATTGATGTCTTCAGTGGTCCTAAGATGCACTATCAGTATCCTAATGGGGATATCATTGACAGTGTCACCACGTTATACCGCGCCAATACAACGGGTGGTGAGTTGATTCAAGCCACTAATGAGACGAGTACTGCGGCCTTTTTCGCTTTAGATGATTTGCCGACACCGTTGACGCCACTAACAAAATGGATGTTGTGTGGCGAGTAAGCTTGACCATGCCGATGAGCTTTGCTATAGTGGACTGAAATATTAAGATGAATTGTCACCGGACAACGTTAACCCAACTTCCTTAGGTCATTGTGGAAGTTGGGTGGACGTTGTCCTTTTTATTTTGAGGAGGAATTGATAATGACGTGGATTTATTTAATTATTGCCGGATTATTTGAAGTAGTATGGGCCACGATGATGAAATTAAGTAATGGATTTAGTCATTTAGGTTATACTGCCGCCACGGTGGTGGGAATGATTTTGAGCTTTAGTTTCTTAGCATTGGCAACTAAACACTTGCCGTTGAGTATTGCGTATCCTATTTGGACTGGAATCGGCGCGGTTGGTGCGATTATTGTGGGGCTGGTATTCTTTAAGGATACAATTGCTCCTATCACGTGGATTTTCATTGCAATGCTGGTCATTGGCATTATTGGTATCAAAGTCACGAGTTAGGATTGGGCGGTTGTGTTAGTGGGACGACTTGCCAATGCCTGCTCGCCAGTGAAGATCCCAATAGTTGCCATTATAAAAGAACTTTCACAACAAATGAAAACGGTGTTATAATATTCTTAGGACTTAAATGGATGTTTGAATGATGCTCAGATTCTTTCGACCATAGATAGACGCACAGTTACCAAGATTCTACGGAATCTGCCTGCTTCACCGGCAACACTCAGTCAACGCCCTATCTCTAGAAGGGGATTCTTAATTTCGTCAGTAATTCCGTTATAGTCTTAGTTGAGCTTATTCAATGTATACTAAATGGGGAAAGAAGAGATGTCTGATGATGATGTATCCATATCTGAATTTAGGCCCTAGAGATGGCGTCTTGATGATTGCAGCTGCTATTATGTTAGTTTTAACAGTAGTTTTTAACTGGTCGGTCTGGGAACTTTTGTTTGCTATTGTGGCAGTCGTAATTGCATTCTTAGCAGGAAGCATGAAACCGGCTAAGAACGTGCTTACTTTCTTGAAAAGATAGTTTGAATTGGGGCAAAATATTTTG
Organism: Lactiplantibacillus sp. DA1; assembly: GCF_032681335.1. Taxonomy (NCBI): domain Bacteria; kingdom Bacillati; phylum Bacillota; class Bacilli; order Lactobacillales; family Lactobacillaceae; genus Lactiplantibacillus; species Lactiplantibacillus sp. DA1. Next base: position 275,492 of record NZ_JAWHTQ010000001.1, on the reverse strand, counting down.
AATTTTTATAGATTCTAAACACGTATTTAACTAGTGAAATTTTAAGTATTACCATTGACCAGACAGAAAAATTGGTTTTTCTGTCAACTGATATTGATAATATTTTCATGGGTGCTTAGCCGCGCAACGGCAAGCACCTTTTTCAATGCGAACATTTTTAATAGACCATGATTAAAATACAGACAAAACTACCTGCTGTCAGTAATCAAGTTTCTATTTAATTACCAACAACAGTTATTTTAGAACCAATATAAAAACGCTCGCGACCAGTCAGTGGTTGCGAGCGTTTTGTTTGATGAGCAAAATTATAAGTGTTGATTGACTTTCACGTCGGCTAAGTCTTGCGCATAATCGACGACGCGAATTTGATCGCCATCGATGTCGATGCGAGTGACGCTCCCGTTTTTGGGGCCATTCGTGATGTCGATTTCGGGAGCGAAATGTGCGACCATACTGCGGATTGTCGTGCCGTGGGTCACCACGAGTACTTTTTCATGGTGGTCGTGGTGGGCTTTCAAGTAGTCAAAGCCCTGATTGATCCGTTCCCAGTACATCGTGTTGTCTTCGGCCTCATGCCAAGGGTCGATTTCACGCATCAGATCGCGGGTCTGATCGATAGGCACGTGTTCAAGAAGTTCGTGCATGCTGGTGACCCCGTATTGGCGGCCAACTAGTGACCAGGTCCGACTTGAATCGTCACCTTCGAAATAACCATAGAAAACTTCCCGAAAGTTCATCAGCGTTTTAAAGGGCTGGGCGGTGGCACCCGCCGCTTGTCGAATGAGCTGAGCGGTGTCGATTGCTCGCTTAGAATCACTACTGTAGTAGTAGTCAAAAGCCGTGTTCGCTAGTGCTTGACCGACCTTGGTTGCGGTGGCTTGTCCGTATTCAGTTAACGGCGAGTCAGACCAGCCTTGCATGCGATTATATAAGTTGAAAAAAGTCTGTCCGTGTCGAACAAAGTAAATTGAAAATTGAGCCATGTGTTTCTCCTTATTTAGTCGAGATGGTCTTTGCGGCCAAAGTAGTCTAACGTCACATCGTTGTCGCTAATTGTGAATTTCGTGACGCTCCCATTTTGGGGCCGCGCTGGTGAGGTCAGTGCGGCAAAACGAGCAGCAATACTGTAAATCGTATTGCCGTGGCTGACGACCAAAACTTTGTCCCCGTCGTGATGGTGAGCACGTAACGTATCGAGACCGCCATTGACCCGTTGCCAGAATTCGGCGTTATTTTCGGCGCGATGGAACGGGTCAGCTTCTTTACAGAAATCTTTGGCTTTTTCGATGCCGTATTGTTCAATAATTGCGGACAAGCTAGGTGCCTGATGGGGCGCACCAACCATGAACCAGGTCTGCGACGTATCATCACCTTCAAAATAGCCATAAAAGGCTTCACGGAATGCGGCCATTGGTTGAACCGTCAAATCGGTATTGCCACTGGCAGGAAGAATTAATTCTGCGGTGCGCATTGCCCGCGTCATGTCACTGGCGTAAACGGCATCGAAATCAATACCGTTGAGCATTTTACCTGCATTGCGAGCGTCCTGTTCGCCGACCGTTGTGAGGGGGGAATCACACCAGCCCTGCATTCGGCGGTACTTGTTAAAGTAGGTTTGACCATGACGAATCATGTAAACGGAAAAAGTTGCCATTATTTACTCCTCTACTTGGTGTTCAAAACTAAGCCATAATGTGTTTAGTTTACCATAAAATGCACTGCGATTAATTAGCAGTTGCTAAGGCTTGTCGAATCTGAGCGGCCGTTTGCTTATTCCCGGTAAAGATTAAGCGGTCACCGTACATAATCGTCGTATTTCCATTGGGCGCGATCAGTTTCCGATTACGGATGACTTGACTAATGGTAATATCCTGAGCAAACTGTAAGTTCTTAATTTGAACATTCGTGTAAAGATGGTTGAGAACTCGGACTTCGTAGATGCTATTTTCAGTATCATTGAGCAGTAACAAGGTTGACGGCGATTCAATTAAGGCACGCAGTAAGGTAATGTTGGCCTCTGGTGTATTGTAGACTTCGACACCGAGTTCGCGGAGATCGTCTTCATGTTCATTGAGCACATTGCGGTCTTCAAACCGAACGATGATCCGCCGTACACCGTATGCTTTGGCGGCTTTAGCAAGCTCGTAGTTACGCTCGGCATCAATATGGCCGAGTACCAAAATATCCGTGTCAAAGACGCCGTGATCCTGTAAGTCCTGGGCTGTGAAGTTTTCCATTAAGGTCACTGGCACTTGCGCGTGGTAGGTTTGATAATTCTCAGGATGATTCGTGTACATTGACACGTCGTACCAGCCTTTTCGTAGCTGTTGTGCAACGGGTACGGTGCTTAAGTTAGCGCCGATAAAGTGGACCGCTGTTTTGACCAGGTCTTCTTTTTCAGCTGAATAAAACTTGTTAAAAATCAGGGGTGAGATGACACAAGTGAGTAGCGCTGCGAGTAAGAAAGCGCCGGACTGGTCACTAGTAATTGTCTTCATTGACTTGGCAACTCGCAGGACGGCTAATACCATTGTCATTGTCGTTGCAGTCAGTGCGGTACCGGCTAAAGCGTTGGCTTGCTTGAACCGTAACTTTAGGACCCAGTAGCCGCCAATCTTGGCAACCATGTATGCTAAGAAAAATAATGGAATTAATAGTAAGGTTTTGCCACTTGTTAATAAGGTCCGTAAGTTCAAATCGACGCCAGTCGTAATGAAGAAAATAGGGATGAAGAAGCCGTAACCAATAGCATCCAAGCGTTCGCGGGTCGTTTCACTAGGGTTCAAGAGTTTTAAGACGATCCCGGCCACAAAGGCACCCAGAATGTTTTCGGCACCAACTGACTCAGCTACCGTGACCATGGTCACGATTAGGAAGAAGGCTAACCGAATATCTAGTTGTGTCGTCGATTTGTTAATATTTTGATAGAAGCGGAAGAATGGTTTGAACCGTAAGAGTAATAGTGCGGCGACGGCTAAAATGAGTAATAGTAACCAGAGACTTTGTGAGTTACTGCCGTAGACGGATGCATAGAGCGTCAGCCCCATCATTGGCACGAGTTCACCAAACACGGAGATTAACAGAATCGTTTGTCCAAAGGCTTTACTAAGTAATTCTTGTTCCTTCAAAGCCGCAATTACAATGCCAAGTGAAATCGTACCAAACAAAATAGCGGCGAGCCAGAAGTCGCTAAAGAGGCCACTGACCTTAAAGGCGGCTGCTAGCAGCAGTGATAAGACAACAATCGTGCCATAGGCGTACACTGAAAGCCGGACGGGCGAATATTTCGGTGTGTTGACCGCATTTTTTTGCTCTAACGGTGTTAACGCCGTGCGCCGCTTCTTAAATAGACTAAAATCAATTTCAAGTCCACTTAAGAACAGCAGGACAATGACGCCAATCGTTGATAATTGTGAGATAAGGTCAGAAGTGTTCACAAAATTGAACACACTGGGCCCAATCACGATGCCGACAATGATTTCCATGACGGCAGTCGGCAAGCTATTGATTTTGAATTTAGCCATGATAAGCGGAATTAATAATGCGGCTAATAAAATAATGACTAAGGAAACTTGATCCATGAATAAATACCTCGATTCGTTTTAGTACACGCGGAGCTGATTGTCATCAAAACTCCAGAATGCTTCGTTAGCGTGACTGTCAGTGAAAACTTTCAGAATTTGGTCAACACCGGGTGCTAATTTATCGGGCGTTAGTTGGTCTAATGGTTGCCAGCTAATAGCCCCTTCGTATGAGCCGGCTAGCAAATCGCCGTGATAGTGACTAGTAGTGTATAAGGTACCAAGCGACACGTCGCCGTCCGCATTTTCGACCCACGTTACGGTGCCGACTAATTTCAATTGATTGACGTGCAAGCCGGTTTCTTCTAATACTTCACGCTTCATCGCGGTTACTTGTGATTCACCGCGATCAACATGACCGCCAGGAAAAGTTAACCCCGACCACTGGGCGTCAATCTTATTTTCAACGAGGACGTCGCCAGTCTTGGGGTTGGTAATGAGGCACATGTTGACGAGTTCTGCACGGACGGTCCGGTCGTGGTGTTCGTGTTGATCTTTAGTGGCCAACCAATCCTGAGCTTTATCGTTGATGCTGGCCATGAAGGCTGCTTTCGTTTGTAGATAGGCTGCGAGATCGGCTTGCCCATTGCGCACACCTTTTTCGCGAATGGCAGTATACTTGCGACCGTCTGTCCGGTGCGCATTAAGATAATCCCGGAAAGTGAGCAATTGCTGATAATGCTGTTCATCAGTTGTAATAATCACGTGGATGCCGTTAGCAGCTAATTGTGTCGCGTAAGTATGCGTCGTTCCAGCGACCGGTCGTGCGTGTAACGTAGCTACGGCAGCCGCCTGATCTTTAACAAGCAACGCCAAGTCAATCGTTGGACGCGCCAATAATTGGGGCATGGCCGTACTACCCACGTGACTACTTTTTAATAGATTCGCCTGTAATTGCTGGTGTAACAAGGTTTGATACTCGGTGGCTTGCTTTTGCCAGTCAGATTGATAGGCAGTTAATTGAATTGGTTGCATAGAATCCCTCCGCTCATTAAAAAACGTTAAAGTCATTGAAAGGATACACTTTTTGAGTGGTTTTGAAAAGGAAAGACGTGCCTTTCAAAGCGAGAAGCAATAAAAAAACACGATTGCAGATCAACCGTGTTGTGTGTGGCGCTTATTTGAGATTGAGTGTTGTCCGTTGTCGCCAGGTCTTAATCAGCGCAACCACCGTGGCTGGAATGAGCGCGGCGGCCATAATTCCTAGAAAACAGAGCGAGAGGTGGTTCTGTACAAAGCTGATCGAGCCAAAGAAGTAACCGAGTGAACAGCCGACACTGACCCAGATACCAACGCCAACTAAGTTCCAGATAGCGAAGGTCGTTTGTGGCATTTTAGCGGCCCCGGCACTCAGCGGGACAAAGGTCCGCACGAGTGGAACAAAGCGGCCAAACATGACAGCTTTCGCGCCATACTTAGCAAAAAATTGTTGTGCGCGTTGTTGCTTGGATTGGGGGAGGTGGCGTTGCAACCACGGTAAGCGAATTAGGTGGCGGCCAATTTCGAAATTGACAGTGTCGCCAATTACAGCAGCCACAAAGAATACTGGCACCAGAATTTGAATACTGAGGGCGTCGCTGTGAGTTGCAGCCATCGTGCTGGCGAGAAAGATCAATGATTCGCCGGGAAGAAATGGGAAAACGACCATGCCCGTTTCAAGAAAGATAACGGCGAATAATAAGATGTAAGACCAACTACCAAGCGTGGTTAATAGCGGGACGATACTTTGTTCTAAATGGGTTAAAATGGTTATTAAATTGACCAACGGCGCCACCTCCAATTTAAGTTGCATTTATTATAAGCGTCTGCGGATTGAAAAACAGATGAAACCGATTACATTTCATTTAGTTTAACACAATCGTAACTTTGGTAAACCAATGTTCAAACATTTTTACATAAAAAGGCAAAAATTAGCATGTGGCATGGGTTATTAATTGAGTCGGGCCGCTGATAGTGATAAAATTATTGTTCGATATTTAGGAATGGAGGGCGTTCAATGGCTAAGTCAATTAAAGCTGCAGAACAGGAACACTTAGATCATGTGGTTGCGAAAATTAAGGTGGCTGAAGAGCAGCAAAGCCAAACCATTACGCGCTCGGAACAGGATCAGGCCGACATCAAGCGGGATTTGCTGAATAACATCAATATTAAAACGGATAGTTACGAAGGCATGATGGAGACTGGACTGTCCGTGCGCCAGCAACAGCAAATGATGGACGAGCGGCAAAATAGTTGGAAACATGCGACTAAACAGTTGTCGACCTTGAAAAAGTTGGAAAAGAACACTTATTTTGCGCGACTTGATTTTCATGAGAACGGTGAACCGAAGCCCGAAACCATTTATATTGGGTTAAGTTCGTTTTCTGACACACCGGATCACTTTTTAATTTATGATTGGCGGGCCCCAATTTCCAGTATTTATTACGACGGTGGTTTAGGTCACGTGACTTACCAGACTCCAGATGGTGAGCAGACGGTTAACGTTAAGTTGAAGCGCCAACTGATGGTGGAAGATGGTCAAGTTGTGACCGTCTATGATACCGATGAAGCTGTGGGCGATTCGATGTTGCTCGAAGTGTTGGACGAAAAGTCTGACGTGAAGATGAAGAGCATTGTCACAACAATTCAAAAGGAACAAAATACCATTATTCGGGATACGAGTTCCGACCTCTTGTTCGTGCAAGGGGCGGCTGGCTCTGGGAAGACATCGTCAGTGTTGCAACGTGTCGCCTACTTATTGTATCGTTACCGGGGTAATTTGACGGCTGGCCAAGTTATCTTATTTTCACCTAACCAGTTATTTAATGACTATATTAACCAGGTTTTGCCAGAATTGGGTGAGCAAAACATGGTCCAAATGACTTATTTCCAATATGCCTCATACCGGCTACCCCATATGCAGGTCGAGACGTTACAGCAACGGTTTGAAACTGAAAACACACCGCAAATGGCGAAGATTACTAAGTTGGAAGGTAGCTTAGCCTTTTTCAACGCGGTTACCACGTATGGCCGGCATTTGGAACAAGCCGACATGCGATTCCGTAATATTACGCTGAACGATGAAGTGATTATTTCCCGGGAAAAGATTAAGTCAATCTACTATTCTTTCAACGAAAACTATCACTTAGCGAACCGCTTGTCAGCAACTAAGGAAGAATTAATCAAGATTTTGAATCGCAAGGTTGAATCGGAGATGCGTTCTAAATGGGTTGAAGAAGCGGTCCAAGACTTATCGCGCGAAGAAATCAATCAATTGTATGGCAATCAGCCGCGGGAGTTTAAGAACGGCGATAAAGAATTTAAGTTTCTAGCGCGTAAGATTGTGATGCAACGGCTTGGCAAGGCCCGGACGCAAATTGTCCGCAATCGTTTCTTGAGTATCAATATGCAGTACGCGCATTTCTTACGTGAAGTGCCGAAGATTATTAAGCTGGCAGATTACGGAATTTCCACGGCTGACTGGGACGCTACGGTTGAACACAAGCTGGCTGAAATTAAGGACCGGCATATTTCTTTAACGACCGTTTCGGCCTATATGTATCTGCATGATTTGATGACGGGGAAACATGGACAACGCGACATTCGGTTTGTCTTTCTGGATGAGATTCAAGATTACAACGCCTTTCAGCTAGCGTTCCTGAAGTTTAGTTTTCCAAAAGCGCGTTTTACGATGTTGGGAGATTTAAATCAGGCCATCTTTACGAAAGAAAATAGTCATTCGTTAATTAATGAATTGGCCACGCTATTTAACCCAGAAAAGACGCGGGTCGTACAGTTGACCAAGTCTTACCGATCGACCCAGCAAATTACCGATTTTACTAAAGAAATTTTGGTGAATGGTGAAGCCGTGACCGCGTTTGACCGCCAAGGGGACCTACCAAACGTGGTTGTGACAGCTGATTTTGAAGCGGGTGTTGATCAAGTAGTCGATCAATTAGCGATGAATGATTCTGAACGGGATACAACGGCAATTATCGGAAAATCTTTGGCTGAATGTAAGGACTTGACTGAAGCGTTGAAGGCGCGAGGTGAGAAGGTCACGTTGATCCAAACAGAAAATCAACGGTTAGCTCCTGGCGTCATCGTCGTGCCGTCATTCTTGGCCAAGGGACTGGAATTTGACGCGGTGATCGTGTGGAATGCTAATCAGGAAAATTATCAGCGTGAAGATGAACGGCAGTTACTGTACACGATTTGTTCACGGGCGATGCACGAGTTAACGGTGGTCGCAGTTGGTAAGTTATCACCATTATTGACGCGTGTGAACCACAGCTTGTATACGTTGAATGAAGCAAAAGTTTAATTAGCAATATGATGAAAGCACCGCCTCCAGTTAGTGAGGTGGTGCTTTTTGTGAATAAAATCTTAAGGCAATCAATGGTAATGTGTATTAAAACAATTATCAGATTGTGTCGAAATATAAAAGAAAACGCTGTCATCATCAGTAGATAAGCGTTAAAATTAGTTCATCAAGTAGACGAATCGGTTGATGATCGAAATGGTTTAGTGCCGACTACGACTACAATATCGTGAAGATGCTAACAATTAAACAGAAAGAATTGTTAGTAATTTGAGGAGGACGTGACTATGTCAATTACTGAAATGTTAGGCATTCAATATCCCATTTTTTCTGGTGCGATGATGCGGATTGCTACTCATGAATTAGTTGGAGCAGTTTCGGAGGCTGGTGGTCTCGGTGTTCTTGGTTCTGCAGGGCTAACCGCTGATCAATTGCGGACCGAGATTCGGGCAACTCGTCAGCTGACGGATAAGCCGTTTGGCGTTAATTTAATGTTACAGATGAAGAATTGCCCTGAACTGGCACAGGTCATCATTGATGAAGGTGTTAAGGTCGTGACGACTGGTGCGGGTAACCCGACTTCATATATTCCACCGTTACACGCGGCCGGTATTAAAGTGATTCCGGTGATTGCTTCGGTCCACCATGCTCACAAGATGGTGGCAGCCGGTGCGGATGCGGTGATTGCGGAAGGTCAAGAATCAGGTGGACATATCGGTCAAACGTCGACAATGGCGTTATTACCACAAGTCGTGGATGCCGTTGATATTCCAGTGATTGGTGCTGGTGGTGTCGGTGATGGTCGTTCAATCGCGGCGATGTTTGCACTGGGCGCCCAGGGTGTGCAATGTGGTACGATCTTCTTGACCGCTGAAGAATGTCCGGTTCCCGCTAGTTATAAGCAACGGGTACTGGCAGCCAGTGACACGGATACAATCGTGACTGGCCGCAGCCAGCGCGATCCCGTCCGAGCGTTAACTAACCCGATGCTAATGCAATACTTGCAATTAGAGCAAACTAACGCGCCGGTAGCGGAATTACACGCGTTAGCGGACGGTTCATTTGCGAAAGCCGTTGAAGATGGCGATATGGAACATGGTACGCCCATGGCCGGCGAAGTGGCAGGGATGATGACGACAATTCGGCCAGTCAAGGAAATCATTACCGATTTGTTTAGTCAGGCTCAGGAAGTCGTGACACAGTTAAAAATTGAATAATGAACATTAAGATCGCTCGGTACTAGGCAATTATGACCTAGTATCGAGCGATCTTTTACTAATGGTTTTCAAATTAGGTGGTCACTTTATTTCAATTTTAATCAGCGTTTGATAAGGGTTTCATGTTATAATCAACCCATTAATTTAGTAATGGTGGCAGACAGAAATTATGGAAGATCAGATGAACTACTATCGCTTTTCGCGAGAACAGTGGAAGCAATTTTACCGTAACAATCAACACCAAGTACCGTTGACCGCAGATAACTTACACGAAATCAAGGCGTTTAATGACCGGATTAGTTTGGATGATGTCCGGGATATTTATATGCCATTCGCGCATTTGTTGCAGGCCAAGTATGAGCATTATTTATCGTGGCGGGAAACGGAGTCCGTCTTTTTACATCGGCAGAACCGTCAATCACCGTTTATCATTGGCGTTTCTGGAAGTGTGGCGGTCGGTAAAACGACGACGGCTCGGCTACTAGAAATATTATTTAAATATTTATATCCAGATCGGCGAACCCAGCTAATTACGACGGATGGTTTCTTATATCCCAATGCTGAGCTTAAAAAGATGCAGCTGATGGAACGCAAGGGCTTTCCAGAAAGTTATGATATGACGCGGCTAATCCAATTCTTAAACGATGTGAAGAGTGGTAAGCCGTTGGCGAAGGCGCCGGTGTATTCACACCAAACCTATGATATTGTACCGAATCGCTTTGACGTGATCACACATCCCGATATTTTAATTATCGAAGGCATCAACGTGCTGCAACTACCTAGTAATCAAGCGATTTATATTAGTGATTTTACTGACTTTTCAGTGTATGTGGATGCGGATGCTGACCTAGTCGAGGATTGGTATTTGGAGCGCTTCAAAGCGTTAATGAAGACCGCCTTCCAAGACCCGTCGAACTATTTCTATCCATGGGCAATTGGTGACCCCAAGGACGCGATGGCCATGGCTGAACGGGTGTGGGAAGAGGTTGATCTAAAAAACTTGAATGATTATATCTTACCAACCCGTAATCGTGCGGATTTAATTTTACACAAAGTTGCACATCATGTGATTGATGCCGTGTATTTCCGCAAATATTAGCACCTAAGAAATTTCTCATACTGGTTGACCGAACGTTTAGAAATCAGTATGATAGACCTATTGAGCATTAATTAATCCAAAGGAGTGAACAACTTGGCAAAAACGGATACCGCGTCTTTCGATTCCATTTTGGTATTGGATTTCGGTAGTCAGTATAATCAATTGATTACCCGGCGCATTCGTGATTTCGGCGTTTATTCGGAACTACTTCCGAACACGATTACCGCTGAAGAAATCAAGGCCCGTCACCCGAAAGGTATTATCTTTTCTGGTGGCCCCAACAGTGTTTACGATGATGGCGCCTTTCGGGTTGACCCGGAGATTTTCAAGTTGGGCTTACCAATCTTGGGGATTTGTTACGGGATGCAACTGATGACCTACACGCTTGCGGGCGGGAAGGTCGAATCAGCTGATAACCGGGAATACGGCAAGGCGAACATTGACGTGACGAGTGACTCGGCGACCCTGTTCAAGGGTACACCAGCTGAGCAGTCAGTGTGGATGAGTCATGGTGACTTGGTGACCCAAGCACCTGATGGTTTTGACGTGGTGGCCACTTCTAAGAACTGCCCGATTGCGGCAATTCAAGATGTTGACCGGAAGTTATATGGGATTCAATTCCATGCTGAAGTTCGGAATACGGACTACGGTAATGATATTCTACGGCACTTTGCATTTGACGTTTGCCAAGCTGAAGCTAACTGGTCAATGGATGATTTCATTGATATGCAGATTGAAAAGATCCGCGCTGAAGTTGGCGACAAAAAGGTCTTACTGGGACTTTCCGGTGGGGTTGATTCCAGTGTCGTCGGTGTGCTGTTGCACAAGGCCATTGGCACGCAATTAACAAGTATTTTCGTTGACCACGGTTTGTTACGGAAGGGCGAAGCTGATCAAGTTATGGCGAGCCTAGAAGGTAAGTTTGGTTTGAACATCATTAAAGTTGATGCTAAGGATCGATTCTTAAGCAAGCTGGCTGGTGTCAGTGATCCTGAACGGAAACGTAAGATCATTGGTAACGAATTTATCCAAGTGTTTGATGAAGAAGCCACGAAGTTAAACGGGATGGAATTCCTCGCACAGGGGACCCTCTATACCGACGTGATTGAAAGTGGGACTTCAACGGCCCAAACAATCAAGTCACATCATAACGTTGGTGGTTTGCCAGAAGACATGCAGTTCAAGTTGATTGAACCGCTACGGACGTTATTCAAGGACGAAGCACGGGAACTCGGTGAAAAGCTAGGGATGCCGTCTGACCTTGTTTGGCGTCAACCATTCCCCGGCCCTGGTCTCGGAATTCGGGTTATTGGGGAGATTACGGAAGATAAGTTAGAAATCGTGCGCGATAGTGACTTTATCTTACGTGATGAAATCAAAAAAGCCGGATTGGACCGTGAAATCTGGCAATACTTCACCGTATTACCAGGCATCAAGTCAGTCGGTGTCATGGGTGACGGCCGGACCTACGATTACACCGTTGGTATTCGGGCCGTAACATCAATCGACGGTATGACCGCCGACTTTGCACGTATTCCATGGGATGTCTTACAAAAGATCTCAGTGCGGATCGTCAATGAAGTCGATCACGTTAACCGCATCGTGTACGATGTTACGAGTAAGCCACCTTCGACAATTGAATGGGAATAGGATTTATTGAAATTCAACGATTCCTATCAGTGCCAATTGGCAATAAACGCTGATTCTTGCGGTGGTTAGCAAAAATCAAATACGATACAATCAGATACAATTTGATAAAAAGGTGGTACCCAAGGTGGTACCGCCTTTTTATTTTGCACAGCGGGTGGTACAGAATTTCAAATGTCGTTTTTGATCCCGTTAAACACATTCATAGCACCTTCTTTTGAAGCACGGGTGTAGTCGTTAGTTTGCTGGATATTGGTGTGTCCCAACCAGTGCATAACATCTGAGTCGGATAGGCGGTCTGATTTTGCGCGAGTAGCAAAGTAATGACGCAACTGATGGGGATGAACTTTAATCCCACATTTTCCTGATAATCGCTTCATGAGCGTTGAAGGTTGTGCCGGGTGAAATGGATTACCTGTCTGAGGATTCAGCCATAGAAAGTGATCCTGTGGAACTGGTTTTCCTAAGTTCATCAGGATATTATCTGATGCTTTAATAGCAAACCGAATCGTATCGACCATTTCACCGTAGACCCAGATTGTTCGGTATGCGGATGGCGTCTTTAACGGGCCACCATCTTTGGCCTCCGAGGTTCGTCCCATGTCGAACTTAATGGCACAGACCTCACGTTGATTAACCTCATCAAATTCAAATTGAAATGATGAACGGGTTCGCAGACCCATTAACTCCGCGCGACGTTCTCCAAGAGTTAGCATATAGATCATACTATAGTCATAGCGACTCAGATGTTCCTTAGCGTATTTCATGTACGCATCAAAATCATCCTTAGATAGAGACTGGTCACGCGGTGCTTTACCATTGATATTCATATGGCGTAATTTATTTTTATAAATGATGTCGTTAGTTTCGGCATCATTCATGATTAATTGCATCACGCTGTTAATTCGTTCAACCGTGTTTTTGGCAAGATCCTTTTCGGCTAAACTATCAATAAATTCTTGGTAGGCGGAGCGACTGAGCTCATCAAGCTTGACATTCCCAAAGGGCGCTTGAAACCATTCCTTGTAATAATTTTTCATGCTCCTAGAAGTGATGGGCCGCCAGATGTTGAGTTTTACTTTACGGTCATAGATTCGCCAGAAGTAAGCGTCTACTGTGACTTTATGCCCTTCAATTTGGCCAACTTTGCCGGTGGCTAGTTCTAGCTCAAATTTTTTCAAAAGTAAGTCGGCATCGGCTGCACTTAAGAATCCTGACTTACTCCAATAGTCCGACTTGCCAGTACTTGATTTATACTTGCGCCTTGTCCCATAACGTTTACCTTTCTGGGTTGGATACGAGTAAACACCGGGGTAGCGTTTAAGTGGAGTCCATTTACGTGGCACTTAGCTCATTCCTTTCTTGTACGTTCGTAGTCCGTAATAGCTGAGTCCATAAATTTGATGGTGTGGATAAACTGTTGATAACTTTCTTTATCTGTTGGGAAGGGAATATCTGTAGTAAGAAAGTCGCAGTTTGTAGATTCCAAATCATCTTTTAGGTGTTCTATGACTTCTATACGATTGCTAAAATCCATGATTATAAGGCCTCCTTTCAATTATTCTTGAATATCAAAATGTACCGTATTTGAACCGTGAGCACTTAGCAAACGTACGTTCTTTTGGCGGCTTAAATAAAAGGGCTAATGCCCTTAATTAAGTTTCTTTGGTGAATTATGTGCTGTTAAGTTTTTAAGCTGTTTCATACTAGTACTATTTTTTAATAATGTTGCCATCTGGTCCTTAGCCATATTATTTAATCGCATAGTCCGTTCGAACTCTGAGACGTTATTTTTAATAAGCTCTGCATTCATACTCTCTAGGTTGGCTAGGACTGTCAATTGCTCTAATGTGGCGCTTTCACGGAGATTGCCTCTTTTTCCACTACTACGCCATTGTTTAGCGGTCATTCCAAAGAGTGCCATGTTTAATCTATCTGCTTCACTTGCGTATTTATAACCAGCTTGTTTCTTTGACACAGTAGAAGGGATGAGCTTCTCTTTAATTGCATCTGTGTGGATCTGATAGTTGATTTTTGAAAGTGTTCGATTTACGTTCCAGTCTAAATTCAGATGGCTTGATTCACTTTGTTTTAACTGTTGATAGTCCGAAATTAAGTATAATCTAAATTCAGGTGATACCCAGGAAGCAAACTCGAAAGCAATATCAGATTGAGCATAAGTACCACCGTAGCGACCAGATTTTGAAATAATACCAATAGCATTTGTTTCTTTAATCCATTTGGCGGGAGATAGTACAAAAGTATTTGAACCCGATTCATTGAGCAGTTCCTGATAATTATCAGTATTAAAGTTATTATTTTTCATTTGTTCCCAAAGGCCAAGATACTCAATAGTATTTCGCGATCGCATCCAGTTGCGAATTAAATCATTTGGATTATCTTGATTTTTGTATTTTGCAATATCAGTAATACTGATGAAATCTGCATCTATGTCATTATTTCTAAATGCTTCAACTTGTGTTCCGTTTGCATTAATTATTTCTCTATCAAGTGCCATTGTATTAACCTCCATTTTTAAACCCGTCGAAATCGACGGGTTTAGAACACGAACATTACTAATCTATTAAAATATATTGTTTACATTTTGTCTTTGAACTGTTTTTATTCCGTATTATCGTCTACGGTGACGTGCATTATGATACAAAGCGAGTGACGGGAATCGGACCCGCGACTACAGCTTGGAAGGCTGTCGTTTTACCACTAAACTACACTCGCGTTATCACTAGCTGATAGAAGCCAGTGGTTGATAATATTATAATCCCAAGATTTGTTTCTTCTTAGCATCGAAGTCTGCTTGTGTTATGACGCCATCATCAAGCAGTCCTTTTAAGTTTCTTAATTGATCAGTGTTAACAGGGGCGGAAAGAGTGTCTGATACATCAGTAGTATTGTAGGCAAGAATCTTATCAAGATGAGCGCAAAAGCGTTGCATATTTTCTTGTTCAGTTCGGTAATTAATAGTGTCTATTTTTGTTGCAGTGGATATGTAATTCAGTTGTTTATAGTTGTTGTCTTTAAAATATAAAATTATTGCCATTTTTGAAACTGCATCATAGGATTTGTTGCCAGCAAAAGCACCTATTACAGCACCAGTAGGGCCAGCAACTAGGCCGCCTATAACTGAATGAGATAGACTATGATTTTTATTAATAGTAGTGGGATTTTCGATGGTCTTGTAACTCGTAAAATCAGAAAAGTTATAAAGGTGATAATCTTCAAGTAAATTTTTATCGATGAAAATCTGTTTTTTAGCGAAATCTAAATAGACTTTTCCTTTTTTTACGGGCTTATCAGCTTTAATATTAGCTTTGAGTTGTTCGTATTTGTCTTGCTTAGCAATTCTGTTTCGTTGTTCAGCTATTTTGTTTTGCATTTTGTTATTTTTGTAATCTTCCCAGCGCTGATGTACGTTAATAATTTGTTTTTTAGTCTGGAAATCCTTGACCTCACTAATTGTCAACGTGTCTTCGATAGTTAAAGACATTGGTAGTTTGAGGTAGTCTATGCCGATTTGCTTCATACAGTCATAGCATACTTTACCATCAGTGACATTGACAGATTTAAACAATTTTAATTTTTTACCGCATACGTCGCAATTTTTTGCCATGATAGATTCCTTCGATTCATTAGTAAGTTGATAACATTATAGTCCCAAAATTTGTTTCTTCTTAGCATCGAAATCTGCTTGTGTTATGACGCCATCATCAAGCAGTCCTTTTAAGTTTCTTAATTGATCAGTATCTGTTGAAATAGTAGGTGCTGATGTTGCGGTATTAGTAGCATTGTTATTTTCGGCAATGATATTGTCTAATTCGTGACAGAATCGTAGTAATAGCTGTTTTACGGCATGGTACTCACCACTATTTGTTTTAGTATCGGTATTTAGTAGAACCGCTTCAACACGATGATCTCCGCTGAAGTATAAGACAACTGAGACTTTCGAAACAGCTGCATAAGCTTTGTTACCTGAAAAAGCGCCAAGTGCTGCACCGGTCGGGCCAGCAATTAAACCACCAGCAATCGCACGAGATAAGCCATGTTTCTTTTCAATGGTAGTACCATTTTCAATTGGATCATAGCTTTCTAAATCGCTGTAGTTGTAAAGTGTAGGTGGGGTATCATCTAAGTGTTCGGTAAATGTTTGCTTAATCAAAAACTGTTGTCGTTTGTTATCCATGTACACTTTGCCAACATGACCATCGCCTTCTTTTTTGAAAGTGATGAGTAATTTTTCATATTCAGTTTTTTTGTTAAAAGCATCTTGTTTTTCCTTAGATTTTATATCGCCATAGCGCTGTTTAATATTTATTTTAGTGTTTGAGGCTTGATATTTTTTAACGTCTTCGCTCGTTAATTCGTAACCAATTTCATCAGAACGCCAACCACTGCCCAGTCCAATGCTTTTAGCACATTTGATACAAGCTACCCCATCTTTTATATTCAGATAACTTGATAAAATTCCAATTTTATTACCGCATACAACACATTGTTTAGCCATGATAAATCCCTTCATTTCGATTTATTAGAAAAAGCATTAAATTAATTAGCGAACATGCTTGTAATGTAGTCCATAACTTTGTCCGACTTCATGTAAGTAATCAACTTGAATTCCCAAATCATCGGCTAACTCATAATCATTTTCAGCATAACACTTTCTTAGTTTATCTAACTGTGAGCGTGTCATTTGTTGTTTAAACCCCCAAGTGCGTGCTTCATGTTCCTGTTTCATATTGGAAAGGGAGTCATAGTCACTGATATCACCGACTGATGTTTTAACGTGGCCTATTTCTTCCAATAACCATTGAAACTGTTCAGTTTTACTTTTTTTAGAATTAATTGTAACCTGATTTTCGATGGCTATTCCGCCGAGTTTGATAGGCATTGGTTCAAAATAGAAATTAATATCCGGGTACTTTGCCATCAATTGTTCGATTTTGTCCAAAAGCCTCAGTCCTTATTCTCATTCTCTTTGCGCTTTTTGAATTGCGCTTTTTTGAACTCGATGTAGTCATTTATTTCTTGACGCTCCTCATCGGTTAAATCTTCAAAGTCGCCATCTATATGTGCAGCAACAGGCACATTACCCAAATCAACCTTTCTCCCTAGTATATAATCTGTGGTAACACCAAAGTGGTCTGCTAATTTGGATAAATCTTCGTCTTTTATTGCACGTTGGTCGGTTTCCCACATTCCAATAGTACTTGGACTAACGTGAAGAACCTTAGAAAGTACATTTTGACTTTCATCTTTACGTTTACGCATTTTAGCTATACGTTGTCCTTTAGTCATCTTTTTCACTCCTTGTATTTATTTATAGCATACTATCACTTATAGTGAAATAAAAGAGTGGAATAAGTATTTTTACTAAAAGTGTTGACTAACACTCCTAGTGATGGAGGTGCTTATTTAAGAATACTTTACGAAAGGCTAGACAAGAACTAAAACAAACTCAAGTGGAAACAGCTGAAGGCATAGGGATTAGTTATTCCATGTATACTAAGATGGAATCTGGCAATAAGAAACCGTCTATCGATACAATGCGGAAAACGGCCTCTTATTTTGGAAAAATGGGTCTCTGTCAACCGGTATTGATGAAGTTATATTTAGAATCCAATTCATTTACGAATTGGGTTCTTTTTTTCGATTTTGATTTTGAATTCGATAAATAAAGTTTTGCCAGTTCTTGTAACCATATGCG
Source organism: Lactiplantibacillus sp. DA1 (assembly GCF_032681335.1). NCBI lineage: Bacteria > Bacillati > Bacillota > Bacilli > Lactobacillales > Lactobacillaceae > Lactiplantibacillus > Lactiplantibacillus sp. DA1. Next base: position 257,929 of record NZ_JAWHTQ010000001.1, on the reverse strand, counting down.
GTTCTTTTGATTTGCTTGATTTTACGGTTCACACCTTCGACGGGACCATTTGATAATCGGCCGGTAGTCATATTTTTGATGAGTTGCCGGTTCTTGATAAAGCTTTTAATATTGGTCATTAGCTGAGGACTGACATTTTCGACATGACCTAGGGCTGCTTTGAAGGATCGATAATCACGCTTTTGAAAAGCCTTAACTAAGGCATGTGCGGCTTGGTAGGTTTGTCGAAACTGTTGGTCTAGATTTAAACCAGCTACGACTAATTGCTCTTGTGTCATGCGATCTTTAAGATGCGCAAACCATTGGGGGTTGCGCTTTTCGAGGCTGTCATAATCTTTTAAATATAACCGCCAATAATATTTAAGCACTCGGTGTTCACGACTCTTAGGGTTAAAACGTTTCATGAGTTGGGCCCGAGTTTGATTCAAAGATCGTAAGGCCATTTGAACAAGATGAAAGTTATCCGCAACCAGTTTGGCGTGCGGAAAGAGTGTTCGAATCGCGGGTTGATATTGAGAATTAAAGTCCATCACAACCCGAGTCACGCGGTCACGATGACGTTTAGAATAATGATTGAGAAAGAAGTCTTTAATATCGGCATTCTTACGTCCTGGTAAAATTGTAATGATGTCGTGGGTTTGGGCATCCACCGCAATAAAACTCATTTTTTTACCAGTTGAACGAAACTCATCGAAACTCGTCGATACAAAGCATCGTTGGTAGTCCGTTAAAAGCTGGTTGAGTACCTTGTCCGAGTAACTTTATTTGGCGACTAATCGTATTGGTCGAGACATTGTATTGAGCCGCAATACTCGCCATCGCATGGTCTTCAGTTAATGACAGATCAATGGCATGCAGACTGTTTTCAGATATTTGATGATGTTTTTTAACCAGCGTAGTCGTTGTTAAACTACTTTTATCACAATTTTTACAGATAAATCGCTGCTTCTTTAAGTTAAGGATGGTGACCCGTTCGCTAATTCTAGGAATTCTGATGTGAGCGGTCTTAAAGCCATTCTTAACCATGGAACGTTTACCACAACGTGCGCAAACAGTAACTGGGATACGTTAGCTTCTCAAGCACTTGTAGGCTTCCGTTAGTCGCTTCTTGAACAACTAAATCAGTAATATTTGGACCTTTAATTTGGAGCAGTACTTTAGTAGCATGGCTTTGGGACATATCTGACACTCGCTTTCAATTGGTTTTGGTCGACTTGATTGTCGCACAGGACGATATGTCCTTTTGTTGTACATAAAAATAGTGTTGATGGATTTTATCCATCGACGCTAAATATCATAGGCCCAAAAAATTATGACTAACAGGAAATTCCAAAAGTCCTAAATCAATTTATCCGTTTTTTACTTACTATATGTTATGATTTGAGTATAAAACGGACTTTTAGATTGAGGTGAAACCAATGGGCCAACGAGAAGAAATCATTGCGTACTTGAATAAGAATGGTGGTCAAATTACGTCTAAAACTGCTAATTCAATGGGTATCTCACCTAGGGTGTTACGCAGCATGTATGCTCATGGACAGCTAGAAAGATTAGCACCGGGTGTTTATATTGATCCACTTGAGTTTGGCGACGATATTGCTGCACTACAGTATAGCCTTTCGAAAGGTATCTTTTTCAAAGACACAGCACTTTTCCTTTATGGAATGATTGATCGAACGCCAAGTACCTACGAAATGAACTTTCCGTTGCCATACGCGTATAGTACTAAAAACGATGCACCAATCAAGATTTATCGACAAAAAAAGGAGCTTTATGAAATTGGTATAACAACAACTAAAACTCCTGGTGGACATCTAGTTAAGGTTTACGATGTTGAGCGTACCTTGTGTGATATCCTGCGAACGCGAGATAGGTCTGATGCTGAGACAATTAAACAAGCAATGAATAGTTATATCCATCGGAAAGGAAAAAATCTCCGCCAATTAATGACGTACGCAAGAATATTTAAAGTAGAAGAAGAGATTAGAGCGTATATGGAGGTCCTACTGTGAAACTTGAATTTACTGACCAGAAGCAGTTTCTGGCTAGAATCAGAAAGTTGGCAAAGGAAAGAAAAATCACACCACAGATTATGTTGCAGGAGATTATTTAGATGATCTGATTGAATTTCACCTTCTTTAGAAATAGCGTCCATAAAATTTGTATCCTAATAATTTTAAAAATAGTACCTACAGTCATTGAGAGTTAAAAACTTATTTATTTGTACCAAACCGCAGTTGATTAATCTCATAAACTGAGAGGGTATCTGTTCTCATATGGGCGTAAACCAGAACCAACAAAGACACGATGTACAAAAAGACTGCCCTCGAAGTTATATCTGCGAAGGCAGTTTTTTTCATATCATGATTATGAGAGTAGATCAGAGCGGCACCCTCAGATAGCTTTTTACGATTAGAACGTACGTTCTTTTTGGGCCTGAATAAAAGCCCAGTTAAGGGCTGATATTACTAACTGATTGCAGATTAGACTATGCTTGTGGTTGACTAAAATGCTTTAATGAAGCTAAATATAAAGATCCACCAATAATTGCGAGAATTCCGCCAATCCAACCCAAGAATGGAATAAGCGCGATTGCGCCGCCGACAATTAGTAAAACGCCTGATGCAGTACCGACACGCTTATCACCTTTATAATAAATTAATGCAATAATTCCTAATGCTAAAATAGCAATTTTCAAAATGTTTAGGAAAGCTGCCGCACCTGATGTATTAGATACTGATCCAGTGGCAGCATCGCTAACAATGCCACCAGCAATAAACCAGCCCCCGAATAATAAAATAATGCCGCCGACTAGCCCTACAATCCCGTTAGTAAGTGCTAAATTTTTTGACTTCATGTTGAAGCTCCTCCCTTTATTAACAGCTTTTCGTGTCGATCAGTTTATTGGACATAAGTTGTTGAAGCCTACCCAAACCATTAATCCCCGTATTGATAGGTTTATTTTTCGTATAAATAAACAAAGGTGACCAATATTCTGGCCGATAAATACGCTTTCCATAAGCGTGCCCGAAGTAACTTGATTCGAACATTAAGATACTTCATCGTAAGGGGCGTTAGTCGCGTTTAGCCCTATTCCCAGAAGATGACGGCCATTGCTACTCGTACTTGTTGGCGTTCTTCTTCCGTAAGTGCTTCGCCTCCGTATGTCATCGAATCCACATGAGCTGTGAGAAAGTCTTTTAAGTCAGTGGTATCTTTTCTAGCAATCCATTTAGATGCGCTATCTTCACCCAGCAGGTAGTCGGTTGTCACATCATATAGATCTGCAATCTGTTTAAGCATGTTCAAATCTGGCTCATTCGTGCCATATTCATAGTTGGCATATCGCTGCATACTGCTCAACCCTAATTTCCTGGCCACCTCAGTTTTTGACCAGTTCCGACTGTCACGAAGGCTAATTAGTCTTCGAATGAAGTTGTTTTGTGTTTTTGCTGGCATGTTATAGTCTCCCAATGAACGTATTGTATAATATTTAAACGTAAAATTTATATTTTTAAATAAAAAATTTAAGAAATAACTTATTTAAATAAACTATTTAATATAAAACATGATTTATCGATATAAATTAATTGCTTGTTAATTATAATGCATTCAGGTTGTTGGAACAAAATAGATTAGTATCAAGTGTTATCTAGATGATGGTTTTATTCCTAGGATGCTACTAGATTTAGATACGATTTTTCTCACTTTAATATATACGGAGATAATGATTTGAGAATTAGTATGATTTGGAATATCGGCAGAGTTCTCCAAACAGATAAATAATTAAAAATAGGTGGTTAGACTTAAAACGATCACTGTTTTCCGATGATTATGGTTTCTTAAGATAGACTGGTCAAATAGTGCAATCATAATTTCACTCTGAAGAGGTGATTGTTCACAATCAAATGGTCTTCATTATGGTATTATGACAAGGACACTAGTGGATGTTTAGTCAGCTTGGCGGACTAATCCCAAAACGAGCTGAAAAGCTGATGCAAACACATAAGGAGGTTGGAAAATTTTGAAATCGAATCGTTCTATTGTCACCTGGTTCCTCAATATCGTTAAACTAATTGGTCTATTCGCACTATATCAACTCGCTATGATTCCAACGATGATGCCAGCAATTCGACATGGGTTCTCGGCTACGGCAACACTAATTGCCGGAGTGGCAAGTTTAGTTTTGCTCGGGTTACTCATTTGGTGGTTGGTGACGATTTACCGGCGTCAAGCACCAGTCGTGACCAATTTATCGCGACCAAAACGTCCAGCGTTAACATTAGTGGGCCTATTTATCCTGGTTGAGTTAGGTAACGTGTTGGCGGGACTTATCGTGAAACAAACCCCTGAAAACCAAGTGATTTTGGATAAGGTATTTACTACTAGTCCAGTCATTAATGTTGTCATGATGGCAGTACTGGCACCGATTGTCGAAGAACTGATTTTTCGCGGGCTGATGTATCGTTGGTTATTTCCGCGGGTCACAAATTGGGTGAGTTTCACGGTTGCATTAGTTTTTGCGAGTTTAGTATTTGCCCTTGCCCATACGTTATCGTTTAGCCCTGCGCTACTAGCCTACTTACCGATCGCCGTCGTGCTGACTTTTACGTACGTGTGGTTCAACGATATTCGCTATAGTATCGCCTTGCACATTATCAATAATTCATTAGCCATGGTTGGCATGTTGACCTTGCTTTCACGTTAACACAGGTTGACGTAGCAATTGACATGCGCGTATTAGTCGCGTGACGTGTAATAATTAAAACAGGCAACGTCCAAATTTTGGGCGCTGCCTGTTTTGGTAGGGCTGAGTTAATAATAGATAGGGATTGGTCATGGTAACGTCATTAATAACGTTTATCTAACAATCTGATACGAATTGTTGAAAGACTGTCGTTAATCGGATAGAAATATACCACACCAGTTTCGTTTGTTTTTGGAATAGTGGTTATTAATGATAACTAGGTAATGTTTGATTAGCAATTGTTGATTATCAAAATAACTTTATACTGTAAAATTGGAACAATGGTACTTCCTGATTTGCGACTTATTCAACGACTAAAATTCATAATAGTCCTGATTAAATAAGGCTTTCCAATGTTCAATCAGGACATAAGGGTGTAAACACCACCTAGTATTATGGCATCATTGGTTTATAATGATATTTATATTAACTTATTGGAGTGAGTTTATGAATAAGAAATTATTGTATACCAGTATTACCACTGCGGCATTATTCGTGGAGACCCAATTGGGTGTTAACAATGCGCAGGCCGACACGGCAACTGATAACAGCGATACGACGAATCAGACGAGTGCCACGCAGGGGAGCGCTCAGACGGCAACTAACGAAAAGTTAGCAACGGTCAAACCGACTAGTCAGCAACAGTATCAAGCCAACGTGCAGACTGCCAAGGGGAACGTAGCCACGGCTCAAAACCAAGTCAATACAACACAAACTAAAGTGGCGACTGCGCAGGGGCAAGTGACTAATCAAAGTCAATTAGTTGCGATTGGACAGTCCCAGTATGATGCTGGTAAAGCCCAAGTTGACCGTGCACAACAAACACTGGATGCTAACAATCAGGTCCTCGCTGAGGCTGAGAATAAAGTCGACGCTGCTAAGTCGCAAATGGCAGCAGCTGAAACGCAAATTCTAGCTGATCAACAGCAAATTGCGGCCAACAAAGTCGCTATCGCCAACCAGCCAGCCACCGAGAAGAAAGCACAAACGGCTAAGGACGCGGCTGACACGGCCTTGACGCAAGCTAAAACTGAACAGGCCACGGCCCAATCTGATGCCGATGCAGCCAGTGCCGTCACTGCCACTAAACAGGCGACGGTCGACCAAGCATCTGCCGCCCAGCAAAAAGCGGCCACCCAAGCAAATCAAGCTAAAGTGGCCGTAGCATCAGCGCAAGATGCGGTTAATAAAAATACCCAGGCAATCAGTTCTGTCAAGACAGCGATTCAAAATACGGCCAGTCAAATTAATGCGAATAATCAAGCTGTTTCCACAGCGCAAGCCAAAGTGACCGCAGCTCAAGCAGCTTTAGCGGCAGCAGAACGGCCAACGACCACGACGGAATCGCAAAATAAGTATGACGCTGCCGAATTCCCACAATCTCAATTGACTGGGGCCGAAACAGTCAGCGTCGCCTATCCAAGTAATGGCAAGTATGTGCCTAATGCGGATAAAATCAATCAGTATATGTTTGAATATATCAATCAGCTACGGGCGCTGAATGGTCAACCAGCATTGAAACAGACGGCGACGTTGCAAAATAATGCGATTGCGCGAGCAGCTGCCCAAGTCGACGGTGGCTTGGATCATACTGGTTTTTCTTATGCAGAGAATTTAACACAAGTTTATCCGCAATGGTTCATGAGCGATCAAGAAACGGCCTATAATGCTGTGATGGGTTGGTATGATGAATCCAATAACATTGAGTCCGGTTCCTTTGGTCACCGCGTCAACCTAATATACTCGACTGGTGATGCCGGAGTAGCCATCAACTTGGCCAAACACGTGGCGGCATTTGAAGTCGATAATGCCGGGATGACGGAAGCACAGCAAGACAAGTATGTTGATTTGTTCGACAATGCCCATACGAATGCCGCTACTGGGACTAAGGCCTTACCAGCTGTCACGTTCAATTACGTCCAGACGGCCCCCGCTGATCCGAAGAAGATTGCGGCGGCTAACGCAACGTTGATTGCTGCAACGGCTAGTTTGAATGGTTTACAAAATACCGGGAAGACATTAGCAACCACGCTGGCTAACCAAAATGCCAGTTTACAAGCTTTACAAAACCAGACAAGTGGCTTACAAGCGACTGTTACGACTAAACAGGCCCAAGTTCAAGTTGCTGCAACTAGTTTGACAGCGGCTAATGTTGCTTTGACGCAAGCTCAAGGGCAATTAGCAATGGCGCAACAGCAACAACTATCGCCCGTTCGTAATTTGAAGACATCAATCGCGAAGACGGCTGCGGCACAAGTAACTGCCACGCAAGCCGCTAAAAACTTAGCCAGTGCCAAGACATTGGTAGCCGATTTGACCGCTGAAAACGCCCGATTGGCGGCCGAAATCGCGGCCCTGCCCGCGCGGATTGCAAGCATGAAGGCCCAAATTGCTACTGCTGAACAACAAATCGCTGTTGCCAAGGCCATGCTCGCGCAGGGGCAGGCTCAAGTTGATACAGCAAACGAGCAACTTGCTGCTGGAAAAGCGCAACTGGATCGTAAAAAGACCGATTTAGCACAACTTAAGCAGGTGCTCGGCGCTGCCAGAGTTGATCTCGCCGTTGCACAAGGTGATTTAACGGCTACTAAAGCCTTCTTGGCACGCGTCGAAGCTAACAAATTTACAACGACGACGGCTGCGGCGGCTGATGGAATTGCTGAAACAACAAATGTTGACCAATCGACTGGTGTTACTGCACCACATGCGACAGCTACTAAAACCGTAGCGAATAACAATGGTACCATTAATGCCACGAGTACTAGCGTAGATGTTTCAGATGGCGATGCAACAACTAAGCTGGTTGCGGGAGCTAAACAACAGCCAGTTGCCGCACAGGCCACGGCTTTACCACAAACGGATGAAAAACAGTCATCGAGTTTGATGGCAGTAGGATTACTAGCGGCAGGGTTCTCATTGTTGGGATTAACAAAGTTACGTAAACGCGCTTAACTTCTGAGCTCAAAGATTTTTAGAATTATTGATCATATGAAATAATAAAAACAGTTGGACTAGGATAGCCGATGGATACCGGGAATGATAGATAGGCAATGAATGCTTACCTATGGTTGTCAATCAGCCGAAATCCTTGGCCTGACTGTTTTTTAGTGGTTAGATATTAAGTTTAGTGAATTAAACATAACCGGTATTAACAATAAAAGACAACTCATTTTTGATATTTTGTACACGGCAAGGCTAATATTTAGTAATATATTAAGTAATACGGTCATTGAAGTTTTTTTGATTATTTAAATAAACGAATTAAATTAATGGATAATTAACGGAATGAAAAATGACCCGTTATTAAACGCAGAGTTGCAATTGACAGCCATGGTACATAATGTGTCCGTATAATCCCGTGGATGATTGGGAAATCCAGGGTGGCTAACTGCCGATTGTTTTAAGGGGAATTAAGGTTGTGAAAGGAATAGAGGTATGGGAAAAATCAGTAGCAGAATGGTCTTTGAAATTATCACGATTATTGGTATTGTCACTTTTGCCGTTATCAGTCTAACACCATCAACGGCGAAGCAGCAAAGTGTGCAATTGGATCACGGACGAATGAGCTACAGCGGGGCCGTTTTGAAGCACAAGTTTGACGGTCAGGGTACGTTGCAGGTTAACAAACAGGGGCGCTACGTGGGTAATTTTACCAACGGTCGGTTTGAAGGCCCAGGCGAATTCATTGCGCCAAACGGTTGGCGCTTGCAAGGGGACTTCAGCAAGGGTGCGTTGAATGGTGTGGTCAAACTGCGGGTCGGCAACAAGACTTATGCCAAAAAAATTACGGGGGACGGTAAGTTAGAAAATGCGGATTAAATGGTTTAGTTTAGTACGGATAACGGGACTTGTGCTGGTATTGACGTACCACTTTTTCCAAACCCAGTTTACTGGCGGTTTTATTGGGGTGGACATCTTCTTTACCTTCTCAGGGTTTTTGATTACGTCATTAATGGTGGACGAATTTGCCCGCTCGGATAACTTTAAATTAATGGCTTTTTATGGTCGCCGGTTTTATCGAATTGTGCCACCATTATTTATCGCGGTGTTGCTGGTCTTACCGCTAACTTACTTGATTGATCACGATTTTGTGACCGACATTGGTAAGCAGGTCGCGGCGGCTCTCGGATTTACGACTAATTATTTTGAAATTGCGACGGGTGGCAGTTATGAAAACAAGTTTATTCCGCACTTATTTGTCCATACGTGGTCATTAGCGGTTGAAATGCATTTTTATATTTTATGGGGCCTGATTGCGTGGTTGGTCGCTAAAATCAGTCGGCGGTTGGCGAGTGGTCGGCGCGCATTGACCCGTTTTCGCTGGGGCTTAGGGCTGTTGACCACTGCCTTTGCGATTGAGAGCTTTGTCATGATGTCCTTTGGCGCGGTCGGCTTAAAGGACTTTTCACCAGTCTACTTTTCAAGTCTGACCCACTGTTTTCCGTTCTTTGTCGGTGGGCTTATCGGTGTCCTGAGCGGCATCAAAGCTCAAGGGCCAATCTATCGTTGGACCACAGCGCACTGCAACCCGATTATTGCGGGCGCGGTGATGCTTATTAGTTTTATCTTGTTAGTTGCTTTAGGCGATCGGATGAAGTTCGATGCGCTACAAACGTATCAGGGTGGGCTGTTACTGGCTACCGTACTCGCTGGCATCATGATCTATGGCGCCCGGTTGTTGCATGACCATACGCCGAACCTCAAGGAACCACGGTGGATGACGTTTTTAGCGGACGTTAGCTATAGCGTGTATCTCTATCACTGGCCGTTGTACGTGATTTTTTCGCACATGATGGTCAACTGGTTAGCTGCACTAGTAACAACGGTGCTTTCAATCATTTTATCTGCTTTGTCATACTACGTGTTAGAACCAGTGATTGCAGGCAAACGTGCCCATGTCTTCGGTCACACGTTGACGTGGCGACAGTTGCAGTTCCCCGTTATCACTGCAGGAGTGTTGTTGGCAGTCAATACCGGGGTCGTGGTCAAAAATGCACCGCAACTTTCGACGCTGGAACGGAATTTATGGGTGAGTGGCATTTATCAGGACATTGATAAAATCGGAACGACCCACGACGCCGTATTAGCGGCCGTGGCGCCAAAGAAGAAGACGGCCCCCAAAGCCGATCAGGCGAAGACGCCGGGGGTCTCAATTATTGGTGACAGTGTCACATTGGGGACGCGCAGTTATCTAGGCGCCCATGTTCCTAATAGTAGCATTGATGCGGAAGGCGATCGGACGATGAACCTGGCGTACAAAGTCATGATGAACCAGCAACGAAGTCACACGCTACGACAGTACGTGGTGATTTGCATTGGCACCAATGCGTTGGATGATTATGAAGAACAAACTATGAAAATCATTCATGATTTGAAACCAGGGCATAAGTTGATTTTGATGACGCCCTATAATGCGCGGGCTGATGCAGACTGGAACTCATCGAAGCTAGCGGTTTTGGAACGACGCCTGCCAGCTAAGTATAAGTTCATTACAATTGCAGATTGGGGCAAAATAGCGGCTCAACATCCGGAAGTCTTTAAGGGCACGGATGGTGTACACTTTGGCGGTATTCGGGCTGGCGATATTTTGTATGCCAAAGTGATCAATCAGGCGTTAGTAGTTGCTAAAAAGACGCCGGCCAAGTCTGCCTAACATGAGTTTGCTTGTAAAAGTGATTGGCCTAACCAGAGTGAAGCGAAAAGTAGTTGATTTTTGACCAGCAATTCAAAGTCAGTTTGCAATATTGCAAGCTGACTTTTATTTTGCATTGGTAAATGCTGAAGACTGCTAAGTCAAGCTTGGCTAACGAGAATTATACCCGATTATCAAGTCGTTAATAATCTGCGATGTGCATATTGATTGTTCGTTAATAAAATTATAGTTATCATAAGCATGTAATCAAATAAAACTTTAAGGAGTGATTAGAATGTTTGGATGGCTATGGTCATTAATTGTTGGTGGTGTGATTGGTGCGTTAGCAGGTGCAATTACTAGCCGTGACGTTCCGATGGGGATTATTGGTAATATTATTGCTGGTTTAGTTGGTGCCTGGATTGGTCAAGCATTGCTTGGAACTTGGGGACCATCGTTAGCTGGTATGGCATTGGTGCCATCAATCTTAGGTGCAATTATTTTAGTCTTAATTGTTTCTGCAATCTTCGGCATGCGTAAGAAACGTTAGGCGGTGATTAGATGAGCCGCTTAGCTAAGTTTACGGTGACGTTAGTCGGAATTGTATTGGTGTTATTAGCGGTTTTTGAACTGGGTCAGTTGTACCCAATCCCGTGGTTGACGGCCTGGTTATCGGAAGTAACAGTTAACTACCCAATGGTTTGGAGTAGCTTGTTGATGGTCTTTGCGGTTATCGCAGGAATCGTCGGCATCTTATTGGTGATTGTCGGCTTGTTTCGACCAGTTAAAGTCAGTGCATTGACATATGATGGCAAAGTTGGTCGGTTAACGATTCCCCAACGAGCGTTAGAACGTGATTTACAGTACCGACTTGTCAATCAGCTGAATCTGATTGATCCTGAGGTTCATGTAAAGTTACGTCATCGTCGGCGGGTACGAGTGAAGATTGACGCGATGGTTAATACCGACGCACAGTTGGAAACAACGGCCCAACAGGCAGCAAGCTTGGCGCAAGACTATTTGAAAAATCAATTAGGACTAACGGTCGAACAACCAGTAGTCCAAGTTAAGCCAGCAAATCACCAGCGTAAGTTAACCGTGGTGTAAAGGAGGGTCCTGATGAGTAACGCACAGTATGGTTTTCTGATTGGACTGCTTTTAGGCATCGTCTGGGTATTAACCAGTTTTTCGGCAGTCTTATTAGTCGCAGTTTTAGGGCTAATCGGCTGGGCAATTGGACGGTTTGTCCACGTTGATCTAGCCGCACTTAGCCAGAAGTTGAGTGAGTATTTATCTAAATAATGGGAGGAATTACAATGGCACAACCAGAACAACAATTACAGACTCAATTGACGTTTGATGACGGTGTGATTGAAAAAATCGCCGGTCTAGCTTCACGCAATGTTGATGGCGTATTATCCCTAGAAGGCGGCATGTTAAGCAACTTGACCAACCGTTTTCGTGATGAAGCTGACCCGACTCAGGGGGTCGACGCGCAAGTTGGTAAGAAGCAAGTCGCATTGGACATGACGATGATCGTTGAATATGGTAAGGACATGCGACAAATCTTCAATCAAATTTGTCAACGTGTTCAGCAAGATGTTGAACGGTATACTGGCTTGAAGGTCATTGAAATTAAGGTGCATGTCAGTGACGTCATGAGCAAGCGCGATTGGCAAGATCAGGCTACTGGCAAACCAAATACGGATCAGTCGACGGAGAAACGGCAAGTCGAATAGGACGGCTGATTAGCGACTACTAGGGGATTCATTGGCAAGTTGATTTTTGACAAAACAAGGAGGAATCTTGATGGAAGCAACAGCGACATCTTTAAAACCAGAAGTTGTTTTTGACGATACAGTATTGGCCAAGATTGCTAGTAACACGGCCCAAGAAGTTGAAGGGGTATTGAGCTTACAGGGAAATCTGATTGATGATATCTCCAACCGTTTTACGGATAAGGATCGCCCGCAGACCGGTGTGTCAGTGGATACCGATGACGATGATCAGACGGTCGGTATCGAATTAACGGCCATTCTAGCTTATGGGAAGAATGGTCAAGAAATTCTAGCACGGGTGGCAGATAAGGTTGCTAAGGCCGTCAAATCAATGACTGGTTATCAAGTGACCAAGTTAAAATTAGTCGTTAAAGACATGTTAACGACGGAGGAATGGCGGCAACAAAATGACAAGCAAGAAAAAGCACCAGAAAAGAAACACCCAGAACCAAAGGATGACGGTCCACATTAATGTTAGCCGTAACGGTTAAAGGTACCCGCAAATTAGACGGGTACCTTTTTTAGTGATGAGCGTTACATGAAGAAATATCCTGAGCTAAGTTCGTAATTGCGTTTGAACGTTCATGAAGATTGTCCGGAATGACCGTCACGCAACTATCATTATTGTTATGATTCATGAGATGAGTGTACAATAATATCAATGAGGTGATTAATATGAAAATTGGCATGTGGGCCAACCGACCGTTTATCATTACGGATGAACAGCATGGACAAGCTGTTTTAAACGCGAATACAGTTTTGGAAGCGCTGTATATATCAGCAGTGGACCGGCAGCTTGGTTCGATTGAAACGTTTGCACCACAAGAATTAGCGGCACCCGTCACTGATCCGCGGCAAATTTTTGCGGTAGGGATGAACTACCGCGACCATTCGGCGGAGATCCACATCACGCTGCCGAAGGTCCCAAGTATTTTTACGAAGTTTAGTAGTTCACTGGCGCCAGCGAATGTGACCGTGGCGACGCATGGCCCCCAGACTGACTGGGAAACTGAGCTGGTTGTGATGATTGGTAAGGGTGGTCGCGAGATTGCGGCGGCTGATGCAATGGCGCACGTGGCCGGAGTGATGGTTGGTGAAGACTTATCTGATCGCGCCGTTCAGTTCGAGAATGACAATCCTCAGTTTTCAATGGGCAAGTCATTTGAAAACTACGCACCAGTCGGGCCGTGGTTAACGACCGTCGATGAGTTAGCTAACTTAGACGATGAGGTGATCACGACCACCGTCAATGGTCAGACGATGCAGCAAGCGCCGTTGAGCCAACTGATCTTCAAGGTACCGGATTTGGTGCACTACCTGTCGACGGTCTGTGAGTTACAACCAGGTGATTTGATTTTTACCGGGACGCCTAGTGGGACCGGCGTTGGTCGCAATCCTCAAGTCTTTTTGCAAGCCGGCGATCAACTGTGCGGCCAAATTACGCATTTAGGGGCGTTAAATATCAAAATTAAATAAATAAACGTAGTCGGTAAGTGTGAGTGGTGAAGGTTTATAATATAACGCCAATCACAATACCGACTTTTTTTGGTACCATAAAAGTAATCATTGAATAGGGGGATACCGGTGCGGGACCGGTGAGGAGAGATATGAAAAAGGTGTGGGTCGGATTATTATTAGGAAGTTTATTATTAGCGGGATGCGCGACGTCGCCCAAGTCGTCAGCGTCCAAGACGAGTCAAAAAGCAACGTCAACCAAGGTAGCGGCAAAGCAGGCCGCTAGCCAAAAAAATACCGCTAGCAGTGATTCTTCATCACAGGCTGAGGCAACCTTGTGGAATACGGGCAAGGAAGCAGCCTTATCGACATTTATGGCCTCTTGGCAACGTGAGATGGGCCAGACCTATGTCGGGACGTATGATGATAAGGTTCCGGATCATTTAGGCTTTCGTTTTCCCAATGCTTTGCTTAATGGTAGCTTAGCAGGCCGAATCAAGTGGGGCTCACAGTCAGTGGATCTCAAGTGGTCCAAAGACGGCGAAGATCGTAGTGAATTTCAAGTGGTGGCCGTCGCAACGGGTGGTAAGGCGGAAGCACAATATCCAAACACGTACTTCTTTTGCCTCCATAATCGGCGACCAGTCGTCTTTGTGACTCAGACGACCAACGGGGACGAGTTGATCATTCATGATACGCAAAATAGTGCTTTGCAAGCCGGTTTTGCCAAAATCATTACGGGTAGTCGACCGACGACACTGACAGATAGTGCGTTGAACGTGAACATGAGTCGTGATGCGAAGGCTAATCAATGGCCTCAAGGTTATCAGGGGACTTGGTATTACTATAATAAGTACGATCACAAGATTAATTCAATGACGCAAAATGATACCAATGGGTTGAAGCTATCCTATGCGGCATCTGAGGGGAGAAAATGGATTCATATTATGGGGTCTGAACAGACTGCTGGCGCTGGGAACTTTGAATACGTGCGATATCATTATTTTGATGGCCGCCAGATTCCAGTCTTAATGAATGCCAGTGGTGCTGGGGCCTGGTTCGATAATAACGCCTATCCTTCAGCAGCCGCTGCAAATCAAATGCGTGACTGGCAATATGGGGATGAATCAAAGACCAGTCCAGCTGCTGACTCATTGGACTAATTAAGGGTGTCATGAGCGGTAGTTTGGGTAGGATAAATTAATTATTGTGAAAATATAATATTAATGAAAAAGCCGGGACAAATGCACGTAAATTGCCCCGGCTTTCATTTTGTAAAGTTTGTGTATATATTGAAAAGCCAAGAGTGATTTTCTGAAAAGTAATGCTATACTATGACATAAGTTCACGGTGTCAAGACAACTAGTTAAATCTTTTGAACGTGTGAACAGCGCAATAGTCAAAGTTAGTTATCGGTCATGATTACTGTCGTTTGGGGGAATGGCGTGATGATGATGACTACCGTCAACGCAGGTGTGCACGATTGGTCAAAGAGTAGGAAATTTAAGTGAAAAGGGTGAAAAATATGCAAAAGAATACGGAACACACGCTCAACGTTACGATGACGATGATTTTAAAAATTGGTAGTGCTCGTTCACTGGTAGCAGCTGCCTTGACAGATATTGCAAGTTATCGGTACGGAGCAGCACGTGAAAAGCTAAGCCGGGCCGAAGTTGAACTGATGACGGCTCAGCGCTTGCAAGTTCGGCGATTAGTCGAGAATGCGCAAGCCCAACGGTTTGTCCATTCGACACTCTTCATGAATGCGCAGTCGGCGTTGGTCAGTGTAATGGGCGAGTTTCAGATGACAGAGAACTTGATGGGGGCGTTTGAACGGTGGGAACCAGAAGTAGCCTAGGCAGCGGTATTGCGTTGATTTGAAGTCAGCGGTGATTGTTCACGATTAGATCTTGGAAGCGGGTATTTGGTAGCAAATTAAACGGATAGAGATGGGGTTAAAAAATGACAGTTACTTTTAGTAATGAACATGATCACAAATTTCAGAAGATTACTGACCAATGTTTTACTGCCAATCCGAAACTACTGACAAAAGCGAGTTTATCAGTACCACTAGCTACCCGTACCATCCGACCACAACGTTATTTTGTGGCGACCAAGATTAATCAGGCAACATTAGCGACTGCTGCATGGCAACCGGTTACGGGCGCCATCGCGCTACATAGGTATGAACGCTTGATCTACGATTTGGGGGCGTTGTATGTGGGTCACTTTCAAGTTGCCATTGACGTGGCTGGTTCACCGATGGACGCGCCGTTGCTGATGCGGACACGATTTGCTGAGCGGTTACAGGAATTAAGTGTTGATGCCAGTTGTGTGACGAGTTGGTTGCCAATGGCTTGGATTCAAGACGATACGCGTCACGTTGAATTATTACCAGCCACGGTCAACTTTGAGCGTCGTTACAGCTGTCGCTACATTATGTTGGAGCCAGTGGGCCAGTCGTTAAAGTGGCAGCCGGTTTTGGCGGATGCGGAGTTTCGAGCAGCAAGTGCAGTGCTGAGTCAAGTTGTACAGCCATTCAGTAACGATCCGCCGGAATTGCATGAAATTGATCGGGTCTGTTTAGAGACTTTGCGAAATACCATGCAGACAGTTTTTGAGGATGGTACAAAACGAGATCGTCGTTTATGGTTGTTAGATTTTCGAATGCAGGCCAAAGTTAATTACGTTACTTTTAAGCACATGAAGTTAGCAAAAAAATGTTTGTATTTATTTGGGGCGTTTTCAGATAAAGATGGTCGCTTACCAGCGGATATCTTAACACGAACTAAAATACCAGTTGCGGATGACTTGTATTGGTTTGATTATCAACTGCAGTTCATTATGGCCGTAGCAGAATATATTGACGCTACCAGAGATCGCGTAGCATTAAATGATTTATATCCGGTAGTTAAGCGGTCATTCGAATTTATTAAAGTGCAATTAACCACAGGATTAACGGTGGGACAACGTGCCGATGTTTTTGTTGATTGGTCAACCAATTGTAACAAGGAGGCCGCAGTTCAAGGTATTTTGGTCCAGGCGATGAAAGCTTTTTTGAAACTCGCATTACAGTGGAAGGACCCGGACGTTAATGAAATACAAGCTTGGATAAAAGATTTAAAAATTGCGACAATTAAAGGATTCTATGATAGTGATAAAGCTGTATTTATTAGTGGGCCGAACCAGGAAGTAAATTTACTGGCTCAGATTCAGCTGCTACTAGCCAATGTATTACCATCGAATGAGCAACAACGTGCATTGCAACAGCTATTGCATGATTTTGACTTCAACAATACCGCAGTTACACCAAGTACGGAAGCGTTGTTGGCTGAAGTGTTGTTGCAAAATGGTCAGACTAAAGTGGCAACTGATATAATTCGGCAGTATTGGGGGGCAATGGTGGCTAACGATGCGGATACTTTTTGGGAAGTCTTTGATCAAACTGATGCCAATTATTCACCATATGGATCGACATTACTAAATAGTTATTGTTTTGGCTGGAGCTGTTATCCCGCATACTTGCTACGAACATATTTATCAGATACGTGGTAGAAATATCTTGAGTCGAGTTGTTTAAATTGAGTAGTATCTCTAGACCGTAAAAGTCAATTACATCAAAGATTAGGAGCTTGATGAATCCTTTTGGGAATCGTCGAACTCCTAATTTTTATTAGCTATGCATATGATATACTTTTATATAGTTGGGAATGTTGTTGACAAATCAATGGTTGATAATTGGGAGTGGAATTGAATGCCAAAATATAGTGCAACAATGGTTTCACATTCTTTTTGGTTTGCTGAATTTCAAGCATATATTGAATTACTTAATGCTGGCTACAGTGAAGATGATATTAGAGCTAAAGCAGAAGAAGATAATTATTTTAAACAGAAAACGGCTGCGCGAACTCAAGATCTCTTGAAGGTTCTAAAGAAACGTTTGGTTACTTTAGACCAGGATTATTTTGTTTTATTTTCAAGTTTAGATATCAGTAATCAAAAATTGGTTAATCTTATTTCAATTATGAACATGAATCGCCTCTTTAACGAATTTATGTATGAGGTTTATCGTGGTGAATTGCTATTAGGCGATGCGCGTTTACATGATTATGAGATTGAGGATTTTTTTAACCGGAAACGGGTTGAAAATGCGCAAATTGCAGACTGGACAGAGGAGACCGTTGAACGATTAGCGGGAATTTTTAAAACATTTTGTCGCGAAGCAGAGTTGCTCAAGGATCTTGGCGATTATGACGAAGTTAATCGGCCGATGCTAGATTTAAGATTAGAAGATTTGTTACAAGCTAAGCACGCTCATCGCAATTTAGCCGTGCTTTTAGGGAGGTGAGTATGATCGTTAGCACAAGTACGAAGTTAGCGCATTTACAGAAAAAAATTATGAATCAGGATTTTCAAGAAAGTCGGGGACTGTCTAACGAAGTTTCGTATTATATTCTAGGCTATGCACCGCAGGACAAGCCAATCGTTCGGGAGGCTATTGATAAAATGGAACGTAGATTTAATCAAGCCTCAGTTGGTGTTGATATTATTGAGTTCAATGTATATCAAATTATGTGGAAATTACTGGATGAAATTGGCATTAGACAGAATGTTTTTGACATGGAGGAAAATGAAGGCATTGAGTACCTGACTGAACAGTTAAATAATGTACTCAAGATGACCGATTCAGAAAATCTTTTTGTTAAGTATATGGAAAAACATTTAGAAAACCAAAACTCGGTGATTTTTTTAACTGGAATTGGTGAAATTTTTCCATTAATTCGGGCACATAAAATACTGAATACGATGCACCAAATCATATCATCGGTACCCGTTATTTTATTCTACCCAGGTGAATATAATAGTTTAAGTCTTAGTATGTTCGGGGAAACTAAGGAAGATAACTATTATCGTGCTTTTCAAATAAATTAGAATTACTTTTTCAAGGCCTTGAGGGGGCAAAATAATGAAGATTAAAGATATATTTGCTAAGCCAATTGATCGTAATATTAAAGGTGTTATTACCATTGGTGATGAACAAGATGCTAATGTAAAACAGGAACTAGAAGAATATGTTGTCACACACGAATTACAAAAACATTTCCATGATTTTTTTAAAGCATACGTTGCCAGTATTAATCATGACACTTCGGAGATGGGAGTCTGGATTTCAGGTTTCTTTGGTTCAGGGAAATCTCACTTTTTAAAGATTCTGGCCTATTTGTTGGAAAATCGGAGTGTTGCTGGCAAGCCAGCAATCGATTATTTCTTAAAAGAGAATAAGATTGGTAGTCAAGAGACTGTTGATGCGATTCAATTGGCAACTTCAGTACATAATGAAACGATATTGTTTAATATTGATTCAAAAGCTAAGAATGGTAGCAAATCACAAAAAGATGCCATTTTAAATGTTTTTTGGCAAGTTTTTAATGAAAAAATTGGTCTGATAGGCGTTGACTTTTGGATTGCCGACATGGAACGCAACTTGATTCATGATGGTAAATATGAGGCGTTTCAGGCTAAGTTCCAGGAACTAGATGATAAGGGAAGAACTTGGCTAGAGGCTCGAAATGGATTTGCATTTTTTAAAAATACAATCAAAGAAGCACTCGTGGCTGTCGGCGAAATGACTGAAGAAAATGCTGATGGCTTTATCGAGCAGCTTAAAACGGAATACCCACTCAGTGTAGAAGATTTTGCCCAACGGGTTAATGAATATATTGAACAACAAGCAGATCCAGACTATCATCTTGTGTTTTTAGTCGATGAGATTGGCCAATATATCGGCGATAGTCAGCAACGAATGCTGAATTTGCAAAGTGTTGTCGAAGATTTGGGGACATATACGCATGGAAAAGCTTGGGTAATTGTGACTAGTCAACAAGCAATCGATCAGGTAACGGACCATATTAATGGACAAGATTTCTCGAAAATTCAGGGTCGTTTTAATACTCGAATTGCAATGTCGTCAGCGAACGTTGATGAAGTAATTAATAAGCGATTATTAGTCAAGACGCCGGAAAGTGAACGGGCCCTGATGCAGACGTATTCAGATGATCAACATGCCATCAACAACTTGATGACATTTGAATCGGATATTACGCGGGATCATTATCAAAGTGCAGAAAGCTTTGCAGATGTTTATCCATTTGTACCGTATCAGTATAATTTATTACAAGATACGTTGACTGCCATTCGGGAAAACGGTTCTGACGGTAAGCACTTAGCAAACGGTGAACGTTCAATGCTAGCAGTTTTTCAAGAATCAGCACAACGGATTGAAAATGAAGACGTGCGGGCGTTAGTTCCGTTTAGTATTTTCTTCCAGGGCCTTGATCAATTCTTGGACCACACGCACATGATTGTGATTCAACGTGCGATTAAGAATGAACGTGTTAATCCAGATGGTGTTGAACACCCATTTGCCGTGCAGGTTTTGGAAACGCTGTTCATGGTGAAGTATGTAGATAATTTTAATGCTACTCTGAATAACGTTGTCACGTTGATGATTGATTCAATTGATACCGACCGGGTTGAATTGGAAAAGCGAGTTAAAGAAGCCTTGATTGAGTTAACGAATCAAAACTTCATTGAAGAGACGACTAAAGGGTTCGAATTTTTAACTAACGCTGAACAAGAGATTAGCCGGTCAATTTCAAAACAAGATGTAGAGCCTGGAGAAGTTTCTCGTGAAATTGGGAACTATTTATTCGGGGCAAAAAAAATTGATCGAAAGTTTACCTATCCTAAGCTAAATAAGCAGTATACGTTTAATTTCAATCAGTTCGTTGATGATCAGCCATTGGGGTTGGCCAACAATACGTTAAGCCTAAAATTGAACACTCCTGAAAGTAATACTAATCGTGATGAAGCTGAATTAAGACGAATCGCGTTATCCCCTAGTGAACCACAAATTATTATTGATATGCCTAGACGTGATGATTACACCCATAATTTATCACAAGCACTGAAAATTCAAAAATTTGTAATGGATCCAGGTGCTTACGCAAAGGATGCTCGATCTAACAATATTATTGATGTTAAGCGTGCTGAGCGGGTAAGTCTGATTGAAAAGGTTCATGTAGATTTGGAAGATGCACTGGAAGATGCTGATATTTATGTCGGTGGCGAATTGCTGGAAGCAGGAAGCAAGAGTTTTGAGCAACGTTTAAATACGGCACAGGAACATCTAGTTGACGAAATTTACCGTAATTTAAGCTATATCACGGCGATTAAATCGGAGAAAGATATTGTTGCGCTATTTAATCAAGAGTTAATTGCCCCCGATGAAAATAGACAAGCGGTGGAAGCAGTCATGAATCGAATTGTGCAGGATGCTGATAACGGTTCTCATAGTAAAGTGGCCTATAAGTCGATTCTGGATCGTTTTGGCGTAGAACCGTATGGATACCGTGATATCGACATTAAGTGGATGGTGGCCAAACTTTTTGCTGACAACCGGATTAAAGTATATGTTAACAACGCACTAATCAATATAGAAGATGCCACTAAGCCAGTTGAACTAGCAAACTATTTTGTGAAGAAACAGTATGTTGACAAGATGCAGTTTGTTCCACGTGTCGCTGTTTCGGAGGAAAAACGCCAAGCGTTAAAAGCGGTGGCTAAGGACGTCTTCAACCGGCAGAGCTTTGATGACGATGAAGATGATACGTTAGTTAACAATTTACGTCAAAGTATGATTAAAGAGCGAGATGCACTCAATGAGTTCGTGCGGCTATCTACGCGTTATCCAGGAAGAAACGTTTTAGAGAATGGTTTACAACTGATGAATGGCTTAATTAGCCAGACTGATACGGACCAGTTTTACAATAAATTATTTAAGCATCAAGATGACTTCTTAGATTGGTCCGACGATATGTATGACTATGGGTTGATCGATTTTTACAATAATCCGACTCAAGAGAAAATCTGGAAAGATGCACTTTCTAAGATTGATATCTATGAGAAGTCTAGTTCATTTATTAGCGGGGCTGATGTTGGCAAGATCTATAAGCAGATTAAAGATCGAGTTGATGCAAACAAGGCTGATCGGTTAAATGAGTTGAACAGTCTTAATGAAAAATTTAATAGCGCGTATAGTGCAGAGTTTGACAAAACTGAGGCGGATATTAAAGCGAATGTCAATATTGAATGGCAAGCAGCTTTGGATTATGCAAAGAACAAGGACTTAATTGGTCAGTTTGAACCGACCATCAATCAAGCTTTCGAACAATTTATTCAAGAAGCACAAGCAGCTCGTAATTTGGATGAATTGGTCGTAATTAAATCTAAGGCTTCCGTTAAGAAAGATAACTTGCAGACGCGCATTGATGAAGAAATCATTGAAATTGAGAGAAAACAAGCTGCATTACAACGTGCACAGAAACAAGTGGATAAGGATGAAACAAATACAGATGAAGACCAAACTCCAACGGCCACTTCAATAACGGTAACGCCTCAAGTACCGACAACGAAGCATGTTAGTCTTAAAAATTTGCCAGTTAACCGTTCATGGCAAGTAACTAGTGCCAAAGAGGTTGACGAGCAATTGGCACAATTACGAAAGGTATTAATTGCTCAGTTGGATAATGTTGATGAATTGAAGATTGATCTTTAATAGTCAAGTTGAAAGGAATTACAAATGGACAAAACAGCCATTAAAAATTTTGCAATTGAATCGCGACGGAAACTAATTGCGGCTATCAAATTACAAATGAAAGTGTTGGGAATTACTGAGGAACAAATTTCCGATAAGTTGGAAACGTCTACGTCTGAAATTGAGTATTATGTGGATGACCGCAACCCAATCACTGGTTCGAACATTGTTAAGCGCCAAAAACTAGTTGTAGAATTACATGAGCGTGAGAAGGCAACCGATTATGAGACGGCCTACAATGAGTTGGTCGAAGAGGTTGCATATACTTGGTTCAATCGCCTAATTGCGATTCGGTTTATGGAAGTTAATGGTTATTTGCCGAGTCGGATTCGAGTATTATCTAGTTCATCAGGCCGCAATGAACCTGATATTATGTTGCGAAGCGAAGCCGATTTAGTGCCGTATCTTGGTGCTTTTAGCAACGAGGAGCAAGCAATTATGGTACATGCTTCGGAAACTGAAGCCACAGTTGACATGGACGCCAAATATCGGATGCTATTTATTAAGCAAGCCAACGCTTTAAATGCAAATCTACCACATTTATTCGAAAAAACTAACGATTATGCAGAATTATTGTTCACTCCAAACTATCATGACGGCGTTATTCAGCATCTAATTAACGATATTGATGAAGCCGATTTTGACGTTACTCGTGGTGGTCAGGTTGAAATTATTGGGTGGCTGTATCAGTACTATAATACTGAACCAAAAGAAGTAGCATTCAAAAAACGTAAATACACTGAAACTGATATCCCTGCGGTAACCCAATTATTTACGCCCGATTGGATTGTCAAGTATATGGTTGAAAACTCGTTGGGCCGTTATTGGATTGATGTTTTACATGCTAGAAATGATTCGCGATCAGAAGTAGAAATAGCACAGGCTTATCATTGGCAATATTACATGCCCGAATCTCAGCAAAACGAACAAGTATCTCTAAAGATTATAGAGGCACAAAAAGAGCTTACTGAAGTGAAACTCGAGGATATTACTTTAGTGGATGCAGCAATGGGCTCTGGTCACGTGCTAGTTTACGCGTTTGATGTCTTTTTACAGCTGTATGAGTCAGAAGGTTATTCAAAGAGAGATGCTACCGAAAATATTATTCAGTATAATCTGTATGGTTTTGACATTGATACTCGAGCATTCCAACTATCATACTTTGCTTTATCTATGAAAGCGCGCGAATATAATCGGCATTTCTTAACCTTGGGATTAAGTCCAAACGTTTTTGATATTCCAGAATATACAGATTTGTCGGTACAGGATTTTGAAGATTTAATTACTACGGACCAGCAGTCTTCAGATATCACGCGTTTATTAAACGCCTTTCATGATGGCAATAGTTACGGCTCCTTAATTCATTTTACTGACCCCATTGATTTTCTCGAAATTGAATCAATTATTGATACAAAACCCGGAGAACATCAATTATCTTTTGAAAGTATTGAATTAGAAGAGAAAAAACATAAGCTAAAAGAAATTATTACAGTCTCGAAACTTTTATGTCACAAATATACAGTAGGGGTCATGAATCCACCATACATGGGTTCAGGAAAAATGAATGATGTTCTTAGTAAATACGTAAAACGACATTTTACTGCTGGAAAAGCAGATTTGTTTGCTGCTTTCATGGAACGATTGCGAATGTTTGTGAGTGCCAATGGCTACTATGCGATGATTACACAACATGCATGGATGTTTCTCTCTAGCTTCGAGAAGCTTAGACAATCGTTAACACAAGATACACTAATTAATATGGCTCATTTAGGAACTCGAGCATTTGAAGAAATCGGTGGCGAAGTTGTGCAATCGACAGCTTTTGTGCTGAAAAAGCAAAACTTAACTGAATATGTGGGCACGTATGAACGTCTAATTGATTTTAATTCTCAAGATAGGAAAGAGACGGCATACTTAGCAGCCGTTCGAGATCAAACGGTAGACTACCTTTATCGAACTAATCAAGCGAACTTCAAGAAGATTCCGGGAAGTCCAATTGCTTATTGGGTAAGCAATCAGCTGTTACATGATTTCTTAGTAGGAATACCCCTTAAAAATATTTCTCCCGCACAGCGTGGGCTGACAACCGGAAATAATAATTTATTTATTCATGACTGGTGGGAAGTTCTATTCAACCATGTTGATGTAAGCCGGTCTTGGAGGAAAAATCAAACGTCTAAGAAAAAATGGTTTCCGTATAATAAAGGCGGAAAGAACCACAAATGGTTCGGCAATCGTGAGCTTATTGTTAACTACTACAATTCTGGTCAGGAAATAGCTGAGTTTGGCAAAATTAACAAAAACTCTTTTGGATTTCAGGGAAAAGATTACTACTTTCACAGCGGTATAACTTGGAGTGCATTGACTAGTGCTTCTAATACGTTCAGGTATAGTCCTCAAGGTAGTATATTTGATTCTAACAAAGGGCCAATGCTTTTCTCAAATGATGATAGCACAATATTTTCTCTGCTAGGATTTTTGAACTCAAAAGTAACTACTCTAATTACTAAGGTTTTAAATCCAACATTGTCTTTACAGAATGGTGATATGGACAAGCTACCGATAAAAAAAGAAATATTCGATCAAAATATTGAACATGTCGTTAGAATAAATGTTTTATTAGCCCAAAGTGATTGGAATGAATATGAAAATTCATGGGATTTCAAAGTTCATCCACTTCTATTGCACATCGCTGACGATAAGCAAACAGAGATCGGTGGACGACTAGAAAATGCTTTCGCTATCTGGAAGACTGAAGCACAAGAGCGGTTTGATCAATTAAAGGCAAATGAAGAAGAATTAAATCGAATTTTTATTGATTTGTACGGTTTGAACGATGAATTAACGCCGGAAGTTGAAGATAAAGAGGTTTCCGTGCGTCGGGCAGATGAGGAAAGTGATATTAAATCCTTGTTATCGTATTTTATTGGACTTGTGTTCGGCAGATATTCGTTAGACACTCTTGGACTTGCCTATGCGGGTGGTGAGTGGAATACTGATAAATATCAGAAGTTTGTGCCAAATAAAGACAACTTGTTGTTGTTAAACGATGACCGATACTTTGACGATGATCGTGATATCATGAATCGATTCAGAACCTTCTTAGCAGTGACTTTTGGAGAAGAGCATGTTCAAGAAAACATGGATTACATTGCTTATGTAATTGGTAAACAAGCCGATAATTCTGAGCAAGCTATTCGTAAATATTTTGTGGATGACTTCTTTAAAGATCATAAGAAGGGGTATCAGAAGCGGCCAATCTATTGGGAATTCAACAGTGGAAAGCAGAATGGTCTGAAGGCATTGATGTACTTACATCGTTATGATGAGGGCGAATTAGCCATGATGCGTACTGACTATATGTACCCGTTACAAAGTCGTTATGAAGAACGTATTGAGAAATTACAGCAATGGGTTCAAGATGAGAGTGTTACTAAAACTAAGAAGCAATTAGAGAAAAAACTAAAACATGTCACACAACAATTAAAAGAATTGAAGCAATATGATCCAATTGTTCGACATGTTGCCGACCAGCGTATTAATCTTGACTTAGACGATGGTGTATTAGTCAACTATGAAAAGTTACAAGATGGAAACAAAATTTTGAGTAAATTATAGTCATAATAAAGGAGCTCTCTTTGCCGGAGAGCTCCTTTTGTGCCAAAAAAGTGCCAATTATTTTAATGTGTCATTTAGAATGGATATAATCTTATTCTTATCCTGGGACTCTAACTCTTTAATGATGTGTAAATAGGTAGACTGAGTAGTGGTGATGTTGCTGTGACCTAGACGTCTGGACACAGATAGAACACTGACACCACGGTATAAGAGTATAGAGGCATGGGTATGACGCAATCCGTGGAACGTAATTCTTGGGATAGACAGCACTCGTAGTTTTGCTGTTAGCGCATTATTGATTTCCGCACTGACTAAAACGTGATGATTCTTATCCATTAAAATAGGCTGATCTTGTTCAAAATGGTGGATTGAAAGATAGTGACTTAATCGATGGATGGTTGTGTTATCGATTGAGACCTTACGATTGGAGGTTGACGTTTTTGTTTTCATAAACCCCGTCTTGTATTTGTAATCCCAAGTTTTATTAACATTGATAATGCCGGCTTGTAAGTCCAAGTCATTGATTGTTAGACCAACTATTTCCCCATAACGCATGCCTGTTACTGCAGCTAGATAGATAGTCATTTCATCAATTTGATCGGTATCCAAGTGCGTAATCAATTTAGCCCAATCATTGTAATTTAGCGTTTTTGACATTTTTGGCAGTGATCGGCCAGTAATAACAGCTTTGCGCGTGGGGTCAGAAGCAATGATATGCTCATCCATTGCTTCTAAAATACATGCGCGCAATTGCTTGTGTAAACAAGAAACGGTTCGACGTGCATGTGTTTTTGCAAACTCATTGAGTTTTTCTTGATAAGTTAATTTAGTTAACTCTTTTAGTTTTAAGCTACCAAATAACTTTCGCGCATGTTTAGCAGTGTTTTGGTATTTATTGTAAGTAATAGGTGATACTGCGTTCTGCTTATAAGTCTTAATCCATCGCTCGTAGTAACTGACTAGTGATTCGCTACCCGCCTTCGCAGTTTTTAAATTAGGATGTTCCGATTGAATCTTGCTGGCAGCCAAGATAGCGTCAGATTTTCTTGTAAAACCGGACTTTCGGAGCTTTTTATACTTTCCGTCTGCATCTTTATATGAGATTTCGTATTGCCAAACATTGCCTCGTTTTTGATAACTAACCATTATTTTACCCCCCAAAGCCGAAATATTGGCACATTTTTGGCACCGCGATTGGTCAATACCACTGAATAATACCATATTGATAGATTATCGTCAGCGATGTGCGACAGAAGCGGGTGGCGGTTGAAATCCCAAGATAGTTCAAAGCATCCCTCATCCATTTTAGATAGCATCACGTTAGCTTGTACAAGTGGTTCGACCAAATCCTTATTGACATTAATAACGGGAACATCTTTCATGTCAGCCACTTGGAAATTTAATGTTGGATTTAAAATTTTAACTATTGTGGGCATTACTTTAGAATTGACAAAACCAAGTATAAAAAAGATACTTTTATCCATAAACATCATTGGACCAGCATCTCCAAATAAGCTTCCTTGTCTGGATAACCGAAAGGAAGTATCAGACGAGGTAATCCGTCCCCACGTAATTCCTGTTTTAAAGTAATAGTTAGAATCTCTCAACCGATAATTTGATTTGGAATTTTTGATGTTTTCAGCGTTATTTTCAAGATCAATAACGGTAGTATTGTTTCCAAACCATTTATTAAAACCACCGCCGCTATTAAGCGGAAACCATTTGAACCCAGACATCTGAGAAATATTAGTTGCATTAAAGAGAATATCTTCATTACTAACCTCATACCATTCTTTTGTAAAATCCGATTTTACCATTATTCCGGACTTAACGTTCCCGTACTTACGTATAAGCGGATATTTAAAAGCTGAAAGAATTTCTGAAGACGCCCAATAGGAAATTTTATATCCAGGAATTTCTTTAAATTTCGCTTGATTAGTTCGATTAAATCGATTTCCAGTAATTGGAACAACTGCTGGTATTCCTTTCGTAACATCAGTAGTTTTAATCTGGTGATAGGTACCACTAAAATCAGGCAATAATATATTACGTAAAATCGTAACAGCAGTGCCAAAGGCAATTCCCATTACATTATTTTCCATATGCATTAGATTCGAAATCGTGTATTTAGTTAATATATTTTTTCTCATCTTTTCAAAACTTGATAAGAACATCCATGATTGCATAGTAACCATACAGCTATATCCACCTGACAGAGTTGCACGGCCCCAGCGTTCCATAAACATTGAGAATAAATCTGATTTAGAATTTGGATATACTTCTTTTGCAAACTTAGCCAACGCTGGCGACATTCTAGAAGACCCCATATACGGCGGATTAGTAATAACTACATGATAGGGCTGGGCCAATAATTTTGCTGCTTTAATAATTTCTTTTGCCTTCTCAATCAATGGTATTAGTTCAAATGACAGTTGGTGTTCATTTAGGCCATCCAATTCAGACAAGATCATTTCAAAATTATACTGTTCTACCTTAAGTAGAGAACCAAACTCGCTTCCATGCACAAAAACAGCTAGCAGCGCTTTTAGTATAGCAACTGTTTTCTCCGTCAATTGTTCGAATAGAACATTAAAACTCTCGATAGCTAGATCGCTCGTGTCTGGAATACTAAACACATTTATTGAGTGATTAGCCGATAATATTCGTCGATTATATTGTCTTGCTTTCATCATGACTGAAAAGTAGGAGAGCTGGAAAGCTCTCATGTCAATATCTAGGCCACTTAAATTATTAGTTATAATTAATTCAGTAGCTTCACGTTTAGAAAATCCTTCTGATACATAAATGTCCATTAAGACATCAAACGCATATACAAGAATATGTCCTGAGCCCATAGCAGGATCAATAAATTTAATATCTTGTATATTAAGATCCTCAAGTGAATTTTCAGTACTAGTTATCTCTACTATGGCTTCTTTAGGCTGAGGACCATCTTCCATGTAATATTGCCACTGAAATTGCTCTGCTAATTGTTTTTCAGACAAACTGCCATTTTTTGCAACTATATGTCGAATCCAAAGCTTTCCGAGCGAATTTTGTACCATGTACTTAACAATCCAGTCGGGTGTAAAAATTTGTGTAGCAGACGCAATTTCATTATTTCTAAATTTGTGAGACTTAGGTTGACTGATTGCTACTTCTTTTGGTTCAGTATTATAGTACTGATACAGCCACCCAATAATTTCAACCTGACCACCACGAGTAACGTCAAAATCGGCTTCATCAATATCGTTAATTAGATGCTGAATAACGCCGTCATGATAGTTTGGAGTGAACGATTATTAAATTTATTATAATGTGAGTTTTAGCGGGGAATACGGTATGATAAGGGTGGTGAATTTTTTGAAACGAGGAGTAATTATGGCTGACGTAAATATTGATCAAGTTGTGACAACGTTAAAAAGTAAATTTAAGGCGGGCCATCAATTCATTTTTTGGTATGACGACCAGGGCGAATTTGAGGATAGTGTCCGCGACTTAACTGGAGCACTAGCGGGTGTCGCCACTGTAGTTGAGTTAAAGATGGGATACCAATTAAAAACAAAGTTGCGGTTATTAGGGGCGGGCACGAGCGAAAAGTTTTTAATTTACTCGCCGCAACCACAACCGCCATTAGATGAAAACCATTTACGCGATATGGTGCTGTACTCCGAGATATTCAGAGCGGATGCACCAGAAATTTTGCGCAAAGAACTGCAACTGCCGGAGAATATGTATTCATTTGTAAAAAGATATACAGCATTTTTTGGAAGTAAGGAACGCCGTGCACGGTTCATGAAGTATGACTTACACAGTTATCAGTCAGAACCAACAGTTGCAATTATGGCGGCGATCGTTCGGCTGGATCAGCCCTTAGTAGATTTTTTTGCGATATTAAGACTGATTCTTAAGGCTGGATTGATGGATAACAAGTATTTAAATGAATTTGAAAAATATCACGTCATCAATGATTTTTGGAGACTAATCAGTGATCAATT
This sequence comes from Lactiplantibacillus sp. DA1, assembly GCF_032681335.1. NCBI lineage: Bacteria > Bacillati > Bacillota > Bacilli > Lactobacillales > Lactobacillaceae > Lactiplantibacillus > Lactiplantibacillus sp. DA1. Next base: position 228,045 of record NZ_JAWHTQ010000001.1, on the reverse strand, counting down.
TAGATTTCAGTCTGATCAGCCAGATTTATTAACACTGGCGTCTGGAATGTATGTCACGATGGCCTTTCAACAAATGGGACTCCCGACGGCAGCTGATAATCGTTACAATTTGAGTACTCGGGCGGCCAATGTCCAAACGTTTATGCAACAATTTAGCGCTGAAGCCTATAATCAGCATCGTGATGATTATGATCAGATTGCACGGCATGTTTGGGAGAATATTAAAGTAAATAAATTTTTTGATCAACTTGATATTGATGATCTTGCAAATAGCGATGTTTTCCCGGAATTTGATCGGAGAATTTTGAACTGGATTCAAGAGCAATTGTTGCTGGAAAATGATGAAGTTCTAGTTGACGGTTTAAGTATTGGCAAATTGACTAAGAAACGTCGAGAAATGCACTATGGCCGCTCACATAATACCAATCATTTGTACTTGATGGTCAGAAGTGCATGGCAAGTTATCCAAGCTCGTCATAATCGGCCCGCAAATGGGTTCAACGCAATGGTTGATGAGTATACTAATGGTGGTTATTATATTGATATGAATTATCGGCACTTTGTTTATGAATATCATATTGCTGGTTATCCAGATCATTATATGCGGTTGAAACGATTGGTAGAGCAGCTTTATGTTGATTTGTTATCCAAGTTTAATATCGGCTGGAATCAGAGTTTAAATTACCAGCAAATTGCGCCACAACTTCTGCAACGAAATTTTTATAATCAGTATATTCGTAACGAACAGAATCGAATTGTAGTTATTATCTCTGATTCATTTCGTTTTGAAGTTGGAAAGGAATTACAGAATAAGTTAAAGCAAGAAGACCAAGTTACGGATATGCAGATGCATTTTCTAATTAGTGGTTTGCCATCCGTCACCTATATGGGTATGCCAGCCTTATTACCGCATCAAAACTTAGCATTACAGGCTGAAGAGCGCCGGGTAACCGTTGATGGTCAGCCCGCAAGTAATATTGAACAACGCCAGGCAATATTGCGCCAAGCAAACCCTAAAAGTACGGCATATCGTTTTAAGGATTTGCAAGGTAAGTCACGTGATGAACTTCGATCCATGTTTGTCAATCAAGAAGTAATCTATATTTATCACAATCAGATTGATACTACGGCAGAGAATAAAGGAACCGAAGATGAAACTGCCACTGCAGCTAAAAATGCGATTAACGAATTGCAAGAATTAATCTGGCGATTACGAACTAATAGCATTAATCATGTTTATATTACTGCGGATCACGGGTATCAATATCGTGATGAAAAAATTGCGGATATTGACAAAATTGAAGTTAAAACGGTTGCGGAAGATTGGAAGTCACCACGTTACTTAGTTTCTGAGCGCGACATCAAGGTTCCAGGTGTTGAACGCCAAGCCCTAGCCGATATTTTAGAAAACCAGGATTCACGGTATGTTTATTATCCGACTACGGCTAACGTATTTAAGGCCAATGGTGGTGATAATTATGCACATGGAGGATCATCATTGGAAGAAATGGTGGTCCCGTTACTGGAAGTACGTACAACCAGTAAAAAATCGACGGCACATGAGGTAACCTTACAGATTAATAATTCTAATTTGAGAGTAACCTCATTAGAGGTACCGTTAAGTATTATGCAAACCGAACCAATTAGTTCTAAAGTAACACCAGCTGCCTTTAAATTATATTTTGTTGATAAAAATAATCATCAAATTTCAGGGCAAATCCTGATTAATGCAAATAGTAAAGATACACAGGTTGAAAAGAGAATACGGCGAGCTAATCTTACTTTAGTTGATCAGCCGTATGATCGCAATCAAGTGTATGACTTAGTTATTGAAAATATCGAAAGTGGTGCACAAAATCGAGTTCACTATCGAATTGATATTGTAGACGATCGGGGCTAAGTGCTTCATGAAAGGTGTTGGTAAGAACCAACACCTTTTTTATTAGTCTTGGTAACGTGAATACGGCATTAAAGTGACAATTGTCGTATAATGAATATATTCTTAAAAAACGAGGAGAATAATATGGCAACCACAACTCATTTTTACGAAACATTTCAACCAGAACATTACGATCTTTATATCAATATTAACCGGGCGGATAAGCTGATTTCGGGGAAATCAACGATTACCGGGGATGCTAAGGCGCAGGAAGTGCTGATTCATCAGAATGGTTTGACCATTGCTGGTGTCCAAGCCGATGGTGCGGATGTGCCCTTTACTGTGGATAATGCGATCCAAGGAATTCGAATTGAACTTGCCAAGGCCGGTCAAACAACTTTGACGATTACGTACAGTGCCAAATTGACGGATACGATGATGGGTATCTACCCATCATATTACGAAGTCAACGGTGTGAAGAAAGAACTAATCGGGACGCAGTTTGAAACGACCGCGGCCCGGCAAGCCTTCCCGTGTGTCGATGAACCAGAAGCTAAAGCGACTTTTGATCTTGCCATCAAGTACGATGAACATGATGGTGAAACGATCTTAAGCAACATGCCCGAAGATCATGAAGCCGATGGGGTGCATTACTTTGAAACCACGGTGCGGATGTCGACTTACTTGATTGCGTTTGCCTTTGGTGAATTACAAGGCAAGCAGACGAAGACCAAGAGTGGCGTGACCATCGGTGTTTTCGGTACTAAGGCCCACAAGGCTAACGAGCTCGACTTTGCTTTGGACATTGCCAAGCGCTCAATCGAATTTTATGAAGATTTTTATCAGACGCCATATCCATTGCCACACTCATGGCAATTGGCCTTACCAGACTTCTCAGCTGGTGCGATGGAAAACTGGGGCTTAGTTACTTATCGGGAAGCCTACTTACTATTAGATCCTGACAACACGGCCCTCGAAACGAAACAACGGGTCGCCACGGTGATTGCCCATGAACTTGCCCATCAATGGTTCGGTGATTTGGTTACGATGAAGTGGTGGGATGACCTCTGGTTAAATGAAAGTTTCGCCAACATGATGGAATATGTGGCGACGGACGCCTTAGAACCGGACTGGCATATTTGGGAAACTTTCCAAACGTCCGAAGCATCAATGGCGCTTCAACGGGATGCCACGGATGGGGTTCAGTCAGTCCATGTTCAGGTGGAAGATCCGGCCGAAATCGACTCGATTTTTGACGGTGCGATTGTCTACGCTAAGGGTGCGCGGATGTTAGTAATGGCGCGGGCCTTAGTTGGTGATGATGCCTTACGAGCAGGTTTGAAGCAGTACTTTATCAATCATAAATATGGTAATGCCAAGGGTGATGACTTGTGGAACGCCTTAGCAGATGCTTCTGGGATGCAAGTTGGGGACATCATGCATTCATGGCTGGAACAACCTGGCTATCCAGTGGTCACGGCAGCGGTTGTTGACGGTCAGTTGACCTTGTCACAACAACAGTTCTTCATCGGTGAAGGTGAAGAAGTCGGTCGTCAATGGCAGATTCCGTTGAATAGCAACTATGAGGCGGCACCAGCGATTATGAAGGACCAAGCTGTGACGGTCGGCGATTATGCCAAATTACGTGATGCGAGTGGGCAACCATTCCGCTTGAACGTTGGGAATAACTCCCACTTCATCGTCAAGTATGACCAAACGTTATTGGATGATATTCTAGCGCATGTTGATGACTTAACGGCTATTGACCAGTTACAGTTGTTACAAGACTTACGCTTATTAGCGGAAGGTCGTCAAATCTCATACGCAGCCGTTGTGCCATTATTAAGTCGGTTTGCAGCCAGCCATTCAACGGTCGTTAACGCAGCGTTGTACCAAGTTGCGGGTAACTTACGTAAGTTTGTTACGCCAGATTCTGATGAAGAAAAGCATTTACAAACGTTATTTGACCAATTGAGTGCCGCTCAGGTTAAACGGTTAGGGTGGTTGCCACAAGCTGGTGAATCTAACAATGATCAGTTGACGCGGCCATACGTTTTGAGTGCGGCTTTGTACGCCAAGAATAGTGCGGCCGTATTGGCTGCCCATGAATTATTCGAAGGTAACCGTGATAAGTTAGCGACCTTACCAGCCGATGTGCGGGTCTTCATTTTACGGAATGAAGTCAAGAACTTTGGTAGTAAGGACTTATTCGATAGTTTATTGACGGCGTCACGGCAGACAGCCGATGCTAGTTACAAGGCTGACATTTGTGACGCATTGACCGCAACTACGGACCCCGAATTAATCAAACAGTTAGTTGTGAAGTTTGAAGATGCGGATACGATTAAGCCACAAGACTTGCGGGCCTGGTTCCGCGGCGTCTTGGCTAATCCAACTGGTGAACAAGCAGCTTGGGATTGGATTCGCGACGAATGGTCATGGTTGGAAGCCACGGTTGGTGGTGACATGGAATTTACCACTTACATCACCGTCATTTCACGGGTCTTCCATACGGCTGAACGTTTAGCAGAATTCAAGGCGTTCTTTGAACCAAAAATCAATACGCCTGGTTTAACGCGTGAAATTATGATGGATACGAAGGTCATCGCCAGTCGCGTTGCCTTAGTTGAAGATGAACGTGACGCGGTGAATGCGGCGGTCGCGGAAGTTGTAAAGTAATCTAATTAATAAAGAAGCTAAGTTCGGTTGATGATGTCAATCAGGCTTAGCTTCTTTTATTGATGGCTACTATTCATTGCTGAATCATTTTTACTTCGCAATACCCAATCTGTCGCCAGTCCCCAAATTGGCGCATGACCTCACTGTGAGTGACACAGGCGACACACTGGTAATGCTGATACTTATCAAAAACCGCTTGGACACGGTGGCGGATGTCAGCACTAGTTTCGTAGTCCCAGGTTTGAGTTTCATTAGCTTGACCATGGTTGGCAGTATATTCATCGTAGGCGGCCATTGCTTGATGACCGCTTTTTATTTGCCAGCCTGATTTATCTGGATACCATTCATGAAGGCCCAACTCGACTTGTAATGGTCGGTTATGCCGTCGGATGATTTCCGTTGCGGTTTGTAGTGCTCGGGTATAGGGCGAGGCTAAGATGAGCTGGACCTCATTAAAAATTGGTTGTTCAGCGCAATGTTGGGCCTGCAAAACACCTTGCTTAGTGAGTGGACTTAAATCGCGTCCAAACCCGGTATATCCAGCATTGGTGACGGGGCCATAATCCGGTTCACCATGCCGAATCAAGTAGATTTTCATAACCACCGACCTCCTAATCAACCGTAATAACACGCACACCACAATAGTCCACGTCTTTCTGATCGCCAAACTGCCGCATGACCTCGCCATGTGTGACGCAGGCGATGCAATTGTAAGATGTGGCATACTTATTCAAAGTTGCCAAAACTCGGGCCTTCATTTCAGCTGCCGATTCGTAGGGGCGGGGACTAGCGGTGGTGTGCTTACCGGCGTGTTGTCGATAGAGCTTGTAGGCCGTGGCCGCTTGTTCATCGGTATCAGTCCGACTACCCGTGTTATCGGGCAGCCACTCGTGTAATCCAAGTTCGACCTTTAGTGGAATATCATTAAAACGCACAATTTCCAGTGCCGTCTGCAAGGCGCGCGTGTAGGGGGATGACAGAATTAATTGGACTTGTGCAAACAACGGCTGCTGGGCGCATTGTTGTGCTAGCATAATACCACGGTCGGTTAAGCCGCCGAGTTCGCGACCAAAACCAGTTAGTCCAGCTGCGGTGATCTGTTGATAAGTTGGTTCGGAGTGACGAATGAGATAGACTCGCATTAAAAAGGCCTCGGTTATGTTGTTTTACTTATATTATACTGGCTGGGGCCTGATTGAGGAACTTTATTATTGCCAATTATCGAATAGCTGATATAATTTAAATGGTAATTATTACTATTTAAAAGGAGGCACCCATGATGGAAAAACAAGATTTAGCAAGTGCGCGCAGGCGTCTACGGGGGACCAACTTAAAATCGCGGAAACGCGCATTGAAGATTTTACATGATGCCCGACGTAACGCCAGTAAAGCCAAATAGTGTCAGCGAACGTTAGCCAATTTGGTTAACGTTTTTTTGTTAGCTGTGCGGTATGATTAAGATACAGGAATGAGTGGAGGACATGTGGATGGAAACAACTTTGGTGATTATTCGGGGGAATTCTGGGAGTGGTAAGACGGCGCTAGCGCAGGCGTTGCAACGACGCGTGGGCCATCATACGTTGCTAGTGTCCCAAGATGTCGTTCGTCGCGACATGCTGATGAGTCATGATTACCCGGGAAATATTTCAATTGGTCTGATTGAACAAATTGCGCGTTATGGACTGGGACGTGTGCCTGTAGTCATTGTGGAAGGCATCTTAGCACGTGATCGGTATGGAAAAATGTTGGCGCGGCTTAGTCAATCGTTTCCACGCGTCCTCACTTATTATTTTGAAGTGAGTTTTGCCACTACCTTGGCGCGTCATCAAAAGCGTCATCGTGATTTTGGTGTGGAAGACATGCGTCGGTGGTGGCTTCCACATGACACGTTGGGCATTGCTAATGAAGTCTTAATTGACGAGCAACAAGATTTAACCACGGAAGTTCAACAAATTATGACTGCTATGCATGATTGTGACTAAACAACCACGAGTTGATTGGTTTGATCGTGGTTGAGGATTAAGCTGAAATCATAAAGAGGGCGAGCCAATGTTACTCGCAGCATTATTGAAAACGCGTCGTTGTCAGTATGGATTGACACAGGCACAACTAGCGTCCAAGTTATTTGTTACGACTCAGGCAGTGTCTAAGTGGGAACGCGGAAAGGCGATTCCATCAATCGATAATTTACTGGCACTGTCGGATCTGTATAATCTATCCTTGGATGAATTAGTTCGTGGTAGTGCTTTCTTTCCAAAGCCATATATTGTTGGTCGACGACTAAGCTTTGGTCGACTTCTGGGTCTCGGATTATTTTGGCTATTTGTTTGTTTATTGTTTACTGGTTTTGGTTATCAGCCGTGGTGGCTCTTTTTATCACTTTATATTGTTGGATTGATTGTGGTCGTTCCAGTGGGAATCAATAGTTACTGGGTGATTCAGCCTGCTACCATTGAGTTGCATACGTATGCTGCATCGACATTGACTAAGTTTCGCCAAATTGTCTTCAATTGTCCACAGCGCCAACTAATCCACTATACAGATCTGCAGCGGGTTACCATCAGTTATCGGTGTCGCAAACGATTTTCACCATTTGATTTTAATCCGGATTATTTTCAATTGATTTTAAAGACTAATGCCCAAACTTATCAGCTGGAATGTGCGTTGAAGGCCAGCGACTATTTACCGCAATTTGTCAGTTATTTGCAACGACAAGGTGTGCTTGTTGATGATCCTCAACAAGTTGTGGAATTGTTAGTTTCAGGAAAGTCGTTGTATCAGCATTTTCATACCGAGACTTGATCTTGAACAGTTGCAACCAACCGTTGCGGTAGCGCTTAAGTGTGTTGCAATGAATTGGTGCACCCAATAGTCTAGTATTGTAATAGAGGAGCGGGTAGGATGAAAATTGTGATTGGCAGTAAAATAAAAGAGCAACGACAACAGCATTAATGGTTCCAGCAGACGGTGGCGGAGCGGTTACACGTCTCACGGCAAACTATTTCCAAGTGGGAGTTAGGAAAAAGTTATCCAGATTTAGAGTTGTTGGTAGCACTGAGCAAACTATTTGCTGTCTCGACGGATGAGTTATTAGGTTTGAGCAGAAGACCTGTTCAGCGACCATGGTGGCAGTTGTTATTGCGTAAAAGGAGTCGAACAGATATGACGGTGAAATGGTACAGCGGGGGGCAGGATCGGGCACGTGTTGCTGTGGGCATAATTAGTGATTTAGATTGCTAATCTAAATACCACGAACGAGCAACCGTTACGACAGCTGCTGGCAACTTATTATCAGGAACTATTGGAACAGCGAACTGGTTCAGTACTGGGAGTATTCGACAGTATGAACTTAGACATCTCTAAATGTTTGCAGCAGCAACAAATCAAACTATCACCAGAAAATGAGCAACTAATGCAACAGCTGGTGGGGTTGAACATGATTCACTACCGGTGATTGATTTTGAAAATAAAACGCAAACTGTCAATCATCTAGCTTAATAGATGCTGACAGTTTGCGTTTTATGCTAAAAATCAATCGCAGGGTTGAAGGTTTGACAAGCTTGTTCGACTAGATAAGCAATCGGTTTAGCTAGCACGTGACTTGGTAAGTAGGCAATACTAAAATCAAGGCTGAGCTCGCTTGTTGGTAATTTGAACGCATTGATAGGGTACTTGGCTGGTTCAGTGGCTAGTCTTGCCAACATTGCAGTGGCTAGAACAATGCTACCAAGTCCTTGAAGTGTCAAGCTTAGTGCAAAGCGCGAGTTATCGACTTCAATGAGTGGAATCGTTTGAATGCCTTTATCGGCAAAGTAATGGTCAACCAGTTCTTGAAAGCGAGCTTCACCGACTGCACGGATGACAGGCTCACCAGTCATTCCTGTAAGAATGGTGGGGGTGAACGGTCGCCAAAATTGATTGGACTGATATATTCCGGCTGTTTTTGGAATGACTAAAGACAAAGAAATTGTCTGCAAAGGGATGGTTTTGACGTTAGTTTGATGAATTGTTTTGCCAATAAAAAAGTCTAGCTGATGACTAGCCAGCAACGTTTCTGCTTTTGATGTTGTGATTTCTAGTATTTTAGTGCGAATGTTCGGAAAACGTTGATAAAAAGCAGGTAGTGTTTGACTAAACCAAGCATTAGCCATTGGTGGTGTAATCCCAATCGTCATACTTTGATACTTATTTTGACTGATTTCTTTAAGCTCAGTGTTCATTCGCTGATGGAGACGAGCGTCACTTTGCAAATAAGTCAGTAATCTTTCTCCAGCATAAGTTAATTCAAGTGGACGATGGCCGCGGTCGATTAAGGGGATCCCAAAATGAGTTTCCGCACTTTTAATTGTGCGGCTAATGTACGGCTGACTGATGAATAAACTTTGTGCAGCTTTCGTCATACTATTGTGCTGTTGAATAGCTTCTAAAAATACTAACAATTTATTTTCCATGAAATCGCCACCTTTAATGCTTAATCTTATTAAAATCAAGTATAACCCATTACTCATTTGTAATAACAGATAATCAGATTGTTATTTCTATAAAAATGAAAGCGGTTATATAATATAAGTGTAATCAAAAAATGATTCTGCTTGTGATTTAAATAGCAATTGATATTGCATCTTAAAATTTGTTAAACGGATTTTGAAAGGATGAGCAGCATGCTAAAAAAATTGGATCAAATTACTTGGGATTATCAATATGATACGGTAGTTATTGGCTTTGGTGGTGCCGGGGCGACAGCAGCGCGGTTTGCGGCGGATGCACATGCGAAGGTGTTGCTCACGGATGCAGCGCCGAATGGTCATGAAGGAGGCAATACCCGTTATTCTGCCCAACTCTTAGGAACGGTAGATAGTTTCGATGAGGGTAAAAAATATTATCAAAACTTAACGGCACCCATGCAATTAGACGATAGTATGGTTGATACTTTCGTAGCGGGCATGGCGAATATGCGCGACTATGTTCAAAAATATCTCAATGTTGACCCGGTGAGTGTCGAAAATGATTTTACAGCTGCTGATTCTCCAATTTCATTAGACAGTGCAGTTCATGAGTTTCCTGAATTTGATGGAGTCCAATCCTATGACTTTACAACCGTCCATCATGGCATTTTTGATGCAGCTTTGTGGAAAATCTTGCGACAAAAAGTGTTAGATCGGCAGCAACAGATTGATGTCTGGCTTAGTGCGCCGGCACAACATCTGATTCAAGATCCCGCTACGAATACAATTATCGGTGTCCAAATCGAACGTCAGCATCGTTTAGTTAATGTTCGAGCTACCAATGGTGTAGTCCTAGCATGTGGTGGTTTTGAAAATAATCAACAAGCCATCCAGGACTACCTTGGTGCTGAGCACTTGGCACCATTGGGCACGCTGTTTAATAAGGGTGCTGGTATTAAGATGGCCCAAGAAGTTGGCGCGGACTTTTGGCACATGCAAAATTATGAATCACTCGGATTTTTACATGGTCTTTCGATTGCCGTACCACAAGGTGAACGTGGTCGCTTGATTTTAGGCTGGCCGGAAGTGAACCATGGTAGCGTTATCACGGTGGCTGATGACGGTAGTCGGTATTTTGATGAGAGTGAAGCCAACCGGCACGGTCACATTTATGATCATGGAATGTGGCGCGTCCCACGAACAAACGTGCATCCATACTTGGTTTTTGATGAAACTCAGTACCGTCAAATGTTAGCTAGTCAATATACACCAATTAATAATCTCACCGATTTAGTTGTGAAGGCCACTACTCTAAACGACTTAGCACGAGTTATGGAAGTTGATGGTACGGTACTTACCAAGACCGTTCATGATTTCAATTATTTTGTCGAGTCTGGTACTGACTACGCGTTTAATCGGCAGGTTGATACGATGCGGGCATTTGATGATGGACCGTATTATGCGCTTAAGTTAACAAACAACATACTTAATACCCAAGGGGGACCACGTCGTAATGACCGGGCAGAGATTTTAGATGCAAATCAGCAACCTATTCCGCACTTGTATGGTGCAGGTGAGTTGGGCGGTATTTGTGCAAATCAGTATCAAGGTGGCGGTAATTTAGCTGAATGCCTGATTTTTGGAAAAATCGCTGGTGAAAATGCAGCTAAACCTAAGGAAGAAACGACACAATTGGTCGATGAAAAAGCAGTGGCTAAGCCGGATGCGAATACTAGTGCTTCGGTGCATCAGACTAGTACTAATGATTTGGTAGCCGAAGCATCACCAGACATCACAGTTGGTGAACACCAATACTTAGGGCGCTCAGATGATGGCATTGGTGGGCAAGTTGTGGTTCGTATCACGTATATTGACCAACAATTAACTCATGTTGAAGTAGTTGAACAACATGAGACTGGTGAGGTTGGTGGTCAGGCTGTTGCCGAATTACCGGCAAAAATGGTGGCTGCTAACACTTATGATGTGGATGCAGTTTCCGGTGCTTCTGTATCGAGTCGTGCCGTCAAGGCCGCAGTCAAGGACGCGCTATCCCAGGCCGAACAGACCGTGTCAAATGATTAATCACTGATCGCACAACCCACGAATCACCTAGTGCTTTTAGTATCTTTTAGTGCGTAATACCGGTAAACTAGAATTAACAAATTCAATCAATGGAGGCCGCTCATGCGTATTACAAAAACGAGTCTGATCCTCAGTAGTTTGTCATTGATCCTTAACACGTTGTCATTGATTATGGCAATTCGCAAGTATCGGTTACAAAATCACTAATCATTAGAAATTCAAAAACACTGCTGTGACTAACGAACGCATTAGTCGTAGCGGTGTTTTTGGTTGGACATTATTAAGCTTCATAATCCGTCAAATCGGCCAAGAAGCGTTGAATCACCGCAAGTTCTGCTGGTGAGTAATGCTCATGGAGGAGCGTGATTGCTTGGTGGTTGCGGGTTGCATGCATCTTATCATGATAGCGGGCCAGCTTACGACCACTCGGCGTTAAGCGGTAAAAGATCTTTTTGTGATCATCGGGTTGCTGGAATGAGCCAATTAAGCCCTGCGTTACGAGTCGTTTGGCTGCCCGGGTCACACCACCTCGAGTGACGCCGAGGTTAGTAGCTAAGTCGATGCCCGTTTGTGGACCGGCCTCTAGTTCAGATAATAAATGCAGGCCAACGATGGAAATATCCGGCAACAGGCGGCGTAGATTGGCTTCGGTGATATGCTGCTGTAACCATTTCTGTTCACCAGTAGTGGAAGCACGCTTGGTTCGAATCGTTTTGAGTTGCGTTAGAATTGTCTGTTCCGTGGATATTGACATCGATTGATCCCCCTTAGATAGTTGTGCGTCATGGCGACTGGTTCTCGTGGTGGTTAGCGCGCAATTATCAATTAATCATTAGCTTTTATTACTATTATTATACCGGTTTTAAAATTCACCGGCGAGTTTTTCTGCTACTACCTGTGCGGCAGTGATGGCCTGTTCTCGCTGTTCTGGAAATTGGTCCAATCCTTCAATGAAGATGGTTCGGTAATCCTGAATCCCATACAGTTGCATCATGCCACGGAGGTAGGGGTCGCCTGCTTCAACCTGGTTGTGCTGATCAGGTTGGTGATAGTAGCCACCCGCAGCCTGAATGTGTAAGACGTGTTTGTCGGGTAATAAGCCAACCGGGCCGTTGACCGTGTACTTAAAAGTTTTACGGGCGACTGCGGTTAAGTCTAAGTATTGTTTGAGTTCGGCTGGAAGAAAGTGATTGTACATTGGATTAACGAAGACGATCTTGTCGGCTGCTAGAAATTCAGCTAGCCAGGCGGCGTGACGGCTAAGTAGTTCAGCCTCCTTTGACGTAAGGTCTTCACCGTATTTTTGTTTGCGCCAAGCTTCGAAGGTGACGTCATTCAAAGCTGGCACGCCGTCCTGATAAAGATCGCGCGTCGTAATCTCATCGTTCGGATGGGCTAGCTGATACGCAGCTTTAAAGCTCGCTGCAACGGTCAGTGAGGCACTGGGGACGGTCGTGTGTGGATGAGCATTAATCATTAATAATTTTGTCATTTTAAACAGCTCCTTAATTTTGTTGACAAGCAACATTGTAAATCGGATGTTGTTGCTTGTCAACAAAATAGGCGAAAAAAGCTCCCCACACATTCGAAAATGCGTGGGGAACTTAAAGGATGCACGATTAATTTTGATTAACCAGTGCCACTAGCACAAAGTTGTCACGGCTCTACGGGTAAATGCGGTGCAACATACGTGGAAACGGAATAGTTTCGCGAACGTGATCTTGCAAGGTGATCCAAGCCAGAAAGCGTTCCAGACCCATGCCGAAACCGGAGTGCGGCACTGAACCATATTTGCGTAAATCGAGATACCACTCGTAATCCTGCAAGTCTTGACCGCTGGCTAGTAACCGTTCCTTCAAGTAAGCATAATCCGTCGAACGTTCGGAACCGCCGATGATTTCGCCATACCCTTCAGGTGCTAACAGGTCAGCAGCAATGACGACATCATCGCGAGTAGGGTGGGCTTGCATGTAGAAGGCTTTGATTGCTTTGGGATAGTTCAAGACAAAGACTGGTTGATCAAAGTGTTCTGCCAAAAATGTTTCTTCCGGTGAGCCAAAGTCGACACCCCAGTCGACGTCAAAGCCGTTCGCTTGAAGTAGCGTAATGGCATCGTCGTACGAAATTCGTGGAAATGGGAGCTTGGTGTACTTTTGCAACGCCGCAACATCGCGGTCCAAAACGGCCAGTTTGTGGGGGCAATGGTCAATCACGGCTTGAACGAGGTAGGCCACCAATTGTTCTTGGACTTCCAGACTTTCATCTTGATGCATCCAAGCCATTTCAGGTTCAAGTTGCCAAAATTCTGTTAAGTGGCGACGAGTCTTGGATTTTTCGGCCCGAAAAGTCGGTCCAAACGTGAAGATTTTGCCGAACGCCATGGCGGCCGCTTCACCATATAACTGGCCGGATTGTGATAAGTAGGCGTCCTGACCAAAGTAATCAGTTTTGAATAATTCGGTCGTGCCTTCTGGAGCAGAACCCGTCAAAATCGGCGCGTCAATCTTAATGAAGCCGCGGTCGTTAAAGAACTCATAAACGGCTCGAATGACCTCGTTGCGAATTCGCATAATTGCGTTAGGACGCGATGACCGTAGCCAGAGATGGCGATGATCCAACAGAAAATCAATACCATGGTCCTTGGGCGTAATCGGGTAGTCGTGGCTGGTGCCGACTACTTCAAATTGTGAGATGGCAAGTTCGTAGCCAAAGGGCGAACGGGAATCGGCATGAATCGTGCCGGTGACCCATAGGCTAGTTTCTTGCGCGAGGTCGGTCAGTTGTACAAAAGCCGTTTCACCGAGCTCGTTTTTGAGAGCTACCCCTTGAAAAGTTGCTGTGCCATCGCGTAATTGAAGAAAGGCAATTTTGCCGCTGGAACGCTTATTACTGAGCCACACCCCAATCTTAACTTGTTCATCGACATGGTCAGCAGCGTTGATAATACTAATGGTTTCCATGATATTGATCAACTCCCTTTTGTTGGATTTTAAATCAGATTAAAGTAAATGGATATTATGTTCGGCACATTGGTCGATCATGGTTTGTGGCCATAAAGCAGCTTGGACTTCGCCGACATGGGCTTTGCCAAGTAATAACATGCAGAGCCGTGATTGGCCGATCCCACCACCGATCGTGTAAGGGACGTCCGCGTTCAAAATCATTTGGTGGTATGGCAGGCTAAGCCGATCTTCGGCGTCCACGTCCTTGAGTTGCTTCTGCATTGATTCGGCATCAACCCGGATTCCCATGCTAGAGATTTCAATAGCTTGATCTAATGGTTCATACCAGAAGAGAATATCGCCGTTTAATTTCCAGTCATCGTAGTCGGGGGCGCGGCCATCGTGACGTTCGCCGGAATCAAGCTTCCAGCCAATTTGCATTAAGAAGACACAGCCGAGTTTCTTACAGATGGCGTTTTCACGTTCACGCGGCGTCATGTCAGGGTACATATCTTCGAGTTCTTGTGTCGTTAAGAAGTGAATTTCGTCTGGTAAATGGTGAACGGCTTGTGGGAACTTGTACCAAACTTCGTGTTCCATGTGCTTGATCACTTTAAAGATTTGACGTACCGTGGCTTTCAAAGTTTCAACGGTGCGTTCTTCCTTACTGATCACTTTTTCCCAGTCCCATTGATCAACGTAGGCGGAGTGATAGTTATCTAAGTCTTCATCCTTACGAATAGCGTTCATGTTCGTGTAGAGACCTTCATGCATGTCAAAACCGTAGCGCTTTAAGGCGACCCGCTTCCACTTGGCAAGTGAGTGAACGATTTCGATTTGTTCATCACCCATGTCTTGCATGGTGAAGGAGACCGGTTTTTCGACACCGTTTAAGTTATCGTTCAGGCCAGTTTTCTTTTCAACGAACATTGGTGCTGAAAGCCGAGATAGGTTTAGTTGCTTTCCAAATTCATCTTGGAATGTTTCACGAATGTAACGAATGGCCTGTTGAGTTTCTTTAACGGATAATTTAGGATCGTAATCCTTTGGAATAATTAAATGCATATGCGTGGTCTCCTTTAAAATAAGTTCAGATTTTAGTTACAGGATAAAAGAAAAGAGCCTTCCATCCCTTGAATTATCAAGGGACGAAAGACTCTTTCGCGGTACCACCCAAGTTGTTTACATACAGTAAACCAGCTTTAAAATAGTGTACAAACATACACCACCGATGGTAACGTACCGGTTAACGGCTAATCCTACTTTAACGAGGTTATTTCAGTTAGCAACTAAGAAAGTGTTTTTCGGACTAGTCAAGTTCTGGTCGGGTTTCCACTCACTCCCGATTCACTGGCAGGTTGACTAATCGTACTCCTCTTTCCTCCGTTTTTTATCTTGTGACATTTATATTAGCACGATTCTGATATTTGTAAACCACTAAATTAAAAATAAATTAGTTTAGTCTCATGAATTCACCATGAAAATCTCAGCTAAAACCGCAAGCTACCGGGCTTAATTAATCGTTCAAATTATAACGTAATTTCATTTTTTCAGAACCGGCAATGACCATATCACCGAGTAATTTGGTTTGTAACTTCATCGCGGTATCGGCCAATTGCTGGTTAGCCGCTTCGAGATAGGCCGTGACGTCTTGATGGTTAGCCAAGTCAGCGTCGGTATCATTTTCGATTTTACGGTAAGCACTCATGGCTTCGAGTTCGTAACTATTCCGCATGTCCACGTAGAAATCGTAGTCGGTATCCCCTAAAAGGGCGGTCGTACAACTTAGCCAGTACATGTGGTTAAGATTAAAGGTGCCGTCCGCATCTTTATAGCTAGCTGGCGTGTCATTGACATTGGCATAGAATGGTACGACCGTGTTAAAGGTATTGGCACCAAAGGCTAACCAGTGAATACCGGCAACCGCAGCGGGGACGTTGTTGCGAATCTGTAAGATGTGCACATCGTGGTTGCGGTTGATCCCGATTGGCCGGAAAAGGGTCTTGTCAGCTTCAGAGCCACTCCCGTAAACATCGTATTTCGTGTTTTCAAAGTGAGAACTCAAAACGAACTTGACGTCTTCGATAGAAATCTTACGGTTGGCATGACAGATGAATGGTAAGTCTTGTTCCATTGGATCCTGTTCAACGTCCGGCGTAAAGTACTTTTGACCGAACCAAGCCCGGGGGTTGTTGTAAACCGTATCTTTGATTGAAGCACTCCCAAAGATGTGCCGCAAGTTGACACGGTCAAAGTCGGGATTCAAGTGATGTTCTTCAATCAGTTGTTCAAGGTCGGCTGAAGCCAAGGTGTCATCGGCAGCAAAGTCAAAATCGTCGATATTCATCCGGTTGGGTGCAACTACGTAAGCGTCGTCAGGAATACGCTTAGCAGCCCAATGATGGCCACCAATAGTTTCTAACCACCAGATTTCGTCTTGATCAGAAAAGGCGATGCCGTTTGGTTCGTAAGTTCCGTATTGTTCAAGCAGGCCACCTAGACGGGTAACGCCTTCCTTGGCGCTGTGAATGTATGGCAATACTAGGGTGCAAAGGTCTTCTTCACCAATTCCGCCGGCAACCAAAGGATCGATTCCCAAGATACGCGAGTTCGTGGTGATGGTTTCGGTTGCGGACATGGCGATGTTCTCGCTATTGATCCCTGCTGCTGGCCAGGTCCCATTGGTCAAGATTGAGTTTGGAATTGAAGTATACCGTAAGGGATTGTCGGGTAAGTCGACTTGAACCTTACTAATAACTGATTGGTAATGCCGTGGCTGATCTTCAGGATTAACCACAACTAATCGTTCAGGATCTAAGGCTTCATGACCATCATCGTTCCGTGAAATGATGGTTGAACCATCGATTGAGGCTTTTTTTCCAACTAGAATCGTGGTACATGAACCTTTAATACGTTTTTCCATGATATTAAAACACTCCTTTTAAGCTATTAATATCATTATACGCTTTCTGAATGAGTCACGATAGAACGAGCTTTTTTGAGAATGTAATTAACCCCACTAATGCTAAAACCAGTGGCAGCTGCAATTTCACGATAAGTCTTACCGCGTTCTCGCAACTGATGAACCTGAGCATAGCTAGCACGTTGCGACGTTGGGCTGGAAGTTCGAACGTGTTCAGTGCGTGCTTCAGCTGATACGACATTATTTGGCAGTGTGATGGCTTGGGGAATGCTTGTGATGACGGGAGCTTGATGTGTGAGTTCAGCAAGCTTAATCATGACTAATTCAGTTGTCTGAACATCCCAAATAGCGTTATGTTGGTGCGGATTGCTGATATTAAAGAGGGCAGCTAGGCCATTCAAGGGTAGGTCGTGACTGCCGGTTTTGTGATTGCCACGGTTGATGAGAATATTCGTATAAGCTTGAGCGTCAAAGATTTTGACTGGACGACTAACGATTTGCTGTTCGGTGGCGGTCAATTGGTGATAGTAGTGGGTCAATAATAAGTGAATATGCTTCATATCCTGAGTTTGGTCCCAAAAGACGAGGGGGAGCTGTGGTTGTAAGACTTGTCTGATAAACGCTTTAAGAATTGTTAATGGCGCTCCTTGAGCTTCATAGGCGGTGGTTGTCAGGACAGTTTCAGTTAAGCCGGCCAATTTTTTGTCCGGTAAGAAGTTGGGATTATCAAAGTAACGATTAAAAAAGGGGGCCGTCTGGGTATGGTGCGAGAAGCCGATGGCACTGAGTTGGAAAATACTTGCCCGCAGTCCGGGTGACTCGATGATGTGCCAATTGACGCTTTTGGCAGTATCACTGCGTTGAAAAAGCGCCCCAAATTCGCAATCGATGATCGTGTAATCAGTTGGAAATTCAGTTAGATCATCTAGTGATGGTAAGAGGGCGGGCATGGTAGGCCGAGTTAAATCATCCAATGGCTGAACGGTGGGTAACTGGTAACCTAGGGTCGCTAAAAATTGAGCGGTATTTTGGCCGAGTTGATTGTTGGTTACTTTGGCGACCTTTTTCTCAGTTAAGACTATTTCTTTGCGAGCCATGAATGAAATATGGTAACGCTGCTGTGCATCGCAAATGATTTCAGTAACGTTACCGGCCAAGCCGTACTCTGGAGCTAAAACTAATTGGTGGTCTTTTTGGATGCGGTAGACGGGATGGTTAACAAAGTATAAACAATTTAGATTATTTGAAATTTTGCGCTCAAGTAAGGTTAGATTTGTGGACATCATCGACAACAACTCCTCTGATCTAAGTACTTACATTTTAGCGGCTTTGTACATTAACTGGCCAGTGTTTGCACTGCGGCACGCACCATGAATTTGGTAATCACGAACTGGTGCCGGGCGTTATAGTGACCATAAAGGGCTAACTGGGTATCTGGTTTGAGTTGATAAAACAAAGTCAGCGCGTGCTTGACGATGATACAGTTAATTGTCACGGCTTCAGCTGACTTTAATGGCGTGACCTGTAAGTACAACATGAAAGGATCTAATTTAATAATTTTACTTTTATTCAGATATTTGACAGTTAAATTTTCTGATTGCATGAGCTTCACCTCAATAACGAGTATACGAACATACGTTCTAAAATGCAAGCAAAATAATCGCGGGGACCAATTTATTTTAAGCTGAACCCTGACGGTAGTGGTTGACTGGAAATATTTTGTTAAAAATCGCAAGGAATCAGTAAAGTCATGGGGAAAAAGCTACAAAAAGTTGACAACTCTTGGTATGATGAATAAGAATGAATGAGAGGAGGCCGTGTCATGGATCGAGGACGTCGCGCGACGCTGGAAGAACGAATTGCGATCGTCAAATACACGTTGGACCATTGCAATGATTATCGGGAAGCCGCCAAGCATTTTAACGTTTCATATCCTCAAGTCTATACGTGGGTACGAAAATATCGGCAACGTGGTATGGAAGGTTTGGTTGATCACCGTGGCCGACCTAAGCAAGACTAAGCCAGCACTGTACATATAAACTGAGTAGGCTGGCTGTCCTAATAGTCACGAACAATTGGTCATGATAATTAATAGGTCAGTTTTTGAAGTGTCTTTTCCTGTGAAGTCGGTAGGAACGGACACTTTTTTAGTAGTTTAATGTTTTTAATTAATGAGACGCTACTTAACGTATCTTTTAAATACCGGAGTGCGTTCTTGTCACGGGCCAGTATTCTCGGTAGAATGAGAGTATTACGCATTGTGCTAGTCAATTTGTTATGAATCATGATTAAAATGTGCCAATTAGTTGGATTACTATTCGTCAGTATATGCGCGTCCTAGGCCGACCTCCGGGGCTGGGTGCCAATTGCTGGAACGTAGCCGACGTCGATTTGAGCTAACGCCCAACCCGCGTCATCTCAAATACGAGTCTTATTCTAAGCCGGAAGCAGACCACTTCCGACTAAGAATAATTTGGCTACTGAGCATTGTCACCCAGCCCCTCCAGTCTGAAAGCCTGTGAGGGGCCACGGGTTGAAACCGAGCACGTTTCGGTAGAGATGATTGCAGTTACTGCCAATCCAAATAATTGCATTTTAAGCTGCTGTGCTATGAAACAACGACTAATTTAACTAAAGTTTATCCCATCAATAACTGCCATTCAAATACAATTCCGGCTGGAAGGTATTTCTGACAATGCTCAGTGATTCAAGAGTGTGCGGTTCAGACGGGTGGGACTGAGGATTAGCCTAGCTAGGGCGTTAAGCGGCGGGCTTCCGCTTGGCGTCATAGCGTCCCTAACCGGAAGTGTCAGTCTGACCCGAACACGTTTCGTCAATATGTCATTAGGGCGTGAAAGACCAGTATTTGAGACGTGGACTTCGGCTCAAATCTGTGTCCAAATTGGCAGGAATGCCTGGAAGCCGGTGTAGAACGCACTAATTAAATAATTTTCTTCCAAATTGCCCGCTTTTCAGTGGGACTCAGCTGATAGCTTTTAAACTTAGAAATAGCCATTTTTAATCATGATTCATCCCAAATAATAACTAGCACAATACATAGAGTATTAATTCAAAAAAGGAGTTTACGTGTGATGATTGACTTAGCGGCGGCACAGCAAGTATTAAAAACCACGTTTGGATATGATGAGTTCCGACCGGGGCAAAAAGCAGTGATCGAGCAAGTGTTAGCCGGTGAAAACACCCTGGCAATCATGCCTACTGGTGGTGGTAAATCATTATGTTATCAAATTCCAGCGTTACTTTTTCAGGGACTGACCGTCGTTGTCTCACCACTGATTTCTTTGATGAAAGATCAAGTGGACGCGTTAAATGATAATGGGATTGCAGCGACCTTTATTAATAGTTCATTGGATTTTCAAGCAATTAATGAACGACTCCAAGAACTACGAGCGGGCGATTACACCTTACTATACGTAGCACCAGAACGGTTAGATTCGGATTACTTCATCCAAGCATTGGGACGGTTACCAATTCAACTGTTAGCGATTGATGAAGCCCACTGTATTTCGCAGTGGGGACATGATTTTCGGCCTAGTTATTTGGCGTTGAGTACGGCGATTGAGCAATTGCCGACTCATCCGCAAGTCTTAGCCTTGACCGCTACGGCGACTGAACAAGTTGCTGAAGATATTTGTGGTCGGCTAGCAATTGATCCACAGCATGAAGTCAATACTGGCTTTGCGCGGGATAACTTAGACTTGACGGTGGTTAAGGACCAAGATACGGACCGATATATTTTAGATTATTTGAGGGTCAATCATGGCGAGGCGGGGATTATTTATGCGAGCACCCGTAAAGAAGTGATGCGTTTGACCAGCCTGCTGCAAAAGCATGATATTAAGGCAACGCCATATCATGCCGGACTTGATGACATGGTTCGTCGTCAAAATCAAGAGGACTTTTTGTATGATCGGGTCGATGTGATGGTGGCAACTAACGCCTTTGGGATGGGAATTGATAAGAGCAACGTGCGGTTTGTAATTCATGCGCAGGTCCCAGGTACCTTAGAAGCATACTACCAGGAAGCCGGTCGGGCTGGCCGGGATGGGTTGCCGAGTGAAGCGATTTTGATTTTTCGGCCCAGTGATATTCAGCTCCAACATTTCTTTATTGATGAGTCTGAGATGGATACGGAACATCGGCACTTAGCGTATCAAAAGTTACAAGTGATGACGCGGTATGCGAATACGCAAGGCTGTTTGCAACAGTTTATTTTGAAATACTTTGGTGAAGCATCTGCGCCGTGTGGTCGGTGTAGTAATTGTACTGATCAACGGGAATCGCAGGATATTACCACGGCGGCACAGCAAGTACTGTCGTGTGTTGTGCGACTGCATTCCCGGTTTGGTAAGGGAGTAGTGGCCCAGGTCTTGACGGGGGCTAATAATCAGCGGGTTCGTGAATCAAATCTGAATACCTTATCAACGTACGGGTTAATGTCCGGTCAGCGCCAAAAGAGCGTGGTAGAATTGATTGATTTTTTGACTGCGAGCGGTTATTTGCAATCTGTAGGGGGACAATACCCAACACTCACGGTAACGGCCAGCGGAGTAGCCGTACTTAAGGGAACGACTACGGTGCACCGCAAGACGGCCCAAAAAGTGCAACAAACGGTTCCTGAAAATAGTGCGCTCTTTGAACAGTTACGGACGCTTCGACGTCAATTGGCCGAAGAGCAAGGCGTGCCACCATTCGTCATCTTTTCCGATAAGACGTTGCATTCGATGTGTGACCTGATGCCAGAAGATGACGCGACCTTCTTGAAGGTGAAAGGAGTCGGAGCTAGCAAGCTTGAAAAGTATGGTGAGACCTTTATGGCAACGATTCGAGCAGCAGCACACGCGGAAGACACAATTAGTGCTGACGACGATACTGAATAATAAAATTATGGTTGTTAAACTATGAGATGAAATGGAGTAACAGGGATGCAATTTACGTGGCAATATCAAGGGCAACCGATAGCGATGAAACGTTTTTTGACGACGCATGCCATTAGTATGCGGACTATCAAGACAATCAAACATGGGACCGGTGCGTTTATTGTTAATGGTCAAGTTCAGACGGGCGTGATTACAATTTATGATGGGGATATTGCGGGTGTACAGCTGCCGGATGAAGCCCCTGATACGGCGGTTGCAAGCAGTGCACGACCGGTGCAAGTTGAATATGAAGATGCAAATTGGTTAGTCATCAATAAACCGGCCGGGGTGACTAGTGTTCCTGGTCCCAGCAATCGCACCGATACCTTAGTTAACCGAATCAAAGGTCATTTAATCGCTACGCAAGCTGCTAATCAGCGACCGCATCTAATCACACGTTTGGACCGGGATACGAGTGGGCTAGTGTTGGTTGCTAAACACCGAGTGGCCCAGGGGATGTTAACGGAGCCTCGAATTGCGGCTCAATTGGTTAAGACTTATCAGGCTTGGATTGAAGGCACCCTTATTCCTGCTGGGGGGACGATTGATCAACCCATAGGCCGTGTGTCGGATAGTCCGCGTCGTGCGGTTACAGCGACTGGACAACCGGCGATTACGAAATATCAGGTTGAAGTGACTGATTTGCAACATGGTGTGAGTCGGTTACGGTTAGAATTAGTGACCGGTCGGACCCATCAAATTCGGGTCCATTTAACGGCATTGGGCCATCCATTATTAGGTGACACGTTATACGGTGGCAATCAGGATTGGATTCAGCGGCAAGCTTTACATGCGGCGACCTTACAGTTCTTTGATCCCTTTACGGAAAAAATCTTGCACTTTGAAGCGGCTTTACCAGCTGATTTGCAAGCTTTAAATCGGCGGTAGGTGCGACGTAAGTACAATCCGCTACTTAAAAGTTGTAAAAAACGGCGCTTCAAGAATGCTAACTCATTCTTGAAGCGCCGTTTAAGGCAGTGTCATGGATGCCAAAAGTGAGGCAAGATGACACTGGCAGTGGTTTAACTATGAAAATTGGCGTTTGTACTTAGGACTGACTAAGCGTCGCGTTATCAGCAGTTAAAGTTGCAAAGGTCGTTTGCAGTTGCTGTAATGGCATGGCTAGCGTAAGAAAGTAGATATGTTCAACACCATTACTGCGCATATTGATAACGCCTGCTTCACGCATCAATCGTAGATGGTGTGAAACGGCGGGCCGTGAAATATTTACCAGTGCGGTAATATCAGTAACGTTGAGACCATTATCACTGTTCCCCAGCGCAATGATAATTTGACGCCGAATCTTTTCGGCAAAGATATTAATGAGTGTGGCACTTTCAATAAGTGCTGTTTCGGATTGTTGAAAATTAGCCATGGTGACTGCGTCCTTTCAAGTTCTATTTACACTTAAGGGCTAGTTTCCCCCATCGGTAGTACGCCAAACTAGCTGTTGAGTGTTGTGTGACAGCTTTAATAAGCAAGTGCGCGAGATTCATAATCGAATTCAAGGCAGTCTGAAGTCTACAAGCTGTCGGTTAGACTAGGTATTGTTGGAACGATCGTACTTATATATAATTAAAGCAAGACGCTAATCGATTGTCAAACGTTTTTGTTAAAAGTAAGGACTATTAGCGTGTTTAACGATTATCGTTCGTTTAATAACCATATTTTTCTGTTGAAATGCGTTAAAATAGAATTAGACTTTAGATGACAGGAGTGGCAAATGTGAAAGTCTTAGGAATATTAGGGGCGCACCGAGCGGACGGTGTAACGGCGCAGTTATTACAAAACGTTTTAAAGGGTGCCGCAACTAGTGCGGAAACGGAGTTGGTTGACCTCAACGATTATAAGTTGCGGCCAGATTACGATGGGCAACCGAATAATGATTTAGATATATTGGAAGCCAAACTATTGGCGGCGGATGTCTGGATACTGGCCGCACCGACTTATTTAGGTAGCTTGTCAGGTGTAATGAAGAATTTCTGTGACTGTTTTCGGGGCCGCATTGCACGTTTTAATTCGATCGGTGAGGCGGTGCCAGATCGGTTTAAGAACAAGCACTACGTCACGATCACGGATTGTTATGCTGGAGGAATTGAGAATTACTTGACGGGTGTAACTGACGCGACATTTAAAACTTTAGATAAATTTTTGACCATGGGCGGTCTTATTAAATTACGAGAGATTGTCGTGACTAAGACGTGGGGCATGCAGACGCTTACAGCTGCTAAACAAGCAGAATGTGAGCGGGTTGGTGCGCGGGCCGCGCATAAAAAGGAAAGGGATGACAGTACGGTGAAACGGTATATTCAATTATTCTTTATGATTGCAGTGATGGCACTACTAACAATGGGTATCGAAGCGGGTATTCAACAACTAATTCCGCTGAATAATTTTTGGGCCTATTATGGCGTGTTTGTGGTGGTTTTTTACGTGCTTTTAGCACTGATTTTACATTTTTTCACCGTTGTCAAACACCGGCGTCGTTGAGCGTCATCGGCGCGTGAACGTATAAAATAACGGGATTTAAACATTAATCAACAGGTTGGTTTTGGGCGTCTTAATCGCTGGAAATCAGCTTGTTTTGCTATAATAAGAGCATTTACAGAAGTTCTAGCGATTGTTTTGACCGTCGCGCGTATAATTAAGATAATATAGCCAATTTAGAAATTGAGTAGGCAGTGTACCAATTATCAAGTTAGCAAATTTGCGACCTAAATTAATTTTGAAATTAGGGATTTTACTAAAAAATGCATTTATCAAAGGACGAGGAGGAATTATATGCAAGTTTTCGGACAATTTATTGCAACAGTCGGTTGGCTAGGTCTGGCCCTAGTTGCTAGTGAACTTGGTGCGACGCTGATTCACTGGCTCGGTCAGTGGGTCAGTTTTCGATTAATAGGTGCTCGGATTGTCCGGATTACCGGATTCCGACTGCAATTAAGTAAGGTACATGGTCATTGGAAATTAGAACGGCCGTTGACCCGGCACCCGCACTTAGTGGCAGCGCCACCCACGGATGCCCATCGTTTTAATCACGCCATATATTGTTTTGGTGGCGGCTTGTTCAACTTACTGACGGTGATGCTCAGCTTGATTACTTTAAACCAGTTTAAGTTTAGTTTTGACCTATGGCTGTTTGCACTCATTATTTGGATCTGGGTCAATACGTTAAAAGCCGCGCAATTATTACCAATGAACTTACACGGCTACCCCACGGCTGGACAGGAGTTTCGGCAGGCCCGGGAATCAACAGCAGCTATGACAGCGGCATACGTGACGGCGTGCGCTGCGGCAATCAAGGTTCAAACCGGCAGTGTCCGTGACCTTGATGCTAGCATGATCGTTATGCCACGCGATGGCGGTAATCGGAATTATTTGGTCGTGCGCCAAGCCTGGTTGATTCTGGAATGGGGACTCCAGCATGGTCTGGATACCTCGGAGCTGTTAGCGGGTTTGAGCCGTTTGGAACCAAGTTTTAATACGTTGCCACCCGTCGATCTAGCCAAGTATTTAGACGCAACGTTGTACTGGAACTTAATTACGAATCATCGCGATCCACAGATCTTGGCTTGGTACCAAGACGATGGCGTCCAACAATTATTACGCCGCTACCAACCCTTGGCTCATTACAAACTAACCGCAGTTTATGAATGGCGGGTTCATCAGCAGCCTGAGCAGGCCCTCGCATTGATTGAAAAAGGCTTGAAGCTTGCCCAACGACTCCATGAGGAAGAAGAAATTGCTTGGCTTAAAGCGCTCCGTGTTCAAGTAGCCGCCTAGATCGGTGTAGAAGCTTAGATTCTGGTAAAGATTGTCAGTAATGGCGCTCGTATGGGGACGTGCGTGGTACACTGGTGACCATTGAAACGAAAAAAGGTGAAGATGTGAAACAGCGAATCAAGCAATGGTGGGGGTTGTGGCTAACACTGTTAGTGATTGTGCTAGGATTGATTGGGGTTGGCTTGACCCGGGTCAATGCTGGGCTTTATCAGCAGACGGTGGCACAGGTGACCCACGTGCAGATCAAAAGTCGGAGTACGACGACGGATGAATTTGAAAACAAGGATGTTACAATGACACAGCTTGTGACGGTCCGAGTTCTCAATAAGGCACATCGTGGTCGAACTTATCGTATTAAGAATACGTATACGAGTTCAGGCGCCATGGATCAACCATATCGAGCAGGCAATCAAGTCTTCCTACGAATTCCTAGCGACCATAATAGTGCGGTGACGATTCAGGGCTTAAAACGAGATACTGCGTTGGCGTTTGTCGCCTGGTTAGCCTTAGCATTACTTTTATTAATTATGCGTTTCAGTGGTTTGATGGCCCTTTTAAGCGTGGCTCTCAACGCCGCGTTATTTTATGCGGCTATTCAAATTGACTTGGCAACTAATGGCGGCCATATCTACTTACTTTTCGGCGTATTGGCCGTTATCTTTGCGGTCCTGACGTTGCTATTAGTACTTGGGTTTAGTCGTCAGATGTTAGTGACGTTAGGAGCTACCGTGGCGGGCACGGGTTTGGCCGTGATTATCAGTTTGATTGTCTTTGCCGTGACTCATGAACGTGGGGTGACATATGAATCAATGCAATACGTCACCCAGATTCCTCGACCGTTATTTTTAGTGGAAACGATTTTAGGTTCCTTAGGGGCGGTCATGGATGAATCAACGGATATTGTCGCTTCACTATTTCAATTAAAAACGGAGCGTCCTGATATTGCGCCACGTCAAGTATTTAAGTCCGGTATTCAAATTGGTCGGTCAATTATGGGGCCTTTAATCAACGTGTTATTCTTAATTTTTATGGCCGATACTTTTGCGATGACCTTACTGTATTTCCGCAACGGTAATAATTGGGGCTACACCTTTACAATGAATATGTCACTGGGCATGGTCCAAAGCTTAATTTCCGGCATTGGAATCGTCCTAGCGATTCCGGTAGCGAGTTGGCTAGCGAGTCGCTTGATGCCTAAGGAGGTGGTCGCATGAATACGATTACTGTTTTAGGTCTGATCTTACTAGGATTGATGACATTAATTGGTGGTAAGACTGGGGCAACGGCCTTTTTGAGTTTGTTATTTAACTTTGGGTTGTTGTTTTTAGCCGTTGTTTTGATTTCATGGGGCTTTCCAGCAATGGGGGTGTCGTTGATCATTGGGACGATCATCTTGGCCTTCACGATTTTCTTTGGGGAGGACAACGAAGTGGCGGCCAAGCCAGCTTATATTGCAGCATTGATTGTTATGGTCATTTTAGTGCTAATTATTTTTCCCGTTGAAAATTGGATCATGGCGCAGGGCTTTAGTTTAGAAGATAGTGAAGATCTGGAAGGTATGTCGTTAGCCATTGGGGTCTCCTTTATTGGCGTAGCGGTAACTGAAGCAATTTTAAGTACACTAGGGGCCATTGCGGAAGCTGCTATTGCGATTGCGGCTGGTCTGAGTGAAATTCTGGCGCAGCATCCGCAGTTGCCAACTAAGCGACTCTATATCGATGGTATCAGTATTGGTAAGCAGATTATCGGGACGACTTTTAATACCTTGTTTTTCGGCTTTTTTGGTGGCTTCTTGGCGCTGTTTATCTGGTTTGCGGGCTTACATTATTCCTTCGGGAGTGTTATCAATAATAAAATATTTGTCGCGGAAGTATTAATGGTATTGTTCTCGCTAATTGGCGTTATCCTAGTAGTACCCGTCACGACGTGGGTGATGACGATTCAGCACCGGCAACAAATTAAGCACAACGATTGACGACAATCAATGGATTTGCTACGGTTGAGAAAACAGTTGGGAGCGTTGAGATGATGGAAATTCGAACGGCACAACCGCAAGACAGTGCGCAGATTGCACCGTTGATTGCGATGATTTACCGGGATATGGAAATGCCAGTCTTAAAAAATGTTAGCGAGGCTGACTTGTTAGCGATGTTGACTGAGCTGTATCAGCGACCGGCCAATTTAGATGGATTAGCGCAGACCTTCGTTGCTATCATGGATCACAAGGTCGTGGGGGTCGCGTTTGGACACTTGGCGAAGAATGAAGTCGCTGTTAATGATTTATTACGGACGACCTCTGGGCAGCATGCGGGGTTTGAAGCACCCTTGGAATTAGGTGGTGAGACCCGACCGGATGAATGGTATTTAAGTATGCTGGCAGTTGACCCGCAAGCTCAAGGTCACGGGGTTGGTAGTGCTTTATTGGAAGCCTTACCGGGACTAGTCGGACAGCTAGGGGCAACCAAGCTGAGTTTGAATGTTGATGATGGTAATCCGCGAGCGGCTAAATTATACCACCGACATGGTTTTGTCCCGGATGGTCAGCTCATGATTGGGACTCATCCGTACCAGCACTTGATTAAACCGCTATCGTAGTGCTTAAAATATCGTGGTATGTCTTTTAGACCACGATATTTTTTTGTGTGTTGATGGAACGGAAGACTTTTTTATTGAGTGCGACACAGTTAGAATTAAACTATTGAACGGATTAGGAAGGTGAACGTGCCATGCAGATTTATTTCATTCGTCACGGTCGAACACAATATAATTTGGAACATCGGTTTCAAGGTAGGCGAGCGGATTCGCCACTGGTTGCTAGTGGGATTGAGGGGGCTAAGGCCGCCGGTGATTACTTAAGCACCACCCAATTTTCAGCAGTATATAGCAGTCCGCAGCAACGAGCGCTGGATACGGCGAAGTACATTGTGGCTGCCAATCAGTGGCAACCGCTGATTCAAATCGATGATGGTTTGCGTGAGTTTGATTTTGGCGATTGGGACGGCAAACAGGAAGCGGAAGTACAGCCGCAGTCCTACGCCCAAGTTATTTTTACTAAACCCGCCGAATACCGACCGGAACTAGCTGGCGGTGGCGAAAGTTATGCGGATTTTGTCACCCGAACGACTTCGACGCTGCATCGTTTGATTGATCAAGTTGGGGTAGCTAGCACGCAACCACTATTAATCGTATCGCACGGCCTAGTGACGACGATGACTGTTAAGGCGTTAATGGGTGTCCCCGTAGCAGAATTACGAGCACCTTTTGTGGTCGATGGGCAAGTTATGAAGACAGTCGGCCACGGTATCGTGGATAATGATAGCCTGACGGTGTTATCGACGACGGATAATCAGCATTTTGAACTGACGACTTGGAATGAAACCGGGTACTTGAAGTAAATGGCTGAGCCAAGTACAACGCCTTACTTTAGCTGTTAACTTGACTCTGATTGATAAAATTTTAAGTGGTTAGTAAAGGGACGCTTCTGGCATGGTTTGTCAGGAGCGTCCCTTTGAAATTAACGGTTGATTCAAGTTATTTGTCTGTGTTCCGGTTCAAAACTGTTGTTAATATGATTTGTAGTGAGCGCTCGCACGTGATAGTGCTTTACCACAACCCATTAAAAATACTAGCTGCCGCCACGCCCCAATAATATTCGGAGGTGCGGGCGGTTTGGGTATAGAGCGTGTTAATTGCTTGGAGCGGTTGGTGCATATGATCACGCATGATGCGCATCGCCATGCCGTTAACTTTAGTGGCAATTAATAAATAGTTGCCGTTCTTGTCAAGTTCCATAGCATAGCGAAGTAAGTCAGCACGAACTTGTGCGTCTTGTTTAACTTCAGGATCATTATAGGCAGCGTCGATTTGTTGCATTAAACGCTTGGCCTTATCATTTTTATTCACAGTAATCCCCCCTATGGCAAGAGTATAGCACAAGTCTCAGACTTAATTAAATGTTAGTTTAACGCGAAATCACCCCACATTTCGAATCGTGAAATGAAGGGTGATTTTTATAAGTCCGCTTGTTTTTTACATATGATTTCTGCAACGTTACCGGTAATTTTGGATATGCCTTGGTCGCTAAATCAACGCGGCCGCCATCACTTGGGCCACATCTTGGCTTTGCCAATACTGATCCACTAATGGTGCAAAAGCGTGGTTCAAGCCCTGATACTGAATAAACGTGGTCGCAGTATCAGCAGCGGCCAGGCGTTGTGCATAAGCCCAAGCTTGTGGTCGGAAGGGATCAAACTCGCCGACCATGATCGTGGTTGGTGGTGTCATTGTGAAGTCTTCCTGATGCAGCGGTGAGATGAGTGGCGAATGTGAATCAAAGTTCTCCGGAACATAATAATCCGTCATGATGCTGTCAAGTTGCCGAAAGAGGTCGTGATAGTTGGTGAGAATTGCACGCTGTGAGTCAATAATCGGAAAGGCGGCCAAATCCCAGAGTGGACCGGCGTGGTCAGCATTTGGGGCAGTAACTGGGTACAACAGCAGTTGTTGATTAATACGATTGCTACCGAGTTGTTGATTCAGATTTGTTGCGGCCATGATGACGTTAGCGCCAGCCGAATCGCCAGCAACAGTAATCATTGTTTCAGCGTCACGTTGTTCCAAATATTGGAAAATCGCGAGCCCGTCTAAAATACCAGCGGGTGCTGGTGCTTCTGGCGCTAAGCTGTAATCGACATTAAGAATCTCGCAGTGACTTTTAGCTGCGACCAGCTTTAAAAGGACCGTATTATTGCCGGGAACACCGCCGTAAAAGGCGCCGCCGTGGAAGTAGACGAGTACTTTGTGACTAATAACATTTTGTGGTGTCAGCCATTCAACGCTGACCGTGCGATTCAGAGCCGTAATATTTCGACTTTGAACTGTAACCGCATCACCAACAGGGTCCGCGATGGCAGGAGTTAAACCACCACTGCGGAGCGCCGCTAGATCATTTTCAAGGATGGCTGGTTGTTTGAAGGCCGCTAGTGTTTGAAGGACGTGCGGGTCAAATTGTTCACCGGCGATGTCGTTGCTAAATGGTTTAACGATTTTGACGACGCCGTTGACGGTTGTTTTAATCGAATTAATTGTTGGCATCATATTCAACATCCTCCTTAGGTTCAACTTTAGCCGCTGCGTCGGGCTTGTTGGCTTGTAATTCTTTTTCGTCTAACCGATAGAATTGCATCATGAAAATCATGGCGGCTAATAAAATAATCGGCATCCAAATAAAGGCGAGGTTAATAAATGTAATGGTTCGTCCGGACTGTACAGCTGCCTTGGCATTGAATTGTCCCCATGCGAGAAATTGGCCGGCTAGAAAACCGCCAATTCCCATTCCTAATTTGGCGCCAATCATTGGTACCGCAGATAAGAATCCGGTTTCATTTAGGCCCAGTACTTTCGTTGAGTAGTCAACGGTATCTGATAGCATCGCGAAGACAATTGTGAACGTGATCCCCATCGCAATCAAGAAAATGACGGAGCCAGCAATTAGCAGACTCACACTACGCATCTTCTCAGCGATTGGCAGCAGTAGTTGGCCGATAACGCCCAGTACGAGTGAAAACTGCAAAACGTTACGGTTCTTAAAGCGTTGTGATAGGAATGGTACGGACAGGTTCCCAATGACGGAAACAAAGCCAATCCCCAGGAAAATTGGCGCTAATTCAGGCCGACCATAGACGTATTTGATGAAGAAGATCGCTGAATTTCCCCGTAGCATCCAGAAGGTTTGTA
The DNA here is from genome assembly GCF_032681335.1 of Lactiplantibacillus sp. DA1. Taxonomy (NCBI): domain Bacteria; kingdom Bacillati; phylum Bacillota; class Bacilli; order Lactobacillales; family Lactobacillaceae; genus Lactiplantibacillus; species Lactiplantibacillus sp. DA1. The sequence continues at coordinate 196,636 of NZ_JAWHTQ010000001.1, read as the reverse complement.
GCAGAATGAAGGAGCAGGCTAATAGTAGCCATGGTTTGTTGCTAGCCGCACCCTTCAAGCTTTGCCAGATTGAGAGTGATTCGGCTGACTCAGTGGTACCGTCTGGATTTTGTGCACCATTGGTTTCCTTGAGATTGAAAAAGGCAAAGATGAAAAGTGCCATGATAACGAGACCTAAAATAATGGCCCAGAGGGTAAAACCTTTCGACTGATTGTCCTTGCCGAGTAGTTTAACCATTGGTAAAGTAATGGCAGCCACTGCACTGGTCCCAATGGTGGTCATAACCATCCGAGCACTCGCTAACTTGGTCCGTTCAACACTGTCATCGGTCAAGCTAGGTAAAATCGAAGTAATTGGCGTGTTGGCACCTGAATAAATTAGACTGAAGAAGGTGTAAGTGATAGAAATGTAGACGAGCCGCATTGTTGTGTGTCCACCAAATGATGGAATCATAAATAGTGACATGGCTAAGAGACCTAGCGGAATACCAAACCAGACGAAGTATGGACGCGATTGTCCATATTTAGTGTGGGTATGATCGATCAAATAACCATAAATTAAGGCATCGAAAGCATCAACGAAGCGAACAACGAAGAACAGCATTCCTGCAAAGGCGGCCGAGATTCCCGCAACTGTTGTGTAATAGAATAGTAAGTAAGTGCTGACCATCTGCCAAATAATATTACCAGCCATATCAGTGGAACCATATGCAATTCGGCGTTTCCAAGTTTGAAAAATCGACATCATAAATCCCCCCAAACTATTTAAGCTTAAACTAACAATAATAGTTAGCCCCTTTTATCAACATAATTATATTTCCAAATTAGGCTAATTATCAAAGATAGGCGATAGTTTGGCTGGTTAATAATCGAAGCGTGGTCTAATCATTCGTACAATCATAACTGGTGTATATTTTTAGTGCTGGCTAGACGCGAAGGGTACCATACTAGCATCACTAAAAACACCCCTGGATCGACTGCATTATCAGTCATGTCCGGGGGTGTTAGTGCTGGCTCATTCGTATGTGCTAATTAGTGTTAATTCTAAAAATTGTTGAAATAAGCCAAAGTTTAAGCTTGTCAACAGGTGCTTACGCTAATTAATCAATAGTTGGTTTCATAGCTAATGCTTTGGCAGCTTCTTCACTGTCATCGAAGTGATGCTTTGTCCGACCAATGATTTGGTAATCCTCATGGCCCTTACCAGCGATTAAGACAACATCGCCGGGTTGCGCGGCTTCAATGGCTTTGGCGATGGCAACGTGCCGGTCTTCATAGACAGGGACATTAGCGTCGGGAACCCCAGCAACCATGTCGTTTAGAATCATCGTTGGATCTTCCGTCCGTGGATTGTCTGAAGTAAAGATTGGTTTGGTGCTATGCTCAACGGCGATTTTGGCCATCTTAGGTCGCTTCGTTTTGTCACGATCACCGCCACAGCCAACGACGCAATAAATATCCTTAGTGGCGAAATCTTGAATGGTTTCTAAGGCATTCAATAAGCCGTCGGGAGTGTGGGAGTAATCGACGATGACACTAACACCCGTGTGAGATGGTACGGATTGAAAACGTCCTTTAACGCCCGTCACTTTTTCAAGGGACTTAATAATTTGGTCCTCAGGAATACCACTGGCGTAAGCCGCTGCAAAGGCCGCCAGCATATTATAAACGTTGAACTGGCCAATCAGTTGCATTGTCACGTGGGTCACGTGGCCGAAGACGGAGAGATCAAATTCAGTTCCGTGGCTCTTAATCTCGACATTTTGGGCATTGATCATGGCGTCTGGTTTGAGTCCAAATGTCAGCACGTGCGCAGCCGTATATTGTTCAAATTCACGACCAACGGGATCATCGGTATTAAGAACGGCGACCTTATTAGTTCCATCAGCGTTGTACTTATTGCCGAGTTGCGCAAAGAGCATGGCCTTAGCTTCCGTGTACTTAGCCATTGTTTTATGGAAGTCCAAATGATCTTGCGTCAAGTTCGTGAAAACGGCGATGTCGTAATCAATCCCCCAGACCCGTCCGAGTACCAGGGCGATTGAAGAAACTTCCATGGCGACAGTTTCAACACCGGCATCCCGCATGGTAGCTAGGGTCCGTTGCGTTGTGATGGCGTCGGGGGTGGTGTTGGCCGTTGGTAGCTTTTCATCTTTGATCTTACGATACATCGTCCCGATGATGCCCGTTGCTTGCTGTTGATCACGATAGATCTGTTCGATCAGGTGGGTGACAGTCGTTTTCCCATTGGTACCAGTTACGCCAATCATCCGCATCTTTTGACTAGGGGCGCCATAGAAAACGTCGGCGAGAATCGCCATTGCGCGTTCAGTGTTTTCAACATAGATAACGGGTACTTTGACGTCCAAGGGTTTAGAAGCCACGATGATCTTGGCGCCTTTTTCGATGGCCTGATCAACGAGATCGTGACCATCAACGTGATAACCAATAACAGCGATAAACATCGCCCCGGGCTGAACTTCACGAGTATCCTGTGTTAACATCGTGACGTCGAAATCCGTGGTCAATGCGGGCCGTACCTGCTTAAATTTTAAACTATTAATTAATTGACTTGCTTGCATAATATTAGCGTCCTTTTCAATAAAGTTACTGTTTCTAGAATACATGCAAACGGGGGAATTGTCACCCTAAATGAGGTCTGAAATTAGACGCGTGCCGTAACAACTGGACAGGCTTTTGGCGAAAAAAATGGCCTAAAACAGAGCCAAAACTTAAGTACTGGATGCAAACAAGCCCGGCGTTAAGCCGAGCTTGTTGGTGATGATTATTCGATTCCTAAAAATTCATCATGTAAGGCGTTCATGGCAGCTTTTAAATCAGCTTCCTTGACGAGTACCCAGATGGTCGTATAACTATCGGTCGATTGTAAAATGTCGATGTGCTGTGCCGATAACGCCGTGACGATGCGGGCAGTTACGCCGGGAGTCCCGGTAATACCAGCCCCAACAACGGAAACCTTCGCACAGTCCGCAATCGCGTGACAGTGGACGTGGGCGTCAGTTAAGAGTTGCTTAGCGACGGCTGCATCACCATTAACGAGGTTAAAGACGACTTGGTGTGGTGTGATGTTAATAAAGTCAACGCTCAAACCGTGCTGTGCCATCAATTGGAAGATGGCACTTGAACTTAACGTATCGGTAGGCACAGTGAATTGCGTCAAGTTTGTTTGGTGCGCAATCCCCGTTACCGTGCGATAATGCTCGATTTGCGTCGTTGTGCGGTCAGTGACCAAAGTTCCCAGTTCATCTGGTTCTTGATAGGTTGACCGAATTCGCATTGGGACGTGGGCTTGTTCCGCAATTTCAACCGCGCGCGGATGAATGACTTTAGCACCTTCATGAGCCATATTAGCCAGTTCTTCATAGCTGATAGCCTTAATAAAACGGGCGTGGGTGACCAGTCGCGGATCAGCAGTCATCATGCCGTTAACATCGGTAAAAATATCAACCCGTTTGGCTTTTAAAGCGGCACCGAGGATGGCTGCTGATGTATCGGAGCCACCACGACCAATCGTAGTAATATGGCCGCTCTCAGTGGCACCTTGAAAACCAGTTACGACAACCACGTCAGCATCAATAAAGGCATCCGTGATCGGTTTTGGATCAACGCGAAGAATCTTAGCGTTTTGGAAATCGTCGTTAGTAACGATGCCGGCATCATGGCCGGTCATGGCCGTGACGTTCAGCCCTTGTTTGCGAGCTAGCTCTGTAAAGACAGCAGTCGAGATGGTTTCACCAACTGAGACCAACATATCGAGTTCTCGGTTCGTTAGGCGCGAATGTTCAGCACCAACTAAGCCGAGTAATGAGTCAGTTGCGTAGGGAGCGCCCTTACGCCCAATTGCTGAGACGACCACGATAACTTTGTCGCCCTGATCAACGGCGTATTGAACGTGTTTTAAGGCCTGAATACGGGCAGCTTCATCTTTAACTGATGTCCCCCCGAATTTTTGAACAATAATTTCCATTGATTTAAAACTCCTCGACTTTTTCGGCAACGGCGTTTGCTTCGGGGCTATCCATCAAGTGGTCAGACTCGACATAGAGTTTATGCCACATCATGAAGGTGAGCACTGTCCAGAGTTTCCGCGAATTATCCCGAACGCCGGCTTTATGGTCATCTAAGAGTTTCAAGAAGTAGTCTTTGTTGAAGTATTGGTCAGTTTGCGAATCGTTAATGATCTGCTTAGCCCAATCGTACATTTCATCTTTGAGCCAGAATCGAATTGGTACTGGAAAACCAAGCTTCTTGCGGTGCAGTACGTGCGCTGGCACGATGTCTTCGACTGCTTTACGAAGAATGTACTTGGTCGTCCCGTGACTGATTCGAAGATCAGCTGGAATTTCAGCGGCTAAGTTATAGACCTCACGATCAACAAATGGTGTCCGCAGTTCCAAACTGTGGGCCATGGTTGTCCGGTCAGCGTTATGCAACAAGTCACCGTTTAACCACGTGTGCATATCGATGAATTGCATTCGACTGATTGGATCATAGTCGACGGATTCATCATAGAGTGGTTGTGTGATGGACTGGAACGGGTGGTTCTGATTGTAATTTTTAAAGAAGTTTTGTTTTTCTTGTTCACCGAAGATAAAGGCGTTCCCAACGTAGCGATTTTCTAATGGGGTCGTTCCTCGGAGTAAGAATGACCGACCACGCATTCCCTCTGGCATCATGAGTGCGATGCGCTTCAAGGCACCATTAATCGGTTTCGTGTAGCGGAACGGTTTCAATGATTCTGGTTCATGATAGATGGTGTAGCCACCGAAGAGTTCGTCAGCGCCTTCACCAGTCAAACAAACCTTAACGTGTTTGACCGCTTCTTTGGCTAAGAAGTACTGCGGCACAGCGGCCGGGTCAGCCAACGGATCATCCATGCTCCACACAAAGTGAGGGAAGGCCTTCATGAAGGCTTCAGGCGTAATCGTCATGCTGTAATTCTTAACACCAAGTTTTTCAGCGGTCTCTTGAGCAACGTCAAGCTCACTATACCCTTCACGTTCAAAGCCAACCGAGATCGTTTCAAGGTTGGGGTTGAAGTTTTTCGCAATTGCGACGATGATTGATGAGTCAATTCCGCCTGAAAGGAAGGAACCAACTGGTACATCAGAGCGCATGTGAATCTTAACGGAGTCGATTAAAGCATCTTTGATTTTTTGGGCATATTCGTCCTCGGAACGTTGGACCGGATGAAATTCTCGGTGATAATAGCGATCAATCCGTGGCGCAGCCCCCAACTTTTTAGTCAAGGAGCAACCAGGGGCGAGCATTTTAATTTCTTTCGTAAGTGTCTCTGGTTCGGGAACAAATTGGAACGTCATGTAATCTTGTAAGGCATTTTTATCGAAGGTTTTATCCTTTAAGATCTTATAAATAGCCTTGCTTTCAGAAGCGTAATAGAAGTCATCACCACTGATGGCGTAATAGAACGGCTTAATCCCGAACTGATCGCGCGCGGCAAATAACGTTTTTTCTTGTTTATCCCAGATGACGAAAGCAAACATTCCCCGTAAGTACTTCGTGGCGTCCGCGTGGTACTTTGCGTACATCGCAAGAATCACTTCAGAATCGGAGCTTGTCTTGAATTTATAACCTTCTTGTTTGAGTTGTTCACGCAATTCAACATAGTTATAAATCTCGCCGTTAAATGTCATCCAATAACGTTCATTATCATAAGATAATGGTTGGTGACCACCGGCTAAATCAATGATACTTAAGCGCCGAAAACCCATGGTAATGTTGTCATCAGCAAAATAACCGTCATCATCGGGTCCCCGATGGACAATCATTTTAGTCATTTCGTGGATGGTCTGATCGTAAGCGGCGTTATCCGACTTAGTCCGATCAGTTAAGCAACCAGCAAAACCGCACATGTCTGTTCATCTCTCAATCTTTAAAGTTTAGACAGTTCTTATCTACATTGTGTACAAATGGTTCGTTGTTAATTTACCCGTTTCATTTACGGATGTAAAGCAATCTGGATAATTATAACGATTTCTTACCAATGCCAGTCATAATTGTTCTGGACAGTTCGCTGGCGTACACCTCCACTATTATACTTGCTTTAATTCATAAGATAAAGCGGAGAGCGTAGATGGAACGCTTTCATTAATAATTTTAGTCTCGACTACTAATTAACAGATGTTTAAGCTATTAAGTATTGTCAATTAGGTTGAACAGAAGGTCGTCTTGTAATCAGTCAAGGATGATAAAAAATCTGGTGAAGTTATAGCAAAATAGTCATTTCAAGAATGTGTGCTAATTCTTGAAATGACTATGCGGATAGGGGCATATAGTTAGCTTGTTTTGCTAACAGGCATTAGCAGTTGTATCGGTGAATGTGATGGCTAACAATTTGGCGGGACGACAAAATTGGCTAGTTTTGTTAATAAAGTTTCTAAAGCTTGCTGTTCGTTATCACTAAGTGTAGTTGCTAACCAGTGATCAACAGCAAGCGGGATGGCAGCTAAGTCATCGTAATTAGCCTTGGCCTTTGCAGTTGGAAACAAACAGCTTTTACGCCGGTCTTGTTGATCCGCAGTAATAGTGACCCAATCATGCTCCGCAAGGCGTTTGACAGCTTTAGTGATAATACTATGTTCGCGATAAATTTGTCGATTCAAGGCTTCTTGACTAATTCCGGGTTGCTCACAAATTATGAGTACTAGCATGAAGTTACTTTCATTTAAATCATAGGACTGTAATTGCTGTGTGATACGTTGCCGGATAGCGCGATTAATAATTGAAAAATTTTTTTCATAATGCACATTCATCACCTGATTTATAAAAAGATGTTGGTTTAAGTTTAATGGCTAACACGCTTAGACGCAATGTCTAATTCTTGCCAACATAGGATCACCATGAAGAAGAAACCGATCATGGTCAATAACATCGCAGCTCTGAAGCCCCAGGTGATTTGTGGCATCATGTTAAGTGCCCATACTAATAAAGTGTTGCCCAGCGACCCAGCAACTTGGCGGCCAGTATTGCTTAGCGTTGTCCCATGACTTAGGGAAGTTCCCGTAAAGCTTGCTAGTGATTCAGTAATCGTCACCGAGGTAATGAGGGCACAACTTGCCATTCGCAAGGTATAACCAATGATTATCCAGGCTAGACTGGTGTCAGTGGCCGCAACCCACAACGGGATGAACGCAATGATTTGTAAAATGAGTCCACTGATCAATAACCATTTTAGCCCATAGTGGTCGTACAAACGACCAACAATGGGTGCCAAAATTAAATTTGCTAACGCGCCGGGCAACATAATCAGTCCTGTGGTCATACTAGAGTAACCACGATGCGTTTCTAAAAGTACCGGCAAGATCGTTTCGGTTCCCATCATGATGGCAAAATTTAACATTACAACGATAGTCATTCGTAGAAATGTACCTTGGCGTAATAATTTTAGGTTGAGTAGTGGTGCTGTGGCACTCAGTTGGCGCCGGGCAAAAATAGCAATTAAGCTGACACCGCCCAGTATTTCAATAGTGCCTATTAATGTTTGGTCTTGTAGAGCGGAGATACCGATCAAGAGGATTCCCATTCCGAAGAAGGATAGTAACATGGACCACCAATCGATTTTAATGATTTTAGCAGGTTTTAAGTTCGGCAAGGTGATAAATCCGATTAATCCAACTAATAGCATGACTACGAATACGACCATGAAAAGACTATGCCAGCTGAAGCGTGCTAACAAAATCCCAGCGAAAGTTGGTCCCACGGCCGGACCGGCTGAAACTACCATTGAAAATAAGCCGAGAATGGTGCCTCGCTGATTATCTGGGAACATTGCTAATAACGCGATTTGTGCAAAAGTCATCAGGACACCGCCCATCATGGCCTGAATGAGTCGGGCCGCCAATAGAATGTAAAAATTAGGTGCTACCATTCCAAGCGCTGAAGCAATGCTGAAACCACCGATTAGGATCAAGAATAAGCGTCGCGTACTAAATCGTTCATATAAGGTTGCGGCTACGGGAGTGATGATTCCGAGTACTAGAACGTAACCTGTAGTTAGCCATTGAACTAGACTCAGACTAGCTTGAAAAGTTTTCATCATTACTGGCAAGGCTGTAATCATTAAGGTTTGGTTCAATAAGGCTGTAAAAACGGCGATTAACAGTGTGCTGGTTAATAGCCGACGTTTAGATGTTGTCATAAATTTCCTCCACTATGTGCAAATGCACTAATTAGAATGATGATTATTATATGTGCAAATGCACCATAATTCAAGCATCTATTTTTTAGACCTTATTGGCGTAAGTGTTGCGAATAAAGTCTGCCATTTAATGATGGTAATAACTGAAATAAAAAACTGAGCTACCAGAATTTTCGTACTGGCAGCTCAGTTTTTTATTGTGATGAAGTTGGGATAAGGTCGCACGGATAATGCCTTAGAGTCTATTATGCCCAACCAACAAGACGCAGGACGGCCATGGCAATAATTCCCGTGATAACGACGGCCAGTAGACTCTTAGTCAGAATACCAGCAAGGATTGCGGGTATTGAGGCGTAGATGTTGGGAAGATTGAGCCCCGGCCAATGCCCAGCATGGTAAGTTAGGAGACTTTCAACAAAAATCGCGGTCATAATGGCAACTGGGACAAATGATAAAAAATTGATCAGCCAATGGGGAACGGTTAAATTTTTAATGATGGCAAAAGGGACGATCCGTGATAACCAAGTCACGAGGCCACAAAGTAAGATAGTCACTAAAATGTAAGCACTCATTTCGGACTCACCACCATTCCAAAACCGCAGCCAAGTAAAGTTGCAAAAATCAAAGCCAAGTTGCCAGGAACCCAGCGCATGAGAAAATACATCGCGAGGGCGACGAAAAGCACGACCCATAATTGTGTTGGCAATGATTTACTACGATCCGTGATAATCTGTAAATAAAGTAGGCCAATGAACATACCAACAACGGCGAAGTCCAGACCAAACTGGTTAGGGTCAGTGATGAGGTTACCTAGAAGGCAGCCAATCACTGTTGCTGTCGCCCAAACTAAGTAGGCGACAATGTTAGCGGCGTGTAACCAACTTGCTTTTAGTTGCTGATTGGTTTGATTCAGCTTGTTCATGCTGAGTGCGAAGGTTTCATCAGTCAGTAATGATCCCAAACCGATATTTTGCAATAAAGAATCTTTTTTAAAGTACTGGGCAACCGACATACTCATTAAAATCATACGTGAATTGATCAAGAAAGTGGATAAAATGATCGCCGAAATAGGACTACCAACTAGGAGCATACTGACGATAATAAACTGAGCGGAACCAGCATAGACGATTAACGACATAAGCAATACGGCCCAGACTGATAGGTGACTAGTGTTAGCGACGATGCCCATGGCTAGGCCAACGCCAATGTATCCAAAGACGGTGGGAATGACGTCTTTGATGCCCGCGCGAAAAGTTAAGGTAGAATCCATAAATGTATGACCTCCGATTTAATAAGCATGAACTAACCAGCACTAAACTTGAGTAACCGCCACGATGCATCAATGCGGTTAATTATGTCAGTTAGCTTAGGGTTCGCGATGATAACTAATATATAAGGGCGATGTTCCAACGAGACTAATGGCTAGTTAGTTAAATGCGTGTTAAAAGATAGTTTACTACTTTCGGTGAAAATAATGAAGAAAATTATCATTGATTTTTAATCGTGACGTTACGAAATTGTCGCTTGCATTTCAAGTACTGTGGGCGTAACATAATCACATTGATTTTTTGAAAGGACAAATGGTGGGAGAAAATGACTCTGGAACAATTAGCAGCCCATAGCGGGGTCGCTGCTGATAAAATCGTCGCCTATACCAATGCTGGTTTATTACCTTGTAAAGATATTAACGCGCATTTTAGTGCCGATGATGAATATTGGCTAGATATGGTCAATTGCTTCTTAGAAAATGGCTCATCCGTTGAGGATTTGAAAGATTTAATGCCACTTTGCGAACAGTGTGCAGCTCAATAAACAAGTTAAAACAATCGTACCGATTCTGCTAGAATTGGTGCGATTGTTTTTTTACACGATTGTTCACTTAGTAGCTAAATATGAAAACTAAAATCGGCAATGCTGGCTAGGTGGAAAATAGCGGTGATTGTTAATCTGCCATTCAACGGCTTGCCGACCAGAGGGGCTGGGTGACAATGCTCAGTAGCCAAATTATTCTTAGTCGGAAATGGGGTTCTTCCGACTTAGAATAAGATTCGTATTTGAGATTGCGCAGTGTTTTTCTGCGTAAGTTCAAATCGATGTCGGCTGCGTTCCAACAATTGGCACCCAGCCCCGGAGGTCGGAGTAGGATGAACACGTGCTGACGAGTAACAAGCCAACCTAATCGGCACATTTTAAGCATGATTAGTCCTAATTAGCGTGTATTTGTGTTTTGGCGAGATCACTGTTTTCCGCACGGTCAATCGAAATATAAATGAATTTATATAGGCTGGCAGGATTGGCGAGCTAACGGTATACTTATTGAAGTATAAACACCAACCAAAAAGGATAGTGAAGCAGGGATGAAATCGGGGAAACAACGGGTGTCATTATTGATATTGTTATGTTTGATGGTGGTCGGCTTAGCTGGTTGTCATAATAAGGATTATTAACGGTCAATCGAGAAGGGGTTAAATGCGGTTGCTGAGAGTAAGTACCAAAAAGCACTGACATATTTTGATAACGCTTTAACACAAAAGCCTAAGGACGAAAAGGCACAGGCGTACCGAGATCAAACGCAGGCTTACTTGACGACGACAGCTAAGTTGAAGTCTGGTGAGGTTAAAAAAGCGTTGACGACAGTTGATAAGGGGGTCAAAATCGCGAACGGAGCAACAAGCTTGACGAATAAGTTGAAACAATTGAAAGTCACTGTAGCCAGTGATTATCAGGAATATCAGCAATTGTCGGACGATGTTAAAGCGCAGTTAAAGGTGAAGGACGGCAATTATTCAGCAGACGTACTCAAACGCTGCGCAGCTATTAACTGGGATAAAAAGCCGTATTTGAAACCGTTGAAACCTAAGGTCAAGCAGTTATTGCTTGCGGCTAAAAAGGCCAAAACCAAAATGAAAGTCAGTGCGGCTGACGCCAAACGGGCAGCGGCATTACGCCGAAGTATCGCTGCCGCTAAAAATAAGTGGGATATGGACACGTTAGCTGAGGTTCCCGACTGGTTTATTTTGGCACTCTTTGCAGACGATAGCGATGTTGACGATGTTGCCGAAAGATTAGATGAGGAATACGATGATCAGACCGGCGAAAGTGATGATTATTCGAGGGGTGATGATCAAACGATTGATTCGAGTGATGACACGAACGACACTGACGAGGATTCGGCTGATAACGATTGGAATGATCAAGATACGGACTCGAATGATGATTCCGATAATAATAGTGATGCCGATAGTGCTTCGGATTTCTCAGAAGATGATGAAGATTCGAATAGTGACTATGATGATGATAGCGAAAATCAGTCCGATAGCGATGACGGCGCAGATACTGATAGTGAGTCTGACGACGATGACGGTGGTGATTATGATACTGATGATCAATATGACGATGATGCCGATTACGATGATGCCGAGAGCCTACTCGACTTGGTTCCCAGCCAGCCGTCAGTGGTCGATCGATTGTTTGCATAGGTTATTTATTAGTTGTTGAACGTTAAAGTTGCAAAGTAATCGTCTGACAGTTTCAATAATGGAATTATGTATGATATAAAAACAAACGTCCGCGCTGATCTAAATCGATCAACGGCGGACGTTTGTTTTTTACATGATGGATTCACTACCAAGCTAGTCTAAGCGACGGCTGTTTATTTAACAAGTCTGCAGCTTGATGCTGATTAAGGTCTATGCTTGATGCTAGCGCGAATCGTGCTGATTGTGGAAAATCTGATGATAATTAAGACCATATTCCCTAATATACCAGTAGGCTGTGGGCTTGTTTTAATTGTTAGTTCAAGCTATTTGCTAGCCTTAACTGTTTTAAGCATGCTTTGAATAGCATTAGCTTGATATTGAGCGGCCGCGGCTTTTTGAACTTGTGCGAGTTGTGCTTTGCTCATCGTTGGATTTTTAACCATTGCGGCCTTGACCTGATTAGTAACGTAAACTTTAGCACGTGCTTTTAATGTCGCTTGTTGTTGTTTCATCAACTTGCTGAATTGTTTTGCCTGCGTAGTGCTAAGGACGACCCAATTCTTGTTGATATAGAAGTAGTTGGTTCGTTTGATCAATTGTTTATCATTATTAGCTAGACCAAACCAGAACTTCATCGCATTACTCTTATAAGTCCAGCGAGTCGTCTTAGTGACTAGCTTAGGCGTTGCGGTCGTGGTCTTAACTTGGTTAGCCGTTTTGACACTGGCTGTCGTATGGCTAACTTTTTTCTGATTAGTGGTCTTCTTATAAATATAGACCCGATGTTTATCAGCGGTACCCACACTTTGATAGAGCAATAAATCAAGTTGTTTGCTACTACCAGCGGACTTTAGTGATTGCGTGGTGGTCGTGGTCGTTTTGACCATACCGTAATGTTGACCATCGTTCTTTGAGACGAAGACGATCGAGGTCACTAAGAGGGCCGCAAAGATAACGGATAAGCAGATCCGCAACGTGTTTTGGTGAACGTAGATAAATGATAAGAAGAGTGCGATTGCACTAACAACGAGTAATACCAGAATCATTAGTCGTTCACCTCCTTAGTTTTCATCGCTGGCTTAATAGAATGTTGCTTGCCCTTCATAAAGAAGGCCACAACGAGTCCGACAACTGAGAAGCCCACGGCCACCCAGAAAGCCGCATGGTAACCATTTAAGGTTGCGTTGAAATAGCCGTTTTGGTAGCCGAGTGGATTGCTCTTAATCAGGCTGTGAGCTGGCTTAGTGGCATCCGTAACGTTTGATAAGACGGAGGTTAAGATGGCCGTCCCGATGGAACTAGCGATTTGACGCGTCGTGTTGTTAACGGCTGTCCCATGCCCCATTAATTCAACGGGGAGGGCGTTCATCCCAGCAGTCGTTGCGGGCATCATGACCATAGCAATCCCGAACATCCGAACAGCATAGAGCACCACGATGTAGACGGTTGCGGTATTACGAGTAATAAACGCAAATGGAATCGTTCCAATGGTCAGTAAGAACATCCCTAAAATAGCCAAGCGTTTGGCACCAAAACGGTCAAAGGCCCGACCAGTAATTGGGCTCATGACCCCCATCATTAATGCTCCGGCTAATAATGATAGTCCGGATTCAAAGGCGGAGAAGCCATGAATGATTTGCAAGTAGAGTGGAATAACCATTTCAGCACCAACCATAGCCATGTTTGCAACTGAACTCAGAATAGCAGCAATTGTAAACTCGGCGTGTTTGAAGACCCGTAATTGTAAGAATGGATTTTCCATCGTTAATTGACGCCAGATGAAGCCAATGATGAAGATAACACCAATAATCAAAGTTGAGAGGACGACGGCAGAAGTCCAGCCATTGTCACCAACGGATGAAAAGCCATATAGCAAGCTCCCAAAACCAATGGTTGAAAGTACTAGCGATGCAAAGTCTAGTTTGGGCTTAGATGTTTCCAAAACGTTAGCCATGAAGAAGAAGCCGGCGATTAGAACAATTGCAACGATTGGAACAATCAAACCAAATAAATCACGCCATGATAAGTTGTCAATAACCCACCCAGATAACGTTGGACCGATGGCTGGGGCTAAACCGATAACGATTCCGGCAGTTCCCATGGCAGCCCCACGCTTGTCAGCGGGGAAGATTGATAGCATAATCGTTTGAAGTAGTGGCATGGTTACGCCGACCCCAACGGCTTGAATCAAACGTCCAGCCAGTAGGAAGCCGAAGTTAGGGGCTGTCCAGCAAATAATGGTCCCTATTTCAAAAATAGCCATTGCGGTCAGGTACAACCATTTAGTGGAAATTCGTGAACTTAGCCATGCACTGACGGGAATCATAATCCCGTTGACTAACATGAATCCGGTTGTTAACCATTGAACGGTCGACGTTGTGATATCAAAATCTTTCATCAACGTTGGGAAAGCAGTGGTTAAAATCGTTTGATTAAGAACGGTACAAAAGGTACCAATTAATAAAACTGCAATGAGTAAGCCACGGTTATAGGGCTTCCCATGCGTATCAACAGGAGTTGACAAGTAAATCCCTTCTCTCTAAAAAAGTACGTTGTCTAATATAATCGGATTTACCAGCTTTGTCAACAAACTTGACATTAATATCAAAAATAATATACTGAATATTGAAATTGTTAGAAAAGGGGCTAACCTGTGGATAATCGAGAAGATGGCGTATTTTTTAAAAAATTCAAAGAACAAATTCATAAACACCAATTTACGATTGGCATCAGTGATTTGGCGAAAATGACCGGTGTTTCCCAGACACAACTACGCTACTGGGAACAAAAAAAGTATATTCATAGTCTGAAAGCAACTGAGAAGAATACGACACACCGCTATTCGTATGGCACGTTGATGCGTGTTCATTTTGTTAAGATGATGCTAGATGAAGGTTTTACACTAGCGTCAGCTGTTGAACGGGCCAATGGTTATAATAATCAAATGGAGATGATGCGTATCTTTATGATGACGGCTTTTCAAGGAATTGAAGAACGTGATGGGCATCATATGGTCAAATTGGGCTACTTTGATGAAGCAAAGACGCAACGGCTGTATTGCTACATCCAAGATGAACAACCACACTATCGACTTTATCCGGTCAAGTCAGAAGGCTAGCAACCTTCAGCTTGTGTAACTGATTGATTAATGTTAAATTTAAGTTGGTAAGTATCGGTAAGTCACTTGGGCATTTAAGTTTCCCGTTCGTCAACCGATCTTATGGCTGGGTTGACCGTCGTCATGTTGGTCGTGTTTTGAAGTTTAACTTTGCAAAAGGATTTACAACGGAGCGCGAATAAGCGCTGAGAGATGCCTAGCTCGGCTAGGTAGTAATCGTGCATAAAAACAACGTGTAATTGAAACTAGTAGTAGTCTTCAATCGCCCGGTGATGATATTTGCCAGAGGCCCCAAGTGCTGCGGGAAAGCTTGGGGCTTTTTTGTCTTGTTAACATGTAACACCACGACTATTGCGTGATACGCACAAAAAAGAGATTGAGCTTGAACTCAATCTCTAAAAATTAATCATAAATTGTAGAATTGTTAAGAAGTTGCGATTTGGGCAAACTGGGCGGCTAACCATTCATTCCATGATAGCGCGGAATTACCACTAGTAAAATATTTTTGATCGAGCCGATCAATCAAATTGATATAGGCCGTAAATGAAAAGTTAACGGTATCATTCAAACGCTGTGCCTTGGTCATGTAGCGGCCATAAGTAAGGTGTTCATTGATGTCGGTCATATAAGTGGCAACGTCATAGTTGGACATCACTTCCAGGTTGTTAGCGTCAAAAAGCTGTAAGTAAAAGGCTGCAAAGTCTTCAACCGCCTTATGTTGCAAAGAACGATCTAATTGCGTAATTGATAATTGAGCATCATTATTCACGATGCGGTTCCTCCTTAGTCGAACAAGCACGCTTATAAATTAGTAACCAAATTGGGTTATTTGCGCTACAATTAATTATGTCACGATTAGACAATTAATTCAAAACTTTGTGGTCATTAAAGACTAGAACTGGTGTCTTAATTGTAGTAAGATGGTAGAATTACATTTAGAGAGAGTCAGAAGTAACTAATTAGTTGAGGTGAAGAATATTCATGACCCCCATGAAGGAAGATTACTTAAAAATTATTTTCGAGCTTGGTGGTACGAAAAAAAAGGTGTCCAATAAGCAGATTGCTTTAAGCCTAGACATCGCGGCTGGTTCTGTAACGGAAATGGTCGGTAAGTTAGTTCAGGAAGGTTTGGCAAAGCATACCCCTTATGCCGGTATTTCGTTGACAAAAAAGGGGATTCGCTACGCTGAGACGTTAGTTCGTAAGCACCGTATCTGGGAAGACTTTTTAGTCGATAAGCTTGATTACGATTTGCCGGATGTGCATACAGAAGCTGAAGTGCTGGAGCACGTGACGAGCGAACGGTTAGTGGATTCTTTAGAGGCCTTTTTAGGTCATCCCACGCATTGTCCACATGGTGGTGCTATTCCAGATAAGGACGGGCATTACCAGGAAGATAGTCATACAAGTTTGGCGGATACGCCAGATGGCACGACAGTTACGATTGAGCGTTTTATTGATAACCATGATTTGTTAGTTTACTTACATGATACGTTGCTCAAAATTGGGCAACAAGTTACGGTTTTGAAACACGATCCATTCGAAGGACCGGTGACTGTGGTGATCCAAGCGACTGGTGAAGAAATCCCCATTAGTTTTAAGGCAGCGCATAACGTCTTTGTTAAGTAGGGAATGTTAAGGACGTACCGAACAAACTAACTTATTATTAGTTAGTTATTCTGTTTCATTTATCATCACATAAACATTTCATGGAAATCATAGTGTTTAGCTACCCTTTTTAGAAACAATATGCTACAATTACTCTTGTAGCTTGGTTAGGTAATTTTGGTCAGATCGTTTCAATAAACTATCCCCATTTGTACCGAATCATGATTTACATTATTTTATACGTGCAAAATGCACTAGGAGGATTTTTTATTATGGAACACGGAACAGTTAAATGGTTCAACGCTGATAAGGGTTTTGGTTTTATCACTCGCGAAAACGGTAGCGATGTCTTTGTACATTTCTCAGCTATCCAAGAAGACGGCTTCAAGAGTCTTGATGAAGGCCAAGCTGTAAACTTCGACGTTGAAGAAAGCGATCGTGGCCCACAAGCAGTTAACGTTACTAAAGCATAATTAACAGCTTAAATGGCTTAAACCGGTTACGGGAATTACTTCCTGTGATCGGTTTTTTTAGTGACCATATTTATGCTGACTAATGATGACAAATAAAGCTTTACTAACGACCTTAAAGTAAGGATAATTAGAGAAAGCAATTACTTAAGCACGAGGAGGGATGACCGTGACGACTGATGAAATGATTATTGCGACTTGCTTGAAGGCGGGGAAAATCATGGTCGAAAATGGCTCGGAGATTTCGCGAGTGGATGATACGATGATGCGGATTGCCCAGAATGCCGGGGTGGTTGCGGCCAATACCTACGTAACGATTACTGGAGTTATGATGTCGATTCAAGGGCGTAATGCTACTCAGATTGCTGCTGTCAATCAGCGAACAATTGACCTTGAAAAGGTGGCGCAAGTTAATCAGTTATCCCGGGAGTTTGCAGCGTCCACGATTGATTTACCAACGTTATACCAGCGACTCAATCAGTTGGATGCAGCTTCCCGGTCATTTCCGTTGTGGCTTCAACTAATTGGAGCCGCACTAGTTAGCGGCCCCCTGATGATCATGTTTCGTCAGGAAACTATCAATACGTGGCCAACTATCATTATTGGAACATTGGGTTATTTAGTCTTCTACTTGCTTAACCGGTACCTCAAAATCAAATTTTTAAGTGAGTTGACAGCAGCACTTTTAATTGGATTCAGTGCGGAATGGGTGTGTCAGATTGGTTGGGGAACCAATGTTAACGATATTATTATTGGGGCATTAATGCCGCTGGTCCCGGGAGTGCCATTAACAAACGCGGTACGGGATACCTTGGCTGGAAATTTTGTCAGTGGACCCGCACGTGGGGTGGAAGCAATGTTGAGTGCGGCGGCGCTGGGCTTTGGGATTGCCGTTGTTATTACATTATTTTAAGCACGGGGACTAGCCCGAGCATTCGGAGGGATCATGATGAGCACGATTGGACAATTAGTACTGGCTTACATTGCAGTGCTGGGTTTTGGCCTGATTATTAATATTCCACATCAAGCGTTAAATGTCGCAGGCTGGATTGGTACCCTGACATGGGGTGGGTATTTGATCGTGCAGGCTTTTGATGGCGGGGTCGTCTTAGGTAGTTTAATTGGCTCAGTTGGTATTGGGGTGCTCAGTAGTTTAGCCGCCCGCTACAAGAAGATGCCCGCCATTATTTTTAACATTCCAAGCCTAGTCTCGTTTGTGCCTGGTAGTCAGGCTTATCAGATGGTTCGTAATTTCGCACTTGGTAATTATCGTGAGGCCGTATCATTCACGTTACAAGTGATTATGATTACCGGAGCAATCGCATTAGGCTTTTTACTGGCTGAGTTACTTAATCGGTTAATTGCATTTTGCATTCGTCAGTGGCGCCTACATCGATTAGAATCGTGATTGAAACTGAAGACAATAATAGCTAGTCTGGATCTGTTGAAGATAGTAACTGCAATACTTCAACTGTTTTTCGGTTGTTTTGCTAGTATTAAATGTTTCAAACAGCCAGTTCTGTCCTAACGCAGGGGTTAGTCGGAATAGAACGCGGATTGCTGACGAACAGAAATCCATCTAATTGGCACATTTAAAACATGATTCATGACAGATTAATTGAGCATCAAAAAGTCCCACTGAACTTCCTCACAATAAGAGAAGTCTCGGTGGGACTTTTTCAATTGCAGCTCGCGACAAATAGTCGTTAGTTGCTTAATAATGTCAGCCGCTTAATTTTGATTGGCGAATTTTTCACCAGTTGTTGCAGCCTTTAAGTCAAGGGACTGACGCAATACGTTAGTAACCCGTTGCTTTTCGGATTGTGACACAACTTCGAAGGATTGCCCATCAATCATCTTACCTGTACCTTGAGCGTGGTCAGAAACAATATTCTTGGTAGCGCTTCGGTAATTAGTAACGATGCTAGTTAGGTTACCAAATGTTAAGTCAGTCCGCGTTTGTTTAGCAAGTGAATTTAAGAAATCTTGTTTTAGCAAGTTAGAAGCACTAGTGCTTTCACCCAGAATAGCAGTGATCAATTGCCGCTGCCGTTGTTGCCGACCGTAGTCGCCGAGGGGATCATCATAACGCATCCGGGAATATGCTAAAGCTTTAGCCCCATTCATGTGTTCCTTTTGACCCTTAGTGAAAGTGTAACCTTCATAAGTAAATGTTCGAATTGGGGTAATGTCGACCCCACCAATTTCGTTGACGACCTTTTTCATACCACCCATGTTGATTAAAGCGTAGTAGTCAATCGGGACATTCAACCATTTTTGAACAGTTTTAATGGTCGTGCCGGCACTGCCATAAGCGTAGGCGGCGTTTAACTTAGTTGGAAAATCTTGTTCAAAACCGGAGACCGCCACTTCAGAATCACGTGGCAAACTCATCAGGGTCGTTGTTTTAGTCTTTGGATTAATAGTGGCTAGAATAATCGTATCGGTTCGGCCTTTGTAATTACGACCAAGAGCCCCCGTATCAGTCCCAAGTAATAGAATTGAGACGGGCTTTTTACCATTTAAAACGGCACTGGTATTTCGTGACTTCTTGATGCCACTACTCTTGAAGACCGTGTCGGCCGCATTTTTGGCATTAAAGTAAGTCCGTGCAGCAAACGCACCGGTCCCAACTAATAGCACGGCAATAATAATCAAAATGGTATTACGAACGGGATGCTTTTTCTTAGGCCCGTTACCATTCCCCTGTGAATTGTTTCCCTGTGATTTTTCACGATGCATTTCTGAGCGACTTGGCATGTCTTCCATGAACTCTTCCTCCAATGGTAATAGTTATTCATAGTTTAGCATTTTTTTGAGCCAGCGGGAACTGAATCCACGTAAGATTTAGTTCGTTAATCGATGACTGTCAGAATAAGCATAACCTTTTTGTTAATAAAACGTGACTAAAATAAGATTTCTTTGTTTTTTTTTAAGGTTCCCTGAGAGATATTAAGGATTCGTTCAGTCGATTAATAGACTATGTTATAATTTTGGTAATTTATATATTAAATGGGGGTTCTTGTTTTGATGATCGATAAGTCGCGTAGTCGGCCGGTCAAGTTTGTCGTTGGGGTAATTCTATTTGCCTATTTAAGCTATTTTATTAGTGACGGCGCGGTTGGTATTGATTTGTTAGACGTGGCCTTAACATCACTGGTTCAAGTTAGCAACAGTGGTATTTGGGTTGCTTTTTACAAGGTAATTGCTTGGCTGGCTTCGCCCGGAATGGATGTTCTATGGATCATTATTCTGGCGTTTTTTATGTATGGGTTCAAGTATAAGATTCAAGCGTTTTGGTCACTAACTTACATGGTCGGTGCGATGGTGTTAGGCTTCATTACTAAGCACGTAGTCGGCCGAGCACGGCCAATCGGTCATTTGGCGCAAGACACCGGGTATAGTTATCCCAGCGGACATGTTTTAGGAACCTTCGTGCTAGTTAGTGTGATTGTCATGCTGGTAGTTCCAGAATTACCAAGTTATCGGATGGCGATGATTGTTAAATGGGCGAGTGTGGTTTGGTTAGTCTTAGTTATCTTTTCCAGAATTTATCTTAATGCCCATTATCCGACTGATACGTTGGGAGCTGTGTTATTAGCTTGGACTTGGAGCCAGATCATGCAGTGGATTTACGTTTTCTGGGCACCGGGATTATTGAAGTGGCCACTGTTTTATCGTTCGTATTTATAAGGTTAATTAACGAACTTAATTTGATTATTATTCGATTCGGCAGGCCATCTGACATTTGAATAGTAAATTTGAAGTGAACGTGATAAAAATCGTTTGACTTAATCCGTACTTGGCAATCAGCCTGTAGATTAAGTCAAACGATTTTTTGTTCATAGTCAATGATGCTGTCGACGGTGAAAATTGTTAAAACGTGTCCAATCTTTAAAATCAGAAACAGTCCGTCTAGACCCAATTGAAAATGGTGCAACGTAGCGTGAATATGACTGAATTAGTTTGACCCATACTAATTTCTAGGCATTGGCACTTAATTCTAGAAGTCGACCGCTTGCCGATAAACGAGAAACGACACCTAAATATTAGCAATGAGCCATGACGAATGCGCGACAATGATTTGCTAGCTTGTGAGTTTAACGATTATCAGCAAGCCATTCTAACGCTAACGTTAACCAGTGTGCAACATGAGGCTGGTCAGCGTCTGGTTTCCAGGCCGTTTGTGAGTTAGCTAAGGCTAATCCATGGGGCCCGTGCTTAAACACGTGCAATTCATAAGGTATTTGAGCAGTCGCCAATGCACTGACATAAGCTAGTGTGTTGGTTGCCGGCACGATTGGATCGTCAGCGGTGGTCCAAATAAAAGTTGGCTGATTATTAGCGTTAACATGCTGTTCAGCGGCTAATTCAGTTGGTGTCTGTGACCAAGTGGCCAAGGTTGCCGCATCTTTAGGAAAACCGAGTAGTGGACTGATCACTGGATAGCCTAGTAGCACGTTGTTCGGTTTTAAAGTAGCCGGAACTGTTTGCAGTGTGGTTGCGACGCTGGTTGCCCAGTAATCGTTATATAGCGCGACAATATGACCGCCGACGCTAAAGCCAGCAGGGATAATCTGCTGACTGTCGATGTGCCATTCAGCTGCATGTTGACGTAGTAAGCTGACGGCACGCCCCAGGTCTAGTACCGGGGCTAGTTCGAGTGGTTGTTGGTCACTAAGTAGCGTGTATTCCAAGTAAAAGGCTTGATAACCGTGACCAGCAAAAGCCATCGCGAGACTTTCAGCCTGTGCCACTGGAATATGCGTATACGAGCCACCTGGAACGATAATGATCGCTGGTAGAGTTGTTTGGTGTGCGTTAGTATCCGGTTGATGCAAATAACCGGTCAATTGCGCGCCTGTATCTGTTAATTTTTGGTTAATAACTTGCATGCAATCACCTCAATTTGATATGGTTAACATAACTATTATAACGCAAGTCAGGTGGAACAGATATGGGCATGGTTACGGTTACAGCTCGCGGCGAGCAACTCGAGTTACGGCCTTTTACGTTGGCGGATACCACGGATTATTACGATTTAGTTCGTGATCCGGCGATTGCAGCATCGGCTGGTTTTACGCCAGCGCACAGCTTAACGGAAGCCGAATTTTTGTTAAAACAACAAGCTAAACTTCCACAGATTTTTGCGATTGAACTGGTGGCCTGCCACCGTGCAATTGGCAGCGTTGGTTTATACGAACGAATGACGAATACGGGTGAGCCGGCAACACTGGAGATGGATCTAGGTTATATGCTGAATACACGGTATTGGCACCGGGGAATTATGACAGCAGCAGTCGCTCGTATTTTACAGTATGGATTTAAGACACTTCATTTACGGCGAATCACGGCCAGTTGTTTGGCAAGTAATCCAGCTTCCCAACAAATCTTAGTACATGCTAATTTTCAGCAATACGATGCTGTACGCCATCCAGACTATGCGCCGTTTGGAGCTGGTCAAACAGAACTATTTTATGACTGTGTGGAATTAAACCCTTAGGAGATGAGTTAATGCAACTCGCAAAATCATTTGAGCAGGCCGCTTGCGTGCTGGTGTTATTAGCCACCCAGCAGCCTGAGATTCCGTTAACGGCGGATGTCTTGCACGAGCGAATTGGTGGTTCAGCCACGTATATTCGCAAAATCATTCGCAAGTTAGTGGTGGCGGGACTAGTGACGTCTACTAGTGGTAACAATGGTGGGGTCCACTTAGCCCGCGCACCAGAAGATATTTCAATTACTGATGTGGTTGCGGCCATTGAGGGTACCTTACAGACTTTTCCAAACTATGGCTATTTTGATCAAGTCTTCAAGGATGTTGAACCGGTGGCCCACGAGGGAACTAAGGTGGTCAACGGGATTTTTTCACGAGCCGATCAATTATGGCTGGATTTCTTAGATCAGCAAAAGTTAGCCACTTTGATCAAAGAATTGTTAGCAGTAAAGCAGATTCCGGTATTGGATTGGACGAACTATTCTGATGATAAGATGGCGCAATTAAACCACTTACTCAGTCGAATGCGAACTAGTAAGTGAGACGTCGTACAAACTTAATAAAAAGTGTTAGCGGTTTCGCTCAGTAAACCAATATTGGCGCGCTTTTACTAATTCGGGATCATTTTTAAAATGATACGCTTTACTTCACAAGGCTGAAAATGCTGTTATTAAAGCTTTTTTTATGGTATTCTAACAATGAATTTCACAAGATAAAGGAGAACAACATGGCAGATAAGAAATACTATGGGGCTGACGCAATTGTTGATAGCCTTGTAAACCACGATGTTAAGTACGTATTTGGGATTCCCGGAGCTAAAATTGATCGCGTTTTTGAACGGTTAGAACACCCCGTTAATCCAAAAAGTCCGCAGCTAATTGTGACACGGCATGAACAGAACGCGGCGTTTATTGCAGCTGGCATTGGCCGCATCACTGGCAAACCAGGTGTTGTGATGACGACTTCTGGTCCGGGTGCTAGTAATCTGGCAACTGGGTTAGTGACGGCGACGGCTGAAGGCGATCCCGTCCTGGCTATTTCTGGTCAAGTTCAACGTGCGGACTTGTTACGTTTAACTCACCAGAGCATGAATAACGCCGCTCTTTTTAAGCCAATCACTAAGTACAGCGCCGAAGTTCAGGAACCGGAAAACATTTCTGAAGTTTTAGCGAATGCATATCAAGAAGCAACGGCAGCTAAGCAAGGGGCCAGTTTTGTCAGTGTTCCCCAGGATGTGACGGATTCAGTTGTTCGGGCGCCCGTTATTACGCCAATTCAGGCGCCAAAGTTAGGGCCTGCTAGTCCGGTTGAAGCCACGTTATTAGCCCAAAAAATCAAGGCCGCTAAATTACCTGTCTTGTTAGTTGGGATGCGAGCTTCTTCGCCAGAAGTGACGAAAGCAATTCGAAATTTGGTGGCTGCCGCTAATTTACCCGTTGTCGAGACTTTCCAGGCGGCCGGTGTAATTTCGCGCGACTTGGAAGCTAACCATTTCTTCGGTCGGGTCGGTTTATTCCGTAATCAACCGGGCGATATGCTGTTGAAGAAATCGGACTTGGTCATTGCCGTTGGTTATGATCCAATCGAATATGAACCCCGCAACTGGAATGCGGAAGGTAAGGCCCGGATCGTGGTTATCGATGCTATGCGTGCAGAAATCGATCATAACTTTCAACCGGAAACCGAATTGATCGGTGATATTGCCCAGACCTTAGATTTCTTATTGCCATACATGAAAGGCTACAGTATTAGTGACAGTGCTCAAACATACTTGAGTGAACTACAAGAACGTCTTCAAACCCGTGACTTTGTTCCTAATATTGATAAGCATTCTAAATTAAGTCACCCGTTGTCAGTAATTGCGGCATTGCAACAGCGAGTCAGGGATGACATGACAGTCACCGTTGATGTGGGGAGCCACTATATTTGGATGGCACGTCATTTTCGCAGTTATGAACCCCGCCATTTACTTTTCAGTAATGGGATGCAAACGTTAGGCGTTGCTTTACCATGGGCGATTGCAGCAGCTTTAGTTCGTCCTGAGACGCAGATCGTCTCGGTTTCTGGTGATGGTGGTTTCTTATTTTCTGCTCAAGAGTTAGAAACGGCTGTCCGGTTGAAGCAAAATATCGTACATTTGATTTGGAATGATGGGACTTATGATATGGTTAAGTTCCAAGAAGAAATGAAGTATGGTGAGGATGCTGCGGTTCACTTTGGCCCAGTGGACTTTGTGAAGTATGCCGAGAGCTTTGGGGCGACTGGCTTGCGAGTGGACCAACCGGCTGACTTGGACAAGGTACTTGATCAGGCCTTTGCAACAGCTGGGCCGGTCGTGGTGGATATTCCAATTGATTATTCTGATAACAAAGCCCTAGGCAAGACAATGTTACCAGACCAATTTTATTAAAATTAAACTTGATGGCCGGTTGTCAAAAGATGATGGGTCGGATATAATAGTTGAGTATATCGAAAGAAGAGGACGCGGTTAACAATAGTAACTGACTAGAAGTGGGTCACCACTAATGAAGGCCAGTGAACGGGGCAACCGCCGAAATCGATGAATCAGTGACCGATTCATCCGTTGGGCTTTGGTTGAATAAATCAAGGACTGTCGCAGCTAGAATAGTTGCGGGGCGCTATCGACGATGAAATCAGCAATTATGTCAATCAATCTGATTAAAGTCTTTTTGCGCACGTTATCGTGAGGCAGAGAGGCTTTTTATTTTGGTTGTGCTTAACTGAATCGGTGTGAACACTTTTAGATATAAATCGATTTTTGGAGGTTCTGCAATGGCAGAAAAACAACATCAGGAAGTGCACCGGTCCTTACAGACGCGGCATTTATCCATGATTGCACTAGGTGGTAGTATTGGGACCGGCTTGTTTGTGGCATCTGGTTCCGCAATTTCAACGGCCGGCCCAGGTGGTGCGTTACTAGCCTATGTCGGTATTGGGATTATGGTTTATTTTTTAATGACTAGTTTGGGTGAGATGGCGACGTATTTGCCGGTTTCAGGTTCGTTTTCTACTTATGCGACTAAATTCGTTGATCCGGCCCTCGGGTTTGCAATGGGTTGGAATTATTGGTTTAACTGGGCCATTACGTTAGCGGTCGACATTAGTACAGCAGCCATCGTTATGCAATTTTGGTTACCGTCCGTTCCGGGATGGGTCTTTAGTCTAATTGCGCTGGTACTGATCTTTACAATCAATGCATTATCGGTACGTTCGTTTGGAGAAACTGAATACTGGCTCTCCCTGATTAAAGTAGTGACCGTGTTAGTGTTCTTAGTCATCGGTGTTTTAACGATTGTAGGTATCATGGGCGGTCATGCTACCGGTTTGAGTAATTTTACTTATAAAAAGGCGCCGTTTGTCGGTGGTATTCCAACTATTCTAAGCGTGTTTGTTGTTGCTGGCTTTTCATTCCAAGGTACTGAATTAATTGGGATTACGGCTGGTGAATCGGCGACGCCTGAGAAGAGCATTCCCGCAGCCATTAAACAAGTTTTTTGGCGGATTTTATTATTTTACATTTTAGCCATCTTTGTGATTGCCGCAATCATTCCGTATACGTCGAAAGATTTATTAGGGTCATCGGCGAGTGATATTGCCATCAGTCCGTTTACGTTAGTCTTCAAACGGGCTGGGTTGGCAGCTGCGGCTAGCGTAATGAATGCGGTTATCTTAACATCAGTGCTATCAGCCGCTAATTCAGGGATGTACGCGTCAACCCGAATGTTATACTCATTGTCATTACAAGGTTATGCGCCCAAAACGTTCGGCCGGGTCAATCGTCGGGGGATTCCAGTAATGGCTTTACTGGGAACGACGGTAATTGGCTTACTAACGTTCTTGTCAAGTTTGTTTGGCGCACGGATTTATATTTTCCTTGTCTCAGCTAGTGGGTTAACTGGGTTTATCGCTTGGTTAGGCATTGCCGTTTCACACTTGCGTTTCCGGAAGGCCTTTGTCAAACAGGGCCATCAACTGAGTGAGTTACGGTATCATGCGAAGTGGTTCCCATTTGGACCGTGGTTTGCTTTTATCTTGTGCTTAGTGGTTATTATCGGTCAAGACTTACATTCGTTTGCCACCCTTGATTGGCAAGCCATTGGGGTCACCTATATGAGCATCCCACTGTTTATCATTTTGTATGTCTATTACAAACTTCGCTATCACACGAAGATGATTCCGTTGGATAAGGTTGATTTAACCCGCAAGCATCATCATAAAAAATAATGAACTAATTAAGCTTTGTTGATTGCAAAAGTGCGTTGGCCTGTTTAATGGTCAAGCGCATTTTTTTATGGAATCTTTCATGATTTGGGCTTGATTGACGACAACTTTTGAGATGGTCTAAGTGACCTGGGACGCTGATCGCGTATCGTTGTGGGGGACGTTTTATAAAGGTGCTCAAAATCTAAGGTCATATTTGAGACTAGTGCTATTGAAATTTTAATTGGCCACCAGATTTAAGATGCGATTAATTGATATTTATGGTAATTTGATAAAGGAAAAAGACAGTGGAATCATTAAAAATTCGCAAACATGACCTTAAGAATGAGCTAGTCCGATATGACTATGCTAAGCTGAATTGAGAAAGGCAGCGAGAGAGATGTTAAAGAGAAATTTGGTAACAGGATTAGCGTTAGTGTCATTGGTAGGAGTGTTGGGTGGTTGTGGTACGAATCAGTCGACAGCTAAGCGCGCCAGTAGCAGTACTAGTGCCAGGACTACCAAAACGCAAACGAAGCGGCAACGGTTGATTAGGGCGTTGCCGAAGGGCGTTAAGTCAACGGATAGCGACTTAGTAGTCGTTAATAAGTGGCATAAGCGTTCTGAAATGACGTTTGGCAAGTCAAGTGTTGACGGTATTGAAGTTCGTAGTTCAATTGTCAAACCGTTAGAAGCTTTCTTAGCAGGTGCTAAGAAAGCTGGTTATCCCGCAACTTTGGTCTCAGGTTATCGGTCCGTGGCGTACCAAAAAGAAGTTTGGAATCAATCGATTCAAACTTATGAAAATCAAGGTAAGACGGCTAAAGAAGCGTTGAAGCTGACGAAAGAATACGTAGCCGTTCCTAGTGGTAGTGAGCATGAGACGGGCTTAGCTGCCGACATCATGAATACACATTGGTATAGCACGCACGGCAATCAGTTGCTATCTTCTTCAGATAAGGATAAGGGGCAACAATGGTTGATCAATCACGCAGCGGATTATGGTTTTGTATTGCGATTTACCAAGGAAGGTCAGCAGTCGACGGGAATCGATTATGAATCTTGGCATTTTCGTTATGTCGGTAAAGCCAGTGCTCAATTTATGACCAAGCACAACTTAACGCTAGAACAATACGTTAGTTTGTTACAGGCTAAAGAAAAAGCCGCTAAGTAAAATGCAATGCGATAGCTAAATCAGCAGAATACCATGGAAGTACGTTAGGAACTAACTAACGTGCTTTTATGTTCATACTGGCCTGTCACAAACGGTGGTTGCAACGTGGCAATCAGTGAGCTTAGTTACTGGGCCATGTTATTCCCGTTTGAATAAGCCTAGAAGTTTTTTGATGAATTGACTCACCAGATATTGCATTTTGAGACGGGGGTGCGTACAATATGTAGTGTTGCTTTTAGAGATAATCAAAATTTTGACGTGATTAAAAGGAGAGACGCCCCATGCTTGTAATGTCAGGAACAATCGGTGCCGGCAAGACGAGTTTAACGCAGTTAGTGGCCAACCATTTTGGTTCTAAAGCGTTTTACGAGTCAGTTGATGATAATCCCATTTTGCCGTTATTTTATAAGGACCCTAAGAAGTACGCGTTCTTATTGCAAATCTATTTTTTGAATAAACGGTTGGATAGTATTAAATCAGCTTTTGCTAACGATTTGGACGTCTTGGATCGTTCGATCTTTGAAGACTCACTATTGTTCCATTTAAATGGTGATCTGGGTCGGGCAACGAATACCGAAGTTGACATTTATGATTCATTGCTAGATAACATGATGCAGGAATTACCAGAAGCGTCGCACCAAAAGAGTCCAGATTTATTGATTCATATTAATATTTCTTTTGATACGATGCTCAAGCGAATCCAAAAGCGGGGCCGTTCTTACGAACAAATCGATCAAGATCCAGATTTGTATAAATATTATCAGACTTTAAATGAACGCTACACGAATTGGTATGCTAACTATGACCACAGCCCGAAGATGCAGATCGATGGTGATCAACTTGATTTCGTGGCTGATGCGGACGCTCGTCAAGAAGTTATTCGATTGATTGACGATAAAGTTGCTAGTTTAGGCTAGTTGCCTTTTTGGGGCCAATGTTCTATAGTAGACAGTGAATATTAAACACGGCGCGTTTTAAGTAGACGTTCAGAGAACCGGTGGGTGGTGTGAACCGGTAGTCGAAACTCCGGCGCGACAATGTGGGCAGGTAATACTGCACGGCACGGCCGTTATCCGTTTAAGGGTGGGATTAATGATGATCCTGAACTTGGGTGGTACCGCGAATCGCAGTCTCTTCGTCCCAATTGGGAGGAGAGACTGTTTTTATTTACGATAAAATAGTGTGAAGGAGACGTCGTTATGTTAGATGTTAAGATGATTCGTCAAAATCCAGATTTTGTGAAGGAACAACTTGGTCATCGGGGTGTTGCCGCTAGTGATATCGATGATTTGTTAGCTGCCGATGAACAACGTCGTGAGCTGATTGCCAAAAGTGAACAATTGAAGTCAACTCGGAATCAAGTTTCGGGTGAAATTTCACAGAAGAAGCGTAATAAAGAAGATGCCAGTGCGGAAATTGCAGAAATGCAAAAGGTTAGTGCGGATGTTAAGGCTTTAGATGAACAACGCCGGACAGTTGATGCCCAAGTTCAGGATATGGCTGCACATTTACCTAACATGCCACATCCAGATGTACCAGTAAGCTTGAAAGAGGAAGACGCCGTTGAATTACGTCGAATTGGTACGCCACGACACTTTGACTTTACACCTAAGGCGCATTGGGATATCGGTGAGGACTTAGGAATTTTGGACTTCGAACGTGGTGCGAAGGTTTCAGGCAGCCGTTTCTTGTACTATGTTGGCGATGGTGCCAAGTTGGAACGGGCCGTTTACAATTTCTTCTTAGATCAACATGAAGCTGAAGGGTATACGGAAGTATTACCGCCATACATGGTTACTGATGAATCTATGTATGGTACTGGCCAATTTCCAAAATTCAAGGAAGATGCTTTCCGAATTACAACGCAAGATTTAACGTTGATTCCAACGGCGGAAGTACCGTTAGTCAACTATTATCGTGATGAAGTCATCCCAGCCGAAAAATTACCAGTTTACTTTACGGCCTTATCACCAGCTTTCCGTGAAGAGGCGGGGAGTGCTGGCCGTGATACTAAAGGTTTGATCCGGTTACATCAATTTAATAAAGTTGAAATGGTTAAGTTTACTAAACCAGAAGATTCATGGGATGAATTGGAAAAGCTGACTAACAATGCGGAATCATTGTTGAAGAAGCTTGGGTTACCTTATCACGTGATTACGTTGACGACTGGTGACATGAGTTTTACGGCCGCAATGACCCATGATTTGGAAGTTTGGTTCCCAGAACAAGATAAATACCGGGAAATCTCAAGTTGTTCAAACTGTACTGATTTTCAAGCTCGACGTGCACACATTCAATATCGAGATGACGATGGTAAGTTACAATTCGTTCATACGTTGAACGGGAGTGGCTTAGCGGTTGGTCGGACCGTTGCTGCAATTTTGGAAAATTATCAAAATGAAGATGGAACGGTCACGATTCCTGACGTGTTAGTTCCTTATATGCACGGCAAAACCAAGATCGAAAAACAAGGTTAATTAGAATAGACCAAGCGGACTCACAGTTGTGTGAGCCCGCTTTTTGCATAATTAATGAGTATTAAAGGGGGTGTTTGTTTCAAGATGAAGGCGTAAAGGAAGGCTAAATACTGCAAATTAGTTCAATAAAGATGGTGAGAGCAGCGACACAAGTCAATGATTCTCGGTGATAAAGGGCGCTAAAACTAGACCTAATGAAATTTGTTATCCTTTTTTTGAAAATAGGGTTTGCTATTTTCGGCTACCGTGCTATAATATTTCTTGTCGGAAAAATATAACTTGTTTATCCAATAAAAAGTATATTTATCCATTTATGTTAAAAAAGTTGTTGACAAGTATTCAACATGATGATAAAGTTAAATAGTTGTCAAGGCGTACCAGTAAGAACTGTTTAGACCGGCAACAAGGCATGATTTAATATCATGCGGGTGTGGCGGAACTGGCAGACGCGCTAGATTTAGGTTCTAGTGTCTTACGACGTGGGGGTTCGAGTCCCTTCACCCGCACATGCCGACTTAGCTCAGTTGGCAGAGCATCTCACTAGTAATGAGGAGGTCGGAGGTTCGAATCCTCTAGTCGGCATTTACAATTTAATAATTTATTATGCGGAAGTAGTTCAGTGGTAGAACATCACCTTGCCATGGTGGGGGTCGCGGGTTCGAATCCCGTCTTCCGCTTTTAATTTGCCGGGGTGGCGGAATTGGCAGACGCACAGGACTTAAAATCCTGCGGTTAGTGATAACCGTACCGGTTCGATCCCGGTCCTCGGCATTTTAAATAAGCACCCATAGCGCAATTGGATAGAGTGTCTGACTACGAATCAGAAGGTTGTAGGTTCGACTCCTACTGGGTGCATTAGTATCGGGAAATAGCTCAGCTTGGTAGAGCACCTGGTTTGGGACCAGGGGGTCGCAGGTTCGAATCCTGTTTTCCCGATCGTTTAACACAGTCTTAGTTACGTACTAAGGCTTTTTATTTAATATTCTCGGGAAGTAGCTCAGCTTGGTAGAGCACTACGTTCGGGACGTAGGGGTCGCAGGTTCAAATCCTGTTTTCCCGATTACGGTTAAACCAACTAAACCAGTCAATTGACTGGCTTTTTTTATGGCCTTTTTTACCCCTGATCGTGTCTAAGCGCATTACTAGCCGCGTCCCGTTAGCAGCAATGCCTTACAAGCGGCGGTTAGTGCAGGCACCAAGCTAGAAATTAACTAGCACTTGTCTAGTGGGCCTAAGCAGTCGACTTTTGAGCTTAATGAGTGCAAATACCGGACAAATTAGTTGTTGGCGATCAGTGGTGCGTCACTATTAAGATAGCACACATGATAAGTGGCGTAACTTGACATATTTTAAATAGGTAGTTCAATGAATACGAGGATCTCATAAATTTAATCATTAGTGCGTGCTAAATGGTCCAATCAATTGAAAGCAAACGGTCAGCGTGCTATGCTGTAACAACCGTTAAGGACATACTGGTCCGCGGTTAGGGTGAAATTCTTTGCTTTTTTTTATTATCCTCGTATAATAATAGTCAATATTAGTCAAAGATAATGAAAAGGGTGAAGCACATGCAAAGTCAAAATATCTCGGATATTATTGAAAAGTATTTAAAAAGTATTTTGGCGGACTCGGAGCATGTTGAAATTCGACGGTCAGAAATTGCCGACCTTTTCAACGTGGTACCCTCACAGATTAATTATGTGATTAAAACCCGTTTTACGATCCAAAATGGTTACTTAGTAGAAAGTAAACGTGGCGGTGGTGGTTATATTCGCATTGAAAAGGTTAATTTGGTCGATGATGCTGATGTGTTAGATGCCCTCATTCAAGTGATTGGCGATTCTATCACACAACGAGATGCCTACGCAGTCGTTCAGAGCTTATATGAGGATGATGTCTTAAACCGTAGGGAAGCACAGTTGATTTTAGTGGCCATCGATCACGAGACGTTAGGATTAACTGATCGGGACTTAGAAAATAGTTTGCGGGCTCGGATAATTATCGGAATCCTGAACCACTTGCGTTACGAAAGCTAAAGAAAGCGAGGAATCGCAATGGATAACTTATTTACACCTAGTGCTAAGAGTGTGTTAGTACTGGCACAGGAACAGGCCAAATATTTTAAGCATCAGGCAGTTGGTACGGAGCATTTGTTACTAGCCTTGGCGATTGAGAAAAATGGGATTGCGAATAAGGTGTTGCAACAATATGCCGTTAGTGAAGATGACATTCGTGAAGAAATTGAACGGTTCACTGGCTATGGGACGTTAAGTAATGTTGGCAAGGAAACCTACTTGCCATATTCACCAAAGGCCAAAGAGATTTTGTCCGTTGCCGGTGATGAAGCAAAACGGCTCGGTGCTAACAAGATTGGAACTGAGCATTTATTGTTAGCGATGCTTTCTGATGAAAGTATCCTTTCCTCGCGGATCTTGATGAACTTGAATTTAGATCTTGGTCAGACGCGTAAGGTAGTCCTTCGTAAGCTAGGTGTCAGTGACGCCATGAGCAAGCGCAATACGGCCAATCGCGGTGGTAAAAAGGCTGAAGGAACCCCAACGCTGGATTCATTAGCACGGGATTTAACCCAACTAGCTAGTGAACAAGAGATGGACCCAGTGGTTGGTCGTTCTAAGGAAGTTAAACGGGTGATTCAGATTCTGTCTCGGCGGACAAAGAATAATCCGGTATTAATCGGTGAACCTGGAGTCGGTAAAACGGCGATTGCGGAAGGCCTTGCCCAAAAGATTATTGCGGGTGATGTCCCAACTGATATGGCCGATAAGCGGTTGATGATGCTCGATATGGGGTCGCTAGTGGCTGGTACTAAGTATCGGGGTGAATTTGAAGACCGTTTAAAGAAAGTAATTGACGAAATTTACAACGATGGTCACGTTATTTTATTCATCGATGAATTGCATACCTTGATTGGTGCCGGTGGTGCTGAGGGGGCAATTGATGCTTCTAACATTTTGAAGCCCGCACTTGCACGGGGCGAACTTCAGACGATTGGTGCCACGACTTTAAATGAATATCAAAAGTACATTGAATCTGATGCAGCTTTGGAACGTCGTTTTGCAACCGTGATGGTCAATGAACCAACTGAGGATGAAGCCGTTGAAATTTTAAACGGATTACGGCCACGCTATGAAGAACATCACCGGGTTACGATTACGGATGAAGCTGTTGAACAGGCAGTTAAATTATCTAGTCGTTACATCAGTGACCGGTTCTTACCTGATAAAGCGATTGATTTGATGGATGAAGCAGCGGCTAAGGTCCGAATTGATCAGATGGATCAGCCGACGAAGTTATCTAAGAATCAAGATAAGCTAGCTCAGCTACGTGAAGATAAAGAGACTGCGATCGAAGCACAGGACTTTGAACAAGCTGCTGATATTCGTAAGCGAGAAATGCAACTTAAACAGCGTCTTGATCGTATTGAAGCGGATCAGGAAGCACAAGTCACTGAAGGGACAACGCCACATTATGATTTACAAGTGACTGGTGAAGATATTGCCCAAGTGGTTGCCGAATGGACCGGCGTACCGTTAACACAGTTGCAAAAAACTGAAAGTGAACGCTTAGTCAACTTGGAAAAGATTTTACATGAACGAGTTGTTGGTCAACCAGAAGCCGTATCTGCGGTGGCTCGTGCGATTCGACGGGCTCGTAGTGGTTTGAAAGACCCAAGTCGACCGATTGGTTCCTTCATGTTCCTAGGGCCGACTGGGGTTGGTAAGACAGAACTTGCTAAAGCGTTAGCTGCAGCGATGTTTGGGTCTGAGGATAATATGATTCGGATCGACATGTCTGAATACATGGAACGTTATTCAACCAGCCGTTTGATTGGTTCGGCACCGGGTTATGTTGGTTATGACGAAGGTGGTCAGTTGACGGAAAAAGTTCGCCAGAAGCCATACTCAGTTGTACTTTTTGATGAAGTTGAAAAGGCTCATCCGGACGTTTTTAATATTTTATTGCAAGTCTTAGATGATGGTTACTTGACGGACTCTAAGGGACGTAAAGTAGACTTTAGAAACACCATCCTGATTATGACGTCGAATCTTGGTGCAACGACGCTCCGTGATGAAAAATCAGTTGGTTTTGGTGCTACTGATAAGGCCAATGACTACAATGCAGTTGCAGCGACAATCCGGGCCTCGTTGAAGCAGGCTTTCCGGCCAGAATTCTTGAACCGGATTGATGAGACGATTGTCTTCCATTCATTGAATAAGGAAGAATTACACGAAATCGTTAAGCTGATGTCACAAGAAATCGTTGATCGGGTGGCCCAACAAGGAATCAAGATTAAAATCACGCCAGCGGCCATTGACGTGGTCGCTAAGGCAGGGTTTGATCCTGAGTACGGTGCACGGCCAATTCGGCGGGCATTACAGACTGAAATCGAAGACCGGTTAAGCGAAGAATTATTGACTGGTGCGATTAAAGTCGATGATCGAGTAACAATTGGTGCCAGCAAAGGTGCGATTACTATTAATATTAAAAATCAACCTAAGCCGGATGGTCGTTCGACCGTTTCATCGAAATAGGTTAGAGTAGCAACATGGTGACGCTAGAAGTAAGTCTTACTTCTAGCGTCATTTTTAGGCTAAGTGATCATTAAAGTTAACTGTAAGGTCCAAGACTGGTGGTTCGATGCTGATTGGTGTAAATTATAATAGGAAATAAAGTCAAGGAAGAAGATGATAATATGACGACACGTGCCGAGCAGATGGCGAAAACGCACCAAGCAATTTTAGATACGGCAAGAACGTTGTTTTTGGAAAATGGCTATGATGCAACGAGTACCCGTGATATTGCCAATGTGATCGGTATTACGCAGCCAGCACTTTATCACCATTTTAAAGATAAAGAAGTGATTTTCTTAGCCGTGATTACAACGGTTGGCGCGGAAATCAGAGCTGGAATTGAAGCAATTCGGGCTCGAACGGATTGGTCACCGTTAGAACAATTAACGGAAGTTTCATTATTGTTGACGCATAAACATCCGGCTGATGTCTTCACATTGATTCACTCAAGCTTTAAAGCACTCACCCATGAACATATTCGCGAGTTAGCCGGAATATTTGCCACTGATTATGTACAACCGATTCAAACTGTCTTTGAACAACCGGCGATGAACTTACAGGTTGGGGTGACACCACAAATGGCGACGAATTTTTATATTACCAGTCTAAGCCCACTGTTTAATAACTTCCATCGTATTGGTGATCCACATGCTGATGA
The DNA here is from genome assembly GCF_032681335.1 of Lactiplantibacillus sp. DA1. Taxonomy (NCBI): domain Bacteria; kingdom Bacillati; phylum Bacillota; class Bacilli; order Lactobacillales; family Lactobacillaceae; genus Lactiplantibacillus; species Lactiplantibacillus sp. DA1. Next base: position 161,163 of record NZ_JAWHTQ010000001.1, on the reverse strand, counting down.
ACGGACCCGTGTACAGACCTTGTTAAAGATGATTTTATACGGGGTTGCCAGTGAAGCAAAAAATTAATTGTCATATATAAGTCTACTGGTTGACAACGATAGTTATTCGATGTATATTATAACTTGTCTGTAACCGTGAACTCGAGCGAACGCGCAATCTATTGTCTGTGCGGCTCGTTAATATAAATCCAAAAATAGTCAACTTAAGCGACTATTTTTGGTTTTTTTATGCCTAAAATTCGGTCAAAAACACATTTGTAACACAAATGTAATATTTGGCCGGAGGTGGCGGGTTCCGGAATAATAAGAAGGGGTGAACAACTTGGCCGGACATTTAGTAAAATACGGTAAACACCGTACCCGTAGAAGTTATGCACGTATCAAGGAAGTCCTTGATCTGCCTAACTTGATCGAAATCCAGACCGATTCTTACCAATGGTTCTTGGATGAAGGTCTCCGGGAAATGTTTGAAGATATTATGCCGATCGACGATTTCGCAGGAAAACTTTCACTTGAATTTGTCGACTATCAATTATTAGAACCAAAGTACACCGTCGAAGAAGCTCGTGAACATGATGCCAACTACTCAGCACCATTGCACGTTACCCTACGTTTAACTAACCACGAAACTGGTGAAATTAAGTCGCAAGACGTATTCTTCGGTGATTTTCCATTAATGACTGAACAAGGGACGTTTATTATCAACGGTGCCGAACGGGTCATTGTTTCACAATTGGTTCGTTCACCCGGCGTTTACTTCAATGAAGAATTAGATAAAAATGGGCGTCCTAGCTACGGCACAACGGTTATTCCTAACCGGGGTGCTTGGTTAGAACTTGAAACTGACGCCAAGAATGTCTCATACGTACGGATCGACCGCACGCGGAAGATTCCATTGACGGAATTAGTCCGGGCCTTAGGCTATGGTTCTGACGATGACATTATTGACATGTTGGGTGAAACTGACAGTTTGATGTTGACGTTGGAAAAGGACGTTCATAAGAACACCGACGACTCACGGGTTGAAGAATCCTTAAAAGATATCTATGAACGACTACGTCCTGGTGAACCTAAGACGGCTGACAGTTCGCGGAGTCTATTGACTGCCCGGTTCTTCGATCCAAAACGGTATGACTTCGCACCAGTTGGTCGTTACAAGGTCAACAAGAAGTTAAGCATGAAGACGCGCTTAATGGACCAAACGTTAGCTGAGACATTAGCTGATCCTGATACTGGTGAAGTAATTGCACAAAAGGATACGGTCGTCGACAAGAATGTCATGGCTAAATTAGCACCATACTTGGAACGTGACGACTTTAAGACGGTTACTTACACACCATCTGACGAAGCTGTTGTGACGAATCCAATGGTCTTACAAGTTGTTAAGGTTTATTCACAAAACGACCCTGAAAAGGTTGTGAATGTGATTGGTAATGGCAACATTGATTTGAAGTTCAAGCACATTGTGCCTGCTGATATCATTGCTTCCATCAATTACTTCTTCAACTTGCAAGAAGGTCTTGGTTCAACTGATGATATTGATCACTTGGGTAACCGGCGGATTCGTTCCGTGGGTGAATTATTGCAAAACCAATTCCGGATCGGGTTATCCCGGATGGAACGGGTCGTGCGTGAACGGATGTCAATTCAAGATGCTGCGACGGTAACGCCACAACAATTGATTAACATTCGCCCAGTGGTTGCTTCAATTAAGGAATTCTTTGGGTCATCACAATTGTCACAATTCATGGACCAAACCAACCCCTTAGGTGAATTAACGCATAAGCGGCGTTTATCGGCCTTAGGACCTGGTGGTTTGACTCGTGATCGGGCCGGATATGAAGTTCGTGACGTGCACTATACCCACTACGGTCGGATGTGCCCAATCGAAACGCCTGAAGGTCCTAACATTGGTTTGATCAACAGTTTGTCTTCTTATGCAAAGGTTAACCGTTACGGGTTCATCGAAACGCCATATCGGCGGGTTGATTGGACGACGCATAAAGTTACTGATAAGATCGACTACTTAGCAGCCGATGAAGAAGACCAATTCGTGATTGCACAAGCTAACTCCCCATTGAATGATGATGGTTCTTTCGTTGAAGACACTGTTTTAGCTCGTAACAAGGAAGAAAACTTGGAAACGCCAATCGAAAATGTCGATTACATGGACGTTTCGCCTAAACAAGTGGTTGCCGTCGCAACGGCATGTATTCCTTTCTTGGAAAACGATGACTCTAACCGTGCTTTGATGGGTGCCAACATGCAACGACAAGCGGTGCCGTTACTTGACCCGCATGCGCCATTAATTGGGACTGGGATTGAATACAAAGCCGCCCATGACTCAGGGATTGCCTTGATTTGTCGTCATGAAGGAACGGTTGAATACGTTGATGCTCGCGAAGTTCGCGTTCGTCGCGATGATGGTTCATTAGACACTTACAAGTTAATGAAATTCCGTCGTTCTAATGGTGGTAAGAACTATAACCAACGGCCAATCGTTAAAGTCGGCGATCATGTTGATAATGACGAAGTCTTAGCCGATGGTCCAGCAATGGAAGGTGGGGAATTAGCCCTGGGGCAAAACCCATTAGTTGCCTTCATGACTTGGAATGGTTATAACTTCGAAGATGCCATCATTATTAATGAACGTTTAGTCCGTGAAGACGTCTACACGTCAATTCATATTGAAGAATATGAATCAGAAGCACGTGATACCAAGCTTGGACCTGAAGAAATGACTCGTGAAATTCCTAACGTCGGGGAAGATGCATTGAAGAACCTTGACGAAGACGGGATTATCCGGATCGGGGCCGAAGTTAAAGATGGCGACATCTTAGTTGGTAAGGTAACGCCTAAAGGGGTTACGGAATTATCAGCTGAAGAACGACTGCTCCATGCGATCTTTGGCGAAAAGGCGCGTGAAGTTCGGGATACGTCACTCCGGGTTCCTCATGGTGGCGGCGGTATCATCCAGGACGTTAAGATCTTCACTCGTGAAAACGGTGATGAATTATCTCCTGGCGTTAACATGATGGTTCGGGTCTATATCGCGCAAAAGCGGAAGATCCAAGTTGGTGACAAGATGGCCGGCCGGCATGGTAACAAAGGGACGGTATCAATCGTGGTTCCTGAAGAAGACATGCCGTACATGCCAGATGGGACGCCAATCGATATCATGTTAAGCCCAATGGGTGTGCCTTCTCGTATGAATATCGGGCAAGTGCTCGAATTGCATTTAGGGATGGCTGCTCGTAAGTTAGGGATTCACATGGCAACGCCTGTCTTTGATGGTGCGCAAGATGAAGATATCTGGGAAGCCATTCGTGAAGCCGGTGTTGATTCTGATGCCAAGTCAATCGTCTATGATGGTCGGACTGGTGAGCCGTTCGATAAGCGGGTCGCTGTTGGGGTCATGCACTACATGAAGCTTAGTCACATGGTTGACGATAAGATCCATGCTCGTTCAATCGGACCTTACTCTTTGGTTACGCAACAACCACTTGGTGGGAAAGCGCAATTTGGGGGCCAACGTTTCGGTGAAATGGAAGTTTGGGCCTTGGAAGCTTATGGTGCGGCTTACACCTTGCAAGAAATCTTGACTTACAAGTCTGATGACGTTGTTGGTCGGGTTAAGACCTATGAAGCCATCGTTAAGGGCGAACCAATTCCTAAGCCAGGCGTACCGGAATCATTCCGCGTGTTGGTTAAGGAATTGCAAGCACTTGGCCTTGACATGAAAGTCTTGGATTCTGAAGATAAAGAAATTGAATTGCGAGACATGGATGATGATGACGATGAAGTTGTCAATGTCGATGCACTCAGCAAGTTTAAACAACAACAAGATGAGAAGGCTGCTGATAAAGCCGCAAAAGCTGACGCCGCGAAGCCTTCTGAAACAACCAACGCTCAGCAAGATAATCAATAAAAAGGGAGGTCGGTCCTTTGATCGATGTCAACAAGTTTGAAAGCATGCAAATCGGTCTGGCATCCCCAGACAAGATTCGCAGCTGGTCATATGGCGAAGTCAAAAAGCCAGAAACCATTAACTACCGGACATTGAAACCTGAAAAAGACGGTCTGTTTGACGAACGGATTTTTGGTCCTACTAAGGATTGGGAATGCGCTTGTGGTAAATACAAACGGATTCGTTATAAGGGTATTGTCTGTGACCGTTGTGGGGTCGAAGTGACTCGTAGTAAAGTCCGTCGTGAACGGATGGGTCATATCGAACTTGCCGCACCAGTTACTCACATCTGGTACTTTAAGGGAATTCCTAGCCGAATGGGCTTAGTCTTAGACATGAGTCCTCGGGCACTTGAAGAAATCATTTACTTCGCTTCATACGTCGTTATCGAATCTGGTAACACGCCACTTGAAAAGAAGCAATTACTTTCTGAACGTGAATACCGTGAGAAGAAGGCTCAATATGGTAACGAATTTGAAGCTGCCATGGGTGCCGAAGCCATCAAACGGTTATTGAATAACGTGGATCTTGAAAAAGAAGCCCGTGATTTAAAGGAAACTCTGAAGGATGCCTCTGGTCAGAAGCGGACTCGGGCCGTTCGGCGGCTTGATATCATTGAAGCTTTCGTGACATCTGGTAACGAACCTGCTTGGATGGTCATGGACGCAATTCCGGTTATTCCCCCGGACTTACGGCCAATGGTTCAATTGGAAGGTGGTCGTTTTGCCACCTCTGACTTGAACGACTTGTACCGGCGGGTTATCAACCGTAATAACCGGTTGAAACGCTTGTTGGACTTAAATGCACCTGGGATTATCGTGCAAAACGAAAAACGGATGTTGCAAGAAGCCGTTGATGCGTTGATCGATAATGGTCGTCGTGGCCGTCCCGTTGCTGGTCCTGGTAACCGGCCATTGAAGTCTCTTTCACACATGTTGAAAGGGAAGCAAGGGCGGTTCCGTCAAAACTTACTTGGTAAGCGGGTTGACTATTCTGGTCGTTCGGTTATCGATGTTGGGCCTTTCTTGAAGATGAACCAAATGGGCTTACCACGTCAAATGGCGTTGGAATTGTTCAAACCGTTTATCATGAAGGAATTGGTTAAACGTGAATTAGCTTCTAACATCAAGAATGCTAAGCGAAAGATCGAACATGCCGATGACGATGTCTGGGGTGTGTTGGAAGACGTCATCAAGGAACATCCTGTTCTCTTGAACCGCGCCCCTACGCTTCACCGTTTAGGGATTCAAGCTTTCGAACCCGTCTTGGTTAGTGGTAAAGCGATGCGGCTCCATCCATTGGCTTGTGAAGCTTACAACGCCGATTTCGATGGGGACCAAATGGCTATTCACGTCCCACTTTCAGATGAAGCCCAAGCTGAAGCACGGCTCTTAATGTTAGCTGCCCACCATATTTTGGCGCCTAAGGACGGGAAACCCGTTGTTACGCCATCTCAAGATATGGTTATTGGTAACTACTACTTGACGACTGAAGAAATCGGTCGTGAAGGCGAAGGGATGATCTTCAAGGACTTGAATGAAGCTCAAAAGGCTTACCAATCAGGTTATGTACATTTGCATAGCCGGGTCGGCATTCAGGTCTCATCAATGCCTGACAAGCCATTCACGGACGATCAGAAGCAAGCAGTCTTAGTTACGACGGTTGGTAAGGCAATCTTCAACAACATTTTGCCTGGCAAGTTCCCTTACTTGAACGAACCAACTAACGATAACTTGATTGCTGGCACACCGGACAAGTATTTCTTGAAGCCTGGTGAAGATATTCATCAATTCTTGGATGCCCAGGAAATCATTCCACCATTCAAGAAGGGCTTCTTGGCCGACATTATCGCTGAAGTTTACAAGCAATATCACGTGACAGCAACGTCACTCTTGCTTGACCGGATGAAGGACTTAGGTTACAACATTTCAACTAAGTCTGGTTTGACGGTTGGGGTTGCCGATATTACTGGTTTGAAAGAAAAACCAGCAATTATCGCCGAAGCTCATAAACAAGTTAATACGATTTCAAAACAGTTCCGTCGTGGTTTAATTACTGATGACGAACGTTATGAACGGGTCATTGGTGTCTGGAACGACGCTAAGGACCAAATCCAACAAAAACTGATTGAAAGTTTCAACGCAGATAACCCAATCTTTATGATGAGTGATTCTGGTGCGCGTGGTAACATTTCAAACTTTACTCAGTTAGCTGGGATGCGTGGTTTGATGGCTGCCCCTAACGGTAAGATCATGGAATTACCAATCCTTTCAAACTTCCGTGAAGGTTTGTCTGTCTTGGAAATGTTTATTTCAACCCATGGTGCTCGTAAAGGGATGACCGATACGGCGCTTAAGACTGCCAACTCAGGTTACTTGACTCGGCGTCTGGTTGATGTGGCTCAAGATGTTATCGTTCGTGAAAAGGATTGTGGGACTGACCGTGGGTTGCGGATTCACGCAATCATGGAAGGTAACGAAGTCATCGAACCGTTGTATGACCGGATCTTAGGTCGTTACACGATGAAGACTGTCTTTGATCCTGAAACGCATGATGAAATTGTTGGTAACAACGTCTTGATCGATGAAGACTTAGCTCATAAAATCGTTGATGCTGGTGTAACGGAAGTTACGATCCGTTCTGCATTTACTTGCAACACTAAGCATGGGGTTTGTGAACATTGCTACGGCCGTAACATGGCGACTGGTGATGAAGTTGAAGTTGGTGAAGCTGTTGGGACCGTTGCCGCACAGTCTATCGGTGAACCTGGTACCCAGTTAACCATGCGGAACTTCCATACCGGTGGTGTTGCCGGGGACGATATTACCCAAGGGTTACCTCGTGTGCAAGAAATTGTGGAATCACGGAATCCTAAAGGGCGTGCCGAAATTACCGAAGTTACTGGTACGGTTGAATTAATTGAAGAAAATCCAGCGGAACGGACGAAGGAAGTTACGGTTAAGGGTGAAACTGATACCCGGACTTACACGTTGCCGTTAACAGCACGGATGGCGGTTAGTGAAGGCGACTTTATTCACCGTGGTGCTGCGTTGAACATTGGGTCGATCGATCCTAAGCAATTGATTCAAGTGCGGGACGTCTTATCAACTGAAAACTACTTGCTCCGCGAAGTTCAAAAGGTTTATCGGATGCAAGGGGTTGAAATTGGCGATAAGCACGTTGAGATCATGATTCGGCAAATGTTGCGTAAAGTGCGGGTCATGGATCCGGGTGATACCGACGTCTTGCCTGGGACGTTAATGGATATTGCGGACTTCAAGGACGAGAACTACAAGACCTTGATTGCTGGTGGTATTCCTGCAACGTCGCGGCCGGTCATTCTTGGGATTACTAAAGCCGCTCTTGAAACGAATAGTTTCTTGTCAGCTGCTTCATTCCAGGAAACGACTCGGGTCTTAACCGATGCTGCTATTCGTGGTAAGAACGATCCACTGATCGGGCTTAAGGAAAATGTTATCATTGGTAAGATCATTCCTGCTGGGACTGGTATGCCGGTTTACCGTCATATCAAACCAAAGGAAGTTGGTAACGTGGCTGATGGGGTTTACTCAATCAGCGACCTTGAAAAACAAATGCAAGAACAAGATGCTAGCAAGTAATTGCTAGGTAACCAAAAAAGGGCGGCCATGATGGTCGTCCTTTTTGTGTGCGCTATTGCAGGTAGGTCGCCCGGGTCGTCTGTCGATGAAGGTTAATCTACAGGGGAGAATGCCAGCTGAGCCCCACTGGGAAAGTTCAAGTTTGTGTAAACTTGCCTGGCTAGTGCGTCCTGCACCGACCTCTAGCAATCGTCACTCAGCCCTGAAGGTCGGTATAGGACACGCACTGACTGACAAGCAATAATTAAAGCTTACTAGAACGTTGCAATCATAGTTCGCTATGCGAGGCCCGTGAGTTGGGTGACCATGATGACACTCCAGCTGATGAAGGGCACGAATGGCAAGCGATGTCGAGGAGGGCTAATGATAAAGCCAACTAGTGCGGCAATGGCCGCAATGGCAAGGCAAGTCAACAGTGTATCGGCTGGAATGATGAAGACGAGCATGAGGAGTATGTCAACATCACCGAGACCAAAGGTGGCAGTTAACCGGGCCAGCAAATATAGTCCTGCTAGTAGGGCAAGTACGAGAAAGAGACTGATCGTCAGGGGTGGCCGTTGTTGCCATAAGCCAATTCCGGCAGGGAGAAACAACGTTAGTGGATAGACTTCAAAAGTAAGATAATCGGTAAGACTATTGAAGATTAGTACCAAGTAGCCAATCAGGAGTGGTAGTGTCAGTGGAAACGACATACTGCTAAAAGCCAGTAAGCCGCCACAGAGCAATTCGATCAAACTAGAACGAATGCTGATTCGGGCGCGACAATCATGGCAACGTCCCCGTTGAAGTAAAATACCGAGTAATGGTATCAACTGCCAGAATCGTAATTGATGTTGGCAGTGCGGACACTGTGACCGCTGACGGCTAGTAAGTGCGTGTCCACTGCTGATACGTTCTGCCATACAGGTCATGAATGAGCCCAGACAGAGGCCGGTAATAAAAAGCGTACTGGTTAACATGTTGAGGACCACCTTTCATCCATTAGTTACGCAATGTAAAGCGAGGCTATTTTTGCATAACATTTATTGACAACTTCGGCATGTCATGATAGTCTAGTAAAGGTGCTTTTTGCAGACAGATTCCTGTATCAGGAATACAGACATGCTGACTGGTCGGCTAAGCGCACAATTACCACGATTCAGGCTTTCTTTTTTACTAAAAAAAGAACCACCTGGATGTGTGGACTTAAAAAACAGATATTTGGAAGGAGGACACTTTAGAACATGCCAACAATTAATCAATTAATTCGCAAAGGCCGTAAGTCTAAAGTATCAAAATCAAATGCCCCAGCATTAAACTTTGGGTATAACAGTTACAAGAAGGTTGCCACTAACAACCCAGCACCACAAAAGCGTGGGGTTGCTACTCGTGTCGGTACCATGACTCCTAAGAAGCCTAACTCGGCTTTACGGAAGTATGCCCGTGTACGTTTATCTAACTTAATCGAAGTTACAGCTTACATTCCTGGTATTGGTCATAACCTCCAAGAACATAGTGTTGTCTTAATTCGTGGTGGTCGTGTTAAGGATTTACCTGGTGTTCGTTACCATGTTATCCGTGGTGCTTTGGATACTGCTGGTGTCGAAGATCGTCGCCAAAGCCGTTCCAAGTATGGTACCAAGAAGCCAAAGAAATAATAAGGAGGTAAGTTAAATGCCAAGAAAAGGTGCACCTGCAAAACGCGAAGTTTTAGCAGATCCAATGTATAACTCTAAATTAGTAACGCGTTTAATTAACCACTTAATGTTAGATGGTAAACGCGGTACCGCATCAACTATTTTATATGATGCTTTTGATCAAATTAAAGAACAAACTGGTAACGATCCTTTGGAAGTCTTCGAAGAAGCAATGAAGAACGTTATGCCAGTACTTGAAGTTAAGGCCCGCCGTGTTGGTGGTTCTAACTACCAAGTTCCAATCGAAGTTCGCCCAGATCGTAAGACGACTCTTGGCCTTCGTTGGATTGTTCAATATGCTCGCTCACGTGGCGAACATACCATGTCCGACCGGTTAGCTCGTGAAATCATGGATGCTGCTAACAATACTGGTGCTTCTGTTAAGAAGCGTGAAGATACGCATAAGATGGCTGAAGCCAACCGTGCCTTCGCTCATTATCGTTGGTAATATTTCCGTGAAATGGTTAAAGGTCGCCTTTAACTAATCACAAAAAGGTGACTATTATATGTGCGCATATAGTAGTCATTTTTTGAAACAAGCTTTATACTGTTAATTCCATTTAAATTGAGAGGAGTAACACATTTTCTAATGGCTAATACACGAGAATTCTCACTCGATAAGACCCGTAATATTGGTATTATGGCCCATATCGATGCTGGTAAGACCACGACAACTGAACGGATCTTGTACTATACTGGTAAAATTCACAAAATTGGTGAAACCCATGATGGTGCTTCACAAATGGACTGGATGGCCCAAGAACAAGAACGTGGGATTACGATTACTTCTGCTGCCACTACGGCACAGTGGAAGAACCACCGGATCAACATCATTGATACCCCAGGACACGTTGACTTCACTGTTGAAGTTGAACGTTCACTTCGGGTTTTAGATGGTGCCATCGCCGTTTTGGATGCACAATCTGGTGTTGAACCTCAAACTGAAACGGTTTGGCGTCAAGCATCAACGTATAACGTTCCCCGGATCGTTTTCGTTAACAAGATGGACAAGATTGGCGCGGACTTCAAGTACTCTGTAAGCACGATCCATGATCGTTTACAAGCTAACGCCCACGCTATCCAATTACCAATTGGTGCCGAAGACAATTTCGAAGGGGTCATTGACTTAATCGAAATGAAGGCTGACCTTTATGATGAAGATCAACTTGGTACTGAATGGGATACGGTTGACGTTCCTGATGAATACAAAGAAGAAGCCCAAGCTGCTCGTGATGACTTAATCGAAGCCTTAGCAGACATCGATGACGGCATCATGGAAAAGTACCTTGGCGGTGAAGAAATCAGCAAGGATGAAATCAAAGCTGCTATCCGTAAGGGTACGTTAGCACTTGAATTCTTCCCAGTATTAGCTGGTTCAGCCTTCAAGAACAAGGGTGTTCAAATGTTAATGGATGCCGTTGTGGACTACTTACCATCACCACTTGATGTTAAGCCATACAAGGCTACTGATCCTGAAACTGAAGAAGAAGTTGACTTGATTGCCGGTGATGACAAGCCATTCGCTGCCTTAGCATTTAAGGTTGCTACTGACCCATTCGTTGGTCGTTTGACTTTCATCCGGGTATACCAAGGTACTTTGGAATCTGGTTCATATGTCTTGAACGCTACTAAGGACAAACGTGAACGGGTTGGTCGTTTACTTCAAATGCATTCTAACCAACGGAAAGAAATCCCAGAAGTCTTCTCTGGCGATATCGCCGCTGCAATTGGTTTGAAGAACACGACGACTGGTGACTCATTGACTTCGATTGAACATCCATATCACTTGGAATCAATGGAATTCCCTGACCCAGTTATCCAGGTTGCCGTTGAACCTAAGACTAAGGCTGACCAAGATAAGATGAACGTTGCCTTACAAAAGCTTTCTGAAGAAGATCCTACTTTCAAGGCTGAAACTAACCCTGAAACTGGTGAAACTTTAATTGCCGGGATGGGTGAATTGCATTTGGATATCATCGTTGACCGGATGCGGCGTGAATTTAACGTTGAAGCCACTGTTGGTGCGCCTCAAGTTTCATACCGTGAAACCTTTACTAAGAGCACTCAAGTTCAAGGTAAGTTCGTTCACCAATCTGGTGGTAAAGGTCAATATGGGGATGTTTGGGTTGAATTTACACCTAACGAAGAAGGTAAAGGCTTCGAATTCGAAGATGCCATCGTCGGTGGGGTTGTTCCTCGTGAATACATTCCTTCAGTTGAACAAGGTTTGAAGGAAGCTATGGCTAACGGTGTGTTAGCTGGTTATCCTTTGGTTGACGTTAAGGCTAAGCTCTATGATGGGTCTTACCATGATGTCGATTCTAGTGAAGCAGCCTTCAAGATTGCCGCATCATTAGCATTGCGGAATGCTGTTAAGACTGCTGGCCCGGTTATCCTTGAACCTATCATGAAGGTTGATATCGTTGCCCCAGAAGATTACTTAGGTGATGTTATGGGTCACGTTACTGCTCGTCGTGGTAATATCGAAGGTATGGAAGAACGTGGGAATGCCCAAGAAGTTCATGCATACGTTCCTTTGGCTGAAATGTTTGGTTATGCAACCACATTACGTTCAGCTACTCAAGGTCGTGGGACTTTCACAATGACCTTTGATCATTACGAAAAGGTACCAAAGTCAGTTCAAGAAGATATCATCAAGAAGAATGGCGGCACTCCTGCCAAATAAGCTTGATTGATAATAAAAAGGACGTTCAGCTTCGGCTGGACGTTCTTTTTTTACATAAATTTCTGGTCGAACTAAATGTGATTGGTACTCGTCGTAAGATGGTGTGGCACATCAATTGAAGCGGCTTGGGATAGTTTGACCGTCAATAGCATTGGGTACGGCTGTGACAAGCACAGTGCTGCTCAGGCCTATGTCATCGCGCAAGGGTACAACCGCGCAACAAGGGTCGCACTAGTTAAGTTACTAGCCGCTGCGACCATAAAACTGGCAGCCATAATATTAAGGGTGCGAGACTCATAGCATAATAAGGAGAACGCGGACAACATCGCATTTTTTGTATCGGAGATGACCACTTGAGTTGACGGTTGTCAGTGGCCACGGCCAATGTGCTGACGGTCGGTGGTAAGCAGATGACAATATAATAGAAGGTAGATGAACAAGAACGTGGGTCAGTGTGACGGCGCCGTCAGATGTAGGAGCGGTTGAATTAAGCGTGTTGAGGTCCGATTAAATGACTCCAGACAAAAATGTATGACGCTGAACGCGAGTCTTGTTCCTGAGAAAGTGTTAATGCAATCTAGTAGGTGTCCACATGATTGTGGCCGGTCGGTAGTGAGAAATGTAAAGCGCTCCCCAAAAAGAAATTAGGCGCAAACGCTATTAATCAAGTGGATTTTGTGTTACATTAATTGAGCTGGTTCAAAAAAGGTAACACGGTTTACAACGATGGTTATAAAAAAAGTGCGAAAACACTTGCTATTACAGAGCTTTTCATTTATTATAGATTGTGCTTGGTATTTAGAAGGGGATAACTATATCCCCATCATCAAGTAGTCGTAGTTAGCTTTGATGTGAAAGGTTGCGACACGCCCGGCCACATTGTCATGGGACGTGGCGGTAATTTTCACGGAGCTAGTCTTATTTTCAAAATAGACGAAGGAGGTCACAACAATGGCAAAGCAAAAAATTCGTATTCGCTTAAAGGCATACGAACACCGCATTCTTGATCAGTCAGCTGACAAGATTGTCGAAACGGCAAAGAGAACTGGTGCTACTATTTCAGGTCCTATTCCATTGCCTACTGAACGGACTATTTATACCGTTCTACGTTCACCACATAAGTTTAAGGACTCACGTGAACAATTCGAAATGCGGACTCACAAGCGGTTAATCGATATCGTTAACCCAACGCCTAAGACGGTCGACTCATTAATGAAGTTAGACTTGCCTAGCGGTGTAGATATTGAAATCAAGCTTTAATTTACTAAACTAAAATCAATTAATTGGAGGTGTACTCATGACCACTAAAGGAATCTTAGGGAAAAAGGTAGGAATGACGCAAGTCTTCACTGAAAACGGCGAATTAGTTCCCGTTACAGTTGTTGAAGTTCAACCTAACGTTGTGTTGCAAGTTAAGACCGTTGAAAACGACGGTTACGAAGCAATCCAATTAGGTGTTGACGACAAACGCGAAGTATTGACGAACAAACCTGCTCAAGGTCATGCAGCAAAAGCAAAAACGACTCCTAAGCGCTTCATTCGTGAAATTCGTAATGTTGAGCTTGGAGATTACACAGTAGGTGACGAAGTCAAAGCGGATATTTTCGCAGCTGGCGACGCCGTAGACGTTACGGGTATCACTAAAGGTCATGGTTACCAAGGTAATATCCATAAGGACGGCCAAAGTCGTGGACCAATGGCTCACGGTTCTCGTTACCATCGTCGTCCTGGTTCAATGGGTGCCATCATCAACCGGGTATTCAAAGGTAAGAAATTACCAGGCCGGATGGGTAATCACCAACGGACGATGCAAAACTTACAAATTGTTCGTGCCGACGTTGAAAACAACGTTTTATTAATTAAAGGGAATGTCCCTGGCGCCAACAAGTCATTTGTAACAGTTAAAACATCTGTTAAGAGTAAATAAGGAAGGAGGACATAATACATGACTAGCGTAGCATTATTTAAACAAGACGGTACGCAAAATGGTGACGTTACTTTGAACGACGCTGTGTTTGGTATTGAACCAAACGAAAACGTGGTTTTTGATGCCATCTTGATGCAACGTGCATCAATGCGTCAAGGAACTCACGCAGTTAAGAACCGTAGTGCTCGTCGCGGTGGTGGTCGTAAACCATGGCGTCAAAAGGGTACTGGTCGTGCGCGTCAAGGTTCTATCCGTTCACCACAATGGCGTAAAGGTGGGATTGTCTTCGGACCAACCCCTCGTTCATACAGTTACAAGTTACCTAAGAAGGTTATGCGCTTAGCTTTGAAGTCTGTCCTTTCACAAAAGGTCTTAGACAACAGCTTAGTTGCAGTTGATAGCTTAGCTTTCGACGCACCAAAGACTAAGGAATTTGTAAATGTATTAAATAACCTCAACGTCGATACCAAGACTCTTGTTTTGGTTGAAGAGGACAATGAAAAGGCTGCTTTGGCAGGTCGTAACTTACCAAATGTTAAGATCCTAAAAGCCAAAGGTGTTAACGTCTTAGATGTCGCTAATAGTGACAAATTAGTCGTTACCCAAAAAGCCCTCGATCAATTAGAGGAGGCGCTCGCATAATGGAAGCACGCGATGTAATTTTACGTCCTGTAGTTACTGAATCATCAATGGCTGACTTGGACGACAAGCGCTACACATTTGATGTCAACGTACAGGCAACGAAAACACAAGTTAAAAAAGCAATCGAAGAAATCTTCGATGTTAAGGTCGTTAAAGTTAACATTATGAACGTTAAAGGCAAGCTCAAGCGCCAAGGTCGTTACGCCGGCTACACTAAGAAGCGTCGTAAGGCCATTGTTACCTTGAGTTCTGATTCTAACGAAATTAAGTTGTTCAACGACGATCAACAATAAATCTAATTTAGGAGGTAACTCTAGTGGGTATTAAGAAGTATAAACCAACCACTAACGGCCGTCGTAATATGACTGCTTCAGATTTCTCTGAAATCACTAAAACGAAGCCTGAAAAGTCATTATTAGACTCACAAAGTCACACTGCCGGTCGTAACAGTTATGGTCATATTACTGTTCGTCATCGTGGCGGCGGTCATAAGCAACAATACCGTTTGGTTGACTTTAAGCGGATTAAGGATGAAGTACCAGCAACCGTTAAAGCAATCGAATATGATCCTAACCGGACAGCTAACATTGCATTATTAGTTTACGCTGACGGTGTGAAATCATATATCTTAGCACCAAAAGGTTTGGAAGTTGGGATGCAAGTTCAATCAGGTGTCGAAGCCGATATCAAGGTTGGGAACGCATTACCATTAACGAACATTCCAGTTGGTACTGTTATTCATAACATTGAATTGAAGCCAGGTAAGGGTGGTCAAATCGCTCGTTCCGCTGGTGCTTCAGCACAATTACTTGGTAAGGAAGGCAAATATGCAATTATTCGTTTGGCTTCTGGTGAAGTTCGTTTAGTTCTATTAACTAGCCGTGCTACTATCGGTACTGTTGGTAATGAACAACATGAATTGATCAATTCAGGTAAAGCCGGTCGTTCACGTTGGCAAGGTAAGCGCCCAACTGTTCGTGGTTCTGTAATGAACCCTAACGATCACCCTCATGGTGGTGGTGAAGGTAAAGCACCAATCGGTCATCCATCTCCAATGTCTCCATGGGGTAAGAAGACGCTTGGTAAGAAGACTCGGAACAAGAAGGCTCGTTCAAACAAGCTTATCGTTCGTGGTCGCCGTCCAGGCAAACACTAATAAAATTTGAATTTACTGTAGTTATCGAGAGGAGGTCACACGATGGGTCGTAGTTTAAAGAAGGGACCTTTCGCAGATGCGCATTTATTAAAGAAAATCGATGCACAATCTGATTCTGACAAGAAATCTGTCATCAAGACGTGGTCACGTCGTTCAACAATTTTCCCAAGTTTCATTGGGTACACAATCGCTGTTTATGATGGTCGCAAGCATGTCCCAGTTTACATCCAAGACGACATGGTCGGTCATAAGTTAGGTGAATTTGTACCAACACGGACGTTCCATGGTCATGGAACTGACGATAAGAAAACGAAGTAATAGTTAGGAGGATATAAAGAATGGCTGAACAAGTAACATCTGCACGTGCAACTGCAAAAACTGTTCGTATTGCCGCTCGTAAGGTCCGCCTAGTTGTCGATCTTATCAGAGGTAAAAGTGTTGCCGAAGCTTTAGCAATCCTGAAGTTCACTCCACGGGGTGCTTCTCCAGTAGTAGAAAAGGTTTTACTTTCTGCTGTTGCTAACGCTGAAAATAACTTTGACTTAGATCGCGAAGATTTGGTCGTAAGCGAAGCTTTTGTTAACGAAGGACCAACCTTAAAACGGTTCCGTCCACGGGCAAAGGGTTCTGCTTCACCAATCAACAAGCGGACTAGCCACATCACGATTACAGTTACTGAAAAATAGGAGGGATAACGCGTGGGTCAAAAAGTAAATCCAACCGGATTACGTGTAGGAATCATTCGCGACTGGGAAGCAAAATGGTACGCTGAAAAAGATTTTGCTGCCTACTTGAACGAAGATTTACGCATCCGTAAGTATATCGAACAACGACTTGCCGACGCTTCCGTCTCCACCGTTGAAATCGAACGCGCTGCAAATCGCGTGAATATTTCAATCCATACCGCAAAACCAGGGATGGTTATTGGTAAGGGTGGTTCTGAAGTTGAAGCTCTTCGTAAAGAATTAAACAATTTAACTGGTAAGCGAGTACACATCAACATCATCGAAATCAAGAAACCTGATTTAGATGCTAAATTAGTTGGTGAAAGTATTGCGCGTCAATTGGAAGGCCGGGTTGCTTTCCGTCGTGCGATGCGTGGTGCTATGCAACGTACAATGCGTTCCGGTGCTAAGGGTATTAAGACACAAGTTGCTGGCCGTTTAAACGGTGCCGACATGTCTCGTGTTGAAGCATACTCAGATGGTACGGTTCCATTGCATACGCTTCGTGCTGATATCGACTATTCATGGGTCGAAGCACGGACAACTTACGGTAAGTTAGGTGTTAAGACCTGGATTTATCGTGGCGAAATCTTGCCAGAAAAGAAATCTGCTAAAGGAGGAAACTAAACATGCTGGTACCTAAACGGGTTAAGTATCGTCGTGTTCATCGTGGTAAAATGCGCGGTGAAGCTAAAGGCGGTAAAACAGTTGCTTTTGGTGATTACGGTTTACAAACCCTCGAATCACACTGGATCAGCAACCGGCAGATTGAAGCTGCCCGTGTTGCTATGAACCGTTACATGAAGCGTGGCGGTAAGGTATGGATTAAGATTTTCCCTCACAAGTCCTACACTGAAAAAGGTGTTGGTGTCCGGATGGGTAATGGGAAAGGTACTCCTGCAGGTTGGGTAGCACCAGTTAAACGTAACAAGATTATGTTTGAAGTTGCTGGTGTTCCTGAAGAAGTTGCACGCGAAGCTTTACGCTTGGCTGGAACTAAATTACCTGTTAAAACTAAGATTGTTAAGCGTGAGGAAGTAGGTGGCGAATCAGATGAAGGCTAAGGAAATTAAAGCATTGTCCACTACTGAAATGCTCGAAAAAGAAAAGTCTTACAAAGACGAACTTTTCAACTTGCGTTTTCAATTGGCCACTGGTCAGCTTGAAAACACCGCTCGTTTAAAACAAGTTCGTAAGAACATTGCGCGTATTAAAACTGCGTTGCGTGAACAAGAGTTAAACAAGTAGAGTATAAAGGAGGCAATCACGAATGAGTGAAGATACTCGTAATAGCCGTAAGGTTATCCAAGGACGCGTTGTTTCTGACAAGATGGACAAAACCATCGTTGTTATTGTCGAAACTTACAAGAACCATCCGGTATACGGCAAACGTGTTCGTTATTCAAAGAAATTCAAGGCTCATGATGAAAAGAATGAAGCCAAAACTGGCGATATCGTCAAGATCATGGAAACTCGTCCTCTATCAGCTACTAAGCGTTTCCGCTTAATTGAAGTTGTTCAAAAAGCTGTTATTATCTAGATTATTAGCTGAATAAAATTACATGAAGGGAGGACACTTACTGTGATCCAACAAGAAAGTCGTTTAAAAGTTGCTGACAACTCCGGTGCCCGTGAAATCCTTACTATTAAGGTATTAGGTGGCTCTGGTCGTAAAACTGCTAACATTGGTGATGTCATTGTTGCTACGGTTAAACAAGCAACACCCGGTGGTGTTGTCAAAGCTCATGATGTCGTTAAAGCTGTGATCGTCCGGACTAAGTCTGGTGTTCACCGTGCTGACGGTTCATACATCAAGTTTGATGAAAATGCTGCAGTTATTATTCGTGATGACAAAACGCCACAAGGTACTCGTATCTTTGGCCCAGTCGCTCGTGAATTACGTGATAAAGACTTCATGCGTATTGTTTCATTAGCGCCAGAAGTACTCTAGTCACACACCGTAAATAAGGAGGTGCGCAACCTAATGTTGATTAAAACTGGTGATAAAGTTCGAGTAATCAGCGGTAAGGATCGTGGTCAAGAAGGTACTGTCAAAAAGGTTATCTCTGCCAAGAACCGGATCGTTGTTGAAGGTGTTAACAAGATCAAGAAACACCAAAAACCTACGAACGTTAACCCACAAGGCGGTATCGTGGACATCGAAGCACCAATCGATGCTTCTAACGTTATGTACCTTGACCCATCAACCAACGAACCTACACGTTTAGGTGTTCGTCGTGAAGATGGCAAGCGTGTCCGTTACGCTAAAAAGTCTGGTAAAGACTTAGAAAACTAAGACTGACTGAAAGGAGGAAGCAAGTTTCATGGAAAACCGTTTAAAAGCTCAATATGAAAAAGAAATCGTTCCAGCATTAGTTGACAAGTTCAATTACACTTCAGTAATGCAAGTGCCTAAGCTGGCTAAGATCGTTTTGAACATGGGTGTTGGTGATGCAGTTACCAACGCTAAAAACTTAGACGAAGCAGTTGAAGAATTAACTTTGATCTCCGGTCAAAAACCATTGGTTACCCGGGCAAAGAAGTCTATCGCTGGGTTCCGTCTTCGTGAAGGTATGGCAATTGGTGCCAAGGTTGACTTACGTGGCGAACGTATGTATGACTTCTTGGACAAGTTGATCAATGTTTCATTACCACGTGTTCGTGACTTCCATGGTGTAAGTACTCGTTCATTTGATGGTCGCGGTAACTACACATTGGGTGTCCGTGAACAATTGATCTTCCCAGAAATCAACTATGATAATGTTAACCGTGTTCGCGGTTTAGACATTGTAATCGTTACGACAGCTGATAGTGATGAAGAATCACGTGAGTTGTTAACTCAATTTGGCATGCCATTTGCTAAATAACCGAAGGGGGTTAATCGAAGTTGGCTAAAAAATCACAAATTGCTAAACAAAAGCGCGGTGCTAAGTTTAACGTACAAAACTACACCCGTTGTGAACGTTGTGGTCGTCCACATTCAGTTTACCGTAAATTCCACTTGTGCCGTATCTGCTTACGCGACCTGGCCCACAAAGGTCAAATCCCTGGTATGAAAAAGGCCAGCTGGTAAAAACAAACCCAAGTTAAAGGAGGTTAAACTTTCATGATGACTGATCCAATCGCAGATTTCTTGACTCGTATCCGTAACGCTAACATGGTACGCCACGATTCACTAGAAGTTCCTGCATCAAAAATCAAACGCAACATTGCTGAAATTTTAAAGAATGAAGGTTTTGTTCGCGACGTTGAATACATCGATGATGACAAACAGGGCATCATCCGCGTCTTCTTGAAGTATGGTAAGGACAACGAACGTGTAATCAGTGGCTTGAAGCGTATTTCAAAGCCAGGTTTACGTTCATATGTCAAAGCTGATGCTGTTCCTAAGGTTTTAAATGGCTTAGGAATTGCTATCATCTCAACTTCAGAAGGTGTCATTACTGATAAAGAAGCTCGCGCCAAGAAGCTTGGCGGCGAAGTATTAGCTTACGTTTGGTAATCATTAATTAAGACGGGAGGTGCAAGTAAGTGAGTCGTATTGGTTATAAAGTAATTGAACTACCTGCTGGGGTAGAAGTATCACAAGCTGGTGAAGTCGTTACGGTTAAGGGTCCTAAGGGTACTTTAACGCGGAACATCGCCAGTGATATTACGATGACGGTTGAAGGCAACGAAGTTAAATTCACTCGTCCATCTGATGACTACAAGATGAAGGCATTACACGGTACTACCCGTGCAAATGTTAACAACATGGTTGAAGGGGTTACTAAAGGCTTTACTAAGAACCTTCAATTGGTCGGTGTTGGTTACCGTGCCCAATTGCAAGGCAAGAAGTTAGTATTAAGCGTTGGTTACTCACACCCTGTTGAATTCGCAACGCCTGAAAACTTGACTGTTGAAGTTCCTGATAACACGCATATCAATATTTCTGGTATTGGTAAGCAAGCTGTTGGTGACTTTGCTGCCGAAGTTCGGGCCGTTCGTTCACCTGAACCTTACAAAGGTAAAGGGATTCGTTACGTCGATGAATATGTTCGTCGTAAGGAAGGTAAGACTGGTAAATAATGCAGCGTAAAGCTGTCCATACTAATATATAGAGGTGACTATTGTGATTTCCAAACCAGATAAAAACAAAACACGTCAACGTCGTCACGCACGTGTTCGCGGTAAGATTTCTGGGACTGCTGAGCGCCCACGCTTAAATGTTTATCGTTCAAACAAAAACATCTACGCTCAAGTTATTGATGATGTAGAGGGTGTAACGCTCGCAAGTGCCTCAACTTTAGATAGCGAAGTTAAAGGTAACAACAAAACTGAAAAGGCTGCATCTGTCGGTGAAGTTGTTGCTAAGCGCGCTGCTGAAAAGAAAATCGTTGACGTCGTTTTCGATCGTGGCGGTTACTTATATCATGGTCGGGTTCAAGCTTTGGCTGAAGCCGCTCGTGAAAACGGACTTAAATTCTAACAAAGGAGGAATAATACCATATGACTTTCATTGATCCATCAAAATTAGATCTTGACGATAATGTTGTTGCCATTAACCGGATTACCAAAGTTGTTAAAGGTGGTCGTCGCCTACGTTTTGCTGCATTAGTAATCGTTGGGGACCACAAGGGACACGTTGGTTTCGGTACTGGTAAGGCTCAAGAAGTTCCAGAAGCAATTCGGAAAGCTTCCGAAGCTGCTAAAAAGAACTTGATCACTGTACCAATGGTTGGTACCACCATTCCTCATGAAGCACTTGGTGTTTACGGTGGTGGCCGCATCATGCTTAAGCCTGCCGTTGAAGGTTCTGGTGTTGCCGCTGGTGGCGCCGTTCGTGCCGTCATGGAATTAGCCGGTGTGGATGATGTTACTAGTAAACGATTAGGCTCAAACACGCCAGTTAACGTTGTTCGTGCAACGTTTGAAGGCTTAAAGAGCTTAAAGACTGCTGAACAAGTCGCTGCTTTACGTGGCGTTTCAGCCGAACATTTAGCTGAATAGGGAGGACAAACAACATGGCTCAATTAAAGATCACTTTAGTACGCAGTGCTGCTCACCGTCTTCCTAAGCAACGTAAAATCGTTAAGGAATTAGGTTTGGGTCGGATTAATAGTTCCGTTGTTAAACCTGATGACGCAGCTACTCGCGGTCAAATTTTCCACATCGCACACTTAGTCGATGTCGAAATCATCAAGTAATTCAAATTTTCAAAGAGGAGGTGCCTACTAAATGAAGTTACATGAATTAACACCTAGTGAAGGTTCACGTTTTTCACGTCGTCGTATTGGTCGTGGTGACTCAAGTGGCCAAGGTAAGACTTCTGGTCGTGGCCAAAAAGGTCAAAAGGCGCGTGGTAAAGTTCGTGTTGGTTTCGAAGGTGGCCAAATGCCATTGTACCGTCGGATTCCTAAACGTGGATTTACTAACATTAACCGTAAAGAATATGCGGTTGTTAACCTTGACGGCTTAAACCGTTTTGATGATGGTGCCGAAGTTACACCAGAATCATTAAAGGAAGCTGGCTTAGTTAAGAAGAGTTCTGCTGTTAAAGTTCTTGGTAATGGTAAACTCAACAAAAAGTTAACAGTTAAGGCAAGCAAGTTCTCTGCAACGGCGGTTGCAGCTATTGAAGCTGCTGGCGGTAAAACTGAGGTGATCTAATTTGCTGACTACCATGAAGAACGCTCTCAAAGTAAAGGATATTAGGAATAAACTTCTGTTCACGTTGGGCGTTTTGATTGTATTTCGTCTTGGCTCTTATATCACAGTTCCTGGAGTTAATGCACAGGCGCTTCAGTCGGTGGCATCTTCAGGGCTGATAAGTATGTTGAATACATTCAGTGGTGGCGGTTTAACAAATTATTCCATCCTTGCTATGGGGGTATCCCCTTACATTACTGCACAAATCATCGTTCAATTGTTACAAATGGACATTGTTCCAAAGTTTGTTGAATGGGGTAAACAAGGTGAAGTTGGTCGACGCAAGCTTAATCAAGCGACCCGTTGGTTAACGATCGTCTTGGCCTTTGTTCAATCGATTGGGATTACGGCTGGGTTTAACTCTTTGAGTCAACTCAAGCTCGTTAATAATCCAAGTATTTCGACTTACCTGACCATCGGGGTGATCCTCACTGGCGGGGCGATGTTAACGACTTGGATGGGCGATATGATTACGGATCGTGGGATTGGTAATGGGGTTTCCATTATTATCTTCGCCGGGATCATTGCTCGGATGCCAACATCGATTTATCAAATTTATCAAGAACAGTTCGTTAATGTTTCACAGAGCGACTGGTGGAAGAGTGGCTTGTTTGTTGTTGGGTTAGCCTTGCTTGTGTTGATCATCGTTATGTTTGTAACGTGGGTTGAACAAGCTAATGACCGGATTCCAATTCAATACACTCGTCGTGCAGCTGGTGCACCTGACAGTAGTTACCTACCATTAAAGGTGAACGTTGCCGGGGTTATTCCTGTTATTTTCGCGAGTTCCTTCATTGCAACGCCCCAAACGATTTTGCTAGGGTTCCAATCCAGTCATGGTGACGAAACTTGGTATACCGTTTTGAGTAATATCTTCAATATGCAGTCGACGACTGGTGCGATTCTTTACACCATTCTAATCGTGCTCTTCACGTTCTTCTATGCGTTTGTTCAGGTCAATCCTGAAAAGCTCTCCAAGAACTTACAAAAGCAAGGCAGCTATATTCCTGGTGTTTGGCCAGGTAAGGATACTCAAGATTGGGTTTCAAAATTGTTAATGCGACTAAGTACGGTCGGTGCCCTCTACCTTGGGTTGATTTCCTTGATTCCATTATTAGCTTCTGATATTTGGGGTCTCGATGAATCAATCGGTTTAGGTGGGACGAGTTTACTAATCGTTGTTGGGGTTGCCCTTGAAACAATTCGTCAAATTAAAGGATTGATGATGAAACGTGACTATGTCGGTTTTATTCGTTAATCAGCGAATGTGTTGGGGAGACTCAACACATTTGTGCATTCAGGAGGAAAAAACATGTCAACAATGAACCTGATTTTAATGGGATTACCGGGTGCCGGTAAGGGTACTCAAGCACAGAAGATTCTCGAAGATTTTGATATTCCACATATCTCGACCGGGGATATCTTCCGTGCAGCCATTAAGAACGAAACGAAGATGGGCTTGGAAGCCAAGAAGTATATTGATGCAGGTAACTTAGTACCGGACGAAGTCACTAACGGCATCGTTCGTGATCGGTTAGCTGAAGCGGATACTAAAAATGGTTTCCTATTAGATGGTTACCCACGTAACATCGATCAAGCTCATGCTTTGAAACAAATCGGTGAAGGACTCAACAAACCACTCGATGGGGTTATCAACATTCATGTTGAACCAGCGGTGTTAGTTGAACGGCTTTCCGGTCGGTTTATTTGCCGGACTTGTGGGGCAACTTACCATAAGTTGTACAACAAGCCTAAGGTAGAAGGAACCTGTGATGTATGTGGCGGTCATGATTTCTATCAACGGGATGATGACAAGCCTGAGACCGTTAAGAATCGGTTGGACGTGAACATTAAGTTGAACACTCCATTAATTGATTATTACGGTCAAGAAAAATTACTCTACAATGTTGACGGTGATCGCGACATTGATGATGTCTACAAAGATATCAAGAAGATTCTTGATAACCTTTAAAACGGGGTTCCTTGAACGCCGGCGTTTGCTTTTCAAATGCCGTTGTGATAAACTTATTCAGGTTTAGCCGTTGACTGATTTAATATTTTCTTAATGTTATGATTAGACAATGACTGGTTCATTAACGGACCAAAACGTGGTAGCACGGAATCTGATAATAAGGAGGGACAGTACTTGGCAAAGGAAGACGTCATCGAAATTCAAGGCACCATTAAAGAAACATTGCCGAATGCAATGTTTAAGGTTGAACTTGAAAACGGCGCTGAAATCTTGGCACACGTGTCAGGTAAAATTCGGATGCATTACATTCGAATTTTACCTGGTGACAAGGTTACAGTTGAAATGTCACCTTATGATTTAACTAAGGGCCGCATTACCTACCGTTTCAAGTAGGTTCGGTCTACGTACCTTATAGGAGGTAAAAAACTCATGAAAGTAAGACCATCTGTAAAGCCGATGTGCGAACACTGCAAAGTTATTCGTCGTAAAGGCCGCGTGATGATTATCTGCTCTGCTAATCCAAAGCATAAGCAACGCCAAGGTAAATAATTTAACTAAGTTGGAGGTGAAATATTAATGGCTCGTATTGAAGGGATTGACTTACCACGTGACAAGCGTATTGTCATTGGTTTGACTTATATCTACGGTATCGGTAATACTTCTGCACAGAAGATCCTTGCTGAAGCCGGTGTTTCAGAAGACGTTCGTGTACGTGATTTAACTCCTGATCAGGAAGATAAAATCCGTGCCGTTGTCGATGGCTACAAAACTGAAGGTGACTTACGTCGTGAAGTCAGCTTAAACATCAAGTTATTGCAAGAAATCGGTTCATACCGTGGCATGCGTCATCGTCGTGGGTTACCAGTTCGTGGTCAACACACGAAGAACAATGCTCGTACTCGTAAGGGTAAAAAGGTCAGCATCGCTGGACGTAAAAAATAATTATAAAGGAGGTTTTCGAATTTTATGGCAACTAGAAAGACAACCCGTCGTCGTCGGGTAAAGAAGAACATTGAATCTGGTGTGGCTCACATCCATTCAACGTTCAACAACACACTTGTTATGATCACTGATATGCAAGGGAACGCCATTGCATGGTCATCAGCTGGTTCATTAGGTTTCAAAGGTAGTCGTAAGTCAACACCTTTTGCTGCTCAAATGGCTGCAGAAGCTGCTGCTAAGGCATCAATGGAACATGGCATGAAGACTGTTGAAGTCGCTGTTAAGGGTCCTGGTTCAGGTCGTGAAGCCGCTATCCGTGCTTTACAAGCTACTGGTTTGGAAGTTAGCGCAATTCGTGATGTTACGCCAGTGCCTCACAATGGTTCTCGTCCTCCAAAGCGTCGTCGTGTTTAATCTGTGACGTTCATTTTGAGGGCAAACTTCATTTTGTACGCACAACTACTAAACACCACGCGTTTTGAAAGGGGTAAAAGATAAGAATGATTGAATTTGAAAAACCTAACATTCATAAAATTGATGAAAACGACAACTATGGTAAGTTTGTTGTAGAACCGCTCGAACGCGGTTATGGTACAACTTTAGGGAATTCACTTCGTCGGATTCTTCTTTCTTCTTTACCTGGCGCTGCTGTTACTAGTATTCAAATTGATGGTGTGCTTCATGAATTTTCAACGATTGAGGGCGTAACGGAAGATGTTACGGCAATTATCTTGAATGTGAAGAAGATAGCACTTAAATTGGAATCAGACGAAACTAAGACGTTGGAAATCGACGTTAAGGGGCCTGCGAACGTTACTGCCGGTGATATCATTGGCGATGCGGACGTAGAAGTTTTGAATCCAGACTTGCCAATTTGTACGGTAGCAGACGGGGCACACTTCCATATGCGTATGACCGCAAATACTGGTCGTGGTTATGTTTCCGCTGAGGATAACAAACATCGTGAAGATGACATGCCAATTGGCGTTTTAGCTGTTGATTCATTGTATTCTCCAATCGAACGTGTCAACTACCAAGTTGAAAACACGCGGGTTGGTCAACGTGATGACTTCGATAAGTTAACCTTAGACGTTTGGACAAATGGTTCAATCACTCCAAGTGAAGCCATTAGTCTATCAGCCAAAATCCTGACTGATCACCTTTCAATCTTCGTAAATCTCACTGATGAAGCTAAAAACACTGATGTGATGGTCGAGAAGGAAGAAACGCATAAGGAAAAGATGTTAGAAATGACGATTGAAGAGTTAGATCTCTCCGTCCGTTCATACAATTGCTTGAAGCGTGCTGGTATCAACACGGTCCAAGAATTAACTAACAAAACTGAAGCTGATATGATGAAGGTTCGCAACCTTGGACGCAAGTCACTTGAGGAAGTTAAAGCAAAATTAGCTGACCTTGGGTTATCATTACGCAAAGAAGACTAATACAAGGGAGGATATCCGTTCATGAGTTACCGTAAATTACAACGTACAAGTTCACAGCGTCGTGCATTATTACGTGATTTGACAACGTCATTGCTCGTTAATGGCAAGATCGAAACGACCGAAGCCCGTGCTAAGGAAGTTCGTTCAACTGCCGACAAAATGATTTCTTTGGCTAAGAAGGGTGATTTAAGTGCCCGTCGTAAGGCTGCCGCATTCATGCGGGACGTCGTTGCTGATGTCAAAGAAGATGGCGACAACGTGGCTGTACAAACTGCATTGCAAAAGCTATTCAGTGACTTAGGTCCTCAATATGCTGACCGCAATGGTGGTTACACACGAATTTACAAGACTATGCCTCGTCGTGGCGACGGTGCACAAATGGTTGTCTTGGAACTCGTTGACTAGTTAAAATTGTTTTACGGATCACTGGGACTGATGATTGACGGGCGCTATGATGGTGGTTACTAGCAAAATAGTAACTAAGTCTAGTTCGGAAGTTATTTATGGTTAGACATAGATGGCATATCGCAGTTCTAAGTGATTTTTTTGGTGCTAGCTACGAGGCCGCTGACTTGAGGGATTTACTTCCCTAAGTCAGCGGTTTTTTATATAGCAACGAAGTGATATTAACATAGGAAAGATATCCGAATTTTGCTACAACCGCTCAGATATACTTGCAGGGGGACACAATTAGCTAAAAGTTGGGAAATAAAAAAGGTACCAAACGAATTGTTCGGTACCTATAAATGCAGTAATGATTTAGTTATGACGGGTTAATAGCCGTTGTGTCAAGCTAATCAAGTCAGTCTTAGCAGGTTGGTCAGGTAGTTTATTTAAAATGGCTAGTGCGTCTTGAGTGTACTTAGCAGCGAGTAATTGTGCTTGTGCAACCCCACCAGCGTTAATGACTAGCTGTTGGACTTCTTGTCGCTGAGATGCTGAAATTGCTCCCTGTAATCGCATTAGTGGTAATAAATCATGTTTAGCGTCTGTCTGGAGGGCAAAGATCAGTGGGGACGTATAAACACCTTCAGCAATGTCTTCAAGAATTGGTTTGCCAGTTTCCTGGCTGGCTTCTTGATAATCTAAGATATCATCCAGAATTTGAAAGGCCAACCCGATTTTGAGACCAGCTTTACGTGCTTGCTGTGCGAAATGTCTACTTTGTCCGGATTCATATGCACCGAGGAAACAACTCAGTGCGAATAATTCGGCTGTTTTGCCTTGAATTTGTTCCAAGTATTCCGTCATGGTAATGTCCAGATGATAGTGGCGGTCTTTTTGCTGGACCTCGCCAACTAGGATCTTCTCCATGTTTTCGGAGTTCATCTGGATGCTCTTGAAACTGCTTGAATAGTGCGCGAGAATTTTGAATACGACAACGAATAAATAATCACCAGCATAAACGGCAGTATCCTTACCGAAACGTTCCTGAATGGTAACGTGATGCCGACGTAAAGCGGCATCATCGATAATGTCATCATGGATCAGTGTTGCAGTATGGAGCGTTTCTAATGACGCTGCTAAGGCCACCATCCGTTGGCGATCAGTGGCAATAAATTGTGAGAAGAGGAGGCAGTATGCGGGACGTAAGAGCTTACCACCACCATGAATCATTTCTAAGATGGCGTTATTGATTGCGGCGTCTTGGATATTGATGTTAGCCGTCATCAGCTGCATGACTTGTTGTAGCTCCGGTTGTAATGCCGGATAATCACGCCAAATTGGGTGTAATTGTGTTGCCGATTGCATAAGAATTACTCCTTTGTTTGATCTGGATGGTGTTCCCGATTGAATTTAAGATAACGCAAAATCGTGACATGGGTGAACAAATAATTAGCGGCAATTCCAAGAGCGCTTCCTGCTGCTAGTCCAATAATTGAAAGGACTGGCAAGTATAACATGACGGTCCACGTTTGGGCAATTAAGCTTGCCACAAGTAATTGGCCCACGTTATGCATGACGCCCCCGGTTGCTGAAATCCCAATAATACTAACGCGTTTAGGTCCAAGCTGTTTAACAAGTATCATGGCAAACAGGCTAAGAAAGGCACCCCCAAAACTATACAGAAAGGTAGATAGTGTTCCACCAAGGAGGGCTGTTAAAATTAAACGTAACCAAGTTAGTGTGATCACATCAGTTAACGATAGCGTATAGATAGCAACAATGGTAATCAAGTTAGCTAAACCAAGCTTGGCCCCTGGTGCAAAAGCAAACGGGAACGGAATCATACGTTCCAAAATTCCAATAATAACGCCCTGTGCCACGAGCAGAGCAATATAAATATTACGATGAGTTTTGTTAGATCGTTCGAATGAATTATTCATGTTTTACTCCGTAACTAAACCGTTACCGCCAGATTTGACTTGACCATTGCTTGCCTTAATTTCGACTAAGAGTTTGTGGGGCAAACAAACAATTGTTTGTCCTGGTTTATTAATCCAACCCCGCCGAACACACACTTGGTCGGAACAATTAGCCTTGGTGATAGACACCCGTTTAGGCTCAAACGTAATCGTGTTGTAGTGACCATGATTATCGCGATAGGTGAAGTGTTTAGTAGTCTTCAGAGTTGTGATATTAACACGCTTTAGGACTGTCCCATTGTGTGAGACCACGGCATTATACGTGGTTTCACTTGTCGTGGCTTGTCGTTTTGCCACTAGGGCGGCGTGTTCCGCTTGTTTTTTTTGTTGATATGAAAAAATCGCTAGTGGGGTGAACGATAAAATAATTAGCGCAACAATAATAATAATATCAAACGGTTTGATCATATCCCCATAACGTTTGAATGTCCGGATCATTGTCCGTAATTTATGCATCGTTGACCCTCCAATTCAAATGAAATAAAAAATGGTTCAAGGGGGAGAAAAACAACCCTTGAACCATCGGGAAAGGATTTAATTAATTATAACGCATCTAGCGGGTTTTAACAGCATCGTAATGAGAACGAACGTTGCCATACCACCAGTGTCCAAGGTGTTTTTGCATCCACGGAACGACCCAGTAATCTAACCCAAATGTCCGACCAGAACCGTTCATCAAGGCTAAAGCCACAAAGATCATCCAAATATTGACCCAGTAGAACATACCAGATAAGCAGAAGACGACGACTAACCCAATGGTGACCGCGTTAGCAAACCAAGTAAAGAGTCCGAAGAAGATACATAGCGCAATGATGATTTCAACACAAGTCATGAACTTCTGGAAGAAGAGGGCCATTTGCATATTCGGTACAAAGAATTTGGTAATTGATTCGAACCAGTGCGGCATTTTGTCAAAGACCATCAATGGTTCTTTACCGTACATGTATGAAAGACTGAAGACGCCTTTAGCGGCCTTAGCAGTTGACGTGGCCGCTTCAGAAGCACCGCTAGTTGCAGCGGCCTTGGTTGCTTGGGAAGCACCACTAGTTGCGGCGACGGTAATCCAATCAAATGGTAAACGTAACTTATCTGTAAACCAGGATTCAGATCCCTGAACTTTTGTCCAACAATCCCATAACCACATGGCACCGTAGAAGAATCTCAGTGGCACACTCCAGAGCACGTTACCGGCCCGTGAGACCCAGCCGCGGAAAACGTTCCGGTTGTTGCGGGTCCGGAAGAATTCATGCATGAAGTATTGGAATAGGTAGTAACCTGAGAAAATCTGAACGTAGTACATCCAGTTGATAGCGTGTTTTAAAAGCACGGCAATAAAACCAGAGACATTCCATTTCTCTAAGACTTGCGCAACGGCATACTTGGAACCAATTGAGTCGACAGATGCTTGATAAGCGCCCTTAAAAGGCTTAATTGTGACGTCTGTCTGATCAACGTTCTTAATAATGCCTTCAACCGCTTTAGCAGCAGTTTCTTCAGCCCCTTGAACAATTTGTGGGACTGGCCGTGGTTGATCAGGTTCTTGATAACTGGTTGAATCACCGGCTAAGAAGATATTGTTGCAGTCCTTAGCCTGCATGAATTCATTGGCCATCAAACGGCCGCCGCGGGGGTTTGTTTCGATACCAAACTTTTTAACGATACTATTAGCTCGAACACCGGCTGTCCAGATTAACGTGTAGGTTGGGATTGGATCCTTACCTTTTAAGTTAACGTGGTCTTCAAAGACTTCGGTAATCATGGAGTTCGTCATGATTTTGACACCATGCTTTTCCATGTACTTGGCAGCCTTACCAGCTTGCGTCCGGTTGAGCATGTTAATGATAGTTGGTGCGGCTTCCACTAATTGTAATGTGATTTCGCTAGGATCGAGTTTGTTATCCCGCGCCAAGACGTCACGATATTCAATTAATTCACCAATCAGTTCAGAACCAGTAAAACCAGAACCGCAGACGGTGAAAGTTAACATCGCCTTGCGTTTGGCAGGGTCGAGCTCAGCGGCTCCTCGTCGAATAATTGCAGATAAATGAGCTCGTAAGGCCATGGCTTGTTCGAAGGACCACAATTCAAAGCCGTGTTCCTTAACACCGGGCGTGCCGAAATCGTTAGATTCGCCACCCAAGCTAATGAGGAGTTGATCATATTGATAACTCCCGTGTTCAGTTGTAACTGTTTGTGACTTTTTGTCGATGTCCGTTACAGTATCCGTAACGAGACGCACATTCTTTCGTCGTGCGAACAACCGTTGCAAATCATATTGAATATGCTCAGGATCTACTCGTTCGGTAGCAACTTCATGTAATTCAGTCATATACGTGAAGTATGAATGCCGATCAATTAGCGTAATCTCAACGTCCGCATTCTTCTTGAAATGCTTAGACAGTTTTTTGGTTGCGTAAACGCCAGCAAAACCCGCACCGACAACGACAATATTTTTCTTTGCCATTGCGTAACAACTCCCTTGAATAATAGTATAAAAAGATAATTCCACTAACAATTATAACGATAATGTAAGCGGTTGTCTATGGATTGTTGTGAAGAATGCATAAACTATCACATTATATGGACCACGTAAACAGTGGGAGTATGGTTTAAACGTGAAGCGTTGCCAATAGCGCCATTGTTAGGGTGAAATATTATTTTTTTAATGAATTAGGATTGACTATTGTGACGTTAAACGTTAAGATTAATGTGAATTTTCATACAAAAAGGTTAGGAGTGGGATACAATGAAATTCAAATCAGTTATTACAGGTGCTTCGGTTGTGGCTATTTCGGCTTTAGCTTTGGCAGGTTGTGGTAGTAGTTCTTCAAGTTCTTCAAAGAAGAGTTCATCTTCAAGCTCATCAGCTAAGACAACTAAGGTTGCTAAATTAACTGCTGGTAGCAAAATGAAAGCGGGTACTTATAACCTTGAAGAAGAAAATTATTCACATGGTTATCGGACCAAGATGAGTATCACGGTTAATAACAACGGCAAAATCACTAAGTCCAGTTATGACCAAGTGAACAAGAATGGTAAGTCTAAGGCTAACGATTCTTCATACAACAAACAAATGAAGAAAGTCGCAGGAACTAATCCTAAGACTTACATGCCTAAGTTAAACAAGACTTTGACAGGCTCTGCTGCAACTGGTAACGTTGGCTCGATCGACGTTGTGACTGGTGCGACTGAATCATCGAAGACGTTCCAAAACTACACCCAACAATTAGTTCAAGCAGCTCAAGCGGGTAACAAGTCAACGATTAAGATTGACAACGGTGCCAAGATGAAAGACGGCACCTACAAGTTAAACGAAAAGAACTATTCACATGGGTATAAAGTTACCTTCGCGATTACGGTTAAGGACAACAAGATTACGAAGTCTGAATACAACCAAGTGAACAAGAATGGTAAGTCCAAGGTTGACGATGCTGCTTACAACAAGCAAATGAAGAAAGTTGCTAAGACTAATCCGAAGACTTATCAACCAGCTTTGAACAAGTCATTAGTTAAAAGCAGTGATCCAACTAAAGTTGATGTTGTAACTGGTGCGACTGAATCCTCTAACACCTTCATCATGTATGCGGAACAATTACAAAATGCCGCACAAAAAGGTGATACGAACACAATCACTGTTGACAACATGATTTTCTCTGAATAAGCAATTTAATCAATAATTTTTTTGAGGCCCGAGGCGCATGCTGAAGGCCTTTTGTTTTTACTAGTAATGAACATAATAGGTAGGCTAAATGCTACGGTAATTTTATCAACTCAAATAAACGATTGGCATCGAATGAAGGTGAGGTGCTTGTTATTAAAATGAGTTGAGCAGTCAATTGGTATCACCGGATGAAACAAAACTTTGGTATAATGACGATTGAAATTATAAATAGGGGAAGTATTGGGAATGAAGCTAAAAAAATGGGTTCAAATTGGACTAATTGTTGCAATGATGGTGCCATTGACGGCATGTGGAGCTAATACCAGTAATAAAGGCGCTGCTAGTAGTCGGCCTAAACCGACTAAAGTTGTTAAGACACCAATTGAAGATACCCAGTTTATGATGGGAACAGTGGTCACACTACGGATTTATAACAAAGGCAAGGATAAAGCATTAGCCGGTGCCTTTAAATTGTTGAAGGCTGAGGCAAAAGAAATTACGGTCAATCAAAAAGGGTCTGAGATTGATAAAATCAATAATGCTGCTGGTAAAAAGCCAGTCGTTGTCAGTAAGGATATTTATCCGATGATCAAGGCAGCTTATTATTATAGTAAAAATTCCGATGAGTCCTTTGATTTGGCCATTGGACCGATCACGTCACTGTGGCATATCGGATTTTCAGATGCAAAGGTGCCGACACAGCAAGAAATTGATAAAAATGTCAAGCTGGTCGATTATAAGAAAGTTAAATTAAATGACAAAAAGCGGACGGTTTACTTGGAAGAAAAAGGCATGCAACTTGACCTTGGTGGCATCGCTAAAGGTTATATGACTGATCAAGTCAAGACGTACTTGTTAAATCACGGGGTCTCAACCGCAATTATTGACCTTGGAGGTAATATTTATGTTTTAGGTGACAGTCCTAAGGGCACTAAGTCCGGTAACTGGACGGTCGGTATTCAAGATCCGAAAGCCTCACGCGGAACTGCGATTGGTTCATTACCGGCTAAGAATAAATCGATCGTTACGTCTGGTATTTATGAACGTTATTTGAAAAAGAATGGTAAAGTTTATAGCCATTTAATGGACCCACAAACAGGGGCTCCCTATCAAAATAATTTGATGGGCGTTTCAATTATTTCGAAGAAGTCGGTGGACGGTGACGCGTTATCGACAGCAACGTTCGACAAAGGTTTAAAAGACGGGATGAAGTATATTAATGCCAAAGCAGATCAAGGTATTGGGGCCATTTTTATTACCAAGGATAAAAAAGTCTACGTTTCTAACAATCTGAAGAAACAATTCACGTTGTTTGGTGACGAGGGCTACAAATACGGGCCTACTACTGATTTAAAGTAGGTTAAATGTGAAAGTTAGTCTAATACAAGTTCCGCTAGATATGTTATGATAATAACCATGAATTTTAAGGAAATGAGGGACAATGGTGAGTCCGATTATTAACGTTGAACATTTAGATTATCGTTATCCGCAACAGTCGGCGGATCAGTTAACGTTACGCGATATTTCATTTACGGTCATGCCGGGTGAATGGGTCGCCATTGTCGGCCATAACGGTTCTGGTAAGTCAACTTTGGCCAAGAATTTGAACGGATTATTGGCACCAGCGGCCGGAATGATTACGGTTGATGGTCAAGTGTTGTCTGAAGAGACCGTCTGGGATATACGGCACAAGATTGGGATGGTCTTTCAAAATCCAGATAATCAGTTTGTTGGAGCAACCGTTGAAGACGACGTTGCGTTTAGCCTTGAAAATCAAGGCATTCCTCGTTCTGAAATGTTAACGCGGGTACAAGCGGCTCTGGAACAAGTCAACATGCAGGATTTTGCAACGCGCGAACCAGCACGCTTGTCAGGTGGTCAAAAACAACGGGTGGCGCTGGCTGGTATGATCGCCGCGCGGCCCCAGATTTTAATTCTAGACGAAGCAACGTCCATGTTGGATCCCCGCGGTCGACAGGAAGTGTTGACGACGATTCGCGACATGAAGGCTAATTCAGCGTTAACGGTCTTGTCGATTACGCATGATATTGACGAAGCTGCCAGTGCTAATCGGGTCTTAGTGATCAATGACGGTGAGGTTAAGGAAGAGGGGACCCCCGCGGAAATTTTTCAGCATGGAGAAGCCTTAATTAAGATGGGATTGGACATGCCGTATGCCGAGCGCTTAAAAGCAGCGCTAAAGCGGCAGGGTGTTCAAGTGCCAGCGCAGTATTTAACAGAGAAAGGAATGGCGGGCTGGTTATGGCAATTACGTTCAAACAAGTAGATTTTACTTACCAACCGGGTACGCCGTTCGAAACTAAGGCGTTAACTGATATTAACGTCACGATTCCCACCGGCTCTTATACGGCTTTGATTGGTCATACTGGGAGTGGCAAGTCCACGCTTTTACAACATTTGAACGCCTTACTCAAACCAACTAGTGGAACGGTCACGATTGGTGAACGGGTCATTACACCAACGACGAGTAATAAGGATTTGAAGCGATTGCGGCAACACGTGGGTATCGTCTTTCAGTTTCCAGAAAGTCAGTTGTTTGAAGAAACGGTGGCCAAAGATATTGCATTCGGGCCCCAGAACTTTGGGACTAGCGAAGCGGATGCTCTGAAAACGGCGGCTGAAATGTTGACCTTAGTTGGGTTAGATGAGTCATTACTGACGCGTTCACCATTTGACCTCTCGGGTGGGCAGATGCGGCGCGTGGCGATTGCGGGTGTACTCGCGATGCAGCCCCAGGTGCTCGTCCTAGATGAACCCACTGCCGGACTGGATCCGCAAGGCCGCTTAGACATGATGGAAATGTTTGCTCGCTTACGCCGTGAACGCGATTTAACAGTGGTGTTAGTTACTCATCAGATGGATGATGTGGCCAATTATGCGGATAATGTCATTGTGATGGATCGCGGGCAAATCGTTAAAACAGGGACGCCTCGTGAGATCTTCAAGGATCCTGAGTGGCTGACTGCCCATCAACTGGGTTTGCCGAAAACGACGGCCTTTGCACATACGTTACAAAAGCAAGGTTGGCAATTTGATAGCTGGCCACTGACCGAGGACGAATTAGCAGCAGCCATCGTCCAACAGTTGCCACCGAACGCGATGGGGGAGGTGGCCGCTCATGATGAATAAATTGATCTTTGGCCGCTATATTCCGGGAGACTCCGTGGTTCACCATATGGATCCCCGGGCGAAGCTGTTACTGAGTTTTTATTTTATTGGGATCATTTTTATTGCCAATAACTGGGCAACCTACGCCTTGTTATTTGCCTTTACATTGGCTGCCATCTACCTATCTGGCGTGAAATGGTCGTTCTTCATCAACGGGGTCAAACCGCTGATTTGGTTGATTTTATTCACCGTCATCCTGCAAGTGTTGTTTAGTGCGAGTGGCGGGCACGTTTACTTTCAATGGGGCATCATTACAATCAGCCAACTTGGATTGATCAACGGGGTCTATATTTTTTGCCGGTTCGTGCTGATTATTTTTATGTCAACGCTGTTAACTCTAACAACGCCGCCACTGGAATTGTCGGATGCCATCGAGTATATCTTGATGCCGCTCAAAGCGGTCCGTTTTCCAGTCTATGAAGTGGCGCTGATGTTGTCGATTGCCTTACGTTTTGTGCCAACGTTGATGGATGAAACGGAAAAAATCATGAACGCGCAACGCGCCCGTGGTGTTGACTTTGGTGAAGGCAATATCTTTCAACAAATGCGTGCCGTAGTCCCACTGCTGATTCCGCTGTTTGTCAGCTCATTCAACCGAGCTGAGGATTTGGCAACGGCAATGGAAGCACGTGGCTATCAAGGCGGTGAGGGTCGCAGTAAGTATCGGATTCTTAAGTGGCACCAACGTGATACTTGGACTACCGGATGTTTCGCGGCCTTAACCGTTGCTTTGATCTTCTTACGCGCATAGAATGACTATTAATTAACGTGGGCGTCGCACTGATGGCGACCCACGTTTTTAACTGGAGGGATATTGTGAGCACGCGATATAAAGTAGTTTTAGCATATGACGGCACCAATTTTGCGGGCTTTCAACGCCAGCCACACCAGCGAACTGTTGAGCAGGTCGTCACTAAGGCGGTTAATAAGATGGCGAAAGATCCCGTTAAGCCGATTGTGATCTACGGTGCGGGCCGAACGGATGCTGGTGTGCATGCGTTTGGACAGACGTTGCATTTTGACTTGCCGTACGAAATTAATCCAGAGGGGGTCCGGCGCGGCCTGAACAGCATGTTACCGATGGATACAATCGTAAAGGCCGTTTCCATTGTGCCGAATGATTTTCACGCGCGTTATGATACGGTTGGTAAGCGGTACTGGTATCGGGCCTATCAGAATGAGTTTGTGGATCCATTTAAACGGCACTATACGGGGCATTTTAAGTTCACCGCGGATATCGACCGAATTCAGCAGGCCATTGGTGACTTAGAAGGGCGGCACGATTTCTCGACCTTCGTTGCGTCCGGTTCGCAAGCACATGACCATGTTCGTGAGATCTATTCAGCTAAAGCGTGGGCCTTGCCGGATGAAAGCGAAATTCAGTTTGAATTTTGCGGTAGTGGTTTTTTATATAACCAGGTTCGAATCATGGTGGCTGTTTTGATGGAAATTGGTCAGGGCCGGCGCGCAGTTGACTGTATTCCAGCGTTACTAGCGACTAAAGACCGTGAGCAAGCACGGGGAACGGCCCCTGCAGCTGGACTTTATATGAAAAAAGTGTATTATGAACAAAATGAATTACAAGCTGATTTGATAAAGTATTGACTTCTGAGGCAAAGTTGGGTAGACTAGTCGTTGGTATTGTTTGCCCCACGATAAGCCCCGGAAATCTTATTGAGTGTCAAACAAACACAGAAAATGGAGGAACACAACGTGCGTACAACATATATGGCTAAACCAGGTGAAATTGATCGTAAATGGTATGTAGTTGATGCAACCGATGTACCTTTGGGTCGTCTTTCAACTGTCGTCGCATCAATCTTGCGTGGTAAGAACAAACCTACCTTTACCCCTAACGTGGATACTGGTGATAACGTTATCGTTATTAATGCAAGCAAGGTCGCTTTAACTGGGAAGAAAGCAGAACGGAAGATTTATTATCATCATACTGCTTATGCTGGTGGTTTAAAGGAACGGACTGCCGGTGACTTTTTGGCAAAGGAACCTACTAAATTGATTGAAACTTCAGTTAAGGGTATGCTTCCTCACAACTCTTTAGGCCACAAGATGGGCTTGAAGTTGCATGTTTATGCTGGTGCAGAACATACGCAACAAGCACAAAAGCCTGAAGTTTTGGACATCACTAACTTAATCTAAGGAGGAAACTACATTGGCTCAAGTACAATATCGCGGCACAGGCCGTCGTAAAGATTCAGTAGCCCGCGTACGCTTAGTACCAGGTACTGGTAAAATTGTTATGAATGACAAATCTGTTGAAGATTACATTCCATTTGCAGATATTCGCAAGGAATTGTTACAACCATTCGAAGTAACTGAAACAACTGATCAATATGATGTTTTGGTTAACGTTAATGGTGGTGGCTTCCATGGTCAAGCCGGCGCAACTCGTCATGGGATCGCTCGGGCATTGCTCGAAGTTGACCCAGATTTCCGTACTCCTTTGAAGCGCGCGGGTCTCTTAACTCGTGATGCTCGTATGAAGGAACGTAAGAAGCCAGGTTTGAAGAAAGCCCGGAAAGCTTCACAATTCTCAAAACGTTAATATTATCCAAAAACGTTGTTTTATCAACATTTTCTGGCTATATGAGAAAGCACCTGTCTATGGACGGGTGCTTTTTTTTGCGTTTGAACAGAAAAAATAACACAAAACTAAAACATGGTAGGGCTCATGATATAAAATAGGCTGCTTTGTTAGCTTCCTGTCTGGCATAACGGGTTCGTTAGTACGACTTCCGGGTTGAGCGACTTATGCAGTTAGCACGGCTTGAAACCAACTAAGCAAGTAACGCTCGGTTACTTAAAAATGGATTGGGCCATTGACGGCTCAATCCATTTTAATTACTGACGTTTAGTTTTGCCAGAGGAGAAGACGGCGACGCAACCGAGGCCGGTATGGCTAGTGATAGTCGGCCCAATGTGTTCGAGCAAAATTTCAGCATCAGGGACCTTGGCTAAAATCTGGTCACGAACGGTTTGGGCGGCTTCCTGAGCGTCGCTAGTGGCAATGATAATGCGTGGCTTGGTCTGATCACGTAAATCGGCTAGAGTGTTGTTAACTAGTGTGGTCAGTGACCGGCGCCGTGAGCGCACCTTTTGTACTGGACGCAAGTGGCCGAGTGGGTCGACGTCCATGACTGGCTTAATCTGTAAGAGTGATCCAACCGTCGCGGAGGCCCGTGAGACCCGGCCGCCGTGATAAAGGTAATTTAAGTCATCAACGGTGAACCATTGGTGATAATAGAGGCGGTTTTCAGTCAGCCAATCTGCCAATTGGGCAATCGGCATACCAGCATCGCGCTTGTCAATGGCATCTAGTAGCATCAGACCTTCACCGCAGCAGGCTGCCAAAGAATCTACGAGGTAAATCTCGGCGTCTGGCTGGTCTTGTAAAAGCATGGCCTTGGCCTGTTGCGCATTATTGAAGGTCCCACTTAAGCCTGATGAAAAGCCGAGGTATAGGATTGGCGTATGTGCCTGAACGTACGGCTTGAAAAATTCAATAAACTGGCCGATATTAATCTGAGCGGTAGAAGGCATCACACCGTTACCAATCCGATGATAAAAATCAGTCAAGTCAAAATGGTGACCCAAATCGTCCGCGTATTCCTGATCGTCAATCGTGACGTTCATTGAAACAAAGTCGACATGCTTGTCTTTAAGTAGTTGATAAGGTAAATCAACGGTTGAATCTGTTAATAGCTGATACATAACTTTCTCCCTTAATTGTACTTACTGTTACATTGTACGCTTATTTGGGTGTCCATGGACAATTAATACTTTAGTGTTTTAAGTTGGCGAGCGTAAGTTCATGTTAACTAATCAACGGACCTGTTGCTAATGATTAGCGTTCAAATCTTAGCGGGCTGCTGGACGTGCTGACTGCAAAAAGTGGGTGGTCGCGTCGAGGTAGTAAGAGATTACTTCTTAAATGCTAATTTGTGAGATACGGTTCTAATGACTAATGTTTACGACTGGGTTGAGTGGGCTGTTGGCAATTCAGTAGTATCTCGTTGGCAAATAACCGCTAACTGTTAGTGGTTTGTCAGGATTAAAGCGATGATCATCGCGTGTTTGGTACGCTAGGCATTGACAATGAGCCGTGGAAGTTAGGTCAATAATGGGGAAACGGGCAATCATGACAATAAAAACGATCACATTATATTTTAACCAATTTGCAATAAAGTGCTTGAATTTTATTATTTTTAATTGGATAATAGGCGATATTAAAGCTTTTATGATTTAAATAATAATGACATAAGTATTGGCAACGATGGTTGCTCATAGTGTCAATAACGGAGGATATTATCGAAATGCGAATTAGTGCGGCAGCGGAACGACAATTTTTGGAGGCAGTTTTTAAAGCGCAACATTTTAACGCAAATGACGGTGCATTATTGGCTGATACATTAGTCGATGCAGATTTACGTGGCATTTCATCACATGGGGTTCAACGACTAGCTTGGTATACCCGGATGATTAAAGACCATACATTGGAACCGGCCAATCAACCGAAGATATTAAATGAGACGCCTACGAGCCTACTAGTTGATGCAAATCAGAGCATGGGCCAGATTGCATCGGCATTCACCATGAATAAGTTGATTGAAAAGACGAAACAACTCGGTGTTTCGTTAGCGGTTATCCGCAATTCGAACCACTTTGGTACGGCAGGGTACTATTCACGGATGGCCTGTAAAGCAGGACTAATTGGAATTTCAACGACCAATACGCGGCCATTAGTGGTGCCAACCAATGCGACGGAAGCTTTTTTAGGTTCCAATGCGCTGGCCTTTACTTTTCCAGCTGACCCGCATCCTTTCGTTTTTGATGGCGCAACTGCGGTGGTTTCGAGCGGAAAGATTCAAGTGCTGGCCAAAAAAGGGGCACAGATTCCGGGTGATTGGGCGGTTGATGAACATCGGCAAGTCTTGCATAATGCGCAGACGGTGGAGGATAACTTGGCTAAAATTGCGTTTTCTGAGGATCGTCCTGGTGGCGGGGTCCTGACATTGGGTGGTCCTGATGAGGTCAACTCGAATTACAAAGGATTTGGCAACTCGTTGATTATTGAATTACTAACGGGAATTTTAGCGCAAGGATCGTTGTCAGCTGATACGAATACTGGTAAGCACGACTTTAGCCAATTCTTTATGACGATCAATCCAGCGTTATTTGGTGATCCAGACGTGTTAAAGGCCAACGTGACGACGATGTTTGACCGCATTCGCCATTTAAAACATTTACCAGGGACGAAGATTATGATTCCTGGCGATCGCGAATACCGGCACTATGATGAAAATCTAGTGCAGGGTGTCAGTATTGATCCGCAGACATTGACGGAAATGCAGCAAATTGGTGTTGAATTTGGGGTACCAGTACCGGGTGCCTTGAAGGCGTAATTTGAAATCGGCTAGATTAGTGTGAGTTGACAGAATTCTATAAATGGCAAGATTACGGTAGTGTGGTTAGAATTGAACGTTGATTCTAGCGACGCTTTTTGTGTACCATGGTTGGTTAGCGTTGATACTGGTAGCAATAAGATTAGTAGTGCTGGTTGCGTTGTATAGGAATGATGCTGAGTTATTTGAGCAATTGCCCTTGCAGGTAATTTGCTTAAAATGAACAGCTGAAACTAGCGGGCTGTTTGGTGGAATGGCCCGTTTGATAATGATTTTCGCGTTCAAACGGGCCGTTTTGACGTTGACTAATGAACAGGTCCTAACAAGTTGGCGTGTGAGTATAAATAAACGCTGGTCTAAAATTCATTTCAAAAGAATTATTAACGGTAATTTCAAGGATAGCCCCATGATTATCGGCTTCACAAATGTTGGTTTGTCAGTGTTTGTTAGTGTTAGTGATTGATCAAGATCGTCAATTAAATTGGTTGCTATAGACGTCATTTTTGATGATTGATAGAAAAAATCTGTAAAACCATTTGACAATTCTATTGATTAGCCGTATATTTTAAATCATCAAATACACATTAGAAATTAAGGAGATTTTAATCATGACGATTAATACCAATTTACAATTGAATTCGTATTATTATTACTGGTTTACTTAGTGCCTTGGCATCCACTGCGAGGCACGCCCTCGCAACGGATGTGACCAGTAAATTTTGGAATGATTAAAATTTATGGAAAAGTCATATCAGTGTTGTGAATAACCACTGTGTGACTTTTCGGCTTCCTAGTTGTGGTGTCTTTTTGGGGCATCCAGTGAAGCATTTAAAGGGCTCACAGTTGGCGAAACTGTGAGCCTTTTTTGTTGGTATGAAATGAGAGGGAGCGAGATTAATGCAAGCATTTGATGAAATTGATGAATTAGCGGTGAATAACTTACGAGTACTAAGTGCTGAAATGATTGAACGGGCTGGTTCCGGTCATCCGGGTTTACCGTTAGGCGCAGCCCCCATGATGTGGGCGTTATGGAGCCGGCAGTTACGAATCGACCCGCAGCAGCCTCAATGGGCCAATCGAGACAGATTTGTCTTATCAGCCGGACACGGGTCGGCGTTGTTGTACAGTCTGCTACATGTGAGTGGCTTCAACGTGACAATGGCTGATCTACAGCACTTCCGTCAGTTTGGCAGTCATACGCCGGGCCATCCAGAATTGGGAATCGTGGACGGCGTGGAAGCCACAACCGGACCACTGGGACAAGGATTAGGTATGGCAGTGGGGATGGCCCTTGCCGAGCGTCAACTAGCGGCCCAGTTTTCAAACACACCCCAGTTAGTTGATCACTACACTTACGCGTTAGTCGGTGATGGCGACTTGATGGAAGGTGTTTCCCATGAAGTAGCTAGTTTTGCTGGTAACCAGCAATTGCAGAAGTTAATCGTGTTGTACGACGATAACCAGGTTTCACTCGATGGTCCCACGAGCCGTTCATTCCGGACGAATGTCTGTCAACGCTTTGATAGTTACGGTTGGGATACGCAGACGGTTACCGATGGGAATGATATGACTGCTATCAATACGGCCATTGAACGGGCCCAACATAGCAAGCACCCCAGCCTGATTGCCGTTAAAACCACTATTGGATTTGGTGCTCCACAAGCTGGTACTAATGCGGTTCATGGCAATCCGTTGGGGACAGCGGGACTAACCAGTTTACGACAACACTTAGGCTGGGATGCTACGCCATTTACGGTAATGCCGGCAGTTACCCAACGAGCGCAACAGTTGATATTACAACGTGGCCAGAATGCACATCAACAGTGGCAAACGCAGCAAGCCACATTGCCCCAGGCAGTTCGGCAACGATTTGAACAGCAACTTACCATGGGGTTACCTGTTGACTTAGCAGCCAATTTGCCAACTTTCGATGAAGGCGCCCAAGCTTCGCGGATCACGAGTCATACCGTCATTCAGAAGCTAGCCGCTCAGTTACCAGGATTAGTCGGGGGCGCGGCTGATTTAGCCAGTTCGAATAAGACGACCATTGAGCAGGATCAATTGTCGACTCCGGTGACCCCGGATCAGCGCAACCTTGCCTTTGGTGTCCGGGAGTTTGGTATGGGCACCATTTTGAATGGGATGACTTTATACGGTGGCTTGCGGGTCTTTGGTGGCACCTTCCTTGTCTTTTCCGATTACACGCGGGCGGCAATTCGATTGGCGGCGATGATGAAGTTACCAGTCACTTACATTTTCACACATGACTCGATTGCAGTCGGCGAGGACGGTCCGACTCATCAGCCAATTGAACAGCTAATGA
This sequence comes from Lactiplantibacillus sp. DA1, assembly GCF_032681335.1. Classification (NCBI taxonomy): domain Bacteria; kingdom Bacillati; phylum Bacillota; class Bacilli; order Lactobacillales; family Lactobacillaceae; genus Lactiplantibacillus; species Lactiplantibacillus sp. DA1. Next base: position 117,758 of record NZ_JAWHTQ010000001.1, on the reverse strand, counting down.
GTTTACGATTGATTCCGAATCTAACGGTGATCCGGCCCGCTGACCCGAATGAAACGGTCGCAGCTTGGTGGCAAGCCATCAACGCGACGGATCATCCAACCGTGCTCGTCTTGACCCGTCAGAATTTGGCAGTGCTATCCGGATCTAAGACTAAGGCCATGACTGGTGTGGCTCGTGGCGGTTATGTTCTCTCACCGCAGCGTGGCCGCCAGCCAATGGGAATCTTGATTGCAAGCGGGTCAGAAGTTGCTTTAGCTCTTCAGGCCCAGGCGAAATTAGCTACGTTAGGTGAAGATGTCAGTGTCGTTTCAATGCCTTCGATGGAAAACTTTGCTCGGCAGTCGCTGACCTATCAAGCTCAAGTATTGCCACCGCATATTCGGCGGCGGGTTGCTGTTGAGATGGGAACAACATTAGGTTGGGAACGTTACGTGGGATTAGATGGTGCGGTATTAGGCCTTGATCATTTTGGCGCCAGTGGGGCCGCCGACCAGGTATTAGCCGCCAACCAGTTTACGGTCACCGACCTAGTGCGGACGTACCAACAAACGCATGTGGGGCTTGGTCAACAATTGCGGGTCATTTAGAAAGGAAGTTAGTTAAATCATGATTGATGGACAAACGGCACTCTTTGGATTTATTGCGCATCCTGCTCGGCATAGTCGTTCACCGCGGATGCATAATTTGAGTTTTGACTACTGGGGGATAAATGCGCGCTACTTAGCGTTTGATGTGGCACCGGATGGATTGACCGGTACGCTTGCCGGAATTCGTAGCATGGGGATTGCGGGGGTGAACCTTTCAATGCCGTTCAAGCAAACCGTGGTGCCCCTGTTAGATGGACTGACAGCGCGGGCCCAACGGATTCAAGCCGTTAATACGATTAAGAATGAGGCGGGGAAGTTAATCGGGGACAGTACTGACGGGGCCGGTGTTTTTCAAGACCTCCAACACCAGGGAATGAGCTTGACTAATCAGCACATCATGGTTTTGGGGGCTGGTGGCGCTGGTAAGGCAATTATTGCGGCTGCGTTAGATTACAATGTGGCGAGTGTAACGGTCTTTAAACGGCATAATGAGCGGTATGCCGGTGTTCAGCAGTGGTTAGATCAGCTTAGGACTACTACAACAGTGCCACTTAAGTTATGTGCGTATGAAGATCAACAGCGGATTCAACAAATTGCACGTACCAGTGATTTGATCATTAATGCGACTAATATTGGGATGACTACGGCAGGAACGCCCTTACCATTAGCGATTATTCGTCAATTACGGCCACGACAGACTGTATATGATGTAATTTATCAACCATTAGAAACGACCTTCTTACGATTAGCACGGCAACAAGGGTGTGCGACACATAACGGCCTCGGTATGTTGATTTGGCAAGGGGCCTTAGCCTTTGAATTTTGGACCGGTAAGCAGATGCCAATTCAACAGGTTCGCCAAGACATGTTAGCCAGCATTCAAGCGTTACCGCCGATTGCGGCCCAGGCATAGTGCTTAACTTATGAGAATTGATTTATATTTTAGGAGGAATTTATCATGATTATTATTTTAAAACCAGCAATGGCCACTGCGATGCAAGCGAAGTTAATGAGTCGCTTTGGTGCGGACCACGAAATCTTTACACACGGTAACCGGATTGCAATTCAAGGGCTACGTCCCCAAGCAATTCCCGCGGATGTTCAGGCGGCTAGTGAAACGGTGCTTACAGACGTTCCTGCGGCGGTCCAAAGTAGCCGGTTGTTTCATCCGGAAGATACGATCATTACAACCCCACATAGTGTGATTGGTGGTGATCAATTCGTCATGATGGCCGGGCCGTGTTCGGTCGAAAGTGCCGAACATGTTGATCAGATGGCCGCGGTTGCCAAGCAGGGTGGCGCGACGATCGTTCGTGGCGGGGCCTTCAAACCACGGACGTCACCCTACAGTTTCCAAGGCCTCGGGGAGATGGGGCTCCAATACTTACGGGCGGCGGCTGATAAGCATGGCCTTGATATGATTACCGAAGTGATGGATGACGAACATGTGGCGATGGTGGCGAAATACACGGACATTTTTCAAATTGGTGCCCGCAATATGCAAAACTTCTCGTTACTTAAAGCGGTTGGTCAAACGCAGATTCCAGTGGCGTTAAAACGCGGTATGTCGGCCACAATCGATGACGTGCTCAACGCGGCTGAATACATTGCGGCTGGTGGTAATCATCAGATCATGATCTTAGAACGGGGGATTCGGACGTTTGATAATAAATACACGCGCAATACCTTTGACTTAGGAGCGGTGCCGGTTTTACAATCATTGACCCATTACCCAGTTATCGTTGATCCGAGTCACGCGGTCGGTACTTGGGAGCTCGTGACCCCAATGGCGATGGCAGGCGTGGCGGCTGGTGCCAGTGGGATGATCGTTGAAATTCATGACCAGCCGACACAAGCTTTATCCGATGGGCCGCAAGCGTTAAAACCCGCGACATACTTAAAAATGGCGCAACAGGCTTTCCAGTTACATGACCTGATGCAGACTTGGGCGTAGGGCGTCATGACAATTATTGAAGTGAAGACCCCGGTTAAACAGTATCAAATCAAGATTGTCGCGGATGGCTTACATCAGTTAGGATCGTTGGTGACAGCAGTATGGCAACCTCGCCAAGTTGCGGTAGTAACGGATTCCAATGTTGGTCCGCACTACGCCCAGCTAGTAACTGATGAATTGATAGCGGCTGGTTTTAAGGTACTCGCCTTAACGGTTCCGGCTGGTGAGTCTAGCAAAAGTTGGCAACAAGTGCAGCTGTTAATTGATCAATTAAGCGCCGCTCATTTTAGTCGAAGTGACGGTGTCCTAGCACTCGGTGGCGGTGTGGTTGGTGATTTGGCCGGCTTTGTCGCCGCCATTTATATGCGTGGTATCAGCCTGATTCAAGTGCCCACCTCGTTATTGGCACAAGTTGATAGCTCGGTGGGTGGTAAGACTGCGATTGACCTACCAACTGGCAAAAACTTAGTGGGTAGCTTTTACCAGCCAGATTTAGTTATTATTGATCCGACCACGTTGACGACACTCCCACCACGAATATTGGCAGAAGGCTACGGTGAAGTCGTTAAGTGTGCCGCGTTAGTTGGCGGTGATTTTTGGCAAGCATTACAGCCAATTTCAGGAATTGCGGCAATTTTACCAGCTGCACCAGCGTTGATTGCGGCGAGTGTGGCCTTTAAAGCCCGGATCGTTATGGCGGATGAACAGGAGCAGGGGCAGCGTCAACTATTGAATTTGGGGCATACGATTGGTCATGCGGTTGAATTGCTGGCTAACGGCCAACTGATGCATGGTGAGGCAGTTGCGATTGGTCTGGTGCAAGTGTGCCGACTGTTCGCAGCCCATGACTTAGCACCTGCTAGTCTGGTGACCACGATTAAGTCTCGCTTAATGGCTGTTGGGTTGCCGACTGAGTTGCCAGCCGTATCACAGCAAGCTGTTGTGGCAGCGATGCAACATGATAAAAAAGTGCATGGTGCTGCGCTGACGTGGGTTTACTTGACGGCTATCGGTCAGCCACAGTTATTTCCTGTGGCGGTAAAAGATTTGACAGATTGGCTGGCTAAGCTGTGGTCAGCAGCATAATTGATCTAAAGTGTGATTAAGATCAGTGATGGACTTACGGTGCAGTGCTGATATGAAAATAGGCGGCGCAATTTAAGCAGCACTAAATGATTTTTATCCAGGTTTCAGTATGGAAGAAACAAAATGTCAATAGGATCGCTAGTCTTTTACTTATTAGCGATCTTATTGACATTTTGTCGTAGCTAGATAAATTTTTTGACTTGACGGGAATCAACTCTTGCCAGACTTACCAATAACCTAAAACTTTCATCCAAAGTGTGCCACCAACACCCCATATGAGCAAATAAAAACTACCGAGAATCAAATTCAAGCGCCACCATTCCGACTGCGTGACGTAACCGGGTCCGAACATGATGGAGGCTGGACCATTGGCGTAGTGGGTCGTTGAACTGAAAATGGCCCCATCGAAGCCTAATAACAATGCGGCTAGAAGTGTCGGAGCTCCCGCTGAGACGGCCACGCCAAGGAAGGCACCGTACATGGCAGAAACATGGGCAGTGGCACCGGCAAACAGGTAGTGGCTGTAAAAGTACACGATCATTAAGGCCGCTAGTACCCACAGCCAACTGATACTATGTAGCGCGTGACCAATCATTTGTGAGAGCCATGGAATAAATCCTAAGCTGTTCAGCTTACCAGCCATAAAAATCAGAATTGAAAACCAAATGAGTGTGTTCCAAGCACCGGTCTCATGTAATAAGTCATCGACGGACAGTACCCCAGTCAGTAATAGGAGTCCCACGGCCATGAAAGCAACCAGCGTCGCGTCTAAGTCGATGAAGCTTGCTAATATCCATAATACGAGGGCGAAAATAAAAATCGCGGCCATGCGCTTTTCAGCCGTGGTCATTTGGCCTAACTGATGTAACTCATCTTCAGCCCAGGTACGCGCATTTGGTGTGTTTTTGATTTCTGGTGGGTAGAGTCGATAAATAATGGCGGGGACGCCAATCAAGCAAATCAAACCAGGTACGAGTGCGGCAAGCAACCAACCCATCCACGTTATTTGGATACCCATTGCTTGAGCTAGGGCGACCGCGACGAGGTTGGGGGCCATGGCGGTCATAAATAAACCGCTGGTGGCAATATTGCCATGAAAGGATGACATAATGAGAAATGCGCCAATTTTACGCTGGGTGCCGTTTTCTGGATCAGAGCCATATGTCTTGGCTAGTGATTCGATGATGGGAAAGACGATTCCACCAGCACGAGCGGTATTGCTAGGCGTAGCGGGACTAGTCACTAGATCTACCCCGATCAATGCGTAGGCCAGTCCCAGTGTTTTGCGACCAAAGCGTTTAACAAAAATCAATGCAATCCGGCGACCAAGACCAGTCTTGACAAAGCCGCGTGATAAAAAGTACGCCATGGCAATCATCCAGACGGTATTATTGCCGAAACCGGCCATGGCATCGCTCATCGGTGTAACGTTGAGCAGGACACCGAGCGTGAGCCCAATTAGGGCCACCCCGGCAATCGGCAACGGTTGGGTGATGCAGCCGATAATGGTCCCGACAAATATTGCGAGCATTCGCCAAGCTAACAAGTTGAGACCTGCGGGACGGAACGGAGCACTTAGCCAAAGTAGTACGCCGATGACTAGGGGCCAAATTAAGTGCTTATATTTTACGGGTCGTAATTGGGTCATCAGAAATGACCACCTTTCTAATCAACTTGTGGCAGCGTTACTAGGTGGAACAGACTTGTGGTGCCCGCAAGTTTTGTTGAATTAGTAGTGGCCATCACAATTCGCTTGACCACTGGGCTGTTGACATAAGGATTAGTGTAGACCGAGCGTCATCTTGGCTGCTCGTGACATTTTGTCGATTGACCACGCTGGTTCCCAGACTAAGTTGATGAGGACCTGGTCAACACCATCTAGGGCTAACAAGGCTTGCTCGATATGCGTGTTCAAGTAACCGGTTAGTGGACAGCCCATAATTGTCAACGTCATCGTGACGGAGCAGAGGTTCAAGTCAGGGTCGCGCGTGACGTTGTAAATAAGGCCTAGGTTGACAATGTCGACGCCAAGTTCGGGGTCAATTACGGTGGTGAGCGCGTCTAGTGCTTGTGCTTTAAAGGTTGCGTTAGTGTTTAGATTAATCATGAAGTCGTGCTCCTTTTAGACGGACGACCTAAGCAGTTGGCATCCGCTTAGGTCGTTAACGATTCGTTATTTGATGAATTTGACTTGTTCGTTGATTTTCTTAATTTCAGCTTCCTTGCGCTCGTTAAAAATAATTTTATTTTTTTCAAACAAGTTGTCGCCAGTCGTATCTATCGAGACGATGAGAGGGCCAAAGTCTTTAACTTCACAAGCCCAAAGCGTTTCTGGCATGCCGAGATCCTTCCACTGGGCATCAACGATCTTTTCAACGTGCAGGGCTGCGTAAACGGCGTTACCGGCTGGATAGACGAGGTGCAGGGCATGATACTTTTTGCAGGCGCGTTCGGTGCCGGGACCCATGCCACCCTTACCGACGATGAGTTTGACATGGGTTTGCTTAACAAATTCTTCTTCGAACTTTTCCATCCGCATACTGGTGGTTGGTCCGACTGCGACCATTTCGTACTGGCCATTGCCCAAATCTTTAATAATTGGCCCGGCATGAAGAATAGCACGGTCAGTCACGTTAACCGGCAACGGCCGGTGTTCCTCGACGAGTCGACGATGGGCCACGTCACGGCAAGTTGTTAGTGAGCCGTTCAAATAAACGATGTCACCGATGCGAATATCCTTGATGTCATCATCCGAAATCGGGGTAGTTAAATGATAAGTTTTCATGATAATTCGACTCCTTTGTTCAGTGGTAAGTCATAGTTCAGATCCTCGTCAAAGTTAATGAGTCCACGGCGGTGTGACCAGCAGCCGGTGCTAACGGCGACTCCGATTGTTGAGGGGTGCCGCGCCGTGTTTTCAACGTTAACGCCCATGACGGACTTTTGACCACCGAAGCCTTGGGGGCCCAAGCCAATATGGTTAATGCCGTCTTCCAATAGGTGTTCAAGTTTGGCAGCATTAGCATTGGGATTTTCGCTATCGACACGCCGCATTAAGGCTAACTTGGAGTTGAGGGCGGCGGTTTCAACGGATGTTGCGACTCCAACACCCACGAGTAATGGTGGGCAAGCATTGATCCCGTAACTCGTCATTCGATCCATGACGAAACGGACAACGCCTTCGTAGCCTTCACCGGGCATCAATACCTTGGCCGCACCGGGGAGGGTACAGCCACCACCGGCCATATAGACGTACATTGAAATATCGGTACCGTTACCATCAACTTGTAGGAAGATGGATGGAATCCCATCCCCAATATTCATACCGGTGTTGTATTCATCAAAGGTCTGGACGGCGTTATGCCGCAGGGGTGCTTTTTTAGTACCGCGATACACGGCATCTTTTAAGATTTGATTCAATTCACCTAATAATGGAAACTGGGCACCGCACTTGATGAAGAATTGTAGCGCCCCCGTATCTTGACAACTTGGGCGTTGCAATTTATTAGCGAGCAGCTGATTTTCCATCATCGTGTCATAGACTAGTTTTTGTAAGGGGTCAACTTCAATCTTGCTGAGTTCTTCAAGTTTAGCGGTCACATCATCTGGCAAGCGGTGGCTAATGAGCGCAATGTAGTTAGCCAGAATGTCGCGCATGCGCTGGCCCTTAGTTGATAAAATGGGTTCGGTATAGTCGTAAGTCATTGTATCCATAACTGGGTTCCTCCTATCAATTTACAGGTTTATTGTAGGTGAGCTGGGCGTAGAAAACTAACCGCTACTAAACAGATTAAAGCGTGGTGTTGATTGTGAAAATAGTGATAAGGTCGGTAATTATCGCTTTAAAGTGACAAAAAAATACCAAGATACGTTGACAAGTGATGTTGTCATATCTTGGTATTAACCGATAATTAATAAAAATAACGGTAAGTTCAGTTGCTCGTTATCACAAAAATTGTTATGCCATTCATTATTGATTGAGGAGAATTTTCAATTGAGTGATTTTTCGTTTGAGCGCTTGATATTCTTGAAAATGTTGTTTGTATATGCAACTTTCACAAGCGCTAAGCTGGTCGGTACTTATGAGTTGAGCCCAATGAGTGAGCTGCTGATGGACAACGGTTCGTTGCACGGGTGTGAGTGGCTGCTTAAACTGGTCATATTCAAGACGCTGGCCGTGTGATAAGTGTTGGCGATAACTTGAGGGGGTCTGACCAAAATGTTTTTTAAACATTAGATTGAAAGATTTGACCTCCTGAAATCCGTTAGCCAGTGCCAAATCAGCGACCTTAGTAGTTGGATCTTCTAGGTCATAGATGGCGTGTTGTAGTCGGCAACGAGTCAGGTACTCGTAAAAATTGAGGCCGAGTTCTGCTTTGAAGATTCGTGAGAGGTAGGCCGGTGAATAGTGGCTTATCTTCGCGGCCTCGTTTAAGGTGATCGGCTGATCGTAATCCTGGTTAATATAATTAATGACCCGGGTCAGTGAACTTTTAGTCTTGGGCTGGGGGTAAGTAATCGTAACCTGAGTGTCAAAGAAATCATGATGAAGCAGGTTAGTTAACTGAAAGTACAGGGCATTTAAGTCAAAAGTCGGCCAGTCCTGTTGATGTAAACCTAGATAGAGTTGTGCCAGAATCTGACGAATTGTCTGATAATCCTGGTGTTGTGGGGTCGTGACACTGTTGAGTAGAAAGGCACCTGCACTGAGATCGATACCCTGACTAGTGTAGAAATCTGGCATGATATGTAAGCGGAGCGCAAGACATTCGGGGGTCAAGGCAAAGGTGGCGTGGCCACGATTGGCGTTGATCAAGATGAGATCGTTAGCGTGTAATTGATAGCGTGTCCCGTCAACGTTAACTTCAACGGTACCTTGTAGTAACCACAAGAGTTCAATTTGCGGATGCCAGTTGTAATGGTAACTGCCAATTACGTATGTTAATAAATCAAATTGAACAGTTGGGGTTGATTGAAAATGCTGACTAGTTGTCATGGATGAGCCTCCTTGATTGATTTGGTAAAGATTGAACTATCATCAAATATAAGAAAAATTATTTTGGCTGTTTATTGCCAAATATGTTCGACTTTTAAAATACTGGTATTCAGTTTAAGTTAAATTCTGCGACTAATATTACAACCGTTTGTTCAGGCTATATCAATGTATTCTTGAATGCCTCAACTACGGGTGCACTTAATAGATTAGTGGGTGCCATGAAATAGGTTTGTCGACAGAACGGCTGACCATTAAGTAGGAGTGGTTCACGGTAACCCTTAAAATGATCCAAGGCAATTTCGGGGACTAGGGCCCAGCCAAGTCCGTGATCAACGAAAGCAACGCAGGACGTTAGATTATTAACCGTGATGGTCTGATGATTAAATGCTGAGTGCTGATTACTTGCAAGCCATGTCGTCATTTCATCTTGAAAGTGACTATCTGTTTGACGTTGAATGAATGGGAGTTTGTCGAGGTGTGAGCGGTCGGCGGCGGTTGGACAAATCAAATTAATTGTTTCGTTTTTAATCATTGTTTGCTGGAGTGGTCCGTTAAATTCTCCACGGACGATGCCCACGTCTAAATGTGTGCCACTGAGCAATTGTTGATAAATGTTACGGCTGTAATCAATGGTAATGTTCAGTCGAACTGCGGGGTATTGATGTTGGAACGTAACTAGGATTGCCGGCAACGCATACTGAGCGTAGTTGATAGAACAACCCAAGTTAAGTGATCCACAAACAACTTGACTTTCACGCATCAAGGTTGTTTGCAGCTGATGGTTGAGTTGATCAGTTTTGCGGGCAGTTTCCCACGCCGCTTCACCCGCTGATGTCAGTTGGATACCATGTTGACTTCGAATGACAAGTTGGGTTTGAAGCCGTTGTTCTAAATTGTGTAAGCGCTTAGACAAAGAGGATTGATTAATAAAGAGTTGTCCTGCAGCTTGCGTAATGTTCCGAGTCTTTTTGAGCGCTAAAAGCATTTCGATATCACGTTCGTCCATAGTAATTCCCCCCTGTAAAATTCATTATACACCCCAGCGTAGTTCTTAAAAATTGTTAAATAGTCGTGAATAATTTGATAAATAAGAATTCACTTTTGAAAACGTAAAGAAATGTTGTCCATGCTTTTTGTGCATTTCAGCAATGCTTAATCGACCTTTTACAGTTACTGATAGCGCTTTTATACTAGAATTGTCAATTATAGAAAGGTGATAAGTATGAAGATAAAGACAAAAGCAATAGCTGGAACAGTTGAATCAAGTGATGCTCAAGTGATGATTATACCTAATACGAATGGTTTAGAAATTAAGCTAGACAGTGCAGTTTATGAACAATATGGTACTCATATTATCGCATTGGCGAAGCAGACAGCGACAATGTTGGGATTAGAAAATGCAACGCTTCAAATTATTGATAAGGGTGCGTTGGACTGTACGATTAAGGCTCGTATTGAGACTGCCTTTTATCGTGCAACTAAGCAATTCACGCAATTTCCATGGGAGGTGCTCTAGATGGTAGTAGCACAACGAATTCGGCGGTCGATGATTTTTTTGAATACCCAACGAGCGGCCTTGGTCAAAGATGCCTTTGTCTATCGTCCAGATTGTGTCATTTTTGATTTGGAGGATGCTGTTGCAGCAGGAGAAAAGGATTCAGCTCGTTTTCAACTGTACCAGACTTTGAAACAAATCGATTATCAAGGGGTAGAGCGTTGGGTTCGGGTCAACGCAATTGGAACAGAATTATTTGAAGAGGATATTCGAGCAGCAGTTGCAGGTGGTGCTGAAGGAATCAGACTACCTAAGACTGAGACTGCCAAGGAGGTTCAGAAAGCTGACGCAGTAGTTACTGCTGCTGAAAAAGACTTCCATCGACCAATTGGTACAACTATGTTGATGGCGGCGGTGGAATCACCACTGGGTGTGATTAATGCTTATCAGATTGCAACGGCTAGCAATCGCATGATGGGGATTGCTCTTAGTGCAGGCGATTATACTCGAACGATGCATGCACAGCGTACGGTAGCCGGAACAGAACTGTTTGGCGCTCGGTCACAATTGTTGATTGCGGCTCGGGCTGCTGGGGTAATGGCATTTGACACAGTATACACGGATACTGACAATGAAGCGGGTTTTCGTGAAGAAATACGACTTATTAAGACTATGGGGTTTGATGGAAAATCGTGTATCAATCCGAAACAAATCAGCATAACCCATACGATATTTAACCCGAATGAGACCGAGATACAGCATGCAGAGCATGTTCTAGCAGCAGTCAAAAGTAGTAAGAATCAAGGCGTTGGTGTGTTAACGGTTGATGGCAAAATGGTTGATATTGCTTGGGTGGAAGGCGCACAGCGTACATTGCGCCTAGCCAAAGCAGCCGGAATTTATCAGGGGGCGTTAGTATGATTAATAAAATTGGACGTGAAATTCCAGATGAATATTTACAACATGGTATTGAGCCGTTTCAAGGGGTTAGTTACCGGGATGGCTACGAGTATCGGAAAGCCGCACCACATGTGCGTGCAGCGGGAAGGGGCACCGGAGATAAAGTTATGGCGACAATCCGGGATGCCATCGTTGCCACAGGGTTATCAGATGGGATGACGGTTTCTTTTCATCACCATTTACGAGATGGTGATCAGGTCGTTAATATGGTGATGAAGGTTATTCATGACTTAGGCATTAAAGGCTTGACGGTCTGTGCAAGCAGCCTAGGACATGCTCATCATTTTCTAGTTCCATGTATTGAGGATGGGACAGTTACCGGAATTTCAACGAGTGGTATTCGCGATGAAATCGGTGAGACAGTTTCGGCTGGAAAATTAAAGCGTCCGGCAGTCATTCGTTCACATGGTGGTCGCGCTCGTGCCATTGAAGATGGGACAATTAAAATTGATGTGGCTTTTATTGCGGCTGCAACAAGTGATGCTTATGGTAATGCAAGTGGCAAAGGGGGCCAGTCTGACACTGGGGTGTTGTCATATGCAGATGGCGATGCTAAGTATGCTGATAAGGTTGTCGTTATTACGGATGACCTGGTAGCTGGTCCGAACTTTCCTGCTAGTATTCAAGGGGTCGATGTTGATTATGTTGTATCAGTTGATTCGATTGGCGATCCTAATAAGATTGCATCAGGTGCTTTGCGATTAACTAAAGATACGCGTGAATTAAATATGGCTCGAGAAGTGGCCAAATGTATGTATTATTCAGGTTACTTTAAAGATGGCTTTAGTTTTCAAACTGGTGCAGGCGGACCTTCACTGGCAACAACGACCTTTTTGAAACAGTACATGGATCAGGACCATATCAAGTGTGGCTGGGCCATGGGTGGGGTGACGAAACCAATTGTTGATTTGTACGAAGCAGGTTACATTAAGCAAATATTGGATGATCAGTCCTTCGATTTAGCGGCGGTTGCATCCGCACATACCGGGAATCACTTTGAAATATCAGCATCACAGTATGCTAATCCATTCAATAAAGGTGCTTTTGTCAATCAGCTGAGTTTTGTAATCTTAGGCGCATTAGAAGTTGATACTGATTTCAATGTGAACGTTGTGCAGGGTTCGAATGGTATCTTACGAGGTGCACCTGGTGGTCATCCAGACACGGCTGCTGGTTCCTCTGTATCGATTATTGTGGCTCCACTCATTCGAAGTCGCATGCCTACGATTCGTGATCGGGTAACTTCAGTTACGACACCTGGGGAGAGCATTGATATTGTGGTGACTGATTATGGGATTGCTGTTAATCCATTACGGCCGGATTTAATTAAGTCATTGACCAATGCGGGTATGAAATTGAAAACAATTAGTGAATTACGTGATTTAGCCTATCAATATGCTGGAAAGCCGCAACCAGTTGCCTTTGAAAAGCAAGTTGTTGCGTTAGTTGAGTATCGTGATGGAACTATTATAGACGTCATTAGAAAGCCCAAGTCGTTAAGCTGAGCTGGTAATTATTTTATAAAATCGTTAATATGATAAAAGTGAAAGGTGCTGAGTTTAGAATAATAGAACTGCCCTACTAAATGTAGGCAGGGTAAATGGAGGAGAAATGATTGAAGATGGGAACCGCAGCAATTGTCAAGCATGCATTACAAGCACTCCTTTATGAAGTGACAGTTAATCCGAAGCCAGGACTGGTAGATCCGTTATCGCCGGGACCACACCCAGACATGAATGCATTCATGTTTATTGACAGTGCACTCAGCTTAGAACCTTATTTTAAGACTTGTGCATCCGTGGGAGCAACTTATACGGCTGCTGATTTGACAGGTTTGTTTCAACAACTACGGGAAGCTGGCCTTCAAGCCGAAAAAACGATGTTTGCAACGACTAATGGTGTTAATACGCATAAAGGGGCAGTGTTTTCGCTAGGAATCCTAGTAGCCGCAACTGCATATCAGAAGCAGCACGCGATGCAACCATTAACGACAATTGTGCAGACGATGCTTGTGGGACTGACGGCGAATGATTTTAGTGATCTGGCTAGTAAGGATCCCGCCATATTAACTGCTGGGGAGCGTGAATACTTAACTTATGGAATCAAAGGTATCCGAGGGGAAGCCGAGGCAGGCTACCCAACGGTAATGTCTGTGGCCCTGCCAGCTTTACGGCGTAGTCAAGGAACAATCAATCAGCGATTGCTAGATACACTGATGGCCATTGTACAAGCTACTGTGGATACTAACTTAGTTAAGCGCGCAAAAAATAAGCACGTAGTTGACTGGGTGCACGCTCAAGCACAGCAGTATTTTAAACTAGGTGGTAGTCAAACTGAAGCGGGCATGTTGTTTTTACGCGAGTTGAATCAAATCTTTGTTACTCATAACTATAGTTTGGGTGGCTCTGCAGATTTACTAATTTTAACGATTTTTATGGGGTTAGAGATGCAATTGTTAAATTGATAATAGGTGTCGTGGTATTCACCACGACACTTTTTTATACAAGATATATAAGCTTGTTAGTGGTTGATAGTCTTGCCGTGATGGTTAATCAAGAGTGTCGGGTATTGTGATGATAGCGTTAATGCTGATAATACGAAAATTTGCTTTGGTTGTTACAATCATAGTATGACAAGCAGTATTTAAAAATTAATATCGATTATAAAAAAGTTAACTGTGCCTAACAATTATTTGCATTAGTGTTAATTATCAGTTATGCTTATGACGATATAGAAAACCGACTACCGCGATGAACGGAGGAAATGTGATGTTAAAAGTACAAAACCTCACCGTGGCATACAGTGACACACCAGTCTTTACTGATGTTGCCGTTAACTTTAACGCCGGCAAAATTACTGGAATCATTGGTCCCAACGGTGCGGGAAAATCAACGATGATCAAGGCAATGCTTGGTCTCATTAAGTTCCAAACGGGGACCGTCGAATATGAAGGTCGTGCGCTAAAACAATTTCAAAAACAGATTGCTTACGTCGAGCAACGCAAGGATCTCGATTTAACGTTTCCAATCAATGTTTTTGACGTCGTTTTGACCGGGACCTATGGCAAGCTCGGACTCTTTCGAGAACCAACTAAAGCTGATCGGCAACGGTGTCAAGCTGCACTGGAGCAATTGGATTTAGCTGATTTAACACAGCGCCAGATTAGTCAGCTGTCTGGTGGTCAATTACAACGGGTTTTTGTGGCCCGAGCACTAGTTCAAGAAGCCGATATCATTATTCTTGATGAACCCTTTGTTGGCATTGATTTACAGAGTGAGACGACTATCATGACGATTTTGCGTCAGTGGCGCGATGCTGGCAAAATGATTATTGCCGTGCATCATGATTTGAATAAGGTCTCACGTTATTTTGATGACCTCGTGATTTTAAACCATGGGATTGTTGATTATGGTCCCGTGGACGCGGTCTACACACCCGCAAACATTGAACGGACGTTTAGTGCTGATCTTTCGGCTGTCCTGTTTACGAAGGAGGCGACGCAATGATGCAATCAATTACGACCTTTATTACCGCTTTGGGGAAGTATGACTTTTTACAAAGTGCCCTAATTACGGCCATTATGGTCGGGGTCATGTCAGGAATTATTGGTAGTTTTATTATTTTACGGGGCATGTCGATGATGGGCGATGCCATCTCACATGCTGTATTACCAGGCGTTGCGGTGGCTTATATGCTTGGTATCAACGTGTTAATTGGGGCCTCGGTCTTTGGCATTCTGGCAGCTGGTCTGATTGGTTTGGTGGCCAGTCGCAGTAAGATTAAGACGGATACCTCAATTGGGATTGTTTTTAGTGCCTTTTACGCACTTGGTTTTATCTTAATTTCATTAGCTGAAAGCTCAACTAACTTGCACCACATCTTATTCGGTAACATTCTCGCTGTTAGTGATACTGATATGATGACAACGACGGTAGTGTTGGGGCTGGTGATTTTATTTGTGGTTTTCTTCTACAAGGAATTACTGATCACATCATTTGATCCGACCTTTGCCAAGACGTACGGTCTAAAGGTTCAACTGTTACATTACGCGTTAATGCTAGTTTTGACATTAGTAACTGTGTCAGCTTTACAAACGGTTGGTATTATTTTAGTGGTGGCAATGTTGATTACACCGGCGGCAACAGCCTTTCTGTGGACGGAACGGCTGGCTGTTATGTTAGGGCTATCAGCTTTGATTGGGGTGCTATCCTCGGTGGTAGGCTTGTATCTTAGTTATACGTTAAACTGGGCGTCAGGTCCGGCAATCGTGTTAGTGGCAGCTATGTTCTTCGGTATTTCGTTTATTATTTCACCTAAGCAGGCTTTACTACCAACGCTTTGGCACGGGGCAGCGAGAGCGCGACGGGTGACAGCATGAAAACAAAGTTAATTGCACTAGTCGGGGTTATCGCGATGGTTGCGGGGATGGCAGTATTTTTGAATCGACGTCAACAAAGTGCCGAAGCAACTACAACGAGTGCCAAATTACGGGTTGTTAGTACGAACTCGATTTTGGATGATATGGTGAAAAATGTTGGCGGGCAGTACGTCCAACATTACAGTATCGTAAAGCGTGGCACCGATCCCCACGAATATGAACCACGGCCAACTGATATTGCGGCGACGGCTGAAGCTGATGTCATTTTTTATAATGGCTTGAATCTTGAGACTGGCGGCAATGGCTGGTTTAAAAAATTAGTGACGGCTTCCAAAAAGAGTTTTAACCAGGATGTTTTTGCGGTCAGTAAGGGCATTAAGGTCAAGTATTTAACCACGAACGTGAATGAGCCGGATCCGCATGCTTGGTTGGATCTTGCCAATGGGATTCAATACGTCAAAAATATCAATCGGACTCTGCAAGCTAAGGATCCTCGTCATGCGGCTGCGTACCAAAAAAATACGGATCGCTATGTGGCTAAATTAACCAAATTGCATCAGACAGCGCAAACTAGATTTAAACAAATTCCGATGAATCAACGATTATTAGTGACATCGGAAGGCGCTTTTAAGTATTTCTCGGCGGCTTACCAGGTGCCGGCTGCTTATATTTGGGAAGTTAATACGGAGTCACAAGGGACACCAGCTCAGATGCGGACGGCGTTGAAGAAAATTGATGGGACGCCGGTTCGGAGCTTGTTCGTCGAATCGTCGGTATCGCCCAAGTCAATGAATAAACTGTCACAGGAGACTGGAATTCCCATTGCTAGCACGATTTTTACCGATTCGCTGGCAGCCAAGGGCAAACCGGGTGATACTTACTACTCAATGTTGAAGTGGAATCTGGATAAAATATATGCTGGTTTGACACAGTCATAGCGATTATTATAGCTTATTAGCTAAGGCATAGCGTTTCAGCTAATGCTGAGGTTGATTGGTCACTTAAAAATGGACTGTCGAAGTTAACTCTTCGGCAGTCCATTTTTGGCCTTGAGGTGTTAGGGTTGCGCTTAGTCTTCTGATTCGAATGACAATTCCGTCATCGATAACTCAAGATCTTCTAGTACATCGTTTTCACTCAAAAATTGGTCCCACGCGGCGGGCGTCTGTTCCCGGGTGTGGGGGACGATTTTATCATGAATATTAGCAATTACATCATCGAGCATCTTATCAGCTTGACGGGCAATTTCGGCATCGTTGTAACGGCGTGCCGGTGCCCGATCTTCATTTTGACGATTCAGAAAGTCAGTTGCCTTTTCCATAAAAATGGTAATAACTTGTGAGTTATTTGCGAGATAGTCTTTTAAAGTTTCGTTATCCAATGTGTTAGTCCTCTCTCGGTTGAGTTGTACTTCTAATATACCACGCCAGCCAGATTTTAACTGGTTCAAGACCGGTTGAACGGTAAAAAGTGTGGTGACTTGTCCCATGGATCCTGAATTGACATTGGTAAATAAATTCAAGCGTTTAATTGTAATCGCTTACGAAAATATTTTCACAAACCGATACTTTAGAAATGGTTCACAATCAAAATAATTAAAAATACCGTTTTAAAAGCGTTTCAGTCAATAATTATATTTAAAATTTTCAAAAAAATAATTTATTTTTAAAAAAATAGCAAAAATGTAAGCATTTGCGTTATAATACTTGTGAGTTAAGTAACTAAGTTGTTGAACTGCATTTGCAACGTACATTTTTTTGATGAAAGAAGGATATTGACATGGATAAGAAGCAACGCAAAGTCGTAATTGTTGGTGATGGCTCGGTGGGCTCATCATTTGCCTTTTCACTAGTTCAAAATTGCGCCCTAGATGAACTCGTTATCGTCGATTTGGTTAAAGTGCACGCAGAGGGGGACGTTAAGGATTTGGAAGATGTTGCCGCCTTCACGAATGCGACCAACATTCACACAGGTGAGTATGCGGACGCTCACGATGCTGACATCGTTGTTATTACAGCTGGTGTGCCTCGTAAGCCTGGTGAGAGCCGGTTAGATTTGATCAACCGTAATACGAAAATTTTGGAATCCATTGTCAAACCAGTAGTTGCGAGTGGCTTCAATGGTTGCTTCGTTATTTCAAGTAATCCAGTCGACATTTTGACTTCAATGACACAACGTTTATCTGGATTTCCGCGGAATCGGGTCATTGGTACCGGGACTTCCCTGGATACGGCGCGGTTGCGAGTCGCTTTGGCTCAGAAGTTGAATGTTGCCACCACTGCGGTTGATGCCGCGGTACTTGGTGAACATGGCGATAGTTCAATTGTCAACTTTGATGAAATTACAGTTAATGAGCAACCACTTACAACGGTGACAACCGTTGATGAACAGTTCAAAACTGAGATTGAACAGGCGGTACGCGGTAAAGGTGGTCAAATCATTAGCCAAAAAGGCGCGACATTCTATGGAGTCGCAATTAGCTTAATGCAGATCTGTCGGGCAATTTTAAATGATGAAAATGCTGAGTTAATTGTCTCAGCTGCTTTGTCTGGTCAATACGGGATCAATGATTTGTATTTAGGGTCACCCGCGATCATTAATCGTAACGGTCTTCAAAAGGTGATCGAAGCTGATCTATCAGAAGATGAGCGGACACGGATGCAACACTTTGCAGCTAAAATGCTCGCCATGATGAATGTGGCTTCATAAAAAATGAATAAATAGGTAGGAGGAATTGAGATGACACTAAATAAAGTCAAGTACCGCGATTTTATTGCACCGTTATTGGTGGGCTTAATTATTTGGTTGAGTAGTCCCATCAAGCCCGCTAGCGTTTCAATGAACGCTTGGCATATTTTTGCAATTTTTGTCGCAACGATTATTGGTTGTATTACGCGGCCTTTGCCAATCGCGGGAGTTGCCATCATTGGGTTGACGCTAACAGTATTATTAGGCATCGTCCCTATGGACACGGCGGTTGCTGGATTTGGTAGCAGTACGGTATGGATGATTGCGATGGCTTATTTCATGTCACGCGGCTTTATCAATACTGGTCTAGGTCGACGCGTTGCGTTGGTGTTTGTGCGACTGTTCGGAAAGCGAACGTTAGGTTTGGCCTACGCGCTGATTGGGGTCGATCTGGTAACAGCGCCCGCAACGCCAAGTAATACAGCCCGTGCCGGTGGGATTGTTTACCCAATCATTCAGTCGTTAGCTGAAACGTTCGGCTCTGATCCTAAGGATGGAACGCAAAGTAAGATCGGCTCTTTCTTAGTATTTGCTGAATTTCATGGTGACTTAATCACGAGTACAATGTTTATGACGGCAATGGCACCAAACTTGGTTGCCGTCACGTTAGCCAAGAGTTTGCACATCACGTTATCTTGGATGCAATGGTTCTTAGCTGGGATCGTCCCAGGACTTATTTGTTTATTGGCTGTGCCATATTTAATTTATAAAATGTATCCACCAGAAATTAAAGATACGCCCAACGCAAAGCAATGGGCCGATGATGAATTAGCTAAAATGGGTAAGATGAGTCTACCAGAAAAAATTATGGGTGGTGTCTTCTTATTAGCCTTAGTTTTATGGATGTTATCCAGCTTCATTGGCCTAGAAGCATCATTAGTTGCCTTTATGGCCGTATCTTTGCTTTTAATTGCGGGTGTCTTATCAGTTGATGATGTCCTGCACGAAACCGGTGCTTGGAATACCTTGGTGTGGTTCTCAATTTTGATTTTCATGGCCAATGAATTGAACAGTCTCGGCTTTATTCCATGGTTATCTGGTGCGATCGGTGGTGCTTTGAAAGGCTTCAGTTGGGGTATTGTCCTGGCTGCACTAGTTTTATTCTACTTCTACAGTCACTATCTATTTGCTAGTGGGACTGCCCATGTTTCGGCGATGTACGGTGCCTTGCTGGGGGTCGCTGTTTCAGCAGGAGCGCCAGCAACCTTTGCTGCTTTAATGCTTGGCTTTACCGGTTCAATCTTTGCTTCGACGACGCATTATGCGAATGGCCCTGCGAGTGTTCTCTTCGGTTCCGGTTATGTTACTCAAGGTAAATGGTGGCAGTTAAACTTTGTTTTAGGTCTCTTCTACCTAGTTGTTTGGGGTGGTGTTGGTGCCCTTTGGATGAAAGTTATCGGTATTTGGTAGTCTGATTTTAATAAATTAAAACAGGTACCAAGCTGCCATCAACGGTCAGCATTGGTACCTGTTTTCGAAAAATGAATTAATGGGTGCGAGGCGCTGCTTGATCTTCTTGGAGGACACGGTTCGCGACGGCTTCATCAATGATGATGTCGGTCAGAAGTTGCCCCCGAAGTGCGCCCAGTAAAGCCTTACTTTTGAATTTACTCTTGATGATACCAAAGCGCCGAGGCACTTCAAGAATAGCTGGGATTTTAGCACCAAAGAGTTTGTCGTGGTCGCCATTAAGAATCTGACCATTAATGTCGTATGGCCGTCCGTATAAGAAGCCGGCAACGGCATGCGGATCAGCACCACCCAGAATGGCTTGCCGATGTTGCTGCCAGACGGGAATTGAATCAATGGACGCAAGCGTTCCGATACCGGCGAAGAGCATGTCCATCCGATCAAAGTTACTGATGGCCGGTGTGATGGCTGGTTCTTGGGCCAGTGCCTGGTGCGCTTGGTCATTGAACAAGTAGAGTGGTGCTGGAATGGTGACATACCGGGCACTGAACTTGGCCGCTGCTTTTTGAACCAACGGCGTTGAACCATTTGCCGCGTTTGTTTTCAAGTTGTCACCCATAAACTGGGTAAATAACAAATCATCACGGGTACTAGTTTGAAAATTATCAATGACACTTAGGACGGTGCCCCCCCACGCAACCCCGATGATTTGACTCTGTAGGATTTGGCGTTGAATGGTTTCGGCGGCAAATTCGATGACGTGCCGTTCATCGTCACTGGTGGTGTCCGCGTCTTTAATGATATAAATGTGTTGAATTGGAAAACGCTTCTTAAATTTGGCTTCTAGTTCGCTATTACGTTCAATTGGCGTATTAATATTGATTTTAACCAGTCCGGTCGCCATAGCTTCATCTAAGTATTTGGAAATTAGATAACGACTAACTTGGTACTTCTTTGAAATCTCAGCAATGTTGATTTTAGATAAGTAATAATCATGTGCAATGCCAATTAACAGGCGGCGATGATTCATATCGTCCATATTGATGACCTCTTTATCAAAATAAAATTTAAAATTTTAAAACTTGTTTTTAATATTTTAAGTTCATTATACCAGAAAATCGTATTTTAAAAATTTAAAAAATGTAATCAATATTTGATATTTTTAAAAAACGGTCGTACACTGAAAGTAACAAAGTGAATGGTATTATTTTGAGAAGAGAAGGCAGATATCGATGGTAGAACAAGATGAAATTTTAAAGTTACACGCCGCTCATACGGGGGTTTTAGATATTCACTCGGATTTGGCAGTGACCGATAAGGCTGAGCTAGGTAAAGCCTATACGCCTGGTGTGGCGGTGATTTCCAAGTTGATTGCCGCACATCCTGAATTAAAGGCAAAATACACGATGAGTGGTAAGTTGGTGGCCTTGATTACCGATGGCTCCGCAGTGTTAGGCTTGGGTAATATTGGTCCGGCCGGTGGTTTACCGGTTGTTGAAGGAAAAGCGCTCTTGTACAAGAATCTGGCCGGTATTAATGCAATTCCACTTGCCCTAAATCAGGTTAGTGTACCAGCGATGGTGGCGACGATTAAAAATCTCTCACTGTCATTTGCTGGGATCCACTTGGAAGACATTACAGCGCCGAAATGTTTTGAACTTGAAGCGGCGTTGAAAGATGAACTAAATATTCCAGTTTATCATGACGACCAAGAAGGTACCGCGATTGTGGTGCTAGCTGGACTAATTAATGCCGCTCATGTGGTTGGTAAGACTTTGCAGCAGATGCGGATCGTGGTTAATGGCGTTGGGGCGTCGGGTTTGGCCACCGCGCGACTACTAGCAGCGGTCGGCGTCAAACAACTGACGTTAGTTGATGTTTATGGGGTGATTACGTCGGATGATCAACGGTATAACCAGTATCAACGCAACCTCGCCAAGCAGTTACAGACGCCAGCACAACTTAAGGGGCAGCCACTAGCCAAGGTCATGGCCAATCAGGATGCCTTCGTTGGCTTATCAGATGCCAACGTCCTGTCAGCCAGTGATGTTCACTTGATGAATCATGACCCGATTGTCTTTGCATTGGCCAATCCGGTACCTGAAATTGATCCGGCAGCGGCGGCCAATGCTGGTGCTACAGTGATTGCCACAGGTTCTAGTCAGTATCCAAACCAGGTCAATAATATTTTAGCTTTCCCAGGACTGTTCAAGGGTTTGCTTGCAAATGGGGTCAAGCAAGTGGATGATGCTTTACAAGTTCAGGTTGCTCAGGCATTGGCTAAAACAGTGACAAATCCGACAGCCACCAAGATTGTGCCAAGCGTCTTTGACCCGCAAGTGGTACCTAACGTCACGGCCGCAGTTACAACATACGCTCAAGTACGGCATTAATCATAGGAGGTTAGCTGATGGTAGCGCAAATTGTTGAAATGCAGTTAAATAACCCGCACGAGCACACTCAGTGGCAAAAGTTTTTAACGTCGCTAGGAATTACTAATTTTAGTGCCCAGGAGGTTGAACACATTGATGTTACTTTGGGCTTGATTGAAAATGACCAACTTGTTGGGACGGGGTCACTTGCAGGTAACGTGCTTAAATATGTGGGTGTCTGTAACAAGGATAGTCAGCCGGGAACCCGGTTTAATCAAATCGTGAGTGCGCTAGTTAATCGATTATTTCAAGACCAGATCTTTCATATGATGGTATTTACGAAGGCCAAGTATTCATTGAGCTTTCAACACGTTGGTTTTAAAGAATTAGCGCATTCGGATGAAGCAGCGGTTTTAGAAAACGGTACGCCAGACGTTGCGGATTTTGTCCGCCAGTTACCAACGATTCAAAATCAAGCGCAACAGCGTGTGAGTGCCATCGTGATGAATGCCAATCCGTTTACTCGGGGGCACCGTTACTTAGTCGAGCAAGCTGCAGCCGTCAGCGATTTAGTTTACGTTTTCGTGGTTGCCACCGATGCCAGCCTGTTTCGCACAGCCGAGCGCGTTGAACTTGTTCGACAGGGCACAGGCGACTTAGCCAATGTCCGGGTCGTCAGTGGTGGTGATTATCTTGTGAGTGCGGCGACTTTTCCGGCTTACTTCTTAGACTCCGCGGCTAGCGCGATCGAAGCACAGACGACTTTGGATGCGCGGATCTTCAAAAATCAGCTGGCGCCGGCCTTAAATATCACGACGCGGTTTGTTGGCAGTGAACCGACATCCAGAACGACCGCGATTTATAATCAGGTCTTGCAGCGTGAATTACCACCGACAGTGGCGGTGCAAGTCGTACCGCGGACGACGGTCGCAAAGCAGCCGATATCGGCGCGAACCGTACGACAACAGATTCAAAGTGGTCATTTAACTGAGTTAAACCAACTAGTACCGCCAACAACGGGCCAGTTTATAAAAGATCATTTAACAACATTACAAACGCGAATTCAGAAAGGAATGAAAATTGATGGAAATTAAGACAACGGCAGTCGCCGGGACCTTGGAATCATCTGATATTCAAATCATGTTAATGGCGGGAGATAACGGCATTCAAATTGATCTTGAATCAGATGTGCTCAAACAATTTGGCACGCAAATCAAACATGTCATTACGACCACGCTACAGCAGTTAAATATTGATAATGTCAAGGTTCGTGCTGTCGATAAAGGGGCGTTGGACTGTGTCATTAAGGCGCGGACCATCACGGCAGCTCAACGAGCATTAGAAACCATGACACCAGCATGGGAGGTATTATAATGGCTGAAAAAGAAGAACGCTTACGGCGAACCATGATGTTTGTGCCCGGCAACAATCCGGCCATGGTCAAGGATGCTGGGATTTATGGCGCTGACTCGATTATGTTTGACTTGGAAGATGCGGTCTCGATGGCTGAAAAGGATGCGGCCCGGGTACTGGTTTATGAAGCGCTGAAAACCCAAGATTATGGCAACGCTGAATTGGTCGTCCGGATCAATGGTCTGGATACGACGTACTATGCTGATGATGTTAAAGCGATGGTCAAGGCAGGGATTGATGTTATTCGTTTGCCGAAAGTCGAATCTGCTGACATGATTCAAACGTTAGAAAAAGACGTTGCGGCTG
This sequence comes from Lactiplantibacillus sp. DA1, assembly GCF_032681335.1. NCBI lineage: Bacteria > Bacillati > Bacillota > Bacilli > Lactobacillales > Lactobacillaceae > Lactiplantibacillus > Lactiplantibacillus sp. DA1. The sequence continues at coordinate 94,053 of NZ_JAWHTQ010000001.1, read as the reverse complement.
CGGAAGCTGAATTTGGCATTCCAGTTGGAACCACTCATCTGATGGCGGCGATTGAAAGTGCTAAGGGTGTCTTGAATGCCCCAGCGATTGCGGCTGCGTCAAACCGCATGATTGGGATCGCCTTATCGGCTGAAGATTATACGACGGATATGAAAACGCACCGGTATCCCGATGGTGCCGAGCTTGAATTTGCTCGTAACATGGTACTTCATGCTGCCCGGGCAGCCGGTATCGCTGCGTTTGATACGGTCTTCACTAATATGGCTGACCCAGATGGTTTTTACCGTGAAACCCGGCATATTCATCAATTAGGATTTGACGGTAAGTCATTGGTCAACCCACGGCAGATTGCGATGGTCAACTCGGTCTATGAACCGACCAAGGACGAAGTTATTAAGGCCCAAAAAGTCATTGCCGCGATTGAAGAAGCTCGGATTAAGGGTTCTGGCGTCATCTCCATGAACGGTCAAATGGTTGACCGGCCAGTTGTCTTACGGGCTCAACGTGTGATGCAGTTGGCCAAAGTTTCCAACTTACTTGATGAGGAGGACAATTACATTGAAAAATAGTGTAGACCGCGAATTACCAGCGGAATTAATGGCAAAATTAAATTACCAGGGTTTTGAATCGACCGAAATTGGTCATCCAGAAATTCAACGGGTGGCACCCAAAGTGCACGTTTCAACGGGGAACGGCAAGGTCGTTGATTCCGTTGCCGACGTGGTAAAGGCGACCGTCAAAGATGGGATGACCATTTCATTTCACCATCATTTTCGTAATGGCGACTTTGTCTTTAATCAAGTAATGCGGGCAATCATTGACGCCGGCATTAAAGACTTAACGTTGGCACCATCTTCCTTAACCGGCGTGATGAATGACATGGTGATTGAAGCCATCAAGGCTGGTACGATTACGAACATTACTAGTTCTGGGATGCGTGGTTCCCTGGGCGATTTCGTTTCACACGGCGGCTTAAAGAATCCCGTGATTTTCCGTTCTCACGGTAATCGGGCCCGGGCCATTGAACATGGTGATATTAAAATCGATGTAGCCTTTTTAGGGGTACCGAATGCTGACCGACTAGGAAATGCGAATGGGATGGCCGGTAAAGCGGTCTTTGGCTCGCTGGGTTACGCACTGATGGATGCGCAATACGCCAACCAGGTCGTGTTATTGACTGATAACATTGTGGCTTATCCAAATACGCCGGCCTCAATCAAACAAACGCAAGTTGATTACGTTGTGCAGGTTGACCAAGTTGGTGATCCAGATAAGATTGGGTCAGGTGCAACTCGTTTTACCAAGGACCCGAAGGAATTAAAAATCGCCCAAACTGTTAATGATGTGATTGTGAACTCACCGTACTTTAAAAATGGGTTCTCATTCCAGACTGGTTCTGGTGGTGCTGCGTTGGCCGTGACGCGTTACTTACGGCAAGCCATGCTTGATAATCAAATCAAAGCGTCATTTGCCCTTGGTGGAATTACAAAGCCAACCACTGATCTACTGGAAGAAGGCTTAGTCGACAAAGTCATGGATGTTCAAGACTTCGACAAAGGGGCGGCAGCTTCGATGCATGCTAACCCTAACCAACAAGAAATTGACGCATCATGGTACGCTGACCCTGATAACAAGGGGGCGATGGTTGACCAATTAGATGTTGCCATTCTGAGTGCCTTGGAAATTGATACGCACTTCAACGTTAACGTCATGTCCGGTTCGGATGGCGTGATCCGGGGCGCCATTGGTGGTCACCAAGACGCGGCTACGGCCAAACTAACCATTATTTCCGCACCGCTTGTTCGGGGCCGGTTAGCAACGATTGTTCCTGACGTAACGACGGTCGTCACTCCCGGTGATTCAATTGACGTTGTAGTGACGGAATACGGGATTGCCATTAATCCACGGCGCGAGGACTTGGTCAAAGCACTAAGCCATGTGCCAGGCGTCCCTGTCTACACGATTGAAGAATTACAACAGTTGGCTGAAAAGAAAGTTGGCCAACCACAACCACTTGAATTTACTGATCGGACTGTCGCCTTGATCGAATACCGCGATGGAACGATTATTGATACAATCAAAGCAGTTAAGGACTAAAAGATATTGATTACAAAAATGACCTTGCTTGGCAAATTTTGTTGGCTAGGTCATTTTTATTTGGACAATTCGGTAAGTGAAACGCAAGGTAGTAACAAAATAGAACAATCATACAATATGAGATAGCTTATTAATTAGTGTGAATCATGATAAAAACGTGCCGATTGATTTGGATGCTGTTCGTCAGCGTGTGTGCGTCCTATTCCGACCTCCGGGGCTGGGTGACAATTGCTGGAACGTAAGCCGACGTCGATTTGAGCTAACGCACAACCCGCGTCATCTCAAATACGAGTCTTATTCTAAGCCGGAAGCAACCCACTTCCAGCTAAGAATAATTTGGCTACTGAGCATTGTCACCCAGCCCCTCCGGTCCGGTAAGCCGCTCGTATGGCTGATGAACGGCCACTTAACTTGGTACAATTGGTTGTTGGTTATTTTGAAACTGGAGCTTCAATTAAGCGTTAAGTTGACGTCGATCATTTTAGCCATTCCAATACTAAGCATCATGATTTAGACACAGTTGAGCTGGCATAATCGCATTTCTTGTCTCACAGACAAATAACAAGATTATCGGTTGAGAAGAATAACGATCAATCCATCAAAAATTGGGTACATCCATAACTGTCATTCGAACACTGTCCCGGCTGGAAGGCGTTTCTGACAATGCTAAGTGGTGAAATTCCACTTAGCAAGCGTTCTTTGCTTGGTTAGTGGAAGGCCAGTATTTGAGACGTGGGCTTCGGCTCAAATCTGTGCCCACCACGTTCCAGCAATTGGCAGAAATGCCTGGAAGTCGGCGTAGGGCGCGCAAATCAAGCAGGTTTACACTAGTTTGAACTTTTCCCAGCGGACTTAATCTGGTTGGTTTTGACTTTAATCAATCGGCACGTTTTTATCATGATTAATGACAGCTTAATTAGTTTGGTGAATCAAGTAGGTTGATTAAGAAACACGTGTTCAGTTATACGCTAAAAAATATCAGGGCATTGGGGTGAATGAAGGATGGATAAACAGCCAAATTTTAACTTGTTTGTCGATAAATAGTGGTCGTAATCAGCTGTAATTGAATAGAATTTATAACTAAGAATAAATCATACCATGTGAAAAAATAAACATTTTTATTCAAAGGCTGTAATTTCCTTTTTGAGAGCTCCTAAAAGCTGATATATCAACCTCATAATTAATAATTATAACTAAAATACAGTTTGACTATACCGGTATTTGGACGGTAAAATTAGTTTATAAACTAAATGTTATTTTTTTCACACACTTAGTAAGCGCTTACTAACACATTAATTGGAGGTTATCAACATGACAGAATATCGAGTTGAATCAGATACTTTAGGCGAAGTTAAAATTCCTGCAACCGCATTATGGGGAGCCCAGACGGAACGAAGTCGCCATAATTTCCCAACTGGTACCAAGATGCCGTTAGAAATGATTCGAGCACTACTTCAAATCAAGCGGGCCGCCGCGATTGCAAATAAGGAAGTTGAAGCAATGACTGCCGAAAAAGCTGATTTAATCGTGACTGCCATTGATAAACTATTAGCGCTAGATGACGAAGCGTTGCGTAAGGACTTTCCACTGGTAGTTTATCAAACTGGTTCTGGAACGCAAACAAATATGAATGTTAACGAAGTGGTGGCACACATGGCTGGCAAGCTCAATCCCGACATTGAAATCTTACCAAACGATGATGTGAACCATGGTCAAAGTTCTAATGATATTTTCCCAACCGCAATGAATATTACGGCCGCGGTTGCTGTGGACAAGCTGATTGCTGCCGCGGAACACTTGTTGGCAGAACTGAAAATCAAACAAAAGAAGTACTGGCGGGTTGTTAAGATTGGTCGGACCCATCTTCAAGATGCCACGCCATTAACCTTTGGCCAAGAAGTGAGTGGCTGGGCGAGTGCTATTGAACATGACATTGCTTACTTGAAGCAATTGAACCCAACCTTAGGCGAACTCGCAATGGGGGGGACCGCTGTTGGGACCGGTCTAAACGCTGCACCACATTTTGCTGAAAATATTGCCGATGCCATGAGTAAACTATATGGCATTGAATTTACAGCCGATTCCAACAAGTTCTATGGCTTGGCACATCACTCTGGTTTGAACGTGGTCCACGGGGCCATCAAGACGTTGGCTGCTGATTTAATGAAGATTGCCAATGACGTTCGCTTCTTAGCAAGTGGTCCCCGGGCGGGATATGATGAATTGAACATTCCGGCTAACGAACCCGGCTCATCAATTATGCCTGGGAAAGTTAACCCAACTCAAGCTGAAGCCATCACGATGGCCGCTGTACGGGTCATGGGAAATGACGTGGTCGTCGATTTAGCTTCTAGTCAAGGTAACTTTGAAATGAACGTCTACAAGACGGTCTTGATTGATGCCTTCTTGGAATCCGCTGAATTATTAGCCGGAACGATTACTGGTTTCGCTGACCGGATGATTGCTGGCTTGACTGTTAACCAAGATCGGATGGCAGAATTAGTGGACAGTTCTTTAATGACCGTTACGGCATTATCACCACACATCGGTTACCATGATAGTGCTGTCATTACTCAAGCTGCTGAAAAAGCTGGAACGACTTTACGTGAAGCAGCGATCAAGTCGGGTAAAGTAACGGCGGAACAATTCGATGAATGGATGGTTCCGATTGATATGACGAACATTGATGATTAAGGTAAAATGAGCAAAGGTCAAGCGTCGGTTAGCTGACGTATCTTAACGTGGCACGGGCCGTTATTCCTAGATTTGGAATGATGGCCCGTGTCGAGTTAACCGTAATAATCTGCTTGTTAACTGTTGGACTAATAAAATTGGACTCGATTGCTAGGCCCATTTGCTGGTCTGGACGAATTGAAGGGAGTAGTGGTATTCAATGGCTGATAAATTTACATTTACACCAACCGCATTAGCGGATTTAAAACCAAACTATGACGTGATTATTATTGGATCAGGTGGTGCTGGCCTAACAGCTGCCATTCAAGCACATGAATTGGGATTGAAACCCGTTATTCTAGAAAAAATGCCTAAGATTGGTGGGAACACCACCCGAGCTTCATCAGGAATGAATGCGGCTGAAACTAACGTGCAACTTCATCACCACATTGTCGATAGTTTTGGTGATTTCTACGGCGAAACCCTCAAGGGTGGGGGCGGCATGAATAACCAAGACCTATTGAAGTTCTTCACAGAGCACAGTGCGTTAGCAATTGACTGGTTAGCGGACCACGGTATTAAGCTAGACGATTTGACAATTACGGGTGGCATGAGCGTGATGCGGACCCATCGTCCAAGCTCAATGGCACCAATTGGTGGTTTCTTAGTCACCGAATTATTAAAACAGGTGGCGGCCGCCCAATTGCCATTGTTAACGGACATTAAGGTCGATGACCTGATTGTCAATGCTGACAAAATCAGTGGTGTGAAGGCAACAACTGCTGATGGTGCTGTCACGATTACAGCTGGCGCTGTGTTGCTAGCAACTGGGGGCTTTGGTGCGAACAAGGCATTACTCGGTAAGTATCGTGATGATCTCAAAAACTATCAGACGACTAATCAACCAGGTGCGACTGGCGACGGCATCTTGTTAGCGGAAGCCGTTGGTGCGAAAGTTGTTGATATGGACCAAGTCCAAGTTCATCCAACGGTTCAACAAGATACCGACCATGCTTACTTGATTGGCGAGGCTGTCCGGGGTGAGGGCGCCATTTTAGTCAACCAACAGGGCGCACGTTTTGTCAATGAGTTGGATACTCGTAAAAATGTGACGGCTGCCATTGATCAATTAGGCGGCACCGGGGCCTACCTGATTTTTGACCGGGGCATTCGTGACCGGGTCAAAGCGGTTGAGTTCTATGACCACATTGGGCTAGTGAAGACTGGGGCCGATTTGACCACTTTAGCAACTGAGACTGGGTTAGATGGGGCGACGCTTGAACAGGCCGTTACTGACTGGAATCAAGCAGTTGCTAGTCACAACGATGCGGCCTTTGACCGGACAACTGGGATGGATCGTGATATTGCAACGGGACCATTCTATTCGATTCATATTGCACCGGCCGTTCACTACACAATGGGTGGTATTGCCATTAATCCGGCAACTCAAGTCTTGAATCAGCAGGAACAGCCAATTGCTGGTTTGTTTGCAGCCGGTGAAGTCGTTGGCGGCTTACACGGTAATAACCGCATTGGTGGTAACTCGATTGCTGAAACGGTGATTTTTGGGCGTCAAGCCGGGCAACAAATGTTTAAATACTTACAATAAGTTCGTTTAAATGTTCGAAATTAATCGACTACGTCATTGATATTGGTGACGTGGTCGATTTTTATGAGCGATAACGTGTTAAAGCGAGCATAATTAGTTTAAAAATCGGCTTTTTTCAGTTAAGCTGAAGATATAAGCATACATTATAGGAAGAAAGTGACAGCGATGGCGACTATTTTTACAGCGGGAACGCCCCAAACGATTACAGATATGCTGGCGGCCCGGGATCAACGAGTAGCATACCAACAACAGTTGATGGCAACTAATCCTCAGGCCACGATTGCGGCAATTAAATTGAATATTCCGGGACCAATTAAGAATAACGTCGCACTGCGACGTTTGTTCTTAGCGGGAGTGCAGCGTTTCGAAGCCGGGTTGTCGACATACACGATGGCTGCTGATTGGAACCATCCGGCCGGTAATGAGCGTTTCTTAATCTTGACGACTGACTTTGCGACTAGTAAGCGGATGGCTGTGGCATTTGAAGAACAAGATCCGTTGGGGCGTTTATATGATATTGATATCTTACAAGCGGGCTCGCAGCGAGCGCTATCACGGACTGATCTAGGACTACCGAAGCGGCGGTGCCTATTATGTCGCCGTGAAGCCAAGGATTGTGCACGTTCGCGACGACACTCGGTTGTTGAACTCCAGCAAAAGATTATGACGATGTACATCACGGAATTTGGTGATCGCGCATGAATACTCGGGATTTAGATTACTTTCGTGCGTTGGTCGATTGTCAGAATTACACAATGGTGGCGAAGCAATTTGCCGTTTCACAGCCCGCGGTAACGCAGGCGATTCATCGCCTAGAAAAGGAATTTGCAGTTAAGTTGGTGATTCAAGATCGGCGGCATCAGCAAACCAATATTACGCGGGCGGGACAGTTACTGTACAAAAACGCACAACAAATTCAAGCTAGTTTAAAACTGGCCCATCGGGAAATTAAAAGTGCCCAACAAGTTGAGATTCGTTTTGGACTGCCGCCAATCATTGGTACCTTATATTTTCCACAAATTGCCGGTGAATTGTTACAAAACGGGTTACTCCAGCAGTTGAAAATAACCGAAACGGGATCGGATGAACTATTGCGTAAATTAGTACATGGTGAAATCAACATTGCCTTATTGGGGTCGTACTTACCGTTTGACTTACCAGCGGTGCACGCGGTTCGATTAGGCGCGCGGCCATTTAGTATTATTGTGAGTCCCGAAAATAGTTTGGCGAAACAAACAGCAGTCAGTTTTAAAGACTTAGAGCGAGCTGAGTTCATTGGTTTGGATGGTAAGTTCGTGCATCCCCAGGCATTTCAAGCATATTGTGATTTTGCTGGAGTCCATCCAGAAGTGATTTATCGCACACCGGATATCTCTTGGGTCAAAGCGCTGGTTAAAGCTAATTTAGGCATTAGTTTATTAGTTCGCGATGTCGTCAAAGCAGACGATGGTGTCGTAAGTCTGACCATTAACGATCAGTTACCAGTCAGTTTTAATATCTCGGTCGTTACGCGGGCTGGTTACTTACCAACAGCAGATGAGCAGCGCTTTATTGATCAGTTACTTAAAATGAAAATTTAAGGACCGTTGTGCCTAGTGGCTTGCAGCTCAAAGCAATCATTGAAATGTCGCCAATCTGTTGGTGTTCATACAGCTAGGTTGACTTTTGGACGGAGTTAAACTGATACCTTTGAATTTAACAAGTTGCGTAAGGTTGACCCTGACTAATGATGACTGAATGTTAGACTTAATAAGTATTTAACGCATTGGGTCTGTTAAGCGACTATGATTCATGGCCAATCATAATTATAATACTGATACGCGTTGTGCTAGTTATTTTGTCATGAATCATGATTAATACGTGCCATTTAGGCTGAATTGCTGTTCATCAGCACGGATGCGTCCTAGTCCGACCTCCGAGGCTGGGTGACAATTGCTGGAACGTAGCCGACGTCGATTTGAGCTCACGCAGCACCCCACTGCGCAATCTCAAATACGAGTCTTATTCTAAGCCGGAAGGAAATCACTTCCAGCTAAGAATAATTTGGCTACTGAGCATTGTCACCCAGCCCCTCCAGTCGGGAAGCCGCTCGAATGGCTGATGAACAGCCACTTAACTTAGTACAAATAGTCGTTGAGTATTTTGATACTGGCACTTCAATTAAACGTTGAGTTATCTTTGTCCATTTTAGCTATTCCAATACTAAATATGGCAATTTGGACATCGGTGTATTGTCACAATAGTATTGTCAGTCTAACAGTTTGATGACAAGATTATCGTTTGAGAAAAATAACGATCAATCCATCAAAAGTTGGGTACATCTATGTCCGCCATTCGAATACTGTCCCGACCGGAAGGCGTTTCTGCCAATGCTCAGCGATGAAATTCCACTTAGCAAGCGGTTTTTGCTTGGTTAGTGGAAGACCAGTATTTAAGACGTGGGTTTCGGCTTAAATCTGTGTCCATCGCGTTCCAGCAATTGGCAGAAATGCCTGGAGGTCGGCGAGGACGCACCAACCAGGCAGGTCTACACTAACTCGAACTTGTTTCCAGCGGGCCTAAGCTGGTTGGGTTTGACTTTAACCAATTGGCACGTATTAATCATGATTAGTACTAAATTAAATAACTAGCACAAGGCGTATACTGATACTTAATTTAATAGCACCACCATCACAAATTATTTTGACTGTGATGGTGGTGCTATTTTTGTTTGCCAGTAACTCATTTCGATTGCTCGTCATGGGTAGCTAGCGTCTCATGCAAAATGGTGAGTAATTGTTGTTGTACTGGTGTCAAAATGTGGGTTGTCCGATAGACGATGCTGGTAATGAATTCAGGTGGTTCAATGTCCATTAAGTCGAGGCGGACCACGTCAGTTCGATAATGATCAACGATTTTGGTAAAGAAGCCGATCCCGATATTTTCTCCGATTAACTTCATCAGGACGTGGGTGTCATTGGACCGGAAGACGATATTGGGTCGGAAATGATTTCGCCGAGTGAGTTTATTGAAAGCCGTGTTGTGAATGAAATTGCTATTGAAAAAAACGAATCTTTCACGGCGGAGTTCATTAAAGTAAACTCGCTTACGTTGTGCCAAGGGATGTTGTTTGGATACATAGATGCAAAAGGGCTGACGGTCAAATTCTTCAGCAATCAGGGTTTGATAAGAGAGGGGTTCTATCGATCCGAGGAGGGTCATGTCAACGCGGCCATCTCGGACCGCATTACGCAACCAGATGGAACCGCCTTCCACGGTTTCAAGGCCAGCAAGTAGGTTTTCAGCGGCTAACCGGGTGCCAATCTTTGGAAAATAGTGATTTTCAATAATTGGTGGTAAGCCTAAAATTAAACGTTTCTGTGATAAATTGTCAATTTCTTGATGGGCCAGCCGTAATTCATGTAATACAATTTTGGCATGTTCGGCGAGTTGTGCACCGCTATCAGTGACGTGCAAGGTATTCTGGACCCGATCACGAATGACTAGTGGGGCGCCAAATTCAGCCTCTAGTCTTTTAATTGCAGTCGTGATGGTTGGCTGGCTGACGCCAAACGTTTTCGCAACTTTTGAAAAGTTTTTTTGAGAAATTAATTCATCAAAATAAGCTAAGTCTTTTGTGTTCATTTTTATTCCTTTCTATATCAGTATTTCTAGCGGCATTATTTAATATATTTATATCATAGCATAGTTTTGACTATAACACTTTACGGGCGTTACAGTATTATTTGTAAATTGATAAGACGTTTTTCTTACCAATGAAAATTGATGAAAATGCTAATTATTAGGAGGCCGCAGTAATGACAAAAACTGCAAGTGAAATTTTAAATAATCCATTCTTAAATAAAGGCACTGCCTTTACCAAAGAGGAACGTCAAGCACTTGGCTTGACTGGAACGCTACCAAGTAAGGTACAAACGATTGATGACCAAGCGACCCAAGCTTATGCCCAATTCAAGAGCAAACCAAGTCGTTTGGAACAACGGATTTTCTTAATGAATCTCTTTAACGAAAACCGGACACTATTCTTCCATTTGATGGATGAGCACGTGGTTGAATTTATGCCAATCGTTTATGATCCCGTCGTTGCTGATTCCATTGAACAATATAATGAATTGTTCTTGGACCCACAAAATGCGGCCTTTGTTTCCGTAGATGCGCCTGAAGATATTGAAGCAACTTTGAAGAATGCAGCGGACGGCCGTGATATTCGGTTAGTCGTTGTTACGGATGCTGAAGGTATTCTTGGTATGGGTGACTGGGGGGTTAACGGTGTTGATATTGCCATTGGTAAATTAATGGTTTACACCGCCGCTGCCGGCATTGACCCATCACAAGTACTGCCAGTTAGCATCGATTCTGGAACGAACAACCAGAAATTATTAGACGATCCGTTGTATCTTGGTAACCGTCACAAGCGTGTTTCCGGCGAACAATACTATGATGTGATCGACAAGTTCGTTGCTGCTGAACAACAATTATTCCCAGATTCATTGTTACACTTTGAAGATTTCGGTCGCGACAATGCGCAAGTAATCTTGGACAAGTACAAGGATCAAATCGCAACCTTTAACGATGATATTCAAGGAACCGGGATGGTTGTTTTAGCTGGTATCCTAGGCGCATTGAACATTTCAAAGGAAAGCATCAAGGACCAAAAAATCTTATCATTTGGTGCCGGAACGGCCGGCATGGGAATTGCCAACCAAATCTTGGATGAATTGATGCAAGCTGGTTTAACAGAAGCAGAAGCTAAACAACACTTCTACGCTGTTGATAAGCAAGGTTTACTATTTGACGACACGGAAGGCTTAACCCCAGCCCAAAAGGCCTTCACGCGCAAACGGAGTGAATTTAGCAACGCTGACGAATTAACCAACTTGGAAGCCGTTGTTAAAGCCGTCCACCCAACCGTTATGATTGGGACATCGACTCAACCTGGTACCTTTACTGAAAGCATCATTAAGGAAATGGCGGCGCACACGGAACGGCCAATCATCTTCCCACTTTCTAACCCAACCAAGTTAGCGGAAGCTAAAGCGGAAGACTTAATCAAATGGACTGACGGCCGGGCCTTAGTTGCGACTGGGATTCCAGCTGATGATGTTGAATACAAAGGTGTCACTTACCAAATCGGACAAGGAAACAACGCCTTGATGTACCCTGGTTTAGGATTTGGTTTGATTGCTTCAACAGCCAAGGTACTGAACGCTGAAACCTTGTCAGCAGCCTGCCACGCATTAGGTGGCATCGTTGACACATCGAAGCCGGGCGCAGCAGTCTTGCCACCCGTTGCGAAGATTACTGAATTTTCACAAACATTAGCTGAAGTCGTGGCTCAAAGTGTGATTGATCAGAAGCTCAACAAAGAACCAATTGCAGATGCTAAGCAAGCAGTTGCTGATATGAAGTGGGTTCCAGAATACCGGGCCATCAGCAAATAGTGTTAGTAAAATAAGAGAATTGTAAGAGGGTATAAGAGGACATGGGAGTTTTATGGAATTCAATTCAAAGCGTCTTAGTTGTCGTTTTGATTATGATATTAGGTTTCGTCCTACGACGAGCAGGTTGGTTTGATGATAAGTTTGCTGGTACCATTTCTAAATTTATCAAAAATATCGCTTTGCCAGCATCGATTTTTGTTTCTGTGTTGAGCCGGTTAACTCGAGGTCAGTTAGGTTCATTTGCGGGTTACTTAGCTTACGCATTTTTGGCAGTGATTATTGGCTATTTGATTGCCTTTGCATTAGTTAAAATCATGCGGGTCCGTCCAGGCCGTAAAGGGATTTTTATTAATGCGGTCGTTAACGCCAACACGATCTTCATCGGGTTACCTTTGAACATTGCGTTGTTTGGTGAAAAGAGTATGACGTATTTCCTAGTTTACTATATCGTCAACACTGTTTCGACATGGGCATTCGGGGTCTTCTTAATCTCGAACGATGACCCAACGAAATCCAAGGAAAAGACGCATAACAAGATTGACTGGAAGAAAGTTATTCCAATGCCGTTAGTCGGTTTCTTAGTGGCGTTAATTTTCTTACTGTTGAATATTCCAATTATGAAGGTTTCCTTCGTTAGTTCGACGTTAACTTACGTTGGTAACTTGGTCACACCACTTTCATTGATTTATATTGGTATCGTGTTAGCTGATGCTGGTCTGAAGAGTATTCGGTTCGACCGTGATACGATTGTTGCTTTAATTGGTCGTTTCATCTTGTCACCAATCATCATGATCCTTGTCTTGATGGTTGCTGGTAACTTAGGCGCCAGCTTCCCAACACTAGCATCGCAAACGTTGATCGTTCAATCAGCGACGCCAATGTTGGCCGTCTTACCAATTTTGGCTAATGAGGCGCATGGTGATGTGGAATACGCAACGAATATTGTGACAACGAGTACCGTGTTGTTCATCGTAGTTGTTCCAATCTTAATGACGTTAATTCAATATATCTAAAAACTTGTTAGAAGCATTCCGATTGAGAGAGACGGAATGCTTTTTTTGACCACAAGTCGTGAGTATGACTATTACAAGCGGGTAACCTAACTAGTTATGATTAAGATAAACGATGATTAAAACGAGCCAGTTAGCTAGATTGCAAGGTGTCAGTATATGCGCGTCCTAGCCCGCTTCCTAAAGCTACGAGTCTAAGCTGGTTAAAGGACTAGCATGTCTTTGATCATAAGATTCGTGCCAAACCAACTAGCCAATGTGAAGACAGTGTATTAGCGGCATGCTCGATTATTGATCGGAGTTCTAATAACAATGTGGTTAAATTAAAATTAGTAAATCTTATGAATTGCTAATAAATTTGTTTAAAATAACCAACGATGTAAAACGCTATCCTGCAACGATTCGATTAGGATTCAATTGAAATCATTAGATTTACTTGACTAATCGCACAAAAATTAATAGAATTAACAACGTTGTATTATTAAGATTTTGATTAGGAGGCGTACCATATGAAAGCATCACAACGATTGTTGGTTAAGAAACCAGTCAATCCAGCTAATTTTAATAAGGGTGGCCTCGCCAAAACGCTAAGTGCGTTTAGTTTAACGATGATGGGTGTCGGGGCGATCGTTGGTTCCGGGATCTTTATTACACCAGGAATTATTGCGGCTAAGTATGCCGGACCAGCAGCGATGCTCTCGTTTGTAATTGCTGCGGTCGTTTGTTCATTGGCAGCATTATGTTACGCTGAATTTTCTTCGACTATCCCACTTGCAGGGAGTGCCTATACTTATGTTTATACGGTATTTGGTGAATTCCTGGCATGGATCTTAGGTTGGTCGCTAATCTCCGAGTATTTGTTTGCAGTCTCATCAGTAGCCGTTAGTTGGTCATCTTATTTTCAGAATTTAATGAGTGGCTTTGGACTGAAGCTTCCCGCATTCTTGTCGGCTGCAGCGGGGACCGCTGGTACTAGTGGCGCTGGGTTCAACTTGATTGCCTTTGTGGTGGTCTTAGCGGTTTCACTATTATTAGTGGGTGGCCTGCAAGAGTCGACCCGCGTCAATTCAATCATGGTGATTATTAAGATTCTTGTCATTATGCTATTTATCGGTGTGGCAATTTTCTTTGTTAAACCAGCTAATTATCATCCGTTTATGCCCCATGGAGTTAATGGCCTAGTGAAGGGGGCATCGTTGGCTTTCTACGCGTACATTGGGTTTGACGCCGTGTCGACAGCCTCAGAAGAAGTTAAGAATCCTAAACGTAATATGCCCATTGGGATTGTTGGCTCGTTGGTAGTGGCCTCAATTTTGTACGTAGCCATGGCGGCTGTTTTGGTCGGTGTCGTACATTATAGTAAGCTGAACGTTGGTGACCCAGTCGCTTACGCGTTAGCTGTTATTCATCAAAACTGGGCGGCGGGCATCGTTTCGCTCGGTGCCGTTGTCGGGATGACGACCGTCTTGATCGTGATGTTATATGGTGGAACGCGGCTGCTGTTTGCGATTAGTCGTGATGGGTTATTGCCAAAAGTGTTTCGGACGGTCAGTCCGCATACCAAAGTTCCGGTTAAAAGTACATGGATCTTTGGAATAATTGCCAGTATTTTTGCAGCGGTGATTCCGTTGGATAAAATTGCCGAATTAGTTAATATTGGAACGCTATTTGCATTCGCTATGGTCTCGATTGGCGTTGTCTTCCTGCGCCGTCACGAAACGCTACAGCAAATTGACAGTTCGTTTAAAGTGCCATTTTATCCAGTACTGCCAATCGTCTCATTTCTGGCGTGCATTTATCTCATGTTGAATTTACAAGCATTCACGTGGCACATGTTTGGTGTTTGGCTAGCGATTGGTATCGTAATTTACTTCGCTTATAGTTATCGGCATTCCCGAATTCGCGCGGGTCTGCGTAATAAAGAAGAGAAATCATAATTAATTGAACGTGCGCCCAAAGGTAGTCTGCTTGCAAGCAACCTTTGGGCGTACGTTTCGATAATTTTGATAGAAAAACTATGCTCGGATGCTTAAGTGAACTGAGCATGATTAGTTTTGTCCAGCTTTTTTGCCCCTACGTTTATCGTGGGGGTATGCTATAATTAAGCGCGTAATTTATAAGGTAAAGAGAATTGAGGTGGCTGATGATGCAAAGACGTTCAAACGCCTATCATATCAGTGTATTAGCGGTACTAATGGCCATTGTGATCATTCAAAATATTGTTCCATTTTTTGGCTATATTCCATTACCAGGATTGAGTATTACGACGATTCACGTGACGGTCATTATTGCGGCCGTTGTTTTAGGGCCACGAGATGGCGCTATTATTGGGGGAGCATGGGGGCTAATCGCATGGATTCGAGCGTTTGTGGCGCCGACCAGTCCGTTAGCACCAATTGTATTTACTAATCCGTTGATTTCAGTCATTCCACGGATTCTAGTTGGGTTAGTTGCTGGTTGGATTTTTATTTGGTTTCAAAAGCGGCATCAAAAAGTGCTGGGGTTGACCTTGGCAGGTGTGGCAGGTGCGTTAGTCAATACGATTCTAGTCTTAGGTTTGATTGGATTATTGTATAGTCACCAAGCTGCTGGTTTTTATCAAGTTAATTTGAGTAAGCTAATGCCATATTTGTTAACTATCGTTGCCTCTAATGGGATTCCGGAAGCAATTTTGGCTGGAATCTTAACACCACTAATTGGGACACCGTTACTACGCTTTAAAAAATGATTGTTAGGACTCTCGTTAAGTTCAATGATTTGTGAGTTGAGCAATTTAAAAGATCAAACAGCCACCGCCGGAAATTGATATTTCTGGCGGTGGCTGTTTGATAACTGCTATTTAACAAGCTGAACTTTTTTCTGACTAATAATTACTTTGTTGTGATACTTATCAACGATGACGGGATCAGGACTTGTAAAAGCAATTAGATACGAATTAGTGTAACTTTTCGTAATTGTTCCCGTATAAGTTTGACCTTCCAAGACGAATGTCACTTGTGTACCAATGTCCATGGTGATTCCTCTTTTCTCACAATAGTTTTATTAAGGATACCACATTGACAAATTGTGCTGGTAAAAGTTGACTAATTAAAACGTCGCCGAATGTGGGCCCAAAGGCCAGTTATTATGGCTAGGAGACCGGCACCTAGCGCACCTAGCCATGACTGAGTTGTCTCGCTTGTTTGTGGGAGACTGGCCGTGGCTTTGGTAGCCGGTGAAGAGACGGAGACCAGATCAGTATTGCTGGTCTCAGTTGTCGCGGCAGTGACCGTTGTAGGGGTCGAAACACTTATTTCATGGTCACTGAAATCTTGACGCAGACTAGCCGTGACTGCCGAACCGCTGTCATCGTGGTTAACTAACCAGTCAGTGTTGGTCGTAGCATTTGCAACGCTGATAGTTGAATCGTTGGCCTGGGCTTTGATAACGCTGTTCTGATCGATAGGATGTGTCTGGGCATTAGTGGTCGTCGAATGTGTTGCGTTCACGCTTGTTTCTGGATCACTATCCACTGCATTGTCCATGTCGGTCAAATCAACATATCCAGTCGTTGAATCGTTACTGGTCTTAGTCTTGTCGGTTGTGTCAGCTACATTATCGTTAGTTGTGGTGTTATCGACGCTGGCTTGATGATTACTAGTTGCCTTATTAGGCGTCGCGTCATCGGTCGTGGTCGTTTGAGAATCGCTCGCATCGGCATCAGCGCCGCTGGCAAGACCATTGCCCTGTGTCTTAGAATCAGTAGTTGTCTGGTTGTCAGTCGTGTTCTGATTAGTGTTATCCGGCACTTGATCAACATCGACAGCTTTATCCTCAGCATCTGTTACGGATAACAGTGGTGTTAAGAAAGCTAACAAATGTTGACGGTATTGGAGAATCGCATTATTGGCCGCAGCGTGTCCACCGACCGTTCCTGGTAAGATCCAAACTTCTTGGTCAGCCGAATGATTGGCGGCAGCTAATTCTAATGATTGGGTATATGGAATAAAAGCATCATCTTGTGTATGAATTAAAAGTAGTGGCACGGTAATTTTGCTAGCCGCGTCCGTTGCTGATAAGTCATCGACACTAAAGCCTTGTTCCTTGATCAAGCGTGCGTTCATTGCCGCCACGATTTTATCATAGGATAAAAATGGCAAGCTCGTAATGGCTGGTAAACCAACGGATTGAAGCGCGTTAGAAACGGCGCTGATGGCTTTCGTGTACAACGAACTACCCAGTTCTGGTAAGGTGGCGTACCCGGCATCCGCGACGACAGCTTTTACAGATTTTGAAAGGCCAGGAACTGAGGCTGCTTCTAACACGGTGTCGGCACCTAAGGATTGTCCATAGAAGACAACTTGACTGTTGGCACCGTTTCGTTCGTCGACCAGCTTGACCCAGTTCAACCAGTCATACTTGTCTTGATAACCAAAAGTCAAATTGTCGCCATCACTTAGGAACTGGCCCCGTTGACTTGGCATTAAGACATTATAGCCCATGTCATACCAGATTTTAGAAACATAGCCGATCCAATCAACGTGTTCCGTCCAACCTTGACCGATGATGACAGTTTTGGTGGAGTCACCATTTTGGATGTAGTAGGCGCGAACGTTTTGAGTCGGATCATTATATTCAGGCAGGGTCCAAGTCTCTTTAGTGACATTGTCCCACCAAGTCACGGTCGTCGGATAATATTCCTCAGCTGCAGCACGATCAGTAGCGTAAGCGACTGGATCAAGACCTTCCCACGTGTTAGAAATGTCATAACGGTGTTCGTTCATTTCGGTTCGTAAATTAGAAAGGGCTTCTGAGCCAGTTCCAGTGAAGACGATCGGATAAAGCACATTGCCCACAATCGTACTGGCAATATCAGTTGGAAGTTCCTTGAGCTCGGTTAGAATTGTCGCTAACTTGGCCTTAGCCGCTGCCAATTTTTCTTGACCGGCTGGCGTTGCGGCTTGATTTGCTAAGTCCTTGATCGTATTAACAACGGCGACGATGTCACTCGCATCTAACGTGACCGTCGTAGTGTCCGTCTTATCAGAGGTGGTCACTTTTTTCCAAGTCACACTGTAAGGGCCACTTTGTGTAATCGTGACCGTACTTTTTTGGTTGCCAGTCGTGTCGTTGGTTTCATAGATTAAGCCGTGACCACTGTCACTTGTGACAGCACTGGCGGCACTTGTGGCCGCAACACTAGTTGGTGTCGTCGTAGTGGCCGAATCAGGGTTAGCACTTGTCGTAGTGGTCATTTTAGTGGTGGTAGTATCAGCGGTTGATTCGGTCCTGGTTGCAGTTGTACTACTGGATTGATTGCCGTTACTAGTGGCTGAGCTAGCGGCTTGCTCATCATGACTAACGGTACTGGTAGCCGTCGAACTAGTACTGTCGGTGATACGATTAGTTGCTGTGCTACTAATCGTATCACCGACAGTGGCCTGGTCAGCAGCTAACTTGGTAGTATCACTAGCATCAGCAGCGCTGGTGCTGACTTGATTCTCAGTACTGCCCGGTATCGTATTGCTATTGGAATCGGTCGTTGCCTTGTCGACGTGGCTGGCAGAAGTGGTGAGTGTTGTGTTTGAATCAGCCACCGTTGCCCCGGCGGCTTGACTGAGTCTAGCAACACTCGCGGGAGCATTGGTAGCAGAAGTGGTTGTGGCACTTACTGGGGTAGTCGTTGCTGCTAGCGCGTTAGTGGTCAGCATTAAGGTACTGCCGAGCCCCGCAATGGTAATTCCCGCGTAAACCCAATGTTTGCCATCTTTGAACATTTTATAATGATCAACGGTGGTCGTTTGTTGTGAATTCCTTTTCATGATATATACTCCTCGTAACGTTTTATTCTATTGCACGTTTAAAAATATAGCACGGCATCGCATCCTTGTTTGCGTTTTCGTAGACGAAACTTTTCAAAACAGATCGTTTTTTAATAACGCCATCATTTGTTTATATTATGAACATATTTTCGAGTTGGTTAACCACAATTATTATTTTTACTGCCCCTTGAAAATGGGTGATGGTAGGGCTTCATCTCGTTTTTTTCTCCGATAATTAATTAGTAAAATGTGAACTTACAAACGAGTGATTGTACTAATAGTGGCCTTGAAAATTAGCGGCTTTGACTATTTTGGGAATAAAAGTTGAGATTGATTGAAATTTCACTTATCACTTGCTATTATGAAAGGTGAATAAAGTGTTTCCGCTTTCGTAGGGAATAAATTAATAAAGGGGGGACCATTATGAATCTCGGATTAAGTATTTTATCCTTGGCGCGCTTTCAGTTCGCGATGACCACGGTGTTTCATTTCTTCTTTGTGCCATTATCAATCGGCTTAGCCTTGGTTGTTGCTATCATGGAAACGGTGTATGTTGTCAAAAAAGACATCATGTACAAGCACATGGCACAATTTTGGGGCCGAATTTTCTTACTTAGTTTTGCCGTTGGTGTCGTGACGGGGATTATACAAGAATTCCAATTTGGGATGAACTGGTCTGATTATTCACGGTTTATGGGTGACATTTTTGGGGCGCCACTAGCGATTGAAGCGTTAGTTGCCTTCTTTATGGAATCCACGTTTATTGGGTTATGGATGTTTGGTTGGGATCGTTTTAATGCCAAGTTGCACTGTGCGTTTATCTGGTTAACGTCAATTGGGACAATGATTTCCGCAATGTGGATCTTAGCCGCGAACAGTTTCATGCAAAATCCAGTTGGTTTTATGATCAATGCCAAGACTGGTCGGGCACAAATGACCAGCTTTGCGGCAGTTATTAAGAACGAACAGCTTTGGTATGAATTACCGCACGTGTTATTCGGTGCCTTTGTGACCGGTTCATTTGTGGTTGCTGGAATGGCGGCGTTTGCATTACTCAGGAAGAAAAACGTCACCTTTTTCCGCAAGTCGATCAAAGTTAGTTTGATCGTTGGGTTGATTGCGTCCATCGGTGTAATTGGGATGGGGGATTTACAAACCCGCTATATCATTAAGGAACAACCAATGAAGTTTGCTGCGACTGAAGGTTTATACAAGGATTCTGGTTCGCCAGCTTCGTGGGCAGTTATTGAAGGGATGGATACCAAGAACCATAAGGCCAACTGGTCGATTGAAATCCCGTATGTGTTAGATATTTTAAGCTATCATAAATTGTCTGGTAACGTTAAGGGTCAAAATACCCTTAATAAAGAATTACATGCCAAGTATGATAAGAAATTTGGCAAGGATATGAACTACTATGTCCCAACCAAGACACTCTTCTGGAGTTTTCGGGTGATGACCGTGGCCGGTGGACTCTTTGCCCTCATCGCCATTATTGGCTTGTACTGCAATCGTGCTAAGTCAACACTGATTGAACGGCAGCGTTGGTTCCTGTGGATTCTCGGTATCTGTACGTTCTTACCATTCGCTGCCAACACGGCTGGGTGGTTAATTACCGAATTAGGTCGTTATCCATGGGTTGTTTATGGTCTGTTGACAATTGCGGATGCCGTCTCACCAAATGTTAGTGTGGCCTCGTTATTAATTTCTAATATCGTGTACTTCTGCTTGTTCAGTGGTTTAGGCATTGTGATGATCGTGTTATCACGGCGTGCCTTACATCAAGGCCCTGATGATTTACTACAAGCTAGTGATGACGCACCGTATGATCCTTATGGTAAGGAGGCGTTCAGTCATGAGTAATCTACAATTCTTATGGTTTATTCTGGTGGGCGTTTTGTTCAGTGGTTTCTTCTTCCTTGAAGGTTTTGACTTTGGGGTCGGCATGACCATTAAGAGTTTAGCCCAGACGCGCGCTGAGCGCGATGTTGTGATTCATACGATTGGCCCTCATTGGGATGCCAATGAAGTGTGGTTGATTACTGCTGGTGGGGCAATGTTTGCGTCGTTTCCAATGTGGTATGCTTCCTTATTCTCAGGATTCTATCTCATTTTGTTATTGATTTTAGTTGCGCTTATTATGCGGGGCGTGTCATTTGAATTCCGAAGTCGGATGGAAAGTGACGCTGGTCGTAATTTCTGGGAATGGGCCGCCGCTTTAGGCAGTTTCTTTGCCGCCTTCCTGTTTGGCATGATGTTCACTGCGCTAGTTAAGGGAATGCCAATCAATGCCAACGGCGATATGACCGCACATTTTACCGATTATGTGAACCTATTCTCAATCGTCGGTGGGGTTGCAGTGACGTTACTGTGCTACTTGCACGGCTTGAACTTTATTCGCTTGAAGACAACTGGCACGCTGCGTGAACGGGCACTTCAATGGGCCAAACCATTGTACTGGGTCTTATTTGCTGGTGAAGTGGTCTTTGCGATTCTCTTGTTCTTCAATACTGATTTCTTTACCAAAAAGCCAATCTCAACGACGATTTTAGTGATAGCCTTAGTAGCCTTAACGGTATTAGCAACTTGGGGTGTCTATGGTAACCATGAGTGGTTGTCATTTATTAGTAGTGGGTTGTCATTAATTGACGTGGTAGTCCTCTTGTTCAATGGATTATTCCCACGAGTAATGGTTGCCAATAATTCGGCTTACAGTATTCTCATTAAAGATGCGTCTAACTCGCCGTACACATTACACCTGATGACAGTCATCTCATTGTCGGTATTACCGATTATGTTGATTTACTTTATTTGGAGTTATTGGGTCTTCTACAAACGATTGGCATCGTAATTTAAATGCTGATGACGACAGCATTATAGGTGCGGTGGTACAATTAACTCAACAGCACCAACGGGGTCGCGACCTTGGCCAAGTGCCAAGGTGCGACCCCGTTCATTTTAAGCAGGGAGGGATCGGATTTGTTTGATCCAGCGTTATTTAAACTACCAGGAATGCGCCGAGCAGCCACCGTTCTAGCTTTACTGGCAATCATTGAAGGTGTCTGTATTGTCTTTCAAGCCTATTATTTATCAGTGGCCATTGTTGGCTTATGGCATTTACATTCACTGGCATCGATCAGTCAGCCCATGCTATGGTTTGCATTGGCCTGGATAGGACGCCAATTATTGGTTGTTGTTAAAAATCGAGTCATGTATCCGTTAGTTGAACGGACAACCGGGGATTTACGGCGCCAAGTGATGCAGAAGTTATACCGACTAGGTCCCAGTTACGTGGCTAAGACTGGGACTGGCAATGTGGTCACAACCGCCCTTGAAGGTATCGATAAAGTTCAGACGTACTTGATGCTAGTTGTTATCAAAGTCATTGATATGATGATTATTCCGTGGATTATTTTGATTTATATTGCGTGGTTACGTTGGCGCGAGGCCCTTTTTCTATTAGCCATTTTTCCGTTAATTATTCTATTCATGATTATTTTAGGCTACGCCGCCCAAGCAAAGGCTGATAAACAATATGTTGGTTATCAGCGCATGTCAAACCACTTTGTTGATACGCTGCGCGGTTTACCAACCTTAAAGCAGTTAGGGCTGAGCAAACGGTATGCTGACAACGTTTATCAGGTCAGTGAAGGTTACCGTAAGCAAACGATGGCGGTTATTAAAATCGCGATGCTATCAACTTTTGCCTTGGATTTCTTTACGACGTTATCGATTGCAGTGGTGGCTGTATTCCTAGGATTTGGTCTCATCAACGGCACAATTACGTTACTACCAGCACTAGTTATTTTAGTCTTGTCTCCGGACTATTTCTTACCATTGCGGACATTTGCCAACGATTATCACGCGACGTTAAATGGTAAGAATGCATTCGCCGATGTCCAAAGAATGTTGGCATTGCCAGTTCCAACTGAGCGTCAGCAACTAGGAACTAAGGCGGTTGAATGGCACGCAGATAGTACGTTAAGTCTACACGATGTTGATTTTAGTTATGATGATAAGCAGCTGGCCTTGCAACACATTAATATTGATGTACATGGTTATCAACGGATTGGGATTATTGGTGCTTCGGGGTCTGGTAAGTCAACGTTAATCAACTTGTTAGGTGGTTTCCTAACGCCAGTTGCTGAGCAGGGACAGATTCAAGTAAATGGTCAAACAATTGCCCATTTAAGTCAGGAGGCTTGGCAGCAGAGTTTCTTCTATATTCCACAGAATCCTTATTTATTTCACGCGACTTTGGCTGAAAATTTAGCCTTTTACCAACCAGCTGCATCGCGTGTAGCGATTGAGCAAGCTGCTGAAAAAGCGGGCTTGAGCGCGTGGATTGCGACGTTACCGGCTGGCTTAGATACACCGATTGGCGAGGGCTCACGTGGCGTGAGTGGTGGTCAGGCGCAGCGCATTGCTTTAGCTCGGGCCTTCCTTGATGACTCACGGCGTGTTTTATTATTCGATGAACCCACGGCTCACTTAGATATTGAGACCGAGGCAGAGTTGAAAACAACGATTTTACCCGTCCTCAATGACCACTTAGTCTTCTTTGCGACGCACCGATTACACTGGATCAATCAGATGGATTACGTGTTGGTGATGGACCATGGTCAAATTGTTGAACAAGGCACGCCGGCAGAATTAGCCGCTCATGACGGGGCTTATGTTCGGTTACGTGATGAAATGGTAGGTGCGATCTAATGAAAAATTTTTTAGCAACCTTTAAAAATGATACTTGGGTCATGCCGTATTTGCGAAAGTACAAAAAATTACTGGTGTTGACCTTGTTCCTGGGCCTCATGACATTTTTCTGTGGTTCAGCGTTGATGTTCAACTCTGGTTATTTAATCAGTAAGGCCGCACGACACCCGTATAATATTCTGATGATCTACGTTCCAATCGTTCTGACAAGGGCGTTTGGGATTGGGCGGCCCGCGTTTCGTTACGCGGAACGAATTACTAGTCACAATTGGGTATTACGGATCGTGTCGGATTTTCGAAAGAAATTGTATCAAGCAGTTGCCAAGCATGCGGTAGCGATTCGTCAGAACTTCCAGACTGGCGATGTTCTCAGTATTTTAGCGGATGACATTGACCATATTGAGAACTTGTATTTACGAACTGTTTTTCCAACGGTAATTGCGTGGCTCATGACGGTAATTATTGTGATTGGCCTCGGTTATTTCAGTTGGTGGTTCGGGTTACTGATGTTATTAATGTTAGGGTTGGTCGTTGTGGTGATGCCACTGTGGTCAGTCTTATTGAACGGGGCGCGTGAATCGCATAGTCGCCAAATTCAACAGGGCTTTTATACCCAGTTGACAGATTCAGTCATGGGACTGGGTGATTGGTTGATAGCAGGCCGGCAAACTGATTTTTATGAACGGCAGACTAAACCAATCGAAGCCATTGCAGCATTACGCAAGCAGGATCACCGCTTCCAATGGTGGCGTGACTTTACGATTCAAATCATCTTTGGGGTGATCTGTTTAGCATTACTGGTTTGGAGTAGTTTTTACTGGACGACGAATGCAGCTAGTTCTAATTGGATCGCGGCTTTTGTACTTTCCGTCTTTCCGTTAGTTGATGCAATGCAGTCTGTCAGTCAGGGTGTTAGTGAATGGCCAAGCTATCAACGGTCAATCAAACGGGTGAATGCGTTAGATACGGCACCTGAAGATGCTCATGATCAGACGGTCTTAACGGAACCGTTTCAAGTTTTGCGGATTGCTGACCTTGACTTTAAATACACGGAAGGGGGCCACTCAATTTTTGATGGCCTGAATCTGACCTTAAAAGCTGGTGAGAAGTTAGCATTGTTAGGTCCTTCCGGAACAGGTAAGAGTACTTTGCTTAAATTAATTTTAGGTGATTTGACACCGGATGTCGGAACGGTTCAATTGAACGATGTCCCGGTTGCACGGTTACAAAATCAGCGGGCTCAGTTGTTTGGTGTCTTAGATCAACAGCCATACTTATTCAATACCACGATTATGAATAATGTGCGCATGGGCAATTTACAGGCAACGGATGAACAAGTTAAAGCTGCGCTGAGAGCAGTTGAATTGGAACCGTTGATCGCAACATTATCGGATGGCTACGAGACAGTCGTGGAAGAAGGCGGCGCGCGTTTCTCTGGCGGTGAACGTCAACGGTTAGCGTTAGCCCGGATCTTATTGCAAGATGCACCCATTATTATTTTGGATGAGCCGACTGTTAGTCTTGATCCGATTACTGAGGCTCATCTGCTCACAACGGTGTTCCGAGTATTGCACGATAAGACGATTCTGTGGGTCACACATCATTTGGCAGGTGTTAACCATGTTGATCAGGTGCGCTTCCTGGAAGACGGCAAGTTTGATATGGCCGGCACGCCGAGCGAGTTGTATGCGAGTGCGCCACGATTTAAACGCCTTTATGATTTAGATCAAGGACGTGATGATGCTGATTAATAACTGGTCAAGTAGTTGGCAAGTGTGCTCAAGTGCTTATTTTGATTGTGAAAGTTGATTTGTATCATTGTGTGGTCTAGCTTGTGCTCATTGCTATTAAAATAGCTGATTTTAGACACTAAAAAGGACTAGGTCTTTGCTGAAGGGTCCCTATAAGTATTAGATTCAATTAATCTAATACTTATAGGGGCTTCATGGACCTAGTCCTTTTTAGCGTGTACTAATCGTTATTTTTGGTTCGACGAGTTAGTAATATTTTAATTGAGCCGAATTTTGAACGTCGACCACGTAAGCCTTCGTGCCTAAGCGGCTGAGTAAAGTCCGGACATCACTATAATTGATTGAGACGCAACCGGCTGTCGCCCATTGGTTCTTGACATGAATAAAGAAGCCAGAGCCATTACGTTGACCGTGATTGTCCATCACAATCGCTAACTGATACTGATTATGGGGCGCAGCCTTAGTATAGTTAATCAGATGCTCGTTTTTATTGTTGGCCCATTTGCGATTCTGCCAGGTGTTATATTGATGGTCGTTCAGATCTTCAATCCAGTATGAATTTTGTTTGATTTGCCGATAAGCCATGCCACTAGTTTTGGCACTGGCGGCTTTACCAAATGCAAAGCTTAAATGATAGACGCCTTTGGGAGTGGTACTGCTGCCTTCATGGGAATTGCCAATCCCGGCAGCCCCGATACGACTTGCTGAAGTTAGTGTGTTTTTCCAACCACGATTGGTTTTTTGCCAGAGTCTAAGAGTAGCTGTGGACGAGCCATTTTGAATCACCGTGACGATCTGCTGAGCTTTTTTAGCGACTTTCATTCTGGAGACTAGTGTTGCTTCAGATGGGGTGGCTTTAGACTTGACTGGCTTTAAGTAGCCACTCCAAATCCAACCGGTAGCCCCATTCTTACTGTTATGAACCCAGTAGTAACGCACTTTTTTGCCGTGCATAATAATGTCAGTTTGCTGAGTCGTCGTCCAGACGGTGTTGCGATAATTCTTCAAGTCATGATTGGACTTGAATGTCCACCGATTATAATTACCATTGGCCCTAAACGTATGCGATTTGGTGTCCGTTGTATAATAGGCCCTTTTAGCGGTTGCCCGAGTTGGTGTACGATGATAGTAAGTACTGGCGTGCGCAGAGACAGCGCTTAGCATCGTGATTGATGCAATCATTAGTACGCTCCCCAGCAAGCGCTTAGCAATTCTTTTCATGAATGTCCTCCTAAATAAAAAATATCCCCTGTTATTACAACATTTATACAAATACTATAATACAATTTATTTTGGTGAAATGGCTAACTTTTTAATATGCTTGTAACCATGCTAAAAAATCAGCTCGTCAAAGTAACCTGATGACCTTAGCGAGCTGATCGAGTTTGTTGGTTGATTAATGATTGCGAACTAGTAATTCGGTGACTAACCGGCGTAAAGTTTGTTGCGTTTCGCCAGTCGGAAGTTGGTCAATTAAGTTGAGCGCAGTTTTCGTATAATGGGTAGCCAACTGTTGAGCCTGAGTAACGCCACCTAACGCAATGACTTGATCGCGAATTGTTAGTAACTGCTCATTGTTGATATGGTCTCCCAGTTGCGGCAATTGTTCCGCTAATTGGGGCTCCACTGTTAGGGCATAGATCAGGGGCAATGAATAAACACCGTCACGGAGATCATTAAGGACTGGTTTTTGAGTTAAGGCCTCATCACCGGCATAATCGAGGACGTCGTCAAGCATTTGATAGGCTAGTCCCATGCGTTCGCCAATTTGTTGTGCTAATTTAACAACGTTTGCGGGGGCCCCGGCAAAGTGCGCCCCTTGTTCACAGCTCAGGCTGAATAAACGGGCCGTTTTACCACGAGCAATCGTTAAGTAGTCATCAACCGTCGTTGTTGGATCGAAGTTATGTGCCATCTGGTCAAGCTCACCTTGGAGGATTGACCGCATGGCGGCGGTATTAACCTTGACGTCGTCAGCACTTTTAGCAGCAATTAAAACCTGATCGAAATAGCAAGTGAATAGCAAGTCACCAGCATAGATGGCGTTGCGTTGACCATAATCTTGGTGAATTGTCGTGACGTGGCGCCGTTCGGGTGACTCATCAATCACATCATCGTGAATCAAGGTAGCCACATGCAGTAACTCCATAGCTGCAGCACCGGCTCGTAAACGAGTCGTGTCATGGTCCGGTCCAAACTGACTAAATAAGTAAAAGAAGCCAGGACGCAAAAACTTGCCACCCGCTGCGAGTAAGTCGTGAACCCGGTCGTTAATGGCCGCATTATTAATTTTTACGTTGGTAGCTAGGTATGGCTTTAAAGCTGCTAATTCTTGTGCGATAAGGCTTTCTGGTTGCCAAATGGTTTGCATCATGATGAGATCCCCCGTTTTTTTGAGATGGCTCCGGGGCGTTTTGACGCCAACACTTGCAGCCAGTCACATTCTAAAATACAATCTACATTAAAGGTACAAATAACTAGTAAGGTTGTCAAACAAAAGGATGGTGTAAATCATTGAAGCCAAAAGTGTTTCTTGAATTTGTTGAAATTAAATCATTGATTGCGAGCGTGTTACCGTTCGTTTTGGGGAGTATGTACGCTTATTATAATTATCATCAGTTGCATCTTGGGTATTTATTGCTATTTTTTATTGCCTCGTCACTTTTCCACATGGCGACTAATGCGAATGATAATTATCAAGATTTTCTACACGCGCCTCGTAATGACGACAACCAAGAGTTTTTGCAGGAAACTAACGTGGTCGGTGTCAATCAAATCTCGATTAGCCAGGCACGAACGATTACATTTGGGTTAGCAGGAATTTCCCTGATTATCGGGCTATGGTTAGTGACCCAAACAGGGTTGCCATTATTATGGATGGGCTTGTATTCATATGCGGTTGGTTACTTTTACGCCGGCGGTCCCAAGCCGATTTCACAAGGCCCATTCGGTGAGTTCTTCTCTGGTTTTACGATGGGTTTCATGATTTTTTGGATTGCCGTTTTTATTAATACTTATGACACAGCTGCTATCACGTGGCAGTCAACACTTGCTGTTTTGATTGCTTCAGGCTTGGCGATTTTTGCAATTTCCAACATTATGTTAGCTAATAATATTTGTGATATGGATGAAGACATTGCGCTGGGCCGGCATACGATTTTGTATTATCTTGGTAAACCAGTAATGCTCCAAGTGTTTGCCTGGAGCTACGTGGCTGGATACGCTTGTTTGGTGATGGCTGTTTTCATGGGGGTACTCCCCAAACTGAGTCTATTGACGTTAATCAGTATCATTCCGGTCTGGAAAAATACGCGGGTTTTCATGCACAGGCAAGTCAAACGCGAGACCTTCACGATTTCAATCAAAAATGCAACGTTGATCTGTCTTTCTTTTATTGTCTTTATGGGCTTGGGCTTGATTTTTAATTAATTTCTTGGTGAGTGCGTTTTAATTTAAAGTAGTTGCAATATTAGTCTTAACAATATTGCGTACTAGCAATCCTAAAACACTGCAAAAAGCAGCCTGAAAATCGTGGCATCGCACGGTATTCAGGCTGCTTTTAAATAAAGTTAGGGACTAGTCTTCAAAGGGATAGCGGTAATCCCACTGCGCGCGAGCGGCGGTCATGACATCCATGACGTCGGTTGTTTTGGCAAGACTTGTATTGTGAAGTTTGCCAGCAACCATTTTTTGCATATCAGCAATTTCATAATTCATGGCGTTAGTGCTGTCACCAGCCGTAATGGTCTCAGTGTGTCCCGCATTATCCGTGAAAGTGGCACTGTCAGCACGTGGGTAAGTATCAACGGTAAAGTAGCCATTTTCGTACGCTACAATTCCTCGCTTAGGCATCTTGGCTCGGAAAGTTAAGGCGATGGTTGCCAGTTCATCGTTGGCATTCCGTAACGTGATTGTTGAGGACTCGTCGACGCCACTACTGAATCGGTGCATGGTCGTCCCAGTAATGTATGGCTTAGCAGTCAAGAATTCTTCAACGAAGGCAAGGGCGTAAACGCCGATGTCCAGCAGAGCACCACCGGCCAAGTCGGGATTAAAGAAGCGATTGGTGGGGTCAGGCTCTTTGAAGCTTCCAAAACTAGCTTGGATCATCTTTAAATCACCTAGATGACGTTCGGCAGCAAAATCATGGAGTTTCTCATACAGTGGCATATGATAGAGCGTCATGGCTTCTGCTAGAATTAGATGGTTGCTAGCGGCGACTTCTTTGGCAATGGCGAGTTGGTTACTAGACATGGTGATCGCCTTTTCGCTGAGCACGTGTTTACCAGCGCGTAAGGCGGGCAGAATCGTGTCGATGTGATAGTTATGAGGTGTTGCAACGTAAACGATGTCAACTTGCTCGTCAGCCAGTAAATCGGCTAAATTGCCATAGGCCTTAGAAATATTGTGCTCGGCTGCAAAGGCACTCGCCTTTTCCTGTGAACGCGAACAAACAGCGTAGATTTCTCCATCAGGCTGATTGAAATATTTAACGAAACTGTGTGCGATGTTACCAAGGCCGACGATGGCCCAGCGATAAGTTTTCGACATTAAAAGATTCCTCCTAGAATTAATCGAATGTGAACACTTACATTTTAGCAAAAAAATAAAGAATTGGCGCTGGATAATCATGTAAAATTAATTCAGAAGTCGGTAGAATAGAGTGTGATCAGTAATGTGCCAGTGATTATTTAGTATATGATTCATGACACCGATTAACAAACACAAGGTGTCAGGTGATGACCGGGAAGGGGGGCGTAACATGGCAGTTAAGCGTCGGCGACCGCGTCGAAAGCAGCGGTCACAATTATTTGTTAAAAAAGGGCGCCTCCAATGGGTCAATATCTTATTAGTCATTACGGCAATGGTTGGTATGGTCTGGTATATTCAACAGAATTGGGCGGCTAAATCACAAGTGACGACAGCACCAACAACGACGCATACTGCGTTTATTAAGAAATTAGTTCCGGCTGCCCAACAACTCGACCAACAATATCATGTCTTGGCGAGCATCACACTGAGTCAAGCCATCTTAGAGTCAGATTGGGGTCAAAGCACCAATGCGACTGAAAATAATAATTTGTTTGGTGTTAAGTCCGCATCGGGTCGCTTGATGACGACGCAAGAATATTATGATGGTGCCTATCACACAGTTAAACGCCGCTTTGCCGTTTACGACAGTTGGCACGCGTCGCTTGTGGATCATGCCAAAAAATTAGCCTACGGAACGACTTGGGATTCTCAGCACTACGCCGCAGTTATTAAAGCCACTGATTATCAGACGGCGGCCCAAGCATTACAGACGGCTGGCTATGCCACTGACCCAAGTTATGCACAAAAATTAATTAATATTATTCAAAAATATGACTTACAACGGTATGATAGAAAGTAATCAAACTAATTGCAATATTTTAATGTCGGTTATAATTCTAGGAGGGTACTATGCGAGAACTTGAAGAACGTATTTTGAAAGATGGTCGGGTGCTTCCCGGTGAAGTATTGAAAGTGGATGGCTTTTTGAATCATCAAGTTGATCCTGACTTAATGTTTGCCATGGGAACAGAATTTGCCCATTTATTTCAAGATGCAGGTGTAACTAAAATCTTGACGGTGGAATCATCAGGAATTGCGCCGGCAGTCATGGCTGGGTTAGCGCTGCACGTGCCCGTCGTGTTTGCACGTAAGCACAAGTCGGTGACGTTAATTGATGATTTGTATACTGCTGAAGTGTATTCTTACACCAAGAAGACGTCTAACCATATCTCGATTGCGAAAAAGTTCTTACAGGCGGATGATCAAGTCTTGTTAATTGATGACTTCTTAGCCAATGGTCAAGCTGTTCAAGGAATGTTTGAGATTTGTGATAAGGCCCACGTCAAAATCGCTGGGGTCGGGATCGTGATTGAAAAGGTCTTCCAAACTGGTCATCAATTGATTGCTGACCGAGGTGTCCGATTAGAATCATTAGCACAGATTACATCATTTGATGGTGATCGGGTGCACTTTGCTTCGGAGGACTAGGATTAAGCTAAGAAAGCGGGGATTGTGATGCACGTTGACATTGGGATGCTCGTCCTTATTTTTGTTATCAACTTTGCTTACATTACGTTAAATACTGTCCGTTTTCTACTCGTGATGCGTGGCTATCGGTATTTTGCAGCATTTGCGAGTGTGATTGAGATTACAATTTACGTCTTAGGATTGTCGCTTGTCCTGGATCGGCTGCATAATCCGATTAACTTAGTTGTATATGCGTTAGGCTACGGTGTCGGGGTATATGTTGGGATGGTGATTGAAGACCATTTGGCATTAGGTTACACGATGATTTCAGTTATTTTACCTGACCCTAAGTCGTCATTACCTGGGGTGCTTCGCGAAAATGGTTTCGGGGTTACACAACATGCCGCTTACGGCCTAGAAGGTGAGCGGTTAGAGCTAGAAATATTGGCGCCGCGGAAGAATGAGCGCCGGCTGTATGGCCTGATCAAAGACGCGGCACCCAATGCGTTTGTGATTGCGTATGAACCGCGTTATATTTCCGGTGGCTTTTGGCTCAAGCGAGTCAAGCGACGGAACGAACGCCGAAAAAAGCAGTGATAAACTTGCAACCGTGCGCGTCAGCAAGTATGATTGTTACAGGATAATGCACGCTAAAAGTGATTCAATAATCAGATTATAATTATTTAAAGTATAGGAAAGTAGGGACTGAAGTGGACAACTCGATTTTAAACCCAGGTGGTACGCTTGGCATTATTGGAAGTAGTACTAATGGTGTTGGATTAGTAATTGCCGCGCGTAATGCTGGCATCAATGTCGGGGTATACGGCGATAACGAAAATACTGAGACCATGGAACTGGCAGATTTTCGCGTTGTCGGGGCCCTCAATGACCAACAACAGTTACAAAATTTTGCGGAACGTTGCGATATGGTGACTTACGAGTCGGAAACCATTGATGCGTCGGTCATTAAGTTTTTGGCGGCGCACACCCGGGTACCACAAGGGGCTGATGCGCTAGAAATTACGCAAGACCGCTCCTTAGAACGGGCATTTTTTAGCCAGCTTAATTTGAACGTGGCACCGTCAGCCACGATCGTGAGTCTGGATGATGTCTACCAATCAATTGGCTCAATTGGTTACCCAAGTATTTTGAAGCCGATTCAAAAGGGCTTAGGTCAGAATCGCCAGCTCGTCATTAAGACGCAGACGGATATTGTCAAGGCGGCTGATCTGTTGGATTGGGGCACTTATTTGTTAGAGTCACTGATTCCATATGACAAGGAACTTTCCGTATTTGGTGCTAAGAGCGGAGATACGACGGCGTTCTTCCCAACGGTTGAGAACCGGTATCGCAATCATGAGCTGGTTGCCTCAATCGTTCCGGCGCAAATCGATGCGGCGGTGAATGATGAAATGCTGCGGATCACGAAAGAAATTAGTGATAACTTGAGTTATACGGGTGTTTTTGAAGTCGCCTTCTTCTTAACGAAGGGCGGTAACTTATACGTGAAGCGGATCGTCCCTGCGATGCATCAGGCAGGGTATGTCTTCGAACGTGCAACGAACATTAGTATGGCGGAACAACACCTGCGGGCAATTGCGGGACTGCCATTAATGCCTGTCAAGCAGTTGATGCCTGTGGTTGCTGCTTACTTTACACCGGCTCAGGAAAGTGGCATTCGGACGCAGTGGCAGATTAAGACTAACTGGTTCTTTAATTTCTATCACCGGACGCTGTTGCAAGCGCACCGGGCGCCGGTTGCCGGCCATGTGTTAGTGGAGGCACCGAGTGTTAAAGAAGCGCTCGAACAGATCGAAGATACCAGTATTTGGCAGTTTGGCAAAACAACGCCGGCTGATAATGAAACTGAAGCTGAGTAATGAATGATTAGAGCCTAGTCTCACGGATCATTACCGTTAATTCAATCGTACTGTTCGCGACCGACGACCAGCCATTATGGGCAACAGTCGCGAATAAATAAAGTTCGTAATCCAATTCATCTTGTGAATTGGATTTTTTAACGTTTGGGGACATGTCTTCCAAATGACGAAAGGGCAATTATCGGAGTAGGTGGCGTTGAGAATGGTGCGGCGGGCATTTTGGCTAAAAATTGAGTAAGTCTCAAAATTGCTTAAAGTTACGCAATATTGCCGTCAATTCGTTTCCCGTGAATAGTAGAAGTTGTAAAATTAACATAGGTGTCACTGACAATGGAAAAACCGCGATTTTTGTGTGAGATGCTGACCTTAAAGTACAGCAATCACGGCCAAAATTTGCTATAATGTTTGGTGACTGATTTTTAGAAAGGGTGGCGAACAGCGTGTCGAAAGAAAGCCTATTGGCAGGAATGAATGACAAGCAACAGGAAGCCGTTTTAGACACAGAAGGACCGCTACTAATTATGGCCGGTGCGGGCTCAGGAAAGACCCGGGTACTGACGCATCGGGTAGCTTATTTAATTGAAGAACAAGGGGTCAACCCTTGGAACGTTTTAGCAATTACCTTTACGAATAAGGCCGCTCGTGAAATGCGTGAACGGGTCGGTAAGTTGCTAGGTGAATCGGCGCAGGACGTATGGGTTTCGACATTCCATGCCCTGTGTGTCCGAATCTTACGACGCGATATTGAACAGATTGGATATAACCGGGCCTTTACGATTGCGGGGACCAGTGAACAACGGACACTAGTTAAACGAATCCTGACGGAACAAAATATCGATTCGAAAAAATTTGATCCACGTTCGATTTTATCCGCAATTTCAAATGCTAAAAATGATTTGCAGACGCCAGAAATGTACAAAGAGTCGGCTGCAAGTCCTTTTGAGAGTGTTGTGGCGGATGTTTATTTGCAATATCAGCGCGAGTTGGCAGCTGATCAAGCAGTTGATTTTGACGACTTGATCATGTTGACGATTCAGCTATTTAAACAGAATCCTGAAACGCTGGCGTGGTATCAAAATAAGTTCCATTATATTCATGTGGACGAATATCAAGATACGAACAATGCGCAATATACGTTGGTCAACATGTTAGCTGACAAGTATAAGAATTTGTGTGTAGTTGGGGATGCCGACCAATCAATCTATGGTTGGCGGGGTGCCAACATGGAAAATATTCTTGACTTTGAGAAGGATTACCCGCAGGCTGACACGGTCATGTTGGAACAAAATTATCGTTCGACCAAGACCATTTTGTCGGCGGCGAATGCAGTTATTAACAATAATTCAACGCGGCGGCCGAAGAAATTATGGACTGAGAATGAACCGGGCAACAAGATTTCCTATTATCGTGGCCAGAGTGAAAGCGACGAAACGCACTTTGTGATTGCGAAGATTCAAGAAAGCATGCAGGCGGATAAGCTTGATTATGGTGACTTTGCGATTCTTTATCGGACAAACGCACAGTCACGGGTTATGGAAGAATCACTTGTTAAGGCCAATATTCCGTACACGATGGTTGGTGGCAATAAGTTCTATGACCGTAAAGAAATTCGGGATGTCTTATCCTACTTGACCTTGGCTGTGAACGACCAGGATTCGATGAATTTTGAACGGGTCGTTAACGAGCCTAAGCGGGGTATTGGTCAGACGAGTGTTGAAAAGTTACGGTTATTTGCGGACGAAGCAGGTTATTCTATGTTGGAAGCAGCTAGCAATGTCGATATGGCTAACGGTATTTCGGCGCGTGCTAAAGGTGCGTTGGCGAAGTTTGCAGCGACAATGAATGAATTGCGCGCCATGCGGGAATACTTGTCTGTGACGGACTTGACGCAAGAAATCCTTGACCGTACGGGCTATATGAAGGCCTTGAAGGATGCCAAAGCAACGAAATCATTAGAAGCGCAAGCGCGGATTGAAAACATCGAAGAATTCTTGTCTGTGACGAAGCAATTCGATGATAGTTATCAACCAGAAGATGAAGACAGTGATAAGTTTGTTGATTTCTTAGCAGATTTGGCACTGGTTTCGGACGTTGATAACGTTGAAGAAGAACCTCAAGCAGTGACGTTGATGACGTTACATGCGGCTAAGGGGCTAGAATTTCCGGTTGTCTTCTTGATTGGGATGGAAGAAGGCATCTTTCCATTATCACGGGCGATGATGGACGAAGACGAGTTAGAAGAAGAACGACGATTAGCATATGTTGGGATTACGCGGGCTGAGAAAAAGCTGTACTTGACTAACGCGTACTCACGGATGTTATATGGGCGGCGTCAGAACAATGCGGCTTCCCGATTCGTTGAAGAAATTGAACCAGAGTTACTTAAGAATGAAAATACGTTGGATGGCGCTAGTAGCACTGGCCCCAAAGTCCCATTTGGTGCGGATCGTGAACGCCGCGCCTTTACACCATCGTATAAGAAGAATCCTGTTGGTACGCGGGCCACAGTTAAAAAGGCGAGTGGTACGGGGGCTGATAAGAATAGTTGGTCGATTGGTGACAAGGTCAAGCATCGTAAGTGGGGCACTGGAACAGTTGTAAAAGTAACGGGTGCCGGTGAGGATGCTGAATTGGATATTGCCTTTAAGTCTGAAGGAATTAAGCGGTTATTAGCAGCATTTGCACCAATCCAAAAAGTACAGGATTAGTTAGGAGGACTAGCTGATGGCGGACAACCCCAACACAATGACCGTTGAGCGAGCAGCTGATGAAGCGGCCGCTTTACGGCAAACGTTAAATGAATGGCGTCGGCAGTACTATGACGAAGATGCGCCGAACGTGGAAGACAATGTCTATGATCAAAAGTATGAACGGTTAGTGGAACTTGAGCAAACCTTTCCACAACTAGTTACACCGGATTCGCCGACCCAGTTAGTCGGTGGCACGGTTAAATCAGGCTTTGATAAAGTAACTCACGAGATTCCAATGTTGTCACTGGGTGACGTCTTTTCACAAGCTGAATTGCAAGAATTTGTAGATCGTTTGGAACAAAATGTCGGTCATCCAGTCGATTATAATTGCGAGTTGAAGATTGATGGATTAGCACTCTCATTACGTTACGAAGATGGCGTGCTCGTTCAAGGATCAACGCGTGGTAACGGTACGGTTGGCGAAGATATTACGACTAATATTAAGACAATCAAGTCAATTCCCCAGCGCTTGACGCGACCACTGACCATTGAGGTACGTGGCGAGTGTTACATGCCGAAAGCGGCGTTTGCTGCCTTAAACGAACGGCGGGAAGCGGCGGGCGAGCCGGTCTTTGCCAATCCGCGGAATGCGGCGGCTGGAACCCTAAGACAGTTGGATTCACGAGTTGTGGCGGAACGCCAATTGAGTACATTTATGTATAACGTTGCGGATTATGAACCATTGACAGCGCGGACTCAGAGCGAGATGCTGACAGAATTTGCTGATTTAGGTTTTGCAATCAATCCAGATTTTAAGGTGGCCCATTCGATGGCTGACGTCTTTAGTTACATTGACCATTATCAAAATGAGCGACCAGAATTGGCTTACGGTATTGACGGCATCGTGATTAAAGCTAATCCGTTACCGTTACAACGCTCGCTGGGTGCGACGGTTAAGGTCCCACGCTGGGCCATTGCTTATAAGTTTCCACCTGATGAACAACCAACCCAGTTAATCGACGTTGAATGGACCATTGGACGGACGGGCGTTGTTACACCTACTGCTGTGATGGAACCTGTTCAATTGGCTGGGACGACCGTTGCCCGAGCTTCCTTACACAACCCCGATTACGTGGCGGCGAAGGATGTACGTATCGGGGATACTGTCTTACTGCATAAAGCGGGTGATATCATTCCCGAAATCTCATCGGTTGATCTAACTAAACGACCTAAGGATGCCCAACCGTTAGTTATTCCAACGAATTGTCCGTCCTGTGACGCACCACTGGTTCATTTGGAGGACGAAGTGGCTTTGCGGTGTATTAACCCGAAGTGTCCTGCTCAAGTCCAAGAAGGATTGGTGCACTTTGCTTCCCGCAATGCGATGAATATTGATGGTCTCGGCCCGCGGATTATTGCGCAACTGTACGCCAAT
Organism: Lactiplantibacillus sp. DA1; assembly: GCF_032681335.1. NCBI lineage: Bacteria > Bacillati > Bacillota > Bacilli > Lactobacillales > Lactobacillaceae > Lactiplantibacillus > Lactiplantibacillus sp. DA1. The sequence continues at coordinate 56,953 of NZ_JAWHTQ010000001.1, read as the reverse complement.
CAGTTAGTCAGTGATGTTGCCGGTCTATATCGGTTAACTAAGGAACAACTCTTAACATTAGATAAAATAAAAGATAAATCTGCTGAAAAGCTCTTGACATCAATTGACCGTAGCCGTGATAATTCACTTGAACGGTTATTGTTCGGTCTTGGTATTCGGCACGTCGGTGCTAAAGTGGCGCGCTTAATTGCGCAACATTTTGGCACGATCGAAGCGTTGATGGTGGCTAGTCAGGAAGAAATTGCGGCGATTGATTCAATGGGTGACGTGATTGCTAACGCCGTGGTACAGTACTTTGAAAGCGACGAAGTGCATACGTTAATCAGTGAATTGCAAGCGGTCAATGTGAATACCACGTATCAGGGCCCTAGTGCCACCGTGGCAGCCGATAGTAATAGTTGGTTTGCAGGTAAGCGGGTCGTCTTAACGGGTAAGCTGGAAAGCTTTACCCGGCCAGATGCGACTCAGTGGCTACAAGCCCACGGCGCCACGGTAACGGGGAGTGTCTCGAAGAAGACGGACCTCGTGATTGCAGGTAGCGATGCCGGAAGTAAGTTGCAAAAAGCACAGCAGCTGGACATTACCGTATGGGATGAAGCCCGGTTCAGCGAAACAATGAGGGAGGATACACAAGCGTGAATGTCAAACGCATACGCACGATGGGTCTAGTAGCAGTGGCTGCCATTGTTCTAGCCGCCTGCGGTAATTTAAAGAATTCGTCCTTTGGGTCGACTAGTAGTAGTACGACAACGACTGGAACGAAAACAACGACCACCACTGGAACTGCTGATAGCGAGTTCTATCAAGGGGTGATCAAAAATGGCCGTTATCGGACGAGTAAGTCCCGAGGTGTCGTCGTCTCACAAAACGATAACGTCATGAACTTGAAGAGTTTTGAAAGTGGCTTATTGGACGTGTCTAAAAAAGTCTTTCCAACGAGTAAATACGTCTTCCAAGAAGGTCAATATTTAAGCTCATCGACGGTGGAAAATTGGCTTGGACGTAAATCAAGCAGTAATTCAGAAGGATTGAACCCGGAGAATAATGGTAAGAAGGATCCGAATACCCGGAATCCAATTTACTTACAACAACTTGAAGAACAAGATTACATGGTTCAAAATGGCAGTAAGCTGTCACTTGGTGGTGTAACAATTGGCTTGGGAATGAACTCGGTCGATTATTATACGAAGGTTGAGTATGGCGCCACTTATGAAACCAACATTTCAACGACCGAGTTAACGGCACAAGGTAAGAAGATGGCCAATACTGTCCTGCAACGCCTACGTCAACGCTCAGCTTTGAAGAACGTGCCAATCGTGCTGGCACTTTATAAGCAGTCTTCGAATGATAGCTTAGTTGGTGGTGACATGATTGCTTATGCCGTCTCCAAGAACGGTTCAACTTCGATTTCGAACTGGACGTCGTTGAACTGGAAGAATTATGTCTTCCCAGCGACCTCTGAATCGAAGAACTCGGGTGCTAATAGTAATGATGAGTCGGACTTTAGTCAGTTTAAGTCCCATGTTCAAAACTTCTTCCCGAACTTGTCTGGCGTAACAGCGAATGCTCATTACAAGGACAAGTCGTTGAGTAAATTAAGTGTTAACATCACGACTAAGTTCTATAGTGAAACGGAAATTATTAGTTTTACGCAGTACTTAGCCACGGCTGCTAAACGTTATTTACCATCCGGTGTACCGGTTGAAATTACGGTTAAGAGTGCCAATGGTAATATTCAAAGCTTTTTGGCCAGAACAGCGAAGGGCAGTTCTTATTACACCCATGTCTTTAGTGACCAGGGCGACGATTAATTAAATTATATTTAGTAAGATTTGAGAAAGAAGGAAATCTGATGGCTGAAGAACGAATTAATGCCGAACAAGTCCAACACGTTGCGAGCTTGGCTAAGTTGGAGTTTACACCAGACCAATTAGCGATGTTCACACCGCAACTAGAAAAAATTATCGGCATGTTCGAAGAATTAAGCACGGTTGATACGACGGGCGTACCCGTAACGTCACGGATGAGTGATCATACGAATACGCTACGTGAGGACGTGGCGGTTAAGAGTGATGAAGCACTCCGGGAAGCATTGCTGAAGAATGCCCCAGAAACAGCCAATGGCTTGATTAAAGTGCCAGCAATTATTGATGAAAGTGGGGACGGTGAATAATGACTTATTTCGACCAAGATCTAACTAGTCTACACGCTGACTTGGTAGCCAAGAAGATCAGTGCCACGGAACTAGCGAAGGCCACTTTTGCTAATATGAATCAGGTTGACCCTAAGCTAGGGGCGTTCTTGAATTTAAATGAAGCGCAAGCCTTACAACAGGCTACTGTTTTGGATCAAAACGGCATCGACGCTAGCAACCTCTTTGCTGGGATTCCAGTGGCAGTCAAGGATAATATTGTGACGAAGGATCTCACGACGACGGCGGCTTCTAAGATGCTAGCAAACTTCGTGCCGGTCTATAACGCAACGGTTGTTGACAAGCTATTGAACAGCAATGCGTTGATTGTTGGTAAGACTAACATGGATGAGTTTGCGATGGGCGGTTCGACTGAAACGTCGGCATTCCACGTAACACGTAATCCTTGGGACATCAGCCGGGTGCCTGGCGGTTCTTCGGGTGGTTCTGCGGTTGCGGTGGCTTCTGGTCAAGTGCCGGTTGCGTTTGGCTCTGATACGGGTGGTTCAATTCGGCAACCTTCTTCATTCAATGGTATTGTTGGGATGAAACCAACGTATGGTCGGGTTTCACGCTGGGGGCTCATTGCCTTTGGGTCCTCATTGGATCAAATTGGGCCGATGACACGGACGGTCAAGGATAACGCGGCCGCTTTGAATATGATTGCGGGCAACGATGTGCATGATACCACGTCATCCAAGCAAGCTGTGCCAGACTTTACGGCCGGTTTGACGGGTGATATCAAGGGTATGAAGATCGGGTTACCAAAAGAATATATGGGCGATGGCATCGATCCTAAGGTTCGTGAAGTCATTCAACAAGCAGTCAAGCAGTTTAAAGACTTGGGTGCCACGGTTGAAGAAGTCTCCCTACCAAATAGTCGCTATGGTGTGGCTGCTTACTATATCATTGCTTCTTCAGAAGCTTCCTCAAACTTACAACGGTTTGATGGGATTCGTTACGGCTTCCGGGCGGACGATGTCAAGAACTTGGAAGACGTCTATGTTCGTAGTCGTTCAGAAGGTTTTGGTGACGAAGTTAAGCGCCGGATCATGTTAGGGACGTTCTCCCTCTCAGCTGGCTATTATGATGCTTACTTCCACAAAGCGGGCCAAGTTCGGACGATGATCATTAATGACTTTAATAAGGTCTTTGAAGATTATGACTTAATTATGGGACCAGTTGCGCCAACCCCAGCTTTTAAGTTAGGTGACGAATTATCTGACCCAATCACAATGTATATGAACGACGTCTTGACGATTCCAGTCAACTTAGCTGGCTTGCCAGGGATGTCGGTACCAGCTGGGTTTGCAGATGGGTTACCAGTTGGCTTGCAATTAATTGGTAAGGCGTTTGACGAAAGTACGATGTATCAAGCGGGCTATGCCTTTGAACAAGCAACGCAAGTTTACAAGCAAACCCCGAAAGTTGGAGGTGCTAACTAATGAATTTTGTAACCACGATTGGTTTGGAAGTCCACGTTGAGTTAAAGACCAACTCCAAGATCTTTAGTCCTTCACCCGTGCAATTTGGTTCGGAACCAAATGCCAACACGAACGTGATCGACTGGGGATATCCCGGGGTATTACCAACGCCTAATAAGGGTGTGGTCGAAGCTGGAATCAAAGCAGCGACAGCTTTGCACGCGAATATTGAGCACCATACGTACTTTGACCGGAAGAACTACTTCTATCCGGATAACCCAAAAGCTTACCAAATTACACAACATGAAAAACCGATTGCCCATGATGGGTGGATTGAAATCGAAGTTGATGGTAAGAAGAAAAAAATCGGTATCGAAGAGATGCATATCGAAGAAGATGCCGGGAAGAACACCCATGAAAATGATTATTCCTATGTCGATTTGAACAGGCAAGGGACGCCGTTGATTGAAATTGTGTCCAAGCCAGATATTGCCTCGCCAGAAGAAGCTTATGCTTACTGTGAAGCATTACGGCAACGAATTCAATTTACGGGTGTTTCGGATGTTAAGATGGAAGAAGGGTCAATGCGGGTTGACGTTAATATTTCGATTCGACCAGCGGGTTCTGATAAGTACGGCGTCAAGACCGAAATGAAGAACTTGAACTCCTTCAACTATGTTCGCAAGTCACTGGAATATGAAGAACAACGCCAACAACAAGTTCTCATGGCTGGTGGCAAGATCCAACAAGAAACGCGGCGTTTTGATGAAACAACGGGCCAAACGATTTTGATGCGGGTCAAGGAAGGTAGCGATGATTACCGTTACTTCCCAGAACCTGATATTCCAGCAGTCGATATCGATGATGACTGGATTGCGACCGTTAAGAAGACCATTCCAGAAATGCCTGGTTCGCGGCGTGAACGTTACATCAATGAATTTGGTTTGACGCCCTATGATGCGGGTGTGTTAACCCAGACTAAGGAAATGTCTGACTTCTTTGATGCAACGGTTGCTCAGGGTGCGGATCCTAAATTGGCTTCAAACTATTTGCAAGGGGACGTTAACGCGTACTTGAACGAGCATAAGGTTGATTTGTTAGCGACTGATTTAACACCGGCTCACTTAGCCGGGATGATTAAGATGATTTCGGATGAGACCATTTCAAGTAAAATTGCCAAGAAGGTCTTCAAGGCCATCATGGCAGGCTCAGAACCGGTTCAATGGGTCAATGACAAGGGCTTAGTTCAATTGTCTGATCCGGCGAAGTTACAACCAATTGTTGACGATGTGTTGGATAATAATCAACAATCGATTGATGACTTCAAGAACGGGAAAGATCGGGCCGTGGGCTTCCTCGTGGGGCAAATCATGAAGAAGACGCGTGGTCAGGCGAACCCGAAAGTCGTCAATCAATTATTAATGACATCATTAAAAGCACGGTAAATTCGAGTAGGTCGTTGGAGTGTTGAATCTAGATGATGATTCCATGACTAGTAGTTGGTCAACGCCAACCACTGAACACCCGACCGTGTGAGCGGAGGAATAGGAAACATGCGTAAACGGGCACGACTTATTTACAACCCGACTTCTGGACGTGAGGCGTTGGCCCACGATTTAGTTGAAATTCTTGGTATTTTTGAACAAGCTGGTTATGAGACTAGCGCGTTCGCCACGACACCGGCTCCCAATTCGGCGGCCGATGAAGCGCGGCGCTGTGCCAAGGACGGGTTTGAACTGATTGTAGCAGCTGGTGGTGATGGAACCATCAATCAAGTAGTAAACGGGTTAGCTGGGTTGAAGCGGCGGCCTAAGATGGCGATTATTCCGGCGGGTACAACTAACGATTATGCCCGGGCGCTACGGATTCCACGTAATGATCCGGTTGCGGCGGCCAAGGTGGTTTTGAAAGATCAGACAGTCAAGATGGACATTGGTCAAGCTGGCGAACAGTACTTCATTAATATCGCGGCGGGTGGTATGCTAACGGAGTTGACCTATGATGTACCTTCACAATTAAAATCAATTTTTGGGTATGCGGCTTATTTAGCCAAAGGTGCTGAGTTGCTACCCCGGGTAAAACCGGTTGAGATGGATTTGAAGTATGATGGTGGCCATTACCAAGGCAAGGCATCGATGTTTTTCTTAGCACTGACTAATTCGGTGGGTGGTTTTGAACAGTTGGTGCCGGACGCATCGTTAGATGATGGTAAATTCACGATGATCATTGTGAAGACGAGTAATCTGGCGAAGATGCTACACCTGATGACATTAGTGCTCAACGGTGGTAAGCATATCAACGATCCCAGCATTATTTATGTGAAGACAAACAAGGTCGTTGCTAAGCCAGTAGATCAGGATCGGTTGATGATCAATTTAGATGGTGAATACGGTGGGGATGCACCGATGACGTTCCGTAATTTGAAGCAACACATTGAAATGTTTGCAGATACGGATCGGATTCCAGATGAGGCGATTACTGATCCAGAGTTGGAAGATGCTGAGCGACATTTTGTCTCAGCCGTTGATCAGTTGCCAGCTGCAACTGAGGACGACGAAAAATAGAATAACTTGCTTAAATTACCGTTTACCGATACAATGGTGGACGGTAATTTTTTTAAGAGCGTGGCTTTCATCGTGTGTGCTGAAGGTTTATCTAGTAAGTAAATGAATTACGATTTTGGCAATAATTTACTGGCATAACCGGTGGCATGCACGGCTGAGTTTGCACGTCTTGGCAGTTAGAATAGCAGTGCGAGCGGTAAGTTTGATGAACCTGGTTTTATAAAATACGCTGTGAAGTACCGCATCAACAAGTTGAGATACCACTAGTTGACTGGAGCAGTGGCTACTAGTCAGCAGTTAAAAATAATAAGGTCACTAACAAAGAAAGCAAGAGGAAACAAATGAAAGTTAATTTACCAGTGCATAAGGGTGAAGTCTTAGACGTCACTATCATGGATTTAACCTATCAGGGCATGGGGGTTGCCAAAGTCGATAACTACCCAATTTTTATTGAAAATGCGTTGCCAGAAGAAAAAATCACGGTCAAGGTCACAAAGACAACGAAGAACTTTGCGTTTGGTGACGTTGAAAAAATCAATCAAGTGAGCCCACACCGGGTCAATCCGAAAGGCCGCGTTTATCGGCAAACGGGGATTGCGCCCCTGCAACACTTGGAATACAGTGAGCAATTGAAGTTCAAGCAACACCAGGTAGCTGAACTATTTGCAAAAGTTCACATGGATGACGTTGAAGTTTTACCAACGATCGGGATGGCCAACCCGACCCAGTATCGGAACAAGGCGCAAGTACCAGTACGTCAAGTTCAGGGGCAATTAACGACTGGATTTTATAAGAAAAATAGCCATCAATTGATGCCGATTGAAGATTATTATATTCAAGATCCCGAAATTGATAAGGCCATTGTGGTGGTCCGCGATATTTTGCGGAAGTATCATGAAGCCGCTTATGATGAATTCCATCATAGTGGGACGATTCGGACGATCATGGTGCGTCGTGGGTATTACAGCCATGAGATGATGGTTGTGATTGTGACGCGGACGAAACACTTACCAATGGCTGACGTGGTCACACAAGAGATTCAGGCGGCGTTACCAGAAGTCGTTAGTGTGATCCAAAACGTTAATTCCAAGAAGACTAACGTGATCTTAGGGCCAGTTAACAACGTGTTAGCTGGTAAGGCCACTATCAATGATCAGTTATTGGGCTTGACATTCGCCATTTCAGCCCAATCTTTCTATCAAGTGAACCCACAACAAACTGAAAAGCTTTATCAATTAGCCATTGATCAGGCTGGTTTGACTGGTAACGAAACGGTGATCGATGCTTATTCCGGTATCGGAACGATTTCATTAACGATGGCCCAACATGCGAAGCAAGTTTACGGTGTTGAAATTGTACCGGCAGCGATTGATAACGCGCGGCAAAACGCGGATAAGAATGGTATTACTAATGCTAAGTTTGTCTTAGATAGTGCTGAAAAGGCCATGGCAAAATGGCAGGAAGATGGGATTAAGCCTGACGTGATTGTGGTCGATCCACCACGCAAAGGCTTGGATGCTGACTTTATCAAGAGTGCCGGTGAAATGGCCCCTAAACGGGTGGTTTACATTAGTTGTAATCCATCGACCTTAGTTCGGGACGTTCAACGGTTTGCGGAATATGGGTACCATATTAGTGCCCCGGTCCAACCCGTGGACCAATTCCCACAAACGCCGCATATTGAATCGGTGACGGTGTTGGAACGGGAACAGTAAGATTTTAAAATTGTTGGATTAATAAGCTTATAAAAAAGTGTGTGGGTCGTCTAATGTTCGTTAGACGACCCACACACTTTTTGAGTCATTTTGTTATTTCCAGTTCGTGAGATTAAGTTGTGACACCAATAAGGCACTAATGATTTTAGCGTTCAACGTAATATAAGGAAAATGGCCAGTAGTAGTAGTTTTAGTACAAATGCGATACAGTAGACTTATAGTTCGGAAGTTAACTTGGCGGAGTCGTTCTAATGAAATTAAATGATCTGCTAAATTCGACATTAATGATTATCAAATTATGGAAGTCTGCATTGCCCAATTGTCCGTGGGGAGGCAAGCTGAAACGCTAGAGCGAGCAATTAGTAGTCGGGGTGCTTTTCGTCGGTTGCGGTCATTAAGTGACGATTTGATTGACTAGATCAATGGTACCAGTTTGAAGAACAAGCCTATCAGAATATAGCCGTTGTTTGGTGTGATGGCATGATGTGGCTGAAGAATAAACCAAACTTTTTAAGATTGGGTGCTTGAAAAGTTTGGTTTATAGAGCAAGCTATTAGAGACCTTAATTAGTAACAATAATTGCCGAATTAAATATGTTATTTATTAACGAAAGGAATGCAGCTTAATGGCAGCGCAAGATTTACGTACCATCAAAACAAACCGGGACCTAGAAGCAGGGTTTATTCAAGCTTGTCGAATGAAACCCTGCTTCTAGGTCCCGGTTAACGATATTTGTAAAGCGGGGTTAGTGGGACGCAGTACGTTTTACCATCACTATCAAGATAAATACGCACTACTGGAACACTTAGTCACAATGCAAGCGACTAAATTTGAACAACTATTGGGGCAACGAATGACCGTATTAACGAATGATGCGGGATTAATTGCTTTATATCAGGCATTGGTTGCGGATGAAGCATTGCTTAACGTACTATTAATGATTCATACTGAGCATGCGGATTTGAGTCAGCGCTATTTAATTAGCCTACAACACTATTTAAATCCACTGCTACCAGATCTTGAGCTGGAAGTACCACGTGACTTTGTCTTACGACTTTATGCCAGTAGTGCTTTAACCGCGATAACTTGGGCGCTAGCGCATGGTGATGCGACTAATATTGCGACTTTTATGAATCGACTTGTAAAAAATATGCTAATACGGTAATGACAAGACTTGTTGATTAGTTTGAGGATCATGGTTAGCTAGTGCTGCAATACAATTTTGACGGTGGGCTTGCTCCCGTATCCATCCGAGTGAGGTAATGGCGGCTTTACGGCTTGTACAAATTCCCGGTGTCAACATCTTCTCCCAAGAAATACTAGCGTAACCGGTATCGGCCGCAAGCAAGATAAAATGCCCATCTGCTCCGCGAATCAATGTCGCAGCCATCCCGTTAGCGTGACCAGGGGTATGCACTTGTAAGACACTGCCGTCACCAAATACATCGTAGCTTTCGCCAATAGGTCCGATACCGGTTTGAGAAAAGTCGTAGGTTTGAACCTTAACACCATGCCATTCGTGCGGTAAGTAGACGAGTGGTAAGCGATTTGCGATTTGCCATTCTGGCTGAGATACAAGAATGTGTTTGGCAGTTTGCACATGCTTTAAACCGCTAACATGGTCACAATGTAGGTGACTGAGAAGCACGTAGTCTAAATCTTCTGGAGTGTATCCAAGGGCTGCTAAGCGTTCATCGATGGCCCAACCGGCTGGTAAATAACCAGTGTTGATTTGGACTTGTGGACCAAGCTCTTGCCAATTACTCTTGCGAACCGTCTTATGCCAACCGGTATCGATGAGTAATAACCCTTTAGGATGCTCAATGAGGTAACTGGAGACGGGGAGCGTTATTTGATTGCGCTCACTTCGAAATAGACCGGTGAAGGCCAGTGGGTTGCGATACTGCCCGTGGAATGGCAAAGCCTTGTCCACTTTGACAAGACCAGTATGAAGTATGTGAATTTTGATTTGTTGCGTTGTCATTTATATTCCCTCGCTTTAGTTTGAATATGGTCATTATAGAGTGGTTAGGATTAGATTCCTAGAATCAAAGGAAAGCAGTGTTGACCAATATGAGACAGGTAGTCCTCAGAATGTCTCATAAACGTGGAAATTGTTTGGTCAGTAGCTAGAGCAACTAGTTTTAATTGCTAGCTACTCGGAATTATATGAATTTAATGTTAAGCGCTGTCTTAGTTGTAATAGTTAAATAAATGAGTGGCATCGGCCAGTATTGTGACGAAATCATGAGTGGCTTCGTCTTTTGTGGTCTATTGTGAATGTGCAAATATTTAGTCTCAACTAATAAAACAGCTGATAAATAATTATAATTATCGATTTAAATAATTTAATAAATACTAGATCGTAATCAGTGTAAACTAATTTCCTACCGTTATTCTGATCATAATTGTTGTCCTTAATTAAATAATTGTATTTATTGGTCAAAAAAAACCCGCAAAACCCATCAATTGTATTAATTTCGATAAAAGTATGTATTTCATCCCGGTTTTTGATTGGTTTGGGTTATAATGATAAACGAAATAAACCGATAAATGGGGGAGCATAATGGTAAAGAGAAGAACACTGACACAGGCGAAAGTATTAGCAACAGCTAATCAGTTAATTGAGAGTAAAGGAATTAACGGGTTAACGATTCGGGATCTAGCGTTAGTTTTGGATGTGCGGCCACAATCGATTTATAATTATGTTGATAGCTTGAGTGATTTATTGGATCAGGTTGGCCTCCAATTTGTACAAAATGTTGCGGATCGGTTAACGGAAAAAATCACGGGTATTGACGGTGATGAAGCGTTGATGGCCTTTGCTCAGGAATTCCGGGCAGCTTGTGTGCATCATCGTGGTTTGGCACCGTTATTACTAGACTTAAATGACAATCTAAGAATTCCACGTTCTCGTAAGGCAATTGTTCAGTTATATCAAGATATGTTTAAGCCCTTACAGTTGGATGATTCGGCTCGAGTAGAGAATACCCTATATCGTTCCACGCTATTTGGGTTCATTATCCAAGAGATTGGTGGCTTCTTTAAGATGCAAGGTGCTGAACTTGATGAACGGTTCACGAAGGTTATGCAGTTGGCGATTGATCAGACCCATTTGCCAGCCGATGATGCAAAAAAATAATTAATAATGTAAGTAGCGACCATCTCAACGGATGGCCGCCTTTTTATTTAGTGGTGTTTGTTCAAAAATGGGAATCAGGGGGAGCTGAGCTGAAGTAAAGATGTTGGTGACGATTAGATGATGGGCGTGAGTACTGTAGTTATTGTGGCTAATCATAATGAAAAACTTAATTCTGCACGGTAAGCACCAAATTAGGGCGTTATTTTAGCCTTAGACTTGAAAAATCGTTTACAATAAGATTAAAACTAAGGATTGTGCTTGTTAATCATGATTTAGACTAAACAATAATTAGCACAATGCGTTAAAGCTAATTTTAGGAGGCGCGCCATGTCAGAACGTTATTTATCAACAATTGAACACGGGTTAACGACTGAGGAAGTTGACCAGCGCCTGACAGCGGGCCTGAAGAATGAACCGTTACCGCCTTTGACACGTTCTGTCAAACAGATTTTTCGCGATAATGTACTGACGCTTTTTAATTGTATCAATGTACTGTTAGCAGGATTAGTTCTGTTGACAGGTAGTTATAAGAATATGTTGTTTTTGTTCGTCGTGATTGTCAATACAGCGATTGGAATTTTTCAAGAGATACGAGCCAAACGACAGGTCGATAAGCTTTCGCTGTTGTCCGCAACCAAAGTTCAAGTCCGTCGTGATGGACAGACAGTGGCCATTGGTCAGGACGAAATCGTGCAGGATGATTTGTTGTTAGTGACCCGTGGTGAACAATTACCTGTAGATGGGCTCGTTCGTGAGACAACCGGGTTAGAAGTGGATGAATCTCAAATTACCGGCGAGGCCGATCCGGTCATTAAAGGGCCGGGTGATGAACTGGTTTCGGGGAGTGTCATTTTAGGTGGCCATGGGGTCGTTCAAGCGACTCAAGTTGGTCACGGCAGTTTTATTAAGCAGATGGCGCGGGCGGCAAAACAAAAACGTCGGACCCCCAGTCAACTGTTAACGATTATTAATCGAATTATTAAGATTTTGACGTTCACGATTATTCCACTAGGAGCCGGACTGTTCGTTTCGACGATAATGCGGGGTGAAAGCCAAAACCGGGCAATTTTAGGCACGGTAGCTGCAATGGTTGGCATGATTCCAGAAGGGCTCGTCTTGTTGACTTCGGTTGCGCTAGCGGCTGGGGCGTTTACCTTAGGTCGGCATCAAGTCTTAGTACGTGAATTGCCGGCGATTGAAGCACTCGCGCGCGTGGATACATTGTGTCTGGACAAAACAGGAACGATTACAAGCGGTAAATTAGTTTTTGAGCGGGTCGAGCCGTGGGGCCAGCATGGTCTAAAAGCGGTGGAACAACGACTGGCCGCATTAGTTACAGCTATTGACGATGATAATGAGACCGCACAGGCAATTAAAACTGCTTTTGGCCAGCCGCACGTGCAGCCAACGGAAGTATTACCGTTTTCTTCAAGCCGGAAGTGGAGTGGTGCGACCTTTGACGGACGAACCTACGTCATGGGGGCGCCGGAGTTCATTTTTGAAACGGTACCTGTTGAGTTGCAGGCGCGAATTAAGGCCCTCGCACAACAAGGTTACCGGGTATTAGTGCTAGCAGCAGTTACGGTGTTAACAACGCCAAAACCAACGCAGCCGACGACGTTAGGGCTAATTCTAATTACAGATGAATTGCGACCGCATGCGAAAACTACGTTTGGTTTTTTTGCTAATCAGGATGTGGCATTAAAAGTAATCTCAGGAGATAATCCAGTGACGGTTGCTAGTATTGCCCAGCGTGCAGAAATCAAGAACGCGGATCAACTAGTCGATATGAGTCAGGTTGGAGTTAAACCGGATTATGATCAACTAGTTGCGGATTATACGGTGTTTGGCCGGGTGACGCCGCAACAAAAAGAACAACTAATCAAAGCTTATCAGCGGGGTGGTCATACGGTAGCGATGACTGGGGATGGTGTTAATGATTTGTTGGCATTAAAACAAGCGGATTGTAGTATCGCCATGGCAAGTGGGAGCGAAGCGACTAAGAGTCTGGCTGACTTTGTCTTGATTGATTCGAACTTTGACGCGATGGTCCAGGTGTTGAATGAGGGACGGCGCGTTATTAATAATATCGAACGAGTCGCTGCGCTATACTTAATCAAAACGATGTATTCCGTGGCACTGACACTGATTTTTATTTTTATGAGTCATAGCTATCCATTTGAACCCATCCAGTTAACACCGATTTCGTCGTTGATGGTTGGTATTCCAACATTTTTCTTAGCTTTGCAACCGGATTATACCCGCATTACTGGCCGGTTTATGAAGCAAGTCATGGAGATTGCGGTTCCCGCGGCGATTTGCGTGGTCGGTTATATCATGGTGATTATGATACTGGGTAACAAGTTCCAACTTGACTTTGAAACCACCGCAACGCTGAGTGTGCTGATGACAGGAATCTTTAGTTTGAATGCGTTACTGATTGCGGCACGCCCGTTGAATCGATTTAAAATCGGTCTGGTCGTCCTAATGGCAGCTTTGTTCGTGCTTGTCTTTTTATTTGCTGGTCGGATTTTTTCTCTGGTTAATTTGCTTGATTGGTCGTTGGCGGTGATTTACTTGCCACTGATGATTAGCGCGTATCCGGTCTTCATTATCTTGCAAAATGGGTTGGGAAAACGAATTTTAAGTAAGATTAATTGGCGGTAAAGCAGTCATACCTAGAAATCAAAATAGTTTTGGACCAAGCCGATCTTAGTATGTTTTTTCTATCGATATGGTCGGAACGTGACCCGAAAGGTTGCTTGCAGAGCACCTTTTGGGTCACGTTTTTTGCATCATGGAATGGAACGTGGATTTGAAAAAAGTGTTGAACCTTGATAGCGCTGTGGCCGGATTATGCAATGATGGTTTGGTTAGTTAAAGGGCCCCTAGCAATGGTAATGATGAGATACAAGACGATTTAAAAAATTGAGGATATTATTGCCAGACAAATTACTTTGACACACATAGTAATCGGTGGTATATTATGTTCATCAAATTACTATGTGTTACAAAGTAGTTAAGAAGAGGTGCTGACAGTGAAACCGGAAATATCTAAGGACACGATTCGTGGGCATACAACGACCATCGTGCTCAATATTTTGAATCAGGGTGACAGTTACGGTTATGCGATTGCTAAGACCATCAAGCAATTGAGTCATGCCGCCTATGTTATCAATGAAGCAACGTTATACACGGTGTTTCGGCGTTTAGAGAAGCATGGCGATATCAGTAGTTATTGGGGAAATGAGACGCAAGGTGGTCGGCGAAAGTATTATCAAATTACAACGCAAGGACGGACCACACTACGACACAATATTGATGAATGGAATTTTGCAAAGCAGGTTATTGACGACTTGATTTTAGGGAGGCTTGACGACAATGTCAGCAAAGATTGAACAACTTGTGGCGATGCGGTTAAATACTTATTTTAAGCAGCAACCAGTGACCCCCGCCTTAACGGAACTAAAAACAGAATTAGCAACTGATTTGAATGAAGCGGCCAACGATAAAGAACGTGGCGGCTTAGATCCTGAAGCAGCCGTGGCGGAAGCATTTAGTGATTTTGGGGATATTAATGATCTGATTCAGCAAGTAAATACTGAGAATGGCGATACAGACAAGGTTCGTAGACACCAGATAACGGTGGATGAAGACGGCATTGCCATTGATAATGGTGAGGCTTTAAAGATTGATGCTGAGGGTATCTCCATTAATAATGGAGTCATTAAAGCTGATGCGAATGGCTTAAAAGTTGGCCGTTGGACTTTGGATGCTGATGGAATCAATGAACAAGAACCCGCCAATACTACAGCGTCCAGTTCCATGCCGGTTAATTTGGCTGGTGAGTACGTGGAACGGCTACCACTAGTCAACGAACAACGTGTCGCTGTGGCTGGCTTAGCAAGCGTGACCATTAGTTACCGGTCTGCCACAGTGAAGGTGCTGCCAACGCGTGAAACCGCGGATGAAGTAATTGTGCGCGAATACATGAATTACAAGAATCCTGCTTATCAAGGACAAGTTACTCAGCAGGGCACTGATGTCCAAATTGTTCAGGGAAAGGTTCCATTTCTAATTCCGTTACGCGTACACGTTCAAATCCTGATTCCAGTACAGTTTAGTGGTAAGCTGGCTTTGAATAGCCGTTCAGGTAATGTTTTAGTAGGTGGTTTAAAACAATTGATGGCAGTTAACCTGCAAGTCATTAGTGGTAGTGCTCAAGTGACTGCCATGGCAGCGACATCAATGATTGGTGATCTGACATCTGGTGGTTTGATAATTGATGATGTTCAAGTTACTGAACAACTCGAGTTAGCAGTTAAGAGTGGGCGCATTCGCTTGAGCAGCGTGACTGCAGGCGCATATGCGGTCAGTGCAACGAGTGGTAGTGTTACCGGTCAGCAGTTACGTGGTGGTGGTCGATGGACAGCTAAGTCCGGGAGTATCAAGTTAGGGTTTGACACCATTGCTGGTGATATTGACTTAACGGCCAACAGTGGTTCAATCAAGGTAACGACGCCCGTGGATAGTAGTTATCGCTACGAGTTGGAGTCGCAAAGTGGCCGGGTACTCGCACCGAAACACGCGACGGTCGAACATCAGGCGGATGGGTATCAAACGGGACGAGTTGGTCAAACAGGAACTTACTTGATTCATGGCCGAGCCCGGTCTGGCACGATTCATTTAAGTTAGGGCTGACTGCTAATTATTTCGTTTGGGATAACCATTAGCTAGATTGTTGCTAGTGCGTCCATGATTAATTTGATAATTGTGAAATTTACAAGCGGCCGTTTAACGATGATTGATCAGTTAAACGGCCGCTTAGTTTGAGTTATGTGAACTGGGAATTTCTCTAAGAACATCGCGGATTCGTTGATTAGTACACTGATAGTTAGGGACGCTAAATCCACATTAGAACGAGCCAAGATGAGTATATCTAGAATTTATAACAGATTTTCGTAGGCAGATGTGATCAAAACAGCTTATAATGAAGACCAGTAGATTACCGGAATGGGGGCGTTGTTAGTGCGAATTAATGAGCAACAATTAATTCAGCGATTAGTACCACGACTGCTAAGGGTACGACAAACTAACTTCTATCGAATCATTCAGCGAACCTTGATGTTAACGTTCCCGTTTATTTTAATCGGGACGTTTAGCCAGATTATTCAGCTGACTGTTTTGACGAAAACAGGTTTTATAGCTAGTATTTTTCACTTATCAAAATGGGTCCCATATTATCGTTACTTGCACTACCCGTTTGATAGTTTAACTGCGTTGACATTAAACGGCGTGGCTGTGGTAGCCGCGTTTGGGGCGGCCAAGTACCATGCCAAGTTGAATCAACGTGATGACCAATTAGCGGGACTGACCGCGGCAATCGTATTACTGATTATGGCATATCAGTATACGAATCAAAATCAGGTCGGTATTTTTAATATGTTATTAATTGGAACGAATGGGTTAACGGGGGCCTTGATTGTCGGTGGCTTGACTGGTTTATTCTTTAAATGGTTCAGCAAACCGGTGCCCGAACAGAGTAGTCCGCATACCACGGATATTCTGGCACGAACGTTTGGTTCGTTGTTACCGATGGCGTTGATGTTAGTCATTGCTTTGGCTGTGAGCCTCGCTTTGAACTGGCTGATGATCGTCACGTATTCAGCAGAAAGTTGGTCGGCGTTTCAAAAATTTGCGACGACCAGCCATAGTTTGTGGCTGACTTTTGGTATGGCTGCCTTAACCTTACTGCTAGAAATTCTAGGACTGGCTGGCCCTTATCAAGAACGACTAGTGACTAATAGTGCAACCATGACGGCTAACTTAAATTACGCCTTAACACATCACTCTGCGTATCATGTGCCATATCCGTATACGGCTAATACGTTGTATCACGCTTTTGGAACCTTTGGTGGGACCGGGATGTTATTAGCGCTAGTTATTGCGATTTATATTGGGAGCAATAATCATAATTATCACGTGGTCGCACGCTGGAGTCTATTGCCCGCACTCTTTAATAGTAACGGCCCGTTACTAACGGGATTACCAGTTCTGTATAATCCGATTTATCTAATTCCGTTTATTTTAGCTCCCTTAGTTAATATGGGCGTGGCAGCACTGGCAATTGGCTGGCACTGGATTCCACCGGTGGTTTATCCGGTTCCTGTGGGGACACCGGGACCGTTAATTGCCTTTATTGGAACTAACGGCAATGTGGTGGCACTGTTACTGGGAATTATTGACTTAGCCTTGTCAGTGGCGATTTATTTGCCATTCATGCGGCTAGCTGAAGTTATCGTGCAGGCGGCCCAAAAGCAGGCGGGAGGTGTTGAGCATGCGTAATCGTCCTAATTGGCAACGCCGTCGACGTAGCCTGTTAGTTCTCATCTTAGGCCTACTGTTTTTGGGCTTTCTGATTCGCCCGTCTTACCAGTGGACCCAGGCGAACGTGGCCGCAATGGCTGGCCGCCACGATTCACAATTGTCACCAATCATCATGATTCCTGGCAGTAGTGCGACGCAGAATCGGTTTGATACCTTGGTCAAGCAGCTTAATAAGGCTGATCATCGCCAGCATAGTTTGATTAAGCTGACCGTGATGACCGACGATACGATTAAAATGACTGGGACGTTGCGTGCGCGGGATAATGAACCAGTCATCGTGGTTGGTTTTCAAAATAATCGGGACGGCTATGACAACATTAAGCAACAGGCGCGGTGGTTTTCACTGGCGTTTAAAAAATTAGCCGCCAAATATCAATTTAATAATTTTAAGGCGATTGGACACTCGAATGGTGGCTTGATCTATACGTATTTCTTTGAACATTATTTCAATCGGGACGACATCACTGTCAAACGGATCATGACCATTGGCTCGCCATATAACTTTTCGGAAGCTAATTTGAACCATAAGACACAGATGTTAGCTGACTTTATTAAGTATCGGGACCGGTTACCTAAGACGGCGACCATGTATTCAGTTGCGGGTACGGAAAATTATGATTCGGATGGGCTTGTACCAGCGCGAAGTGTCGAGGCTGGTAAGTATATTTATCAAGGCCAAGTCAAACATTTTACGGAAATTACGGTTACGGGAACGGATGCCCAGCACTCCGACTTGCCCCAAAATGCGCAAATCGTGACATTGATTCGAACGTATATGTTGGACAAACCAAAGCAGAATCGCAAGGGTTTAGTGACGGCTAATACGAGCGAATAGCAACTTACTTGTGCCGATTGACGTATTCAGTCCAATACGTGGTTGATTGGGATGGCCGTGGTCATCAGGAAATTTAGGGTGTTATTAAGAATTGTGGTAAAATTTGGTCATGGAGGTGGCTGAAATGTCCACACAAACACCAGTACATCGCAATCGGGTCCTGACCTTAATTCGTTCCTACTATCCGAATTTAAGTGTGACCGATCGTAAAATTGCCGACTATATTATTGCCGACCCTGTTAAGACGGCGGCTCAGTCGATCTCAGATTTAGCGGCCGCGGTCGGCGTTTCAACGGCCACGGTTTCGCGGTTTGTCAAGCGAATCAGTTTTAGTAGTTTCCGTGACTTTTCGCGTGAACTAACTGCGGCTGAACCGATTGAACAAACTAATGCGGAAGCTTTTCAAGATGTCGAAAAACAAACAACTTTTAAAGGAATTGCCGAATCAACGTTCAATAGCATTCGTAGCTCACTTGATCAGACGAGCCAGGTCATGACGGAAAGTGATCTTAAGCAAGCGGTGGAATTACTATTAAACGCGCGTTCAATTGGCTTTTATGGTCTTGGGGGTTCTGCTGTGGCGGCCTTAGATGGTTACCATAAGTTTGTTCGTACCGGCATTCCGTGTGCGCATAATAGTGATTATGATATGCAGCTCATGCAGGCGGCCCAGATGAACGCCAATGACGTGGCGGTAGTTATCTCGCATACGGGTCGTAATCAACAAACGCTACAAGTGCTATCGACTTTGAATGCACAAGGGGTGCCAGTGATTGCACTGACCAGTTTTGGTAATTCACCACTGGCTAAGGATAGTACCGTCGCGTTTATTTCAGTAGCTGAAGAAATTAATTATCGTTCGGAAGGCCTAACATCGTTAATTGCCCAAATGAGTATTATCGATAGCCTTTTCTTGATGACCGCCGTACATGGCAATATCGAAATGGCAGAAAGTCTTGGCCGAGTTCGTGAGGCTATTAGTCAGACGCGAACGGAGCTTTAACGCTGTAGGCAAAGGATTGATGAGATGACAAAGCGACAACATTATCGACCGGTATATGCGAAAACGCGCTGGGCGCGATGGCGCCATCGAATTGGCTGGTTATTAGTCTTAGTAGTCGTCATTGGAAGCGTCTGGGGCGGCTTGCTCTGGTTACGGTGGCGTAGTAACGCTGTTGTAAGTGGCTTCGATGTGCGTGGAGTCGCTGTTTCACAGAATGACGGTTATTTAGACTTTGCCGCCTTGCAAAATGACGGTCTTAAATTTGTCTATTTACATGCTACCCAAGGTGCCAGTTATACGGATGATAACTTTGCTAGTAATTATGAACGCATTGTCGGCACGGGTCTTGGAGTGGGCGTCGTTCATACTTTTAGTTTTTCATCGACGGCTGCGGCTCAAGCGGCCTATTTTGAAAAGACCGTGGGTGACAGTGTAGGGAATTTACCGATTGCCATTCAGGTGCAATATTACGGTGACTACACGGATAAGACGATTGCGGTCAGAAAGAGTCGTGCCAAACTTAAGGCCCTGGTTACGACACTGACGCAGGACTATGACCGCTCATGCGTGGTTTGGTCAACGCCAGCGGTTGCTAAGCAGATCGTTAAGCCAGCCCTTAAACAGACGGCTTTGTGGCTTGATACAGCTAAGACACATCAACAAGGCCAGCGTGTGATGTTCATGCATTATTCTGATCGGGCAGTGTACCGACAAAATGGCACGCGGCAAGAATTTACGGGCGTTTTATTCAACGGTAGTACTGAGGCGTTCAATAAAGTTGTTGCGCAGGGGCTGAATTGAAACGTGTGACCAGCATGATCTGATGAGTCGATAACTGGGTAGGCTGGTAGTTCGTGTGCTGCCATAGCGCTGCCTGAAAAGTTCACTCAATCGCAGAAGGGCGCGTGAACGGCAAGCCAATTAGCAAGTCCGCTTTAATCATGATCGGTAAATTGACAGCATGTGGTTACTTTAAATAGTTAAAAATAAGTCGCAAGTGCAGGCAAATAGCCTAACTTGCGACTTATTTTATGAAGCATTCGGTGATAGGATAACGTAACTACGATCATCAGCTTCATCGAAGAGGGTCACAGGACGTTGCTCGTTAGCACGCACCTCAAGATGAAAGCCATATTGATCAAGCAAGACAAGCGCGCTGGGTGAGATTGATTCAACAGTTGCTGGCATGGAGCGCCCATCGATGCGAATCATCATATTGGGGTCAATCTCTAAGGTATGATCCCGGTGATGCGCCTCATCACGATAGGTCCAGGTTCCCGCGTAGAAAACTGCTAAGTCACCGTCAGCGACTGTGCTAGGGTGTCGTTTATGGACTAATGTACTGGAGAGTCCTGCAAGTAATGATAAACCAAATAAAATTGCGCCACGTCGCTTCACTGGATCAACCTTCTTTCTGAATAAATCTATAATTAAAATATACCACTAAAATGCCGTCAACGTCACGTAATAAGTGGATTCTTATTAAAGCCTTTATATGGCTGTCACTTGCAAGTAATGAACGTAATATTTCTCTAAATTTGGTGAGGGCGGTAACTATTTTTTTGAATTAATTGGTGTTCTGATTGGAAATTACTGGGTGAGTGTGTTAATCTATATAATGTGATTGGCATTTATGTGAAGTTTTAAAGTATCATTTAATTGTGTTACCGTAAATTCTTTATAGGTGTTAATAACAGTTGTTTTGTTACTTTTATTTTTTTATATCCTAGGAGGATTTAGTTCATGAAAAATGGTACTGTAAAATGGTTCAATGCTGATAAGGGTTATGGCTTTATTACTGGTGAAGATGGCAACGATGTATTCGTTCACTTCTCAGCTATCCAAACTGACGGTTTCAAGACCTTAGAAGAAGGCCAAAAAGTTACCTTTGATGAAGAATCAAGCGATCGTGGCCCACAAGCTGCTAACGTTGTTCCTCAATAAGCTTAGCTTTTAAAAGGGCTGCCCGCGTGGCGGCTCTTTTTTTATGGCTTTAAAAAGCACCACGGACTTTTAATCCTTCTAGCCCAACTCAGCGGTGAAAACTGGTAAAATAGAAGATAAGATCACAGTATAAGTAAGCGCCACCAATCACGACTGGTTGACTAGCGCCGTTGAGAGGGGTCAAATCAATGTTAAAATTAGGAATTATTGGAACGAACTGGATTACGCAACAGTTTATTGATGCCGCGGTTGAATCAGCTGAATGGCAGCTGACGAGTGTTTATTCCCGGCACGCGGAAACTGCGCGGGCCTTTGCTGACAAGAATCATGCTGATGAAATTTTTACCGACTTGGATGCATTTTTCAGTCAGGGAAGTTTTGACACGGTCTACATTGCGTCACCGAATAGTCTGCACTTTGCTCAGGCTAAGCAGGCCATTGCGTACGGGAAACATGTTATTGTTGAAAAGCCGGCCGTGGCGAATCAGCAAGAATTTGAACAGTTAGATGCTGTTTTGAAGGCCCACCCAGATGTGTTGCTGTTTGAAGCGGCTCGGCAGATACATGAAGTTAATTTCCAGCGTGTCAAGGATCAGATTAAGAAGTTATCTCTAGTTCAAGGTGCAACGTTAACTTACATGAAGTACTCGTCACGTTATGATGCTGTACTGGCCGGTGAAGAACCCAATATTTTCTCATTGAACTTTGCGGGTGGAGCGCTTCAAGATTTAGGTGTCTACTTAGCCTATGACGCGGTTGGCTGGTTCGGGATGCCGGAAGAAGTAGCTTACTACCCAACACTGACTCGAACGGGTGTAGACGGTAAAGGGGTTGCAATCTTGCGTTATGCGGATTTTACAGTGACATTGAACGTTGGTAAGACGAGTAACTCGTTCTTGCCATCAGAAATTAACGGTCTGCGTGACGCTATCGTGATGGACAACCCAGCCGAACTAGGCAAAGTCACTTATCAAGATAAGGCGGGGCAGGCACATGACTTAGGTGTGCAACCGGATGCCAATCCAATGCTGGCTGAAGCACGCGATTTTGCGGCTGTCATCAATGATCCGACTAGTCATCAGGCGGAATACTTAGCTTGGCGACAACTTAGTCGAAATGTTAATAAACTATTATTTAATTTGCGGCAGTCAGGGCACCTTTATTTTACGGGTGAAGCGCCTGAGACCGATAAATAGAAATGAGGCACTATGTTAGACGTATTTAAAACTAAATTTTCAGCGGCGGGCTTTACGGAATTATCACCGATTCAGACGGCGGTAGCCGAGCCACTCGCGGCTGGTCAATCGGTATTAGGACTTGCGCCCACAGGTTCTGGTAAGACCCTGGCGTTTACGTGGCCGATGCTTGAAGCACTCCGGGTAGGCGAAGGGACTCAGGCACTCATCTTAGCGCCATCCCAAGAGCTGGCGATGCAAACAACCAACGTGGTGCGTGAATGGGGGCAACTGATTGATGCCAAAGTCCTTGCGATTACTGGTGGGGCGAACGTAAAACGGCAGATGGAGAAGCTCAAGAAGCATCCTGAAGTGATCGTCGGTACGCCGGGACGAATTACTAACTTGATTGCGGATGGTAAAATCAAGCTGGGGCATTTGAAGATGCTGATCGTTGACGAGGCGGATGAACTGTTGACGGATGAGACCTTGGATCAGATTCGCGAGATTCTTGATGCAACGTTTGCTGAAACGTTACAGTTAGGCTTCTTCTCGGCAACGGAAACGAAAATCTTAGACGAGCTTCCTCGGTGGTTTGGGCAGCAGGTTGAAAAGATCGATGTGCGTGCCATTGATCAGACACAGGGGGTAGTTCGTCACCGGACGATGCAAGTGGGTAATCGTCACCGGGTCGATCTATTAAAGCGTATCAGTCGTGTCGATCACATGCGGGCACTAGTATTTTTCAATAAGATGCAAGAACTCCAGCATGTAGCCTTGGAATTACGTCACCAGCACGTGAGCTACGTTGCTTTGACGAGTAATCAGCGGCAAGTTGAACGGGAAAAGGCGCTACGATTGTTCCGGCAAGGCAAGGTCGGTTTATTGTTAACGACAGATTTGGCAGCTCGGGGCTTAGATGTGCCTGAGTTGCCAGCGGTAATTAATTATCAATTGCCTAAAGACGTCACGACCTACATTCACCGGAGTGGCCGGACAGGTCGAATGGGTGCTGACGGGTTAGTCCTGACTTTTGGGGATGACCATGATGTGCGGGACTTTAAGAAAATGATGGCTAATACGAACTATGAGATCAAGCCAGGATATTTAGTTGATTATCATATTGTTGACACCAAGCCGGACAAAGTGATTCCACCATTGACGTTTGACCATCCAGAGAAGGCTGGCAACGCGGCTAGCAGTCGCCACCGGGTTACGCCTGCTGGACACCCGGATAAGGTTAAACACGTTGAGACGAGCCGCGAGCGGCCTGTTAAGACGACACCTAACAAGAAAAAAGGTCATAATAAGCATTCTAAGAAAAAAGGCATGCGTAAAAAAAATCGTGACCGCTTTAGCAATCAGTAATTGCCAAAATGCACAATCCGTGAGATGATATTTTACGGATTGTTAATGGCCTCATAGCACAACTGGATAGGGCACCCGCCTCCTAAGCGGTTGATCCCGGTTCGAGTCCGGGTGGGGTCAGTTAAATATTTCTTCAAAAACCGTCCTATATCAACGTAGAATGTTGATATAGGACGGTTTTTAAGAAATAGATAAATGATATAAAATCAAAAAATCAGCACGCATAACGCCCGCCACCAGTCACAAATGACTAGTCAGCGGGCGTTATAATTAGTATTAGCGGATCACAATCACGTTACAAGGTGCGTGGTCAACCACGTAACTCGTGGTTGAACCAACGGCCACGCGGTGTGGTGAATTGGTTCCGGTGGCGCCAAGCACAATCAGGTCAATTTCAGGGTGCTGCTTGGCGTAGTCCTCAATGGTATGTTTTGGAATCCCATAACTGATTTCAGTCTTTAAGTTAGGCGCGGACGTGGTGGCGACAAATTGTTGTCGCTGCCGCATGGCGTCCTTTGCGTGCGCGGCTTCTGCATCCAATAGTTCGGATAGCACTGGGTCAAGCGCAGGGGTGTGGTAAGCACTGTCATCGACGACATACAGTGCCGTGAGGTTTGCTTGGTGACGTTGTGCAATGTTGACGGCCTCGGTAAAGGCAGCTTGGGCAGCGTCGGAACTGTCAACAGGAACTAGAATATTAGTATAACGGCTTGGCATCTTAACCACCTCCAGTTATCTTTATTATAATTATAATGGATTAATAGCTGGCAATAAAATTAAACGCACCTAGTGGGCAAGTTTCATGAACTAGCGTATATTATAGACAGTAAATTTCTTTGGGGGTCAGGCATGATTAGGCAAGTACAAAAGACGTTATTAAAATTTGAACGGGTTGTTGAACGTCAACGGTATTGGCGCGCATTGCGCGATACGTTAACGTTACTTTTCCCGTTTGTCTTAATTGGGGCGTACGTTAGTTTTTTGAATCAAGCAATTTTTCAGCGTAACGGTTTTTTGAATCATATTTATGGCATCAGTCGTTGGTTTCCAGGTTTTAAGCGGTTGACCACGTACACGACGATGCTCAATCTGAGTATTAACGGCATTATTGCCGTAATTGCCGCCTTTGCTGCGGCTAATTTTGTGGCTCGATCGGCACACCGTGATAATTTACTGGCAGGCTTGACAGCAGCAATTAGTTTCATGATGCTTAATATTAATTATAATTTTTTTAGTGCGCATGGGCAGGCTAGTGGTAGCCGCTTTTTAGAGAATAATTTAGGCACGCAGGGTATTTTTTTAGCATTATTAGTTGGTTTATTGACGGGCTGGTTTTTTAGCCACTTAGCCCGGCGCGCGCATAGCCATCAGGAATTAGAGACACAGTCTCATTTACTCGCACGGGCACGCAATAATTGGGTGCCGATGGTCGTTGCATTACTTGTTTTCAGTCTGCTAGGATATGGACTTAGCTTTGTTAGCAAAGGTGGGTTGAACGGGTTATTTTACGCAGTCTTCACCTTACCATTCAGTAATCCTGGTGCTGCGTTACTGGCAATTATTGGGGTCGCTTCACTCAGTAACTTATATTGGTTGATTGGTATCATGGGACCAGTTGATTTTAGTGGCAATAGTGCAACGAGTACGGTTCAAAATTTGGAGTATGCGTTACAACACGGTTCCGCGTGGGGCGCGCCTAATCCGGTGACCTTGCATACGTTGTTTGACGCCTTTGCGAATGTCGGTGGTCCGGGGATGACCCTCGCACTATTGATTGCAATCTTGTGGCGTTCACGTAACCACAATTACCGGCTAGTCGCGAAAACTAGCGCGTTACCAGTGCTGTTTAATCTCAACCAGCCGTTACTTGTTGGGCTACCAATTGCGTACAGTCCACTCTTAGCCATTCCGTTCTTATTAGCACCGCTTGCCAGCATGGTGATTACTTGGTGTGCTTTGAAGTTACAATGGATGCCGCCGGTTGTTTATCCGGTTAGTAAAACCATGCCAGGCTTTTTAACAGGGTGGCTAGGAACTGGTGGGGACTGGCGAGCGTTGTTAGTCAGTCTAATCAATATCGCGGTCGCAACTGCGATTTACTTACCATTTGTGTTGTTAGCAAATCAAGTCGATGAGGGGGCGCAGACGGATGCTTAAACGAGATTGGTGGCGGTGGTTACTCGGGCTAGGCTTGTTGATTGCCGTCTGCTGGCCAGCTTATACTTGGAGTCAAGCTAATATTAAAACGTTAAAAAACACTGGTCGCACCCGGATGGCCCCGGTCATTATGGTGCCCGGGTCAAGCGCATCGCAAAATCGGTTTGATAGCTTGATTACTGAGTTGGGGAAGGAAACACCGCAAAAGCACAGTGTGTTGAAACTAACGGTCCAAACGGATGGTTCAATCAAGTACAGTGGTTCGATTGCAGCTAATGACAATGAACCGTTTATCGTGATTGGCTTTGCCAATAATCATGACGGTAAGGCCAATATCGATAAGCAGGCAGTTTGGTTAAATACAGCATTTAAAGCACTAGTTAAGACTTATCATTTTAATCACTTCTACGCATTGGGGCATTCCAACGGTGGCCTGATCTGGACCCTTTTCCTAGAACGCTACTTAAAAGAAAGTCCCAAGGTGCACATTGACCGGTTGATGACGATTGCTTCGCCATATAACATGGAATCGACGAGCACTACGGCCAAGACGAGCATGTTTAAGGAGTTATATCGTTATCGGACGGGGTTGCCACGCTCGCTGACGGTTTACTCGATCGCGGGGACTGAAAATTATACGAGTGATGGGACCGTGCCGTACAATAGTGTCAATTATGGCAAGTACATCTTCCAAGATCAGGTCAAACATTTTACGGAAATTACCGTAACTGGAGCCAATACGGCGCACTCGGACCTCCCGCAAAATAAGCAGATTGTTAGCCTGATCCGGCAGTACTTGTTGGCTGAAACGTTACCGAACAAGGAACGACAACAAAACGCCCAACGGGTACAAAATTAGCGGTTACTGGTCGTTCATGCCGGCACTTAGTTAACAGTGTTCAACTCGGCGAGACAGTGAGTGGTCCGGTTGTTCGAATGAAAGGAGCGTGAACGCTAGTTGAAGGTAATTGCCATCATCGTAGCTGACTAATTCAGTCTATGAGGGCGATCTAAAGTCGTGTCTACCACGTTCCAGCCGTTTTAGGAACAACCTTTTGGCGCACGTTTCGACAATATTGACAGAAAAGCTCTGTAAAACTGATTCGGTTTTACAGAGCTAATCTTAGTATGTTTTTAAGGTAACGCTGGTACTTAATATTAACGATTCGGTTTATTTGTGCTAATTAATCTTAGCGACGATGTTTGATATGGTGAGTGCGAGCTGATCGCTGAATGCGGTGATGGTGCGAAGTTTTCGTTCGGTGTTTAACGTGTAGCGTTACGCGAGTTCCCCGAACTCGGAGTGCTTGGGCATTTGTTGCTGGTGCAGCTAGCAAGCCACCGCAGATACCTAATATAAGTAACGCTGAGATCCCGTGATGCATTTTCATAATAAATCGCCCCCTTAACTAAAAAATCCTTATTCAGTTTATAAGTAATTCCAGTCAGCGTCAACCTTGGCGGGGTGGTTGGCTTTACGAAACATTAACGAATAATTCACAAAAAGCCCGTTAATTTGATTGTATTTTGAATCATTTTCCTTTATGGTGAGAGTAATATAAAAAAGGGAGTTTGGCTAAATGAATATTGAAATCTTAAACTCAGCAATTCAAGACTTACATTTCCAAATCGTTTACGATCGTTCCGAAGATGATGAGAATCCTGGTCAAGGCCAATTCAGTTATACGACGGCCAACCCAGATGTTAAGAAGACGTTTGGCGATGACGTTGTGCAAGCACAATTACAAGTGACTTACAAAGAAGAAATGTTTGATCTTTCCGCCACGGTTTTTGCGATTGTTCGCTTAAGTGGTGAGATGGTCGGCATTATTGAACGTCAATCTGATAATAAGTCGATTGAAGATGACGAACAAGCAATGTTGAACAACTTAAACGGGGCCATCATTCCTGCCTTGTCTGCGAAGGTTCGGGCCTATGCAGCACTACTATCAACGGAAGCTAGCAATTTTGCAATCATGCCGGCTGATTTTGATGATAGTCAGCCGAATGATGCTGAATAAAGCAAGTGAGCTTGTCAATTGACAAGCTTTTTTTGTATCATGATGTTTAGTGATTATCATTGTGTAAGCGCTAACAAAGATGCTATAATTAGGTTGGTCAGGATTGACCAAGCAACGGATGTTGTCATTATGAGGTCAAAAGGTATTTATGGTGACTTCAGCAATTATTGCTTTGATTAGCTTACTGGGAAGCTCAAAGCGGGGGTGACTGGTCAGTAACGGTCAACACACATAGGGGTCTATGGTGATAACACACATAGTTTGGGATTGACCAGTAAGCGCGACTAGTGGCTAAATTACCTTGGTAATCTAGCCACCATTTTGGGTTGTGCTTGATCAGGTCCCCGCGACAAAAAATGAAAACTGTCGTGGTGAAATTACTGTCATTTACAGCATGAGAGCGTATACTGACGGTGAGAGGGGTGAGCGTCATGTTTAAACCAATGGCATCTATTTTTACTAACCATCAAATTGCCGGACATTACCGAGCGATTGAGCGGGCGCAAAAGTGTGTCGTCCCGTTTCATTTTGAAATTCAGGGACGGGAATATCCGCAACCTAAGCCGGAGCGGAACTGGCTGCGACGACTATCAGGGACGTCGAGTGAAAAGTACGCAATGGTCGAATTGACACCGACTAAAGTTGTACTCTGGTCGCCAGAAGGCCGCAATCTAGGGGAAATGCCGCTCAGCAATGTTCGGCGTATTCAAATCGGGGCGATTCGCTGTCACGTTACGGCTGGTCTTGATCCCCGGCATGCATTTCGAGCCACAATATTTGTGCTAACCGACACGGGCAACTATTATTTTGCTAATTCTGATATGGAAGTCTTACCAGCTATTTTTAAATTCGCCTATGAACACCAAATTCCAGTTGAGGATCCGTTACGATTAATCCCGTTATTAAAAGTCGGCTGGCGGGTTGCGGCGATCACGTTACATGAGACGTATGCACAACTCGTCGCGCACACGGGCTACCCGGCGGATAAGGTGTAGCCTAATGATTGGAGTTGGGGGGGTGTTGATCGAACGTCATCAGCACATCATGGCTATTAATCATACAAAAAACCGGACTGTCTGCGGACAATCCGGTTTTTATGTGCAATTAATTCTTTAAACTAAGCCCTGAGCAAGCATCGCATCGGCCACTTTAGTAAAACCAGCGATGTTGGCACCACTGAGATAATCACCGCTAACGTGATATTCATCGGCGGCAGCAACTGAATGTGCAAAGATAGCTTGCATGATTTGCTTGAGGCGGTTGTCGACTTCTTCAAAAGTCCAACTTAACCGCATGCTATTTTGACTCATTTCCAGTGCGGAAACGGCGACCCCACCAGCATTGGCTGCTTTGGCTGGACCATATAATAAGTCAGCCGCTTGGTAAGCTGCAATTGCTTCGGGACTGCTTGGCATGTTAGCACCCTCAGCAACAACTTTAGTGCCATTGGCAATCAGGTTCTTGGCTTGGTCGCCACTGATTTCATTTTGCGTTGCGCATGGTAAGGCGATGTCATAAGCAACTTGGGCATCCCAAACGCTGCCTTCATGGTAAGTCGCACTGGCAACGCGGTCCGCGTATTCTTTAATACGACCACGTTCGACTTCTTTGATTTGCTTAACGATCTTGAAGTCGATACCATGTTCGTCGATCACATAGCCGTTAGAATCTGAGCAAGTGATGACTTTACCACCGAGTTCTTCGACTTTTTGAATGGCATAGATAGCAACGTTACCTGCACCAGAGATGGCGACCCGTTGTCCGGGGAAGGAGAGCTGGTTCGCTTTTAACATCTCGTTAGTGTAATAAGCTAAACCATAGCCAGTGGCTTCGGTCCGCGCAAGTGAACCACCGTAATCAAGGCCTTTACCGGTCAAGACGCCGCGGTCAGCACCACGTAAACGTTTGTATTGACCATATAAGAAGCCAATCTCACGGCCACCAACGCCAATATCACCAGCTGGAACGTCGGTATCGAGGCCGATATACTTGCTCAGTTCAGTCATAAAGCTTTGACAGAACCGCATGATTTCGTTATCAGACTTGCCTTTCGGATCAAAATCAGAACCACCCTTACCACCACCGATGGGGAGACCGGTTAAGGCATTTTTGAAGATCTGCTCAAAGCCTAAGAACTTAACGATACTGAGGTTAACCGATGGGTGTAAGCGCAAGCCACCCTTGTAAGGGCCGATGGCGGAGTTGAATTGGACCCGAAAACCACGATTAACTTGGGCATGACCGGCATCGTCGAGCCACGGAACTCGGAACTGAATGACGCGCTCGGGTTCGGTTAGTCGTTCTAAGATGTTAGCTTCAATGTATTCGGGATGCTGTTCCAAGACTGGTGTGATGGTTTTAAAGACGTCGTTGATTGCCTCTAAGAATTCAGTTTGATTCGGATCACGGTGTTCAATGATGTGATAGACGTGTTGGACATATTCGGTTGCTTGACTCAATATGATCATCCTTCCTTGAATAAGTTAACTATAATCTTAATTCTAATGGTCATGTTCGGAAATTGCACGAGTTAAATCAACTAAATCTGGATAAAATTTTAGTGACTTTGGTTAAAGCGAATGCTAATCAACGGGATTGATTTGGTTCGGCGGACTAACAATAATTCGCGTTTTAATGCAAAACGGGTCGAGGGAGCGTATGCTGAAAGCATCAAAAAGTAGTGGTCATGTTCAATCATTGAATTGCCCACTCACCAGGGACAGGGGGGATTGTGATGCGCAAACGTCGTTGGTTGTTAGGATTAATACCAATCTTATTGGGGGTGATTGGTATTGGTATTTGGGGATCGCAGCAGTTAGGTCAAGGAGCACGGCAAGTCACGCCGAAGACGCTTAAAGTTCAGCAGGCGGCTTCAAAAATTAAACCGGCTACTAAGAAACAGGTGGTGCCACGGAAACGGCAGTCACAGTCCGGACAGCTCAGTGAAGCACAGGCTATTAAGCAGATTGATCAGTTAATTGAAAGTCATCATATTATGGGGACGTTACTATTAACGACCAATGGGCCAGCGGGGGTGCGAATTCGGACGTACGGTTATGCGGATGATGCCGGTCGGATACGCAATACTAAGGCGGAAGCTTATCCGTTGGCGTCACTGCAAAAGGCAGTCACGGGGGCCATTATTCAGAAGTTGATCAATCAGGGTAAGTTAAGCATGACAACTAAGCTCAGTCACTTCTATCCGGGAATACCATACGCTAATCAGATTACTGTTTGGCAACTCTTAGATCACCGTTCTGGGATTCGAATGGCCGAGATGACGCCGAAGTCGATCTTGCCAACCGAAACGGCGCGGTTGAATTTTACTTTACGGCATTTGCAGTCAACGGGTAACCATGTGTATGCTTATTCCAATGCTAACTTTACGGTTCTCGCGGGAATTATTCGTAAAGTAACGCACAAGTCTTATCAAACGGCGCTCAATGATGATATTATTCGGCCACTAGGACTGAAGCATACTTATGAATATAATGATATTCCGGGTAACGTGTTGAATCCGTCCTCGTATCGGTTAACGAATGGTCTAGGGCAAGGCGGCATTATTTCTAAGCCATTGCAGTCAAGTGAACTTGGTTGTGGCAGTTTGTACATGAATGTGGGTGATTATTACAAATTCATGTACGCACTTCAGAGTGGTCAGTTATTGGGGCCAGCGGGTTTGCGGTCGCTCGCCGATAATTTTCAGCTCAAATATTCTGCCGGTGTTTATTACCAAGCCGGTCAATTAATCCGGGTTGGTGGTAATGATAATAATTTTCACACTTATTATATGGGGTCACGGAATGCGAAGGTCGCCTTGGTCTTATTTGAGAATCAGGGGGTCTTCGGCGGTGACAATCAGGTTGCTTACAAGATTCGTAATATTCTTCTGAAGACAGCACCGTTTTAGACTTATTTTCACACTAATCAGATTGTAGGTAACTTGCGCTGCGATTGGGTTGGTGTGTTTTTGTGGTCAGTCTGATGGTCACCATGGACGTAATTAAGTGGTTGGACCTTTCGGGTTACGACAACGCTGTGATTAGCATATTGCCCCTAGTCGATGACGATTAAGTCGCCAGTAGGGGTGCTACTAATGACTAGTGCCGGTTCAGAGAGATGACGAAAACTCTTAAAATAAGTAAATATTCATCTGAAAAGATGGCGAATAAGTTGAAGTAACGCTATGATGAGGTTAGAAACTAAATGATGCAGGTGAAAGTTAATGACAAAACCAATTAAGGTAATGACGATTTTCGGCACGCGACCAGAAGCAATCAAGATGGCACCGATCGTCTTGCAATTACAGCAGCAAGCACAGTTTGAACCCGTAACGGTGGTGACGGCCCAACATCGTGAAATGTTGGATCAGGTTCTAGCCATTTTCCACATCACACCGGACTATGATTTGAATATTATGAAGCCCAATCAGACGTTAGCGGGGATCACAAGTCGGGTGCTCACTAAGTTGGATGCGATTATGGCTGCTGAACAGCCAGATATCGTATTAGTTCATGGCGATACGACAACCACGTTTGCGGCTAGTGTCAGTGCTTTCTATCATCAGATTCCAGTTGGTCACGTGGAGGCGGGCTTACGGACGTGGCAAAAGTATTCGCCGTATCCAGAAGAGATGAATCGGCAGTTGACGGACGTGCTCGCTGATATGTACTTTGCACCGACCGAGCTGAGTCGCCAGAACTTGTTGAAAGAAAACCACCCCGATGCGGCCATCACTGTGACCGGGAATACGGCTATTGATGCCTTGCAGCAGACCGTTTCAACGGATTATCAACATGCTGCACTGGATTTGATTCAGCCCGGTCACCGGATGATCTTACTGACGATGCATCGGCGTGAGAATCAGGGGGCCCCAATGGAAGCTGTCTTTATGGCTATCAAACGAGTCGTGGCCCAGCATCCTGATGTCGAAGTGGTTTACCCAGTGCACTTGAGTCCGGCAGTGCAGACGGTCGCGAAGCGGATTTTAGGTAATACCGACAGGATTCACTTGATTGAACCACTGGATGTGCTTGATTTTCACAACATGGCAGCCCGGAGTTACTTTATTATGACGGATTCTGGTGGTGTGCAGGAAGAAGCCCCGTCATTGAATAAACCAGTGTTGGTTCTGCGTGATACTACCGAACGGCCTGAAGGAGTTACGGCCGGGACTTTGAAACTAGTAGGGACGAATGGTGATCGAATTACGGCCGCCATGATAACGTTATTAGATGATGCCACGGCATATCAGCGGATGGCGGATGCTGAGAACCCATACGGAGACGGTCATGCTGCGGAGTATATCTTGCAAGCGATTATGAAAAAAATTGGTACACATTAAATCATTTACATTTTTGTATAAACAGTGTAATATGTTGACTGACATAGTGATAATAATTTTCACTTCTCCTGTAAAGATGTGAAATTAGCGAAGTAGCCGGAGATAGATGCCGCGGGGGTATCGTTGCCGGTTATTTTATTTTTTTGTGCTGAAATCTGGACGGCTGATGGGACGATATTAGCACTACATACCACTGAGTACCCACTACTTGATTGGTAGCGTAAAGGTGGAGGTATAGTTGCTGCGCTGTTGCAAATCAATTGTCAGTAGCAATCACCACTTGATGGCCTGATTGCTGGGCGCTAGCGCGTTAGAAAACAGTAATCCTAGTGTAAAAGGTGTTTCCTGCTGAATTCCATTGTATAATTGTAGATACTATAAGTGAGCGTTGAGGATAAGTGAATGAATTTAAAAGCCCGTTACCCTAAAATTACGAAAAGCCTGGAGATCATTATTCGGCGATATGGTCAGGCGAACGTCAGCAATAATGCGATTGTGTTGGCTTATTACGCGTTGATGTCAATTGCACCGATTATTTTGATTGCTGGGAACATCATTGCCCGGTTTAATTTGAAGACGGGGCAGATTTTAGCGTACGCGCAAGAAGTCATCCCTAGTAATGTTTATCAGACGTTCAAGCCGATTTTAGTCTCGTTCTTATCTAGTGGTAGCAGCAGCAGTTTGTCGATTGGGATTTTGGTGACGGTCTGGTCGGCGTCTAAGATTATTGCTGCGATTCGTCGGAGTCTGAATGAGGCTTACGGTGTGACGGATGCGCAGAATGCTATCCTGACGCGAGTTATCGCCTTCTTCTTGACCTTGGGGCTATTACTCTTAATTGTGGGGCTGGCGATTTTCTTCACCCTGAGTCAGTTGATTCTGGATGTCATCTTGAACTTGACGAATCTTACCCGAGCAATCATCCCTAATTGGATCAACCAATTATTGGAAAATAAAAACTTGATTACGTTTGTTGGAATGTTTGTTGTCGCCATGTTGCTGTATTACTTTGTACCGAATGCCAAGGTGAAATTACGTTACATTTGGACGGGGGCGTTAGTTACAACGGTCGGTTGGATCGTGATCTCGCAAGGGTTCCGGGTGTACATCGAGTTATTTGCTAAACGGATTACGACTTACCAAACGATTGGAAGTTTGATCGTGCTGATGTTCTGGCTGAATTTTTCAGGAATCTTGTTGATGTTTGGTGGGGTTGTCAACGCCTCGGTACAAGAATGGTTTGAGCACACGATTGAGCCGAAGTCACCACGGATGATTCGCCGCATTCGCCGACAATTTTTCAAACGTAAAAAGCCTAGTAACGAAAAGTGATCAGAATTTTAAAAACATAATCAGAACTTTTTAATTGAATCCGGACGTTTAATCCTGTAAAATCAAAACTTTTTGTGATTTACATATTAAACGATTCGGATTTTGTGTATAATGGTGTTCGTGTGAAAAAAGTGCCGGTGCTTTCTGAAAGTAAGTGGCGTCTATTTCAAAATAAACAGGCGTAACAACGCCACAGGAGGAGAAAGATAGTGATTCATCAGCTTTTGGCAGAGTTCATGGGAACCGCCTTGATGATTATTTTTGGTGTCGGTGTACATTGTAGTGAGGTTTTAAAGGGGACCAAGTATCGCGGTTCTGGCCATATCTTCGCAATTACAACATGGGGTTTTGGGATTACAATTGCCCTCTTCATTTTCGGCAATGTCTGCATTAACCCGGCCATGGTGTTAGCCCAATGTATGTTAGGGAACATCTCGTGGTCATTGTTTATTCCGTATTCAGTTGCAGAAGTTTTGGGTGGGGTTGTTGGTGCTGTGATCGTCTGGATCATGTACGCGGACCACTTTGCCGCTTCTGCTGATGAGATTTCCCCAATTACGATTCGGAACTTATTCTCAACCGCACCCGCTGTGCGGAACTTACCACGGAACTTCTTCGTCGAATTCTTCGATACATTTATTTTTATTTCTGGGATTTTAGCTATTTCTGAAGTGAAGACGCCGGGGATCGTGCCGATTGGTGTTGGGCTCTTAGTCTGGGCCATTGGGATGGGGCTAGGTGGCCCAACCGGATTCGCCATGAACCTTGCACGGGACATGGGTCCACGGATCGCCCACGCCATCTTACCAATTAAGAATAAGGCTGACAGCGACTGGCAATATGGGATCATTGTTCCTGGGATTGCACCTTTCGTTGGGGCTGCTTGTGCGGCGTTGTTTATGCATGGGTTCTTTGGGATTGGGTAGATAATATTATAATGCTTTTAGACGACTATTGTAAAAATAGTCGTCTTTTTAACGTTGTTTATACAATAATATTGATATTATCCTTTTACATTAATATTTTTTTGATATAATGGCATGATGAGACTTTGTATTCTTGGAGGAAAATAAATTGAGTAAGTATGATTATCTAATTGTTGGTGCCGGACTATTTGGTGCTGTTTTTGCCCATGAGGCAGCTTTGCGTGGTAAGCGTGTTAAGGTGATTGAAAAACGGAACCATATCGCTGGCAACATTTATACGAAAGAAGTCGATGGAATTCAAGTACACCAATATGGTGCGCATATTTTCCATACTTCAGATAAGCAAATCTGGGCGTATGTTAATCAATTTGCTGAATTTAATCGTTACACGAATAGTCCGGTTGCAAACTATAAAGGTCATATGTATAACTTACCTTTCAATATGAATACTTTTAGTGAGCTCTGGGGAGTTCGCACACCTGCAGAAGCGCAAGCAAAGATTCAGGAACAAAAAGATGCTGCACAATTAAGCGGTGAACCTAAGAATCTTGAAGAACAAGCCATTTCACTGATTGGTACCGATATTTATGAAAAGCTAATTAAAGGCTATACCGAAAAGCAATGGGGACAAAAAGCGACTGATCTGCCAGCATTTATTATTCGCCGACTGCCAGTACGCTACACATACGATAACAACTACTTCAATGATACTTATCAAGGGATTCCAATTGGTGGTTACACTCAAATCATCGAAAAAATGTTAGATCATCCTGAAATCGATGTTGAGACCGGTGTGGATTTCTTTGCCAATAAAAATCAGTATTTAGCCAACTTTCCGAAGATCATATTTACTGGGATGATTGATCAATACTTCAATTATCAATTGGGAGAATTGGAATACCGTTCGTTACGATTTGAAACCGAAGAACGAGATGTTGACAACTATCAGGGGAATGCCGTTATTAATTATACGGATGCGGAAATACCATATACACGAATCATTGAACACAAACACTTTGAATTCGGTAAGGGCGATAAAAACAAGACGATTATTACTCGCGAGTATCCAGCTAATTGGAAACGTGGGGATGAGCCATACTACCCTGTAAACAATACTCGTAACAACACGTTGTACAAGCAATATGCTGAACTTGCAAAGCAAGAAGGCAATGTGATTTTTGGTGGGCGCTTAGGGCAATATCGTTATTATGATATGCATCAGGTGATTCATGCGGCATTAGTGACGGTGAAGCAAGAGTTAAGTAATGTAGAGGATAAATAATGGAATTACGAATTAAATTAAAAAATGTGCTTAGAATCATTGGAAGACATATTGTTTTGTTAATAGGTATCATTAGCTTGTCAATTGCAGCTGGTGTTAGTTGGAACTATTTGATTAAAAAACCTGAATATCAGTCGCAAATACAATTTTTACAAACTAATAATGATACTTCACAAATTACTGTTTATGATCAAATTTTGAGTCTCAAAAGTTTTAAAACACAAGTGAATTCGGAGTTGAAACAAAGAAAAATCTCTTCGGTATTTAGTGATACAACAATTGAAAGTATGTCAGTGTCATCATCCGTTAACTCACCAATATTTAGTGTGAGTGTTACAACTAGAAATCCTAAATTCTCAAAGTATGCGGCGACTATTGTTGCTCAAAATTTGATTAGTTTCGTGGGAAAGTATCAAGGAGCCGCTAATCTGGCAATTATATCAAAGGCTGCATCTACACCAACTATGGTGCAACAAAGTATTAGTAAGATAGTTATTATATTTGGTGCGGGTGGTCTTGTATTGTCACTATGTATTGTTTTTATGAAGGAACTTTATGGAAAGAAAATGGCAAGTCAGTATTTGAATGATATTTTTGGCATTGAAAACTTGGGTAGTATAAAACTACTTAAAGATCCACGATAAACATGAGGTTGAGATGATGAATAAAAAAAATAGTGATTTTAAATCTGATATAACTAAAGTATCTAAAAAAGTAAATTTGAAGTTAGTACAAGCCAATGCAAAACAATTATTTGTTTGTTCTCCTGAGTCCGAAAAGATTCGTGTCCTTTTAACTGCAAACCTGATTTCTTATTGGGTAACAAAACAAGAAAAAGTGTTACTGATAGAAACAAACGATAATCATACTTATACAGAAACATTTGGATTTGTAAAAGAGTCAAATAGTTTGTTGTATCGATCGAAAACGAATCGATTGTTCATGGCTAAGGTAGATAAAGTTAACTTTGAAAGAAGTGTTGAAGATATATTAAACTCCAACGAAGATTTTGATAAAGTCATCGTGGATATTTCTAGTGATTTAGATGCTTATAATCTTGAGGTGCTAATTGCCAAGGCGACTAATATATTGTTAGTCGCTAAGCAAGGTGGAAATAAAAGAAAAATGAGAGCTTTACTCAAGATAATTGGTGACTGTAGAAAAATAATTGGGTACGTTACGATAAGATAGGAGTGATTTTAAATCAAAAAGAGGTTGTATTATATATTGAGTATTCTCCTAGCTACGATTGTTTTTTGTTACTCTGCAGTAGCAATCGATAAAAAACGAGGCGAACTGCAAGTCGAAAAGAGCACATCTAGCAAGAGTGTAGTTATGAGAACTACACTAAGAAATGCAAACTTATATGGGGCTACCGGTAAGTACACAAGTGATGAAACCGATTTTTTGAAGTCAGCGAAAAAGAAACGCATCAATGCATACTTGTTAATGGCTAAGAACGGTAGGGTCGTGTTGCAGACTGGTAACGGACGTGCCAAGGCAAATGCCAGTTGGTCTGGATATTCACAGTTTAGAGTAGCTGATTTTCAAAAGTTGCTAACTATCGATTTAGTTTTACAGCTGATTCGTAACAATAAAGTAAAATTAAAAGATACATTGGCTACCTTGATTCCTCAATTGGAAAATACGAATCTTAAGAATGTGACTGTCAAAGATCTTCTAACGGATAACAAAAAAATACATGTTAAATCGGAAGATATTCATGATAAAGGCTATTATGATTTACTTGTAACTTTTAAAAAAAATATCACTACAAGTGTATCTGATAGTGAGAATATGAATTGTAATTTTGTGTTGCTTGCAATGATTGTTCAATCGATGAGCAAGGAGGATTATACAGAATACGCACAAAATAGTTTTTTGACGAATAGTGGCATAAATCATGCAAGCTTTGTCTCAGATGGAGAGATCAATAAACAATTAGCGATCCCTTATCATCGTAGTGATAATGCGGTAGATTATTCTAAACCATACCCAACTGGAAACTATTTGTTTGGTATAAATGATCTATGTATGAGCTCATCTGACATGTATATGTTAATAGATAATTCAATTACTAAATTTGCAAGAGGTTCGCAGTCAGATATCTTCAAGAAATCATATAGAGCAGTTTTTGGAAATACCTCGATTGAAAATAGTGTATACTCGATGAGCATAAAAAGTGATGGATATGAATTAAATTTAATTTTTAACTATATGAAAAAAATGGGTATAGTTTACAATGTTACTTCAAGGCCCGCAAAATACAATTCAGAGCATGCAACTGCAGAATTCTATCACAGTATTACAGAGGATTAAAATATGGATACAGGACTCGTAAAAAGTAGAGCAGAACAGACCCTTTTTTTTGAAGTGATTTACGGTATTGACTTGATTGCATGGTTTGTTAGTTATTCAATGTTGACAAAGGTAGTGCCGGCATTACCAAAATATATTGCGGTTTTCAATATATTGGCTTTGTTTATCTATGTCGCGAGAGGGTTCAATATTGATGAAAAGATTTTCTGGATCGGAGTTGTATTACTAGTCTCTGTTTTGATTAGTTACTATACATCTCGTGATGTGGTGATTGTGGAGGTTGGGGTCTTATTATTCATTTCTCAAAGTGTAAATAAGGAGAAAATATTAAAAGAGTACATTATCATCGCGAGTAGCATGATTATAATTGTGTTTATGTTAAGTCAATTGGGTATTATTCAAGATCTGTTATTCGTTCGAAATGGAATTACTCGGCATGCTTTTGGCACGATTCAACCAACTGTATTATCTGCACAATTATTTTCACTCAGTGCTGCAATTGCGTGTTTGCGATATAAACATATAACCTGTCCTAAGATAGGAATTTTAATTTTGCTTGCTGTTGTGTGTTTTAGATTTCTGAATGCTCGAAATGATACTATGTTTATTTTATTAATAGTGCTAGTTCTGGTTGTGCATAAATTGCGATGGAAAACCAACGGCAAATTAAAATTTTTTAGATACCTCAGCATACTTAGTATGCCACTACTTAGCTTAGTTGTCTTTCTTCTCGGAAGAAACTATACAACATCTAACAGATTCTTAAGCAGCATAAATAATATTTTGTCTGATAGATTAAGAATATCCAATGTGGCAATTTCTAGATATCCGATTAATTGGTTTGGACAACAAACTATTGAGAACGGTAATGGTGCTGGTACGCAAGTTGCGACTGCTAATTATTTCTATATTGATTCTTCATATTTGCGACTGTTGATTAGATATGGCTTTTTACTTTTTTTGATAATAATGATTTTGTATGTTTTAACGATGGTGATTTTAATGACCAAAAAGAAGTATGTGGTTATGGCTATTTTGGTCATTATGTCAGCGCAAGTTATGTGGGAACAATCTTTTTTATGTGCGCCAAATGTCTTGGTATTTTATTTAATTATGAGTGGAACGGATTATTCCAGTTTGATGGGTGAAGTGAATTTGGCTAGTAAAAGATTTGTCAGGTTTATGGAGGAGTAAGAGCATGCTTAAGAATAAAATTTGTTTAGTTGGTTCAAGTGGTGGACACCTTACACACTTGTATAAGTTGAAGCCAACTTGGGAAAAATATGATCGTTTCTGGGTGACCTTCAATAAGGAAGATGCAAATGATCTGTTGATAAATGAAAAAGTGTATCATTGCTATTTTCCAACGAATAGGAATGTTTGGAATTTAATAAGAAATACATTATTAGCATTCAAGCTCCTTTTAAAAGAGAAACCTAGGGTGATTATTTCTTCCGGTGCCGCAGTCGCGGTTCCATTCTGTTACATTGGAAAGTTGATGGGAGCAAAAATTATATACATTGAGGTTTTTGATAGAATCGATAGGCCGACGGTTACAGGTAAATTAGTTTATCCAATTGCCGATGAATTTATTGTACAGTGGGATGAAATGAAAAAAGTTTATCCTAAAGCAAAAAATTTAGGGAGTATTTATTAATGATGATTTTTGTAACAGTTGGGACTCATGAACAGCAGTTTAATCGTTTAGTGAAGTATATGGATAATTACAAGAGAGACAACATTGTAGAACGAGTTATTATTCAATCTGGGTATTCTACATACAAGTGCAAATATGCGGAGCAATATGATTTTATTAGCCCAAAGAAAATGGATAAATACATGCAGGATTCAGAGCTAATTATCACTCATGGAGGCCCTTCGAGTTTTTTGGCAGCTTTAAAGCAGAATAAACCAGTAGTTGTTGTTCCTAGAATGCTTAAGTATGAAGAACATGTTAATAACCATCAAGTCGAGTTTTTAAAGCGTCTGGCACCCCAGTATGCAGGAATACTATTCCCAGTTTATGACATTGATACGTTAGGTACAACCGTCAAACGAGTGCTTAGTAAACATACTTTAGTCAATTCTGTCAAGTGGCACAACGCTACTTTTAATAATGAATTAGGAGATATAGTGGCTAGAATGATGAGGTCAGTCAATGTTAAGTAAGATCAAGCATAATGAATATTTCATTAAATTATTTCAGTGGCTAGGAGGAGTTGTTAACCATCTACTACCTAAAAAGCAACGAATCGTATTATATTCAAACTGGGGTTTCAGAGATAATGTCAGATATCTTTATGATTATTTAATCGATAATTCGTACAATGAAAAGTATCAAATTGTTTGTGCCTCTAATGATTTCTACGATTTAGATAGGACTGTGCCTAGAAATGTTGTAT
Organism: Lactiplantibacillus sp. DA1; assembly: GCF_032681335.1. Lineage (NCBI taxonomy): Bacteria > Bacillati > Bacillota > Bacilli > Lactobacillales > Lactobacillaceae > Lactiplantibacillus > Lactiplantibacillus sp. DA1. The sequence goes on along the minus strand of NZ_JAWHTQ010000001.1, from coordinate 15,422 downwards.
TCACGAGAAGTAAAATTGATACGCTAAGGTATTTTTTGACCTCTAACTATTTTTTTTATTGTTTTGGCGGAATTCCAATTAAGTCTGTTAAAAATCAAACTGTCGTCAATTTATGGCATGGAATGCCGATGAAAAAGATTGGACGGTTAGAGTCAGGTATGTTGAGAGATATTAATTACTTTGACTATTTAATTTCTTATTCTGATTTTTTTTCACCAGTTCTGAAAGAGTCATTTGACGTAAATCAAGATAAAATTATAATTGCCAATGCACCTCGTAATGAAGTGTTTATCAGTCAATCGGGTAGTGTAAGTAAAAAAGATAAAGTGATTGCTTGGTTACCAACATACCGGAAATCGTCTAAGCTAGATTCTCAAAATGGAGCATCGGATGAAATTATTCCATTGTTCAATAATTTGGATGATTTTAGAAAGTTTGATCAGTTTCTGAAAAGTGTCGGCATTAGAATGTTTGTTAAGCTGCATCCTTTACAGGATAGGATAAACATTCCTAAAAATTTAACGAATATGATTTTTATTGATGATTCTTGGTTATTCGAGCAACACACTGATTTATATACTTTTTTAGCTGAAACCGATGCCTTGATTACAGACTATTCTTCAGTGTCGATTGATTACTTGCTTTTGAACAGACCTATTTTTTATGTGATGAATGATCAGCAAGCTTATGCTAATACTCGTGGTTTTAATTACACGTTAGATCAGTTTATTGCAGGACAGGTAGTACAAAATATGGATCAATTTAGATATGTGTTATCGAACTTTTCAAAAAATCAAGATGGGTTTGCTAAACTAAGACGTGAAAAAATCAGTACCTTTTATAGTGGTAGTTCTGCTGGAATTAAAGAAATGTTGGGGCTTGTCGGGATTTGAAAGGAACTGTGATTATATGAGAGAGAGCCTGTTTATTTCTGTTATAATTCCTGCTTACAATGTGGAGAGTACTATTGGAACGCTTATTGTGAATTTGGAGATGCAAAGGTTTTCTAGCTTTGAAATTATAGTAATAAATGATGGTTCAACTGACCATACTCAAGAGGTTATTTCGAGGCTTTCAAAAAAATATGACAACATTACTAGTATTTCTCAAGTTAACATGGGTGTTAGTAGTGCTAGGAATACAGGGTTGAAAAGTGCTCGAGGACAATATGTATTGTTTTTGGATGCGGATGATAGTGTGAGCACTCAATTATTGTCTGTTGTTTATCAAAAAGCAAAACATGGGAATTTTCAAGATGAACTAATTATTTTTGGTAAAGAAAACATTGATTCAAACGGCAAAGTTGTTAGTGTTAATAAGATACCAGAGATGGAATCTCAAAAATTAACTGCAAGTATGTTTACATTACTTTTGGATAATAATTTGTTGGCAACTATGTATAATAAAGTGGTCAAACGCACATTGATTGGTGATAATTTGTTTCAAAAATTATCAGTGGGTGAAGATTTCCAATTTGTATTAGATATTCTTGAAAAAAATCCAATGACATCTTTTATTAATAAATCGTTATACACTTATGAGTTGGAATCTGTTGGATCAATAATGCAAAAGTATAATCCTGATCGATTGACTAACTTTGTGAACCAAAAAGCACAGATGAAACGGATTATAAGTGATGTATCGAATTCTAAGGCTGAAGAGCTTGAAATTCTCTCGGACTTGAATATTGATACACTTGATCGAATTGTTACTAACATCTTTAGAAAGCAGAGTGATAAATCGTTAATCGACCAATATACTGAGTTGTCTAATGCAAATAATGAATTTAATACATCAACCCCTAAAATCGTTAAGAAGTATCAGGGCGTAAAGCGAGTTAAGATGTTTTTGGTTGTAAGACACAATATACTAAGCTTCTTAATCTTAAGTATATTATACAAGATTCGCTAGTACTCGTTTTGAAATATGAAATTCAGGTTTAATCTGAAGAAATCGTTTTTCAGACTGATCTTTGTTATGATAATATAAAAATAAAGAAGAGCATGGTTGTCCTGATACTCTGTTATGATCCCTCATGGCTATCGGATGAAATTATATTGTTTCAGGTCTCTGTCAACCGGTGTTGATGAAGTTATATTTAGAATCCAATTCATTTACGAATTGGATTCTTTTGGTTCTATAATATCTGTTGGTAAGCAGTAAATAATCGACCGTATTTCCTGCGGCCATCATATGGATTATGATTACCTCATCAAATAAATTGGTGAGGTGTTTTTGATGGATAAACAACCAGATATCGTTCGAGTAAAAGTTGGTCGGACGCCAGAAACCCCAGCTTCTGGCGCAGTTAAAGCGCTACAAATCAAAGTTGACGGCAATAAATCAGTTATTGCCGTCAACGGTTATATTTGTCGATGTTTTAATGAAGGCGGTGTTTCCACATGATCATTGATACCAGCCAGCTCAACCAAATCTACTTGGTTTGTGGCCAAACTGATTTGTGCAAAGGTATCGATGGACTCGCAGGTATTGTTCAGGATCAATATGACTTAGACCCATACTCGCAAGCACTATGTCTTTTTTGTGGTACACGCAAAGACCGATTCAAAGCCCTATATTGGGATGGCGATGGCTTCTTACTATTGTACAAGCGGTTAGAAAATGGCCGTTTACAATGGCCAACCAATCAACTAGCCATTCGTAGATTGGATCCACGTCAACTTGTTCGCTTGTTGAGTGGTTGGGCGTTAGATGCGACTGTTCATAAAGCATGCCCGCCAGGACATTGAAAGTGCTTTCTAGTTCGGCCGATGAGTGGTAAACTCAATGATAATAATCACGCATCAAGGAGGTGACACCGATGGCAGAAACAGAAAAAGATCAAAGAATCCGTGAACTTGAAGCAGAAATTGCGACTCTCAAGGAACAGCTCGCTTACCTCACTCGAAAAATATATGCGAGTAAGTCCGAAACAGTAGATCCCAATCAAACGTCACTATTTGATGAGGAAGATCGTGTTTTTCCGGAACCAGAGCAAACTGGAGACCAAAGCAGTGCCACATCAAATCAAGTACAGCCAACGAAATCGAAGAAAAAGACGCGCCAAGAAAAAATAGATTCAAAAGTACCAGTACGCGTAACTATCATTGAACCAACTGATGGTAAATGTCCAGCAGGACATTCAGACATCACGCTGATTGGAAAAAGATATGTGCGAGAAGAATTACATTTCATTCCTGCACGTGCATATCTGGAGAAAATCTATGAACAAACTTATAAGTGTGAACAATGTGTTCGTGATACGGCGACGTCTGGTTTATTCAAGCCACTAGTGCCACCGGCCTTGTTCCCGCATAGTTTGGCTTCAGTCTCCTTAGTAGCGGAAATTATACACAATAAGTTTGTCTTAGGTGTGCCGCTATATCGGCAGTTATCTGAGATTAGCCGTTTAGGCTACCATACATCGGAAGCAACCTTAACTAATTGGGTTATCAAAGCCGCGCAAGAGCTATCACCACTCTACGCAGCACTTCATCAGCAATTGTGCTTGGTGCATCACCTGCAAGGTGATGAAACCCCGATTGAAGTTCTGAGAGAACCCGGAAAGACTGCGACATCAAAGTCTTATATGTGGGTGGCACGAACGCCAATCAAACAACCAAATCCGATTGTCTATTATGCTTATGGCGCCACACGTTCGGGCGCCTTTGCCCAATCCGTGTATGACGATTATCAGGGCGTTCTACAATGTGACGGCTATAGTGGGTACAATCTACTAGGTACGAGTGTGCACCGAATGGGCTGTTGGGCCCATGTTCGGCGTAAGTTCTATGACGCGACGCAATCGCATATCAAGGAAGCACAAGCACCACTTCGTTTGATTGACGAGATGTTCACTCTAGAACGGGAATGGCAGGCCTATTCACCACGCGTACGTCGTCGGCGACGTCGTAGTCGCTTGAGAGAAATTCTCAAGCGTTTTTAGCGCCTTGCGGATCGCACCGAGATATTACCACAGTCTCGGATCGGAAAGGCGATTACTTATGTTCAAAGTCAGCGGCCCTATCTCGACCGGATTATTAATGATGGCGTCATTGATTGGAGTAATAATGCTTCTGAGCGTAATATGAAGAGTCTGGTGATTGGGCGTAAAAACTGGTTGTTTAGTACCAGTACGCAAGGTGCCAAGTCAACCGCTATTTGGATGACGTTTATTGAAAGCGCCAAGGCCAATCATATCGATCCGCGACAATATTTGACGGCGCTTTTAAAAGCTTCAACAATCCTACCAGCATTTCCAAAACCGGAAGAGTTGGCGGCTTATTTGCCATGGAATTATCAAAATAAAGACCAACGGACAGACGTTAATAAGTCACAGACGACGTTCGCCGCCTAAACAAAAAGAGCGTGCTAGTACTTCTCAAAAATCGAGAAGCAACGGAACGCTCTTTTGGCGTTAAAGGTAACGCTTAAAATATAAAGCAATCCGGCCAGTTATTTACTGCTTGCCACTTAATCGGTTAGAAGCAATCCGGTCAGTTATTTACTTTTTACCAAGAAACGACCTTACCCCAGTAGAATGCCGGAATAAGGCCGTTTAGCGAAATATAAAATTATATTATTTCGTATGTCAACTTGATAAGGGCTAGTTCAAAAAAATTACCAACAACTGTTGACAGGGAAAACAAAAATGAAGCGAATACTCTTTTTGTATTAGGGGTAGCCTGCAGATGATAAGGATTAATTAATCATCAAAAACATTTCGCGTATAATCTCCGTGTATTAATTTTAACTGTATCCTGTGAACGTTTTGAATGATTTCCTGATAGGAATTGGGCGTAATTGTTGAAATTAAATTATTAATATCATCTATAGAATTAATCGTGTAACCTAGATGATTGGAGAGAACAAATTCCGCTTCAGCTGCCTTTGCCCAAATAATTACAGGGATTCCAGCAGCTAAGTAAAACGACAACTTATATGGGTTATTATACAATAGGTAGTTTCCAAATGAGCTGTTGTTAAGGTTAGAAATCTGCTCACTATCTCCATCCCAAATCAGGCCAAATCCGTTGTCAACAGCAGATAGAAGACTATCGGACGATAAACTTCCATTATACATTGCTGCGACTTTGTTTTGATGTTGGTCAAGTGGACCATATAGCTGGTAATGTACATTTTCAGAATTACGTAAACGAAATATGAATTTGGATTTGTTTAAATTGCCGGTGAAATAAACATTACAGGAGTAGAAGATATTTTTGTTAGAGACGTCCACTTTAGTAAGGTAATCGAATACTTTCAATTCCCTACATTTCGATTTGAGACCGTTTTTTTTAAGAAATTTAGTCATTTTAGAATTAGGTGAAATAATTAGGTTTACTTTGTTAAGTAAAAATATTTCATAGTGTAAGCCTTTTCCGAAGGGCTGCTGAAACCTTAGTGCATCGATATCGTGTATTAATACAACTGATTTTATATGCCTAGTGTGCAGAACATTTAGTAATTTAATATCGAAGAGGGCACCCATATATGTGGGGTATTGAATGACGAGTGTGTCTTCTCGTTTCAATTGGGCGACTATTTTTCTAACGGATAATAAGGAGCCAACCAATTTTTGCTTTTTTCCTATTAGTAAGGGTACATTAATTAATTTATAATTCATGCTGGTAAGGGTTTTGTTGATGTCACTTTTGGGTTTGCTCAATCCGTTATTAGACGTTTCTTCTCGAATAATATTCAAAACATACTTAGTCATATGGTATTAAAACTCCTCTTTTTTTACTGGTATTATTATAGCAGAGTAATTGACCTAGCAGACTAATATATTTTAGTTAATTCGTAATTATTTTTATGACGTGACTTTGATAACTGATTTTCAAATAATGACTCGGCCAGGTATCGTTATTTGAAACTGATGCTTTTTGTTCTGTATATTGGTAGAACCGACATTCGTCGTAAAACAGTTAAGTTTAACAGGAATTCCTTTAGGGCGAAATATTAGCTATATAGTATATTTTAAAATTGATGCGGGAGTGTAGTTGAAGGTTAAATCCATCAATTATAAACTGGTATTTCAATATTGCTTAACTTATTCCTGCAAATCTAAAGAAAAACCATGAATGTTTTAAAACAAATTATCGAAAATAAATAGATCAAGAATCGTCATGTGGAACGATTTTTAATGACAGTATTGAGCAAGATATATAATGGGAACTGTGGTAGAGCATTGTTAATGTAAGAGTATTGTATGCGATTCAGGAACTTTTAACAAAGCATTATCCAATGATTATCTGTAATAGGGATTTAAGGTACTTTGTAATGCGCTGTAATTGAGTTGAATACCAAAAAAGTGAGAGAATCTAGTATTAATTTCCAAATAACTCGAGTGATTGAGAAGTTATAAAGGCTTAATATATTTTTTCTTAAGAGTATGATAAAATATTATTCATATGTTATTTTTTATTTTAACTATAAACGGAGAGAGTAATGAAAATTGTTAAGAATTATTTATATAATGTCGGGTATAATATATTGATATTGTTAACACCACTGTTAACAGTTCCATACATCTCCCGTGTTTTAGGACCAACAGGAGTTGGAATAAATGCAACTACCAACTCTGTTATTACATATTTTTTGCTTGCAGGAACTGTTGGAATAACTATATATGGAAATAGGGAAATTGCATTTATTCGTGAAGATTTTGAAAAAAGGTCACAGGTTTTCTGGGAAATAGAGCTTTTGCAAATTACCACGATTGGTTTAGCATATTTGTCATTCTGTATTTTTTTGTTTTTTCAAAGCCAATTGAAAATGTATTTCTTTTATCAGTCATTCTTGATTATTGCGGGAGCATTTGATATTTCGTGGTTCTTTATGGGACTTGAAGATTTCAAAAAAACGGTTTTAAGAAACATGTTGGTAAAAATTCTTTCGCTATTTGCGATTTTTGCATTGGTTAAAACAAAGAATGATGTCGGAATATATATTCTAATATTGTCACTTTCCCAGCTACTCGGCAATGTTACGCTTTGGCCGTACCTTAATAAAATAGTAAGAGTTCCCAAAATTGCTACGTTGCATATTTTTAAACATTTGAAGCCCTCTTTATCACTATTTATTCCACAAGTGGCTATTACCATTTACCTTGCCGTAAATAAGACAATGTTGTGGCAATTAGATAATGTTACGGCTTCGGGATATTATGATTACTCTGACAAGTTGATCAAATTAGTACTGGCCATTGTAACGTCTACAGGAACAGTTATGTTACCCCACATTGCAAATTTATATGCCAGAAAAAAAATGAAACAAGTTAAAGAATATTTATATATTTCTTTCGATTTTGTATTATTTATTGCAATACCAATGTGTTTTGGTATCGCTGCACTTGCAACTTCATTAGCACCATGGTTTTTTGGATCTGAATTTACAATGGTAAATAAACTGCTGATGATAGAAGCTCCCGTCATTATTTTAATTGGATTGAGTAATGTAATTGGACAGCAGTATTTATTACCAACAAAACAAACAAGAACTTATACTGTTTCAGTAGTACTGGGTGCAGTAACTAATATTGTGATTAATATTCCATTAATATTGAAATATGGTGTATATGGAGCGATGATTGCTACTTTATTATCTGAATTAACTGTCACATCATACCAATTAATTAAAGTACGAACCGCGTTAAAGTTAAGTAAATTATTTGCCAATTTAGGTAAATATATGTTCGCTGCTGTTATCATGTTTATGCAGGTTTACGTTTTAAATATATGTATGAAAATATCTGCAATTAGTTTGTTTTTTCAAATCATAATAGGCTTACTTATTTACATTGGCATGATCTGCATTTTGCAACCAAGTATTTTGCAGAGAATTAAAAAGTTACGGCGATAAAAGTAAGATATCGAAAAGCACCTTGCTCTTACAAATATGATTTGATACATTCGAAAACAAATTGTTACATTACTGCTATGCCAGTGTATTTTGGACAAATCTATCTAGCAAGGTCAGTGTGAAGTGAACTAGATTTAGGCGCATTTGTTGAATAAAAATAGAACGCATTTAAATGTGTGGTTCTGAATAAAATGTGAATGACTCATAGGTTTCTTTTCAAACCACAAGTAAAAAAAATTCTTTTGAATGGCTAATATTTGTATGAAGTGTTGACACTTGATAAAGATTTAAAGTATTGTCTGTATAAAATATTAGGAGGATTAAAATGGACAAAATGAGCAGACGGTTAATTTATCGTTTTATTGCTATAAGCTTATTGGTCTGTGTTAATTATTTATTTATGTTTTATATAGTGGGGGCAGCCTATACTACTATTAATGTGAAAAATGAGGGGATGTCAGCCAACCCGAATGTAACTAATAATAACGCTTTGCAGAAAATTATTGATACGCATCGCCGTGAGCCAGTAATCATCTATGTACCAAAAGGTGATTATGCATTTAGTAAAGGTGTCATTGTACTTCATTCAAATATAACATTCAAGTTTGCATCAGGAGCGGTATTTACGATTAATAATGGTCAGCTCGTAAGTTTCTCATATCCAAGTGTGAAGGCCGGATATGACGGGGGGATTGGTAATATATCATGGGTAAATGCAACATTTCGAGGGACGGATGTTAATGGACAAAGTGGTTTTGTTCAAAGCATGAATCATGCACAGAATATCTCATTTGATAGATGTGTTTTTTACAATTCAGAATATTCAGATGGTCACGATTTAGATATCGATGGCAGCCATAATATTAGAATAACAAATTCTAGTTTTTTTGGGTTCAATGCCAATCCTTCCTCTGATTATAAAGAGGCTATTCAAATTGATTATTCCAATAAAAGGGCCATGTCGTATATTTTGCAGGATGACAAGTACGATAATTTACCTTCTTACGATATATATGTCAGTAACAACCGTTTCCTTCCAATCGTAAGACAAGGTAAAATCAAGTATTATGCTCCAAATCCAATTGGGCAACATATGATATATAATAATGGCAAAAATGGCATTATACACGACATTTACTTTGTAAACAATTTGGTCAGCGATCCCAAGCCAAGGCAACAGGCTCAAACAGGAATAGTTAACTTTGAAGGAGTATCAAATATTTTCATTTTTAATAACTATTTTAGAAATGAATATGTGGCAGGCCCTGCTACATACGTACGAATTCATAATCCTTTACCAAGGAATCAAATGTCAGGAGTGTATATCGAAAAAAATATTTTTTTTGATGTGAATCCTACAAAACAATATATATTAGTGCAGGCTTTTTGGAAAAACAACTATTTTAAAAATGTGTTTATTGAAAATAATGAAGTTGTGACAAACGATATGACAAAATTCATCACCAAAAATGATGAGATGGTTATCCAAAAAGAGAACCATGTGCTAGATATTCTCGCAAGATAACAACGTAGGGTTATTGGGTGCCAATTTGCAATTGGCCTCATAATAAGCTAGTTAGTTTTATTTATTATTAGATTACTTCAATATGGGGTAAAGATAATGTGGAGGATTATTTTGTGCGATTTTTTTTGTGTTTTACACTAGTTGTAATATTTACACTATTGGTAAGTGCTCTTTTTGAGCATGGACGTTTAGTCTTTTTCTCTAGGGAACATACCACTTTATTAAAAGGGTTTGCAATTTCAACAGTACTTTGGGGGCATATTGGTCTAGCGTACCATATATATAGTATCCAGTGGATTGCAGGAATTGGGGTTACACTTTTTTTAATTTCTTCAGGATATGGGTTGGAGGCGTCCTTTAACAAAAATGGTTTGACTAACTATTGGAAAAAGAGGGTTATTGCAGTCATTGTTCCGTATTGGATTATATATTTGATTGCAGTAGTGTTAATCAAATCTGATTACCATCTAAGAAATATAATGAATGTTTTATTATTTGTTAAAGCAAATTGGTATATTCCATATATCTTGATAATCTATGTTATTTATTGGTTCTTAAAAGTGATAGTACTCAAGTTCAAATTAAGCCAAGGCGTGTTTTATGGATTGTTATTTGCTTGCTTTTCGCTTTGGTTTGTAATAGTGTCATACTATTTTATCATTGAAAGTGCTCCTTCATTACTTGCACGTCAAATGCTTGCTTTTCCACTCGGCATTTTATTCTACGATCATTATGATAAAATACGTTTATTCTTTACAAGTCGTTCACTGATTATGACTATATTATTTTTGATCATCATGATTTTGGGGATTGGAATGAATGTTCTAATAAATAAGTTGGATTTTATTAGTTCATTGCCAAATCTGCTAAATAATATATTATCGTTGTTTACCATTTTACCTTTAGCAATTGTTGTGATCCGATTCTCTTGTGTTTTTTATCCGCTATTTAATAACGCTGGTTTTAAATTCATGGGCATCGTTTCTTATGAAATATATCTGATTCAATATTTTTCAAGGGATATTGTAAGTTCTAATTCTCTCTCTTTATATGCCTGTTTAATAGTCACACTTATTTTGGCCTGGGGATTTTACTGGTTTTATTCACATTTTAAGAAGATTTTGATGAAAAAGTTGTAAGATATACGAATAAGTGGATATTAATTGGGTCTTTTGAATTAGAGTGAATTACTATGACTTACAAGTTTAGATTATAGTAAGAATTAGTGTAGGTATTTATCTTCAACAGAGTGCCAATACAGGTATAAGGGTTTTGTCTCAATACATGTTAATGTAAACACTAAAATACATAGGCTGGGGCGCGTAATATGCCTGACTTAAATTGCATTTTGGGATAGTACATGGAAGCTGATTGGCTATGTTATTTACTCGCTACACTATTTTGTTATCAATACTTCAGTGTCCCAAATATATTTAAGATAGGAATCATGATTTACTGTTTAAAATAGCGAACTGAAACATTTATAAATTGATGAATCACAATTTAGGAGGAATTATCATTTGAAAAAAGTAATTACGTACGGTACGTTCGATTTATTGCATAAGGGGCATATTCGTTTACTAAAGCGTGCGAAGACATTTGGGGACTATCTGACAGTATGTGTATCGACCGATGAGTTTAATGCCTTGAAGGGTAAAAAAGCATATACCTCATTTGAGGATAGAAAGTATATCTTAGAATCAATTCGTTACGTTGACGAAGTAATTCCAGAAACTAGTTGGGATCAAAAAATTAGTGATGTTGTTGAGAATGATATCGATGTTTTTGTAATGGGAGATGATTGGCAAGGAAAATTCGATTTCTTGATGGACTATTGTCAAGTGGTATATTTGCCACGTACGGAAGGAATTTCTTCCACAAAGATTAAGCGAGATTTGGGTATGAACCACTAATATTTGAGAACACTTTCAAAGTATCGTGAATTGATGAAACACATAATTAGCATTCTAATTACTAATTTTAAATCGGCCTTAACTTAATAATAGTGGACAATAAAAAACTTATTTATGTTCTCATAATGCGGTTAAGAAGGGTGTTATAAATATGAACCATCTATTAGTAACAGGTGGCGCCGGATTCATTGGTGCCAGTTTTGCTAGATATGTTTATGAGTTGCATTCAAAGATACGGGTAGTCGTACTGGACAAAACAACTTACGCTGGCAATCGTGCAAACTTAACTGACATTCTTGGTAACCGGGTTGAATTAGTAGGTGGCGATATCTGCGATGCGCCTCTAGTGGACCGGCTGGTCTCTAATGCCGATGTAATCGTGCATTTTGTTGCAGAAATTCATAATGATAACGCGCTAATCAATCCATGGCCGTTTATTCAGACCAATATTGTCGGCACGTACACGCTAATACAAACAGCAACCAAATATCACAAGCGATTCCATCATGTGTCCACCGATGAATTCTACGGTGACTTGCCTTTGTCTGAATATGGTAATGGCACTGAAGATAAATTTAGGGTCTCTGTCAACCGGTGTTGATGAAGTTATATTTAGAATCCAATTCATTTACGAATTGGATTCTTTTTTTCGATTTTGATTTTGAATTCAATTTGAATTCGATAAATAAAGTTTTGCCAGTTCTTGTAACCATATGCGGTTCTTTTGATTTGCTTGATTTTGCGGTTCACACCTTCTACGGGACCATTTGATAATCGGCCAGTAGTCATATTTTTGATGAGTTGCTGGTTCTTGATAAAGCTTTTAATATTGGTCATTAGCTGAGGACTCACATTTTTGATATGACCTAGAGCTGCTTTGAAGGATCGATAATCACGCTTTTGAAAAGCCTTAACTAAGGCATGTGCGGCTTGATAGGTTTGTCGAAACTGTTGGTTTAGATTTAAACCGGTGACGACTAATTGCTCTTGTGTCATGCGATCTTTAAGATGCGCAAACCACTGGGTTTTGCGCTTTTCAAGGCTGTCATAATTTTTTAAATATAACCGACAATAATATTTAAGCACTCGGTATTCACGACTCTTAGGGTTAAAGCGTTTCATGAGTTGGACCCGAGTTTGATTCAAAGATCGTAAGGCCATTTGAACAAGATGAAAATTATCCGCGACCAGTTTGGCGTGTGGAAAGCGTGTTCGAATAGCGGGTTGATATTGAGAATTAAAGTCCATTACAACCCGAGTCACGCGGTCACGCTGACGTTTAGAATAATGATTGAGAAAGAAGTCCTTAATATCGGCATTCCTACGTCCTGGTAAAATTGTAATGATATCATGGGTTTGGGCATCCACCGCAATAAAACTCATTTGTTTACCAGTTGAACGAAACTCGTCGATACAAAGCATCGTTGGTAGTCCGTTAAAAGCTGGTTGGGTACCTTGTCCGAGTAACTTTATTCGGCGACTAATCGTATTGGTCGAGACATTGTATTGAGCCGCAATACTTGCCATCGTCTGGTCTTCAGTTAATGATAGATCAATGGCATGCAGACTGTTTTCAGATATTTGATGATGTTTTTTAACCAGCGTAGTCGTTGTTAAACTACTTTTACCACAATTTTTACAGATAAATCGTTGCTTCTTTAAGTTAAGGATGGTGACCCGTTCGCTAATTCTAGGAATTCTGATATGAACGGTCTTAAAGCCATTCTTAACCATGGGCCACAACGTGCGCAAACAGTAACCGGATATGTTAGCTTCGCAAGCACTTGTAAGCTTCCGTTAGTAGCTTCTTGAACAACTAAATCAGTAATGTTTGGGTCTTTAATTTGGAGCAGTACTTTAGTAGAATGGTCTTGGGACATATCTGACACTCGCTTTCAATTGGTTTTGGTCGACTTGATTGTAGCACAGGACGATATGTCCTTTTGTTGTACATAAAATAGTGTTGGTGGATTTTATTCATCGACATCAAATGTTATAGGATTTATGATGGATATGGCCTTTGTTATAATAGAAAAAATAATAGTAAAGAGGTGCTATAACTATGATACGACTGCTTGTTACTGGAGGCGTAGGCTTTATTGGAACCAACTTTGTCACATATGTGTTGCAACATCATTCAGAAGTAGAAGTTACTATTCTAGACAAGCTAACTTATGCTGGTAATCAAGCGAATATTGCTAGCCTGCTGGGAAATCGTGTTAAATTGGTCGTGGGAGATATTTGTGATGGCCCATTGGTTGCCAAATTGGTGTGTCAGACAGATATGATCGTGCATTTTGCTGCTGAGAGTCATAATGATAACTCTTTGAGCAATCCTTGGCCATTTATTCAGAACAATATTGTTGGAACTTATACATTGATCCAGGCAGCAACTAAGTATCATAAACGATTCCATCATATTTCAACGGATGAGGTTTATGGTGATCTACCTTTGCCGGGAAATGATGTAAAATTCACTACAACCAGTCCTTATCAACCCTCTAGTCCATATTCAGCGTCTAAAGCCAGTAGTGATATGTTGGTTAAAGCGTGGGTCCGTTCGTTTGGCTTGCAGGCGACAATTTCAAACTGTTCAAATAACTATGGTCCTTATCAGCATATTGAAAAATTCATTCCGCGTCAGATTACTAATATCTTAAGTGGGCGGCGTCCTAAGTTATATGGTAGTGGTAACAATGTCCGCGATTGGATTCATGTGAATGATCATGCTGCAGCTATTTGGGATATTTTAACTAAAGGTCGAATTGGCGAAACGTATTTAATTGGTGCCGATGGTGAAATGAGTAATAAGGCTGTTCTAGAGATGATTTTACAGTTAATGGGGAAGTCACCAGATGCCTATGATATTGTTAAGGATCGCCCTGGTCACGACTTACGATATGCGATTGATGCAACAAAATTACGTGATGACTTGGGATGGCAACCACGGTACACTGATTTTCAATCAGGGTTACAGGCTACCATTAATTGGTATTCAGATCATCAAGATTGGTGGCAAGCAGATAAAAACAAAGTCGAAGCGAGCTATGCTCGCAAAAGTCAATAAATAACGTGCTTGCGTTACGATATCGTGCAAAAAGACTGATTAAACTGTGGTAATAGTTTAACTAGTCTTTTGACTAGAGGGGTATGTTTGCATGAGAATCTAAACCTAATGAAAATCCAGCCATCTGCTTCAAAATGACATCCTGATTAAGCCCAATATATCGTTTCGTAATAGCTTCGCTGGAATGATTGAAAATCATCATTAAAGTCCCAATATCATGAGTTTGCTGATAATAATGGTAGCCAAAAGTTTTACGGAGTGTATGGGTACCGATATCGGTTCGGTGCATTTTACGAGCAATCGTTTGAAACAGTTTATAGACAGCGTTAACGCTTAGTGGCTGATGTTGTCGGTTAGTAAAAAGATATTCATTATCTGGTAAATCTTTAATATAGTGATCAATTTGTGGACGTAGGCGTGTGAGTAAAATCACACGCCGTTTTTTTGTCTTTTTCTCAATAACGTGGACCACGTCATGGTGGCGAATTTGTTCAACCTTTAAATTAAGAATATCACTCATTCGAAGGCCAGTATTCAGGCCAATCAAAATTAATAACGCGTTACGCTCGCCATGAGTACCATTACGGGCTTTATCAACAAAGTCAGTAATTTCTTCATCGGAGCGTAGCGGTTCAACATTGTAGTAAATTGTTATCACACTCTTTCGCGGAACGTACTAATTATAGTTATTAAGCGTCAATTATAGACTATATTAAATGTCAATCATAGACTATATTAATTGATAAATATAATAGAGCGTCTAGTACAAAGCAGCTATGCATAGGTAAACGGCATTATTTTAAAAAAAATAATGCCGTTTATACACAATCTGTAATCAAATATAACATCTCGTTAATATTTGTCAATGTAATATGCTGGTTTTATTGGTCAAAATAATTGTTTTTCATGTCTTTTATATAAGCTTACGTCAATTTTATGAAATTAACTTCAAACTACTGGTGTAATAGGAATCATTCTTTTTATTTTAGTGACGTTACATAAAATGTTATTTTAGTCTAGTTAATTTTGGAGAGTGAATGATGGATCAAGCAGT
>NZ_JAWHTQ010000016.1:0-1708 GCF_032681335.1 Lactiplantibacillus sp. DA1 | reverse complement strand
CTCTCAAAACTAAACAAAGTTTCGACGCGTGTGTAGGTTTCCGTAATATTCCTTAGAAAGGAGGTGATCCAGCCGCAGGTTCTCCTACGGCTACCTTGTTACGACTTCACCCTAATCATCTGTCCCACCTTAGGCGGCTGGTTCCTAAAAGGTTACCCCACCGACTTTGGGTGTTACAAACTCTCATGGTGTGACGGGCGGTGTGTACAAGGCCCGGGAACGTATTCACCGCGGCATGCTGATCCGCGATTACTAGCGATTCCGACTTCATGTAGGCGAGTTGCAGCCTACAATCCGAACTGAGAATGGCTTTAAGAGATTAGCTTACTCTCGCGAGTTCGCAACTCGTTGTACCATCCATTGTAGCACGTGTGTAGCCCAGGTCATAAGGGGCATGATGATTTGACGTCATCCCCACCTTCCTCCGGTTTGTCACCGGCAGTCTCACCAGAGTGCCCAACTTAATGCTGGCAACTGATAATAAGGGTTGCGCTCGTTGCGGGACTTAACCCAACATCTCACGACACGAGCTGACGACAACCATGCACCACCTGTATCCATGTCCCCGAAGGGAACGTCTAATCTCTTAGATTTGCATAGTATGTCAAGACCTGGTAAGGTTCTTCGCGTAGCTTCGAATTAAACCACATGCTCCACCGCTTGTGCGGGCCCCCGTCAATTCCTTTGAGTTTCAGCCTTGCGGCCGTACTCCCCAGGCGGAATGCTTAATGCGTTAGCTGCAGCACTGAAGGGCGGAAACCCTCCAACACTTAGCATTCATCGTTTACGGTATGGACTACCAGGGTATCTAATCCTGTTTGCTACCCATACTTTCGAGCCTCAGCGTCAGTTACAGACCAGACAGCCGCCTTCGCCACTGGTGTTCTTCCATATATCTACGCATTTCACCGCTACACATGGAGTTCCACTGTCCTCTTCTGCACTCAAGTTTCCCAGTTTCCGATGCACTTCTTCGGTTGAGCCGAAGGCTTTCACATCAGACTTAAAAAACCGCCTGCGCTCGCTTTACGCCCAATAAATCCGGACAACGCTTGCCACCTACGTATTACCGCGGCTGCTGGCACGTAGTTAGCCGTGGCTTTCTGGTTAAATACCGTCAATACCTGAACAGTTACTCTCAGATATGTTCTTCTTTAACAACAGAGTTTTACGAGCCGAAACCCTTCTTCACTCACGCGGCGTTGCTCCATCAGACTTTCGTCCATTGTGGAAGATTCCCTACTGCTGCCTCCCGTAGGAGTTTGGGCCGTGTCTCAGTCCCAATGTGGCCGATTACCCTCTCAGGTCGGCTACGTATCATTGCCATGGTGAGCCGTTACCTCACCATCTAGCTAATACGCCGCGGGACCATCCAAAAGTGATAGCCGAAGCCATCTTTCAAACTCGGACCATGCGGTCCAAGTTGTTATGCGGTATTAGCATCTGTTTCCAGGTGTTATCCCCCGCTTCTGGGCAGGTTTCCCACGTGTTACTCACCAGTTCGCCACTCACTCAAATGTAATTCATGATGCAAGCACCAATCATTACCAGAGTTCGTTCGACTTGCATGTATTAGGCACGCCGCCAGCGTTCGTCCTGAGCCAGGATCAAACTCTCAAATTAATGATGAGTTCTAAAAAGCTCATTTAAAGTTGTACTAAAATTTATTTGCTAGCGAATTGACTTCGCAAATGTTTTTGCTCTTGAT
>NZ_JAWHTQ010000015.1:0-3246 GCF_032681335.1 Lactiplantibacillus sp. DA1 | reverse complement strand
AAACTTGTTCTTTGAAAACTAGATAATATCAAATATATTTTTTCATAATGAAACCGAGAACACCGCGTTTTTTGAGTTTTTTATTGAAGTTTAATTATCGCTAAACTCATTAATCGCATTTACCGTTAGGTAAATGAGGTTAAGTTAACAAGGGCGCATGGTGAATGCCTTGGCACTAGGAGCCGATGAAGGACGGGACTAACACCGATATGCTTCGGGGAGCTGTACGTAAGCTATGATCCGGAGATTTCCGAATGGGGCAACCCAGCAGTTTTAATCAACTGTTACCACTAGATGAATTCATAGTCTAGTTGGAGGTAAACGCTGTGAACTGAAACATCTCATTAGCAGCAGGAATATAAAGAAATTTCGATTCCCTAAGTAGCGGCGAGCGAACGGGGAACAGCCCAAACCAAAGTGCTTGCACTTTGGGGTTGTAGGACTGAACATTTGAGTTACCAAAGAATTTGATAGTCGAAGGATTTGGGAAAATCCGCCATAGATGGTGATAGCCCAGTAGATTAAATCAAGTTCTCTCAGTTCAGGATCCTGAGTACGGCGGAACACGTGAAATTCCGTCGGAATCCGGGAGGACCATCTCCCAAGGCTAAATACTACCTAGTGACCGATAGTGAACCAGTACCGTGAGGGAAAGGTGAAAAGCACCCCGGAAGGGGAGTGAAATAGTTCCTGAAACCATGTGCCTACAATAAGTCAGAGCGCGTTAATGCGTGATGGCGTGCCTTTTGTAGAATGAACCGGCGAGTTATGATCCCGTGCAAGGTTAAGACTAAAAAGTCGGAGCCGTAGCGAAAGCGAGTCTGAAATGGGCGTTTTGAGTACGAGGTTATAGACCCGAAACCAGGTGACCTATCCATGTCCAGGTTGAAGGTGCGGTAAAACGCACTGGAGGACCGAACCCGTGTAAGTTGAAAATTGCTGGGATGAGGTGTGGATAGCGGTGAAATTCCAAACGAACTTGGAGATAGCTGGTTCTCTCCGAAATAGCTTTAGGGCTAGCCTCGGAATTAGGATCATGGAGGTAGAGCACTATTTGGACTAGGGGCCCGTCTTGGGTTACTGAATTCAGATAAACTCCGAATGCCATTGATTCATATCCGGGAGTCAGACGATGAGTGATAAGATCCACCGTCGAAAGGGGAACAGCCCAGACCATCAGTTAAGGTCCCTAAATGTATGCTAAGTGGAAAAGGATGTGGAGTTGCATAGACAACTAGGATGTTGGCTCAGAAGCAGCCACCATTTAAAGAGTGCGTAATAGCTCACTAGTCGAGTGATCCTGCGCCGAAAATGTACCGGGGCTAAGCATACTACCGAAACCATGGATGCGACCATTAGGTCGCGTGATAGGAGAGCGTTCTAAGGGCGGTGAAGCAAGATCGTGAGGACTTGTGGAGCGCTTAGAAGTGAGAATGCCGGTATGAGTAGCGAAAGATAGGTGAGAATCCTATCCACCGAATGACTAAGGTTTCCTGGGGAAGGCTCGTCCTCCCAGGGTTAGTCGGGACCTAAGTCGAGGCCGAGAGGCGTAGACGATGGATAACAGGTTGAGATTCCTGTACTAGTTAAGTGCGTTTGAGCAATGGAGGGACGCAGGAGGCTAAGATGTGCATTCTGTTGGATTAGAATGTCCAAGCAGTAAGTCTTGTGAAGAGTCAAATGCTTTTCACTTTAAGGACAAGCTGTGATGGGGAGCGAAATTTAGTAGCGAAGCGTCTGATGTCACACTGCCGAGAAAAGCTTCTAGTGAGTACTTAACTACCCGTACCGCAAACCGACACAGGTAGTCGAGGAGAGAATCCTAAGGTGAGCGAGTGAACTCTCGTTAAGGAACTCGGCAAAATGACCCCGTAACTTCGGGAGAAGGGGTGCTGATCGCAAGATCAGCCGCAGTGAATAGGCCCAGGCGACTGTTTATCAAAAACACAGGTCTCTGCAAAATCGTAAGATGACGTATAGGGGCTGACGCCTGCCCGGTGCTGGAAGGTTAAAAGGATGGGTTAGCTTCGGCGAAGCTCAGAATTGAAGCCCCAGTAAACGGCGGCCGTAACTATAACGGTCCTAAGGTAGCGAAATTCCTTGTCGGGTAAGTTCCGACCCGCACGAAAGGCGTAACGATCTGGGCACTGTCTCAACGAGAGACTCGGTGAAATTATATTGTCCGTGAAGATGCGGACTACCCGCGACAGGACGGAAAGACCCCATGGAGCTTTACTGTAGCTTGATATTGAGTGTTTGTACAGCTTGTACAGGATAGGTAGGAGCCATAGAAACCGGAACGCTAGTTTCGGTGGAGGCGTTGGTGGGATACTACCCTCGCTGTATGACCACTCTAACCCGCACCACTAATCGTGGTGGGAGACAGTGTCAGGTGGGCAGTTTGACTGGGGCGGTCGCCTCCTAAAAAGTAACGGAGGCGCCCAAAGGTTCCCTCAGAATGGTTGGAAATCATTCGCAGAGTGTAAAGGCACAAGGGAGCTTGACTGCGAGACAGACAGGTCGAGCAGGGACGAAAGTCGGGCTTAGTGATCCGGTGGTACCGTATGGAAGGGCCATCGCTCAACGGATAAAAGCTACCCTGGGGATAACAGGCTTATCTCCCCCAAGAGTCCACATCGACGGGGAGGTTTGGCACCTCGATGTCGGCTCATCGCATCCTGGGGCTGTAGTCGGTCCCAAGGGTTGGGCTGTTCGCCCATTAAAGCGGTACGCGAGCTGGGTTCAGAACGTCGTGAGACAGTTCGGTCCCTATCCGTCGCGGGCGTAGGAAATTTGAGAGGACCTGTCCTTAGTACGAGAGGACCGGGATGGACATACCTCTGGTGTACCAGTTGTGCCGCCAGGCGCATCGCTGGGTAGCTACGTATGGATGTGATAAACGCTGAAAGCATCTAAGTGTGAAACACACCTCGAGATGAGATTTCCCATTCCTTTATGGAAGTAAGACCCCTGAAAGATGATCAGGTAGATAGGTTAGAAGTGGCAGTGCGGTGACGCATGAAGCGGACTAATACTAATCGGTCGAGGACTTAACCAAGTAATTGGTGTTCCGGTTCATATGAAATTATTTGATATTAGCTAGTTTTGAGAGCACAAGTTTCTCAATAGTGTGGTGACGATGGCGAGAAGGATACACCTGTTCCCATGTCGAACACAGAAGTTAAGCTTCTTAGCGCCGAGAGTAGTTGGGGGATCGCTCCCTGCGAGGGTAGGACGTTGCCATGC
>NZ_JAWHTQ010000014.1:0-4109 GCF_032681335.1 Lactiplantibacillus sp. DA1 | reverse complement strand
CGAACACAGAAGTTAAGCTTCTTAGCGCCGAGAGTAGTTGGGGGATCGCTCCCTGCGAGGGTAGGACGTTGCCATGCGATTATTCCGACATAGCTCAGTTGGTAGAGCGCTTGACTGTTAATCAAGATGTCGACGGTTCGAGCCCGCCTGTCGGAGTGACATAGATGTTGGCGATTGTGTTAACATCTATTTTTATATCATGCCGGCTTAGCTCAGTTGGTAGAGCATCGGTATCGTAAACCGAGGGTCATCAGTTCGACTCTGGTAGCCGGCACTTGCGAGGCGGGACGTGGTTCTCGTCTTTTTTATTTTTAGTGGGTCATATTATTGAAATTAAGTAGCAGCCTTGCACAATTGTGCAAGGCTGCTTTTTTAGATAGCATCTGCCCGAGTTGATAACTAAACAGTGTAAAATCTGCCGTGATCCGATACGGCGTAAACACCCAATATTCAGCTGCCAATTGTGTAAGCACTTAATAAGATGATGCCTATTTTCGCCTCCGCTTTTTCGGTATGCTTAGCATATCAATTAACGGAGGTTTTCCAATGCATAACCAAATTGTTTTGGTATCATGCAATCCTCAGTCCGAATTCTATGATCAGCCTAAAACAGTGTGTGCACTTATTAACTGTTATTTGTTTTAACCTGGTTGCTTTCAATATGCTTAGTATACCGTTTAACAGGGGATTTTCTGCAATAGAAGATTACTTGCATGGGGCACTAGTTCTAACAAATTAAAGATCAATGATGGTTACCTTGCTTTTAAGAAATTAAATGGCATTAATGGCTACCTTACCAGTTCTCGGAGCAAACGATCTAATTGCGCTTTGCCGGTTAATCCGCTAGATTGTAGGTCAATAAACAATTGTCGTTATTCATAGTAGTGGTATATCGTGAATGCATAATGATGTTGTTCTTGAGACTGATAATCATCGTTTAACGTTTTGTTTAATTAGATTTTTTATGTTAATGGCGATCGTTTTCCATTTGAGCACTACTAATTATTTTATATTAAATTAGAATTTGATGTCAATTCTAAGTCGTAACAAGTCGCATCAAATGTCTTAGTAAACACTTTTAAGCGGCATAATGGGGTTTTGAACTATCTGATAATTTTGGATAAGCATACGCTTGATGGTTATTAGATTAGAAAATGATTAGTGCTATTGTTGATTAAGATTAAGGCTAGTATAATAGTTATTATGTTTAATTAAGAAACAAAACTTGTTACTTTTAAACGAAATACAAACTGGTTAAGAAGTTTGGAGGAATCTCTATTGGATAAGGAACAAAAACTGGATCGGTCGTTCTTTGGCCAACCCCGTGGTTTACGGACGTTGTTCTTCACTGAAATGTGGGAACGATTCAGTTACTATGGGATGCGTGCGTTACTGATCTATTACATGTACTACAGTGTGGCAAAGGGTGGCCTTGGGTTCGACCAGGTTACTGCCGCATCCATCATGTCAATTTACTCGGCCTTAGTTTACGTTTCCAGTGTTCTTGGTGGCTTTTTAAGCGACCGGGTCTGGGGTAGTCGTAAGACGGTCTTTATTGGTGGGGTCTTCATTATGTTGGGACACATCGTATTATCGACGCCGTTTGGGGTTGGGGCATTATTTGTCTCGATCGCACTGATTGTTATTGGGACTGGGCTACTAAAGCCTAATGTATCTGATATGGTTGGTCAATTATATACTGCAGAAGATACCCGTCGTGATGCTGGCTTCAGTATCTTTGTTTTCGGGATCAACTTGGGATCCTTAGTTGCACCTGCCTTGGTTGGCCGGATTGGCTTAAATGTTAACTTCCATTTAGGTTTCTCCTTGGCTGCCATTGGGATGTTCTTCGGTTTATTGCAATACTACTTTGATGGTAAAAAGAATTTGAGTTCTGCTAGTCTGTATCCAACTGATCCGTTGGAACCTGGTGACCTGAAGAAGCTTATTCGACGCACGATCTTAGGTATCATCGGGATTGGCCTGATTTTACTTCTGATGCAACTGATGAATGCATTAACGTTAGCCAATGTAATCAGCCTGATTAGTATTTTAGTTATTTTGACACCGATTGTTTACTTTATCTTGATGTTAACGTCTGAAAAAACTGATGCAGTTGAACGCTCACGGGTACGTGCCTACATTCCGTTATTTATCGCTGCTGCGCTATTCTGGGCGATTGAGGAACAAGGATCGGCCGTGTTAGCATTATTTGCAGCTAATCGTGTTAATCTGAACCTTGGTTTTACTCACTTAGCAGCATCTGATTTCCAAATGTTAAATCCATTGTTCATCATGATCTACACAACGCCGTTCGTATGGTTGTGGACGAAATGGGGTAAGAAGCAACCTAGTTCACCAGCTAAATTTGCGGTTGGGTTAGTCTTTGCAGGGGCGTCTTACTTAATCATGGCATTGCCAGGAGCGCTCTTTGGAACCGCAGGCAAAGTCAGCCCATGGTGGTTAGTGGCTAGTTGGGCTGTTGTTGAAATTGCGGAAATGCTGATTTCACCAATCGGTTTGTCGGTTACGACTAAGTTGGCACCAAAAGCGTTTGCATCACAAATGATGAGTATGTGGTTCTTGACTGATTCTGTAGGTAGTGCGATTAACGCACAAATCGTACGTTTCTATTCAACCCAAACTGAAGTCCCATACTTCGCGATTATCGGGATCGTGAGTGTGCTGCTTGGTATTCTCCTCTTTATGATGGTGCCAATGATCAAGCGTTCAATGCAAGGCATTCGTTAAATTGAATATTTACTCGAAGATATGTTATCTTAGTGATAGCATATTTTTTTATTTGGAGGGGTTGATCATCGTGCGGTTGGCTTTTAGTAGTGATAATCATTTTGATGTTAACCGAGTGGATGCGACCGCCATGATGCGCGCCCAGGCAACCTATTTATTACAAAACGGGGTCCAGCTATATTTAATTGCTGGCGACCTCTTCAACGATTTCCAACGTAGTCAACAATTTATCATCGATTTACAGGCACTATTGGGCGCACAGACACGTGTTTATTGGATTGCGGGTAATCATGACATGGTACATGGCATTTCGTTTGACGAGCTTGAAACTGGGCATTTTGCTGGCTACCTTCATAATCGGTATGTCGATATCCCCGGTACGGATTGGCGCGTGATTGGGCATAATGGGTGGTATGACTATCAATATGCTGCGCAAGTCCCGGATGCGACTACGGCTGACTTCTTGCATTGGAAGAATGCGTTTTGGATTGACCGGGCTATTAAGCAGCCAATGAGTGATGCGGAGCGTACGGACTTGATGTTGAATCAAGTTACAGCACAGCTTAGTTTAGCCGCTACTGAAAAAAAGCAGGTCGTATTCATGACTCACTTTGTTCCTCGGGTTGATTACTTGCGCTTTTCTGACGATAACCGATTCTGGAACATGGCTAACGCGTTAATGGGAACCCCACGGTTAGGGCAACTGCTGGAGCGGTTTAATGTGGCCCACGTTTTATTTGGTCATTTGCACGTTCATCCACAACCACGGGTATTTGGTCAGACAACCTATTATGACCAAGCGGTAGGCTATGGACTTAAGCGTATCAACGAATGGCGTGCTAATAATTTCATGGCTGAGTGGTATCAGGATACGCAATTTCTGGATTTGAAATAAAAACTGAAAAAACTTTGAAAAAAGTCTTGATTTTTTATTCAAAATTATGTATTCTAATATAGTTGAATGATTTACGGAGGGGTAGCGAAGTCTGGCTAAACGCGGCGGACTGTAAATCCGCTCCTTCGGGTTCGGTGGTTCGAATCCACTCCCCTCCATTTCATTATTGGGCTATAGCCAAGTGGTAAGGCAACGGGTTTTGATCCCGTGATGCGCTGGTTCGAACCCAGCTAGCCCAATTGTTACGCCTTTCGTCGTTAATCAGGTCTTATGACCTTGATGTAACGACTTTTTTATTGGCTTAAAATTGTATTAATGACAGTGGGGGTACCACTTCGAGAGCAATGTGCGACGAGCTCTTGAGGTGGTACTTTTTGTGTTATTTCGGTTCTCTGTCAACTGTTGTTGGTAATATTTTTATGGGTGCTTAGCCGCGCAACGGCTAAGCACCTTTTTTCAATTC
>NZ_JAWHTQ010000013.1:0-11368 GCF_032681335.1 Lactiplantibacillus sp. DA1 | reverse complement strand
CTAAGAAGCGCCATTAAGTATCGCGATATTCCCCGTTTAAGACAAGTTCTGAATCCTAGTAATCAATTTTCAGAGGAAATTGAGAAACATTTTGTCAGACTAAGGGATAGCCAAGCATCGATTGAGAACGCCCTTAAATACCAATACTCAAATGGGCCTTTGGAAGGGACAAATAATAAAAACAAGGTCTTAAAACACACCGCCTATGGTTTTGGCAACTTCAATAACTTCAGATTACGGATACATTTAATGTTTGAATTGAAAAAAGGTGCTTAGCCGTTGCGCGGCTAAGCACCTATAAAAATATTACCAACAACCGTTGACAGAGAACCTAATTAACTAGCACAATACGTTAGTTGAAGGCCAATTTCTAAGCCAAATTTGATTCAGATTTTACTTTTTTAATTACTCGTTAGAAAATTTAAAATCAATATTAAACAAAGTTCTATTTTAACGAATTAAATACTGAACTACAGTTCTCAGTAACCGTATTATCTATCTTGTTTTTTTCTCATGGGTTGAAACGGGAGCCCATTTTCTAACAGGCTCTGTTTAAAAAAAAGATTAACTGCTGTTGACAAATCAAGTCCCATATCTTTATATAACTCTTTTAGTTCTTCCTTCTCACTTTTTTTGATTCTCATAGCAAACATCGTTTTTTCTTCTTCAATTTTAGTCATAACTATAGCCTCTCATCCTTACTAACATTACAAAATCATTAATATGTTTGACAAAGACTTACAAAAGTACGGAAAATAAAAACATTATAAATTCAATTAATTCGCAAAATGGTTACGTGCTAGTTTCATTAAATCTGAAACCAATCGAACCTTTAACAAAAATAATCCACCAAAGTAGACCGCAGATACGATTAAACTTACAACAATCATGTCTAGAAAATGCACATCAGCAAACACGGGTAGATTCAATGATATAAGTAATGCAAGTCCAAACGCAAATATCATTTTTAATTGTCCAGAAAACAGCATGTTATACGGAAGATGTTTATGCACTGTAATAACTCTTGACACACAAACAAAAAGTTCCGTTATAATGATGGTTGCTGTTCCCCCGTCAGCTTTGAATAGCGTGACTAGAATTATGTTTAACACAACACTAAACACAGCACCAATATAATATGGAAGTGCATACTGCTTGTATAGTCCCTTAGCTAAGGTATACTGGTTTGCTAAAACACCTCCATATGAAATAAACACAACAATCGGGCTCACAAAGTACATATTATCGATCATTGCAGCAAATTCATTACCAAAAAACCATGGGACAAAATCATTTGCATTCGCCATCAATAGTAACGTAAAATACAAACTAATCATTAGCGTATAATCCAGTGATATCTTCAAAACTTTATTTAACAAAACTTCATTATTTTGCCTTACAAATTGTGCCATCTTAGGCATTAATACAGTACTGACAGATGTTATTACCGCCACCACGATTCGTGCGGTTTTTTGTGACTGATCATAATATGACAATTGCAACGGTCCTGCTATCATTCCAACTAACGTACTATCAAAACTAGCGTATAATTGCACAGCAATTTGTGGAGATACTAAAAGCAAAGATTCCCTTAAATACATCAAATTAAAATTACGAACCAATATTTTCAGATTTAATTTCCATTTTTTAACTAAAGTAACCCAAAATACACCATTTGCAAATACAATTCGAGTACTGTTGAGAAGTACATATAACCATAAATCTGACGAAGATTTTACAAATGTGAAAATAAAAATTAAAGACCCAGCCTGGACTATGGTATTTCGCAATACGACTTTTTTCACTTCACCGATTCCAGTAAAAAACCAGGAAACATCTAATACATATCCCAATAAAATCGGTGCTTCCAGTAAAAAATAAAATTTGTATGGTAAAAATAGAAATACAACCATTAAATATATTATGATTATCAAAATCCCAGATAAAAGCTGAATCAACCATAGCCGTGAAAAATTGTCCATTATCGTCTCACGACTAGACTGAGCAATTACCCTCGATCCTAATTGTAACATTCCCATGGTCACTATAATTCCTAGAAAAACACCTATTGAAGAAACATATGAATTAATACCTAATAATGTAGCACCCAATACTCGTGCAACATATGGTACCGTTACAATAGGGATAGCAATAATTAACAGTTGGTAAAGACCGTTATAGAAAATGTTTGAAATAGTTTTATTAATTAGTCTCGCCTCCATGTATCCATACTCAACAAGCTTTTAATGAAGGAGCTAACTAATCAGTCATGCATCGAGACTCTATCTCAGTAACTACCTGTCGATCTTTTTCTAAATTAAACTTCCTAGCAAATAGGCAGCCACTTCTATACATTTGATCTAAATCCTTCATAGTTAGATCTTGAGGCCCAATATCTGACCAATGTATAAACCGTTGGTTAGCCGTTAACGAATCTGAAAATTGCCGTTCATAAATATAGTTCTTAAAACTTGAATTAACTAATATCGTTTGAATAAAAATTTCATCACAACACTTTGTATATCTGAAAGTTTCATTAATCATTTTTTCATTAGCAACTATTAATTTCGCAAAATTATCCGTTATACTAAACCAATTCGATCCCATCTGAAACTCAATATTTGTATTACTAATTCTATTAATTCGAAGCAGCTCTTGTAAACGCAAACTTACCTCTTGAAAATGCGCTAATATCCCTGCTTTTTTCTTTAAATGTTCTTGAAATAAATAAAAGTACTTAACTCGTCTTTTCTTAATTTCGCTAATTTTTGACTTTTGAAATTGAACAAATTCCATTCCCTGATTCAGGTCAAAGAAATTGTGAATTTTATCCTGATTAACAAGCGGTAAATCTGCCCCCGAAAGCAAATGGTAATAATCATAATGTTGCTGTTTCGTTGCCGCTTTCAACAATATGATTTCACTCTTTATTTGTGAATACCCTCCCCATTTGACTCGTGTTCGGGAAGTAAAATATAACTTTGATCTGCCCACGCTCTCTTCAATTTTTTGATATGGAACATGATCTGCTTTGCCATCAATGTGAATAAATATATCATTTCGCACATCATCAATCAGGGTAAGTAGTTTACATAACAATTCAAACTGATGATGGGCAATGATTAGATACGCATGTTTTGACATTTTGTAATCCCCCCTCGCATTATTATTGAGTATTCTTTGTAATAAGATTCACCGCAATATCCGTTGCTTTTCCACATTCATAATTACCAACATAGCTATTCAAATCTCTTGTTTTCTCTGACAATTCATCTAACGAATTTTCCTCAAGTATTTTGCATATTTCAATTGCAGTAGTCGCATGTGTAATCGGTAATTCATTAATGTTTAAATATGTTCCACGTTCCTGTATATAATCTAGATAATCATAGGTAAATAATATGATGGGTTTCTCCATTAACGCATAATCAAAAAAGATGGAAGAATAGTCCGTGATTAGTAGATCCGCTACACAAAGCAAATCTTCAGTTTGGCAATCGTTAGTTACATCTTGAACTTTTCCACCGTATTTACTGAAGATAAATTTACTATCTATCTTTTTAGAGACATTTGGATGAAAATGTGTTAAGATTACGCACTTACGTTTGAATTTTTTTAAGAACATCTCACATAATAGGTTTGGATTTAACTGTTCAATCTGTGTGAATCCATTCTTACTATCATTTTTTTCATAAACTGAGTTTCGAAATGTAGGTGCATACAGTACAACAAAACAATTTTCATCAATATTCAACTGTTTTCTAATACTAGTAACTAGTTCAGCCTTATCTGAAAAAAACACGTCATTTCTCGGAATCCCCGACCGAACATAACGACTGCTCGAAACTCTTAATGCAGTTTGATAAACATTTTCAGAATATTCATTTCCAACAAGCAAATACGTAATACTCTGATTGTCCACCCGACTATAATTCAAGTAATGTTTTGGTAACTTATGCCTAGCATCAAATTCAATCTTCTTGAGGGGAGTACCATGCCAAGTTTGTAAATATAACTGTTTTTTCCTTATACGATATACAATTTGTTTTTGACAGTTATCAATCAGGTATTTTGAAGTCCATAATAAATAAATTGATTTGATTGTATTGATTTTTACGGGAATTACATATGGAGGAAATATATCAGTCTGCATTTCTATATCACAAATCCAATATATCTTCGCATTTGGATCAACTTCGTGAAGGTATTCTGAAATGTTTTTTGGGCTATCAGTATACTTTCCGTAATAACTTGAGAATAAATACTGTTTTCGAATAGGAAATAATTTGAAAAACAATGGCATTACGTTACGAAGAAGTAATTTTTTTATTTTTAAAAGATTTTTCAACTTAGCTCCAACCTTCTAAAAATCAATCTCACCATCCTAAATTTTGATAATATATAAAGTCCACCCGGCATAAGCATGATTAACATTACAAGTCCACGGTATCTTAACGATAAATTTGAATCATGTTTTACGTTATTACCATATAATCTAATAATTTTCTGACATTTTCGATAATTACCTTTATCTCGATTATTTGACTCAATCAAAGCCATCTGCATTCTAATTGCTTCATAAACATATCTTTCTCGAACTAAGGGAATTAATTCAGGATGAAAATATGACATATAGTGTAATATTTGGTCATGAATTTCAAATGAATCAAATTTTTTAGCATTAAAGTTGCTCTTCATAATACTTGTTGAACGCATAAAATAATGATATTTGGGACAACTCGATACAACAATTCCATTTCTAGCCTGATCAATAACCTTATACGTTGTTGCCTTATCTTCCATTAGCTTACCATAAGGGTATCGAATGTTATTAAACAAACTAATTCTGTATAGCTTGTTACAAGCAGAATAGCCAATATTGTTATTAGTAAAAAGTTCTTGCAATGCTTTCGTTCGTTTAAAATGACGCCACTCATAACTATCTTTTTCTGTACTATCATACATATTCGAGCATACTTCTTTTTTCATATGAAAAACTGAAATATCTGACTTTGTATTCTCTAAAACATCTACCATTGAACCAATATAATCGTGATCAATCCAGTCATCACCATCAATAAAAGCTATATAATCACCTGTTGCAATATCAAGCCCAGCATTTCGAGCACTCGAGAGACCGCCATTTTGCTTGTTAATAACAGTTACCCGATTATCCAATTTACAGTATCTCTCACATATCAATTGTGAACGATCACTGGAACCATCATTAACTAAAATTATTTCAAGATTTTTATAGCTCTGTTGCCTAATACTTTGAATACAATTCTCAATATAACTTTCTACATTATATACAGGAACCACAATTGAAACTCTATTAGTCATACCATACCTCCAAACCAGTCTGTTAACTCGAATATTAGTGCGTGAATAGATGCAAAACTAAACGATGCATACTCGTTAAAAGTAACAATGTTTGCAATAAACATAAAAAAGCATCCGATGAAAACACAGAATAAAACTATAGATACAATGTCGGAGGAAATATTTTTCCTAGATAAAAAATCAGAATATTGAGGCACTGAGATCATCAAGAACCCAAATAATAAACGCATATAGACCGGCATTCTTATCGAAAATGATACACATGTTATAATTCCTAGTAAAAATGAGAATAAGTTCCATTCCGTTTTTTTCGCAATATAGTTTCTGTAAATCACAAGTGTAGTTATAACAGAAACAACTGCATTCATTGCTTTAGTTATTTGCATGAATAAGCTCTGATTTATATACGCGACATACTCGGCATTACCATCGTTAACCGTTGCATACTGGGTACCTTTACTGATTATTTCTATAATAATATTTCTGCTATATGGAATAAAAAAGATGGCAATTCCAACAACTATTAACAATAGGAAATTAAAGAAATTTTTATTTCTATAGATATTCAGAGCGATTCGTAACATTATAATAACTGCTACTGCAATATGAAAACTTAATCCCAGAAGGTAGAGAACAATCGTACCAAAATTTATTTTCTTCTGTACCAAGTCTCGATAAATAGCAACCATAATCAAAGAACACGCTAAAACATTTCTGACATTACTATACGCAGCTGCAAACGGAAAAATAAACATAATTATCAAAATGAGATATATTCGTATCGACTTAGATGTGGAGTTTCTTGAAAACGAATCCGCAGCAATGTACAGTAAGCATGTTCCAGTGACAAATCCAACAATTGCAGGCAATAATTGTAAATTATTCAATATCGCAACTAATTTAAATAATAAAAAAGCGCCTAAAAAAATACCTTGCGATTGAAGTAAGTCTGAAATACGGGGGGGAGCTACTTGGTATTGCTGTATAATAGCAAAATACCTTGTCAGATCAATCTCATGAGATGGTAAAAAATAGTACCCATACAGTCCTAATAATACTGCAAATGCCATAGAGTATATTAAACGGTATTTGTTACTGAAAATAATTCCTGAGAATCCAATAATAGCCGCTCCAAATGGGTAAAAAAACAATGCAATTACAGTTACAATCAGTGATAACACCGTTTAACCTCCATTTACATAGGAACATTTTCGCAATTTCCGATAAATTAGCATCAAGAACCTTTTCGGTATTAGCCTACTTCCACCCCTGGTCAAAATATTGAATAGGAATTGGGGTTTATTGATAAAATTAAGCTTGAGAAGCAAATACTGAAAAAAAGCTTCCTTTTTAAAATAAGAAAAACCTCCTCGCTTATACACAAAATATTTATCAACATGAGCACATACTAAAACATCATTCAAGTTGCCTACCCGATATTTATTTTGTATTACTCTAACCCATAAATAATAATCTTCAAATAAGGAGACATTCTGATATCCTCCCACACTCTCAATAACTGATTTCCGAAACGTTACAGACATATGGTTAAATGGATTTCTTTTACGAGCCTTATTTCTAATACAATTCAATGATCTAGGCACAGATTTAATCACAGGTGGATCATTTCTTTTGTTATCAAATTCATATATTTGAGTTCCTAGTACCGCAAGATCTGGTGTAGAACTATAGTAACTGATAGTTTTTTCCATTCGCTCTGCAAAGTTAATATCATCTGAATCAAATCGAGCTACTAATTCAGTTGGACATTCCTTAAGTCCAATATTAAGAGATCGTCCTAGCCCATAGTTTTCCCTATTAGTAATTTCAATAAATTCAATATTGAAAGTTTGAAATCGTCTTCGCTGATTTTTAATTATTTCATTCAATTCTTTCCCTAGCGCACCATCTTTAACAAGTACAAAATAAGTTGGTCTACACGTTTGCATAAGAATCGACTCTAAAGCTTTTTCAAAAAGCTCTGGCTCCTCTCTACTGTATACAGACATTAGTCCGGTATACAATGTTGATGTAAGCTTGGGAATTTGTCGATATTTTGATTGCATCCCCTTCATCGCGCACCCTCTCCAGTAAATATAATTTTAACGGTCCCCAATAACATTTTAATATCGAACCAAACCGAAAAATGTTCAATATAGTAATTATCCAGCTTACATTTCTCATCTGGCGTAATATCGTAGCCACCATTAATTTGTGCATACCCTGTAATACCAGGAATAATTCGTAACCGTTTAGGGAAATCTGAAAATTGACGACTAAACTCCTCGGTTAGTACTGGTCGTTCTGGTCGCGGTCCCACCAAACTCATATCACCTTTTAACACATTCCAAAATTGCGGTAATTCGTCTACCCGAGTTTTTCGCATAAACCGACCAATGGGCGTAATTCGCGGATCATTCTTTTGGGCCCAAACCGCACCCGTTCGCGCTTCAGCATCCTGATACATAGACCGCAGCTTAATTACATTAAAGCTTTTCCCCATTAGGCCAACCCGTTCTTGCTTATAAAATGCCGGTCCTTTAGAAGTCAGCTTTACAAGAATGGCAAACACTAGAACAATTGGCGAACTCAAAACCGTCCCAATTAACCCGACAGTAAGGTCAAAAATCCGTTTTACAAATAGTTTCCAGCCCGTAACTGGCTTTCCAATCATAGTTGGAAAGTGATAATCCATTTGTGGTTGTACATGACCAACTTTAACTGTTTCATTAATTTCGACTTGCTTCACGTTGTTGCGCCCCTTCCCAATATTTGCTCAAGCCCGCTTCTAACGACCACTTCGTCGTGTATCCCAACTTAATTAACTTACCGATGTTGGCCACCGAACGTTTTACTTCCCCTTTACGCCCTGGCGCCATCTTGACCTGCAATGAGGTCCCCGCAACTTTTTCATACGTTTCGATAATGGTATTTAAGCTGGCTTCATTACCATTGGCAATATTAAAGACTTCATGCTCCGTATCACTCTTAGTTATCAACCATAATGCTTGGATAACATCTTCAACATACACAAAATCTCGTGTCTGACTTCCATCTCCGTACAAGGTAAATGGCTTCTTGTTATTGAGACAATCGGTCAAGATCGACAGCACCCCTGAATATGGCGAACTGGGATTTTGACCAGGGCCATAAACATTGAAGAAACGCACACAGACAGTTGGTAAATCATAAAGTTCACCATATGCTAGTACAAAACGTTCCGTAGCATACTTATCAATCGCATATGGTGATAGTGGATCGACTCGTGAGTCTTCTTTCTTAGGCAATTCTGGAAGATTACCATAAACCGCTGCCGAAGACGTAAATAGGAACTGTTTAATTGGTAAATTAGTCTTCCGAATATATTCCAACATATTGAATACTGCAGTTTGATTCACTGAATGGGTTTCAGCTGGACGTTCAATCGAATCGGCCACACTAGCAACAGCTGCTAAAAAGTAAATATAATCAGGCTGTTCTTCCTGTAGCAATTGTTGCATGAATTTTTCGTTGCGGACATCTTCAACATAAATAGTGACTTCATCCTGATGCTTAATATTATGTAAGTCCCCCATGGACAAGTTATCAACTACGACAACGTCCAAACCTTCTGATACCAAGTGATCCACAAGGTGGGAACCAATAAATCCCGCTCCTCCAGTTACTAATGCTTTCATTTAACTCGCTCCTTCTTTTAAAACAACCAGTGCTTTCGCTGTTTTCGTGGCATCTCAATTCCGCCAATATCAATCTGTTCACCATTCAACAAATCCCGAGCGTTGGTTGCAAAACGTTCAGGATATTCCGAATTCATCTCATTTAATACGTCATAAGCCTTGGTCATAGCAAAGCCACGGTTCTTCAACGTGTGCGCGTCCGATGCAACGACTTGAACTAACCCACACTTGACAAATTCTTTAGCCGTTCGCTGGACCTGTTCCCCAAAAGTGCCAACGAGACTGGTGGCCGTAACCTGTGCCAGAACCCCCTGCTCAACTAGCTTGTATAACCGTTGTGGCTCCGCAATAATTTGAGCATTGCGCTCAGGATGTGCAATAACTGGTGTGATGCCTTCGCATGACAATTGAAAAATCATTTCATCAAGATAACTTGGAACCATTTCATGAGGTAGTTCTAATAGTAAATAATTTCTACCAGTATCTATGCCTAACAAATCATCAATATTGTTCATCAATTGACCATTTAGATGCACTTCCTGACCAGAAAAAACAGTTAGAGGAATCTGATTGGCATCTAGTTCTGTCTGAAACGCATTAACAGCTGCTTCAACATCGCTAGCATGATTAAGATAGTGACGATCCATATGATGTGGTGTCGCTAAAATATAACGAATTCCATCAGCAACCGCCTGCCGTGCCAATTCTAACGACGCCTCTAACGAAGGCGAGCCATCATCAATGGCCGGTAAAATATGGCAATGTAAGTCAACTAAATTATTTATCTTCATTACTGTAGTACCCATAACCATTGTTATAGCCGTAATAACCATGGTGCGAACCATCACGAACATCATTCAAAACCGTACCCAGAATGTTAGCTTGCGATTTCTTTAATGAATTAACAGCATCACGAACCGCTGCCTTTTGGGCTACACCTTGGCGAACAACTAAGACCGTGCCATCAACTTTATTAGCGAGCAATTGTGAGTCAGTCACCGGCAAAATTGGTGGTGCATCAACGATTACCAAATCTAATTTACGCGTTGCCGAAGTCAAAAATTCGGTCATTTTATTACTACCCAATAGTTCAGCCGGATTAGGTGGCTTAGGACCACTCGTCATCACAAATAGATTGCCAATGACGGGATGAATTGCATCATTCACATCATCCATTTGGTTGGCTAACCATGAACTTAATCCCTTATGGTTTTTAAGGCCAAATGTCTTATGAATTGTTGGCCGACGTAAATCGGCATCAACTAATAGGACTTGCATCCCTTCTTTAGCATATTCAACAGCTAAATTCCCGCTCACCGTTGATTTTCCTTCTCCAAGTGTTGCCGAAGTAATCATTAGAGTTCGAAGCTTGTGGTCCGTAGCTGCAAAGTTAATGTTCGTTCGAATCGTTTTAATTTGTTCCGTAATCACTGACATTGGCTCGTTAATCGTTGTGAGATTAATTGGGGCCGTGGTCGTTATATTTTGTTCCTTACGTTTAAACATCTAGCACCCTCCTAAACTCGTTTCATCGCTTGTGACGATGTTCGATCGTTATGCGTATGATAGCCACCATTGAGATTTGAAGCTTGCTTCTTCATTGAATAGTGATGTTGATGGTTAACTAAGCCTAAACTCGTCAAGCCCAACTCATCGGTCAAAAAGTCCACATCATGCACTCGGCGATCCGTTAACATTCGAATCGCAGCATAAGTGAAGCCTAATAGTAAGCCCGCGACTAATCCTATTAACATGTTTAGTGGTTTCTTTGGTGAAATTGCACTATTAGGTGCCTCTGCCGGTGCAACAATCGTTACATTGTTAACCTTAATAATTTTCTGAACTTGGTTCTTAAAACTACGCGCAATTTGATTTGCAATCGTTGCACTAGCTTTTGCACTAGCATCAGTCACTGCAATCGAGAAAACTTGTGAGTTGGTCGTACTTGTGACACTAACCTCACTCTTCAAGGTACCAAGTGAACGTTCAATACCATAGTGCTTGCTTAATTGTTCCTTAGCAGGCTTCAAAACCACTTGCCCAGCAATCAATTCTTTATACGTGGTAATCATCTGAACATCGGCCTGTTGACCAGCATACTCGGTTGCAGCATTGGTATTCTTGCGATTAACCAAAATCTGCACACTTGATTGATACTTAGGTGTGATTACAAAGAACGTCAGCCCCGCGGCAACCAATAATCCGGCGACCGTAAAACTGACGATTGCACGCCAGTACTTACGGACAAGCCGGATAAAAAAGTCAAAACTTACTGCTTGATCCATCATTCACTCTCCAAAATTAACTAGACTAAAATAACATTTTATGTAACGTCACTAAAATAAAAA
>NZ_JAWHTQ010000012.1:0-14033 GCF_032681335.1 Lactiplantibacillus sp. DA1 | reverse complement strand
TGAATATTTCTAAACTTAGTCAAATAAATGCAGTAAAAATAAGTAATTGGCATTATCCTGACGATTATTCGTTTTACAATACAGATGCAGATTTAGAAGATTATAATGAAATTTTATCAGTTGATTTACGTGCGGATAAGTTTTTTCAAGTTTTGACGGCTAATAATGAACTGTTGGGCTATTTTGTTGTTGAGCCTACTGATGTAAGAGATGTTTACGAAGTTGGATTGGGAATGGCCCCCGAATTTACTGGAATTGGTAAGGGCTCAAGGTTTGTTCATGTTATTATTGAATTTATTTCAAGGGTTTATAAACCAATAAAACTCTTATTAAATGTTGCTGAATTTAATGTTCGTGCTCAAAAGGTCTATCAGAGAATGGGATTCACTATTTTTAAGAAGGAAATCCAGATTGATGATCATGGGGTCTCTTATCCATTTTTATGGATGGAAAGAGTAATAAAGTGACTTATAGTAAGTACTATTAATAGTAAATTTCACTAACTTTTCCAAAATAAGAATGCTGGTAAATTAGGCTTTTATCTTATCGCTTCACCTAGACCAATTTGAATTCACAAAGTAAAGAATAAGTACCCCTGATAACGTCGTGTTAGCAGGGGTACTTTGATTAAAATGGGGATTATGTAAACTAGTTTATGTTATACTTACCTCGGTGCGTTCTGTGCCAATCAATGATAGCCCGTCATTAATTTGATAGGCTATTTTTATTAAGTCAATTTTAATGTTATTATAATAATGTGTGTGCTATCTATACTACTTGGGGGAGCGGCTATCTGCTTAGATAGTCGCTTTTTTAAGTTGCGATTTAATTAGATTTAGTTAAAATAAAGTTGTCCTACTTATTAAGGACTCATGATGTTTCGTTTCGAAGTGAGAACTTCTTGGTGAGCACTTACTTGAGTGCTCATTTTTAAGTGGTTGAAACATGTTTTAACCATGATATAATACAACTTGTTCTTAACATGAACACTCCATAAATCTTTCATTTTGAATTGATTTTCTGTAAGTATGCAAAGAGGCCGTCATTAATTGATAGGCCTTTTTGTGTGCTTATAAGAAACCTAATCAGCTTTATACGCTAAAAGGTGTAAAAACTAGTCAAAAGCTGTTAATTCCTTATGTTCCCACATCTTACTATTCCTTTACTGATTGACAGTTGCCTGATAGCTATTGATCATCAGTAAAATTGAAATATTTTTATCAAAAATGAGTATTATTTGATTATGATTAAAAAAAGATTATAATACAAGACGATCGACTAACCAGTTTAGGAGAATACTCAATGAAATTACTAAAAAGAATCTGTTCTGACTACTTGCATGGACTAGTATTTTTCATAATAGTATTTTACTTTATGACGGCTAATCCAGATGGCAGTATGCCTCTAAAATGGAGTATTGTTAACGTCTATTGGACTATTTCCTTTCTGATCGCATACCCATTATTGTTAGAGACGGTGCCTAGTATTAAAAAAATCAATTTCCATATGAAGTCTCTGCAATCACTGTCAATTCATATGGAAGATAAGGCCACAAAAAAAATGTCTGATTTGTACCATGATTCGACTAATCCAGTTAGTAACCGGATAGATTTACAAGCCCGCAGCGATTATCAAAATGACTGGCTAAATTTAATAATTAGTTTTTTTGTTAGCGGACTCCTTATCGCCATTTCAATACCAAGTTTGTTTTTTATTGCTTTTAAAAACCTTTTAGGGAGACGAATGTTATGAAAAAACTTTCACTTATTTTATTTACCGGGTTACTGGCATTTGGTTTTACTGAAAATGCTTTAGCTGCTTCAGCTAAAGCGGACACGATCAAATCCGAAAGCATTACTTTTAAAGGTGGACGTCCAGTCATGCGAATGCCACTCGAAGTGGGTGCCGGTTCCGGCTATTATGGAGTTGACTGGCAAGACATGCTAAAATAATTTAAGTAAAAAATCCCCTTTATATATAAAGGGGATTTTTTATGCGCTTATTTAGATGCTATTCTTGCGGATAAGCGCTTTAATTTATAGACAAGTATTATTCCAAGCAAATAGGGTTAAAACGTCTTAGAAGAGATTATAATCATCTTATTTGCTGTCTGACGATTATTGTTCACCGTAAGTTTCAAGGAAACGACTGAATACTGATGTGCTGTCTTTATACTTAACACTTTGTGTAAACGTTTTTAATGCTTGGTACTTATGATTATCCTTACCTAATTCTTGTAAGATAGCTTGAGTTTGGTCTAGCGATTGATTGGGAGCATCAGGGCCGATGAATTTTTCGAGCAAGGCCCCTTTTTCTATTAATCGTTTAGTCCGAGCTTTGCGTGCTTGCTGACTAAGCCGGTTACGTAAGACCCTTTTTTTTGCTTTGAGTTGTTTTTGCTGTTCGTCTAGTTTAGCAATTCGAGCTTCTATTTTCTTAATATCTTCATTGGATTCTGACATTTTTATAACTCCCTTTTTAATTACTAGTTGTTCTACAAATGAAGTATACTGTTTACAAGATAAGAATGCTATACTGGGTTTATGAATTGGTTGCTCCCTGCTAAGGGCGCACTTATATGTACGCTACGCATACATATTGTTCGCTTTGCTCATGTGCTCGCTCCGCTGGGGCTACCGCCGGTTGCCTTGCCGGCAGGACAGAATCAAAGGCATTCGATTTTAAAAATTTGATTTTCGGCTTTTTCCGCCTTATCAAATTTTTAAAATCTCACACAATCCTGATCATCAAAAGTCGCCTTTAGGCTCCTAATGATGAACAAGATTGTGAGGGTCAAACCCCAATTCAAATCCAAGGTTAAAGTCAAAATCGGAGGTCAATGTCATGGCGATTTATCATCTCTCACTGAAAACCATTAGCCGAAGTAAAGGTCAGTCGGCCGTGGCTTCGGCCGCTTACCGCTCTGGCAGTAAGCTTAAAGACCGTGAGACCGGTGAAACTAAAGACTTCACCCGCAAGCATGGCGTAGCGTACAGCAAAATTCAGCTTCCACCACAGGCGCCGGCCGAGTACCGAGAGCGTGAGACACTCTGGAACGCCGTTCAAGACAAGGAATCCAAGTCCAACGCCCAACTGGCCCGAGAGGTGGAGGTAGCCCTGCCGGCTGAGCTTGAACGCGATACTCAAATTAAGTTAGTGCATGACTATGTACAGCAAAACTTTGTTGATGAGGGTATGTGTGCTGATTGGTCAATCCACGATAAAGAAGATGGCAACCCACACGCCCATATCATGTTGACGACCCGTGCAATTAAAAAAAACGGCACGTGGGCGCCAAAACAGAAGAGCACCTACATACTGGACGAGAGCGGAGCAAAAGTCCCGCAAATCGACCCTAAGACGGGTGAGCAGAAGATTGGAGCTCGTGGCCGGAAGATGTGGAAGCGTACCACCGAATCTTATACGGATTGGAACGACCGAAGCAACGCCGAAATTTGGCGTAAAAGTTGGGCTGAGAGCTGTAACCAGTACTTGGCGCCGGCAAATAAAATTGACCATCGAAGCTATGAACGCCAAGGTGTGGAACAGATACCGACTATCCATGAAGGACACGTGGCCCGTGAGATGGGTGACCACTCGGAACGAGTTCAAACCAACATCGACATCAAGGCGAGTAACCGTGAGTTGAGCGGTCTAAGCACCACCATTGCCAAAATTCAAGAAGAAGCCAGAAAGCTGTTCCGCCGGATTGCCGAGCTAACCGAGCTCATCAGGAAACGAGCACAAGAAAAGGCGGAAGCCAAACGGCAGGTCGAACAACCCGCCCAGACAGGGTTAGCGGAACCCACGCCGACCGTGGCAGACAATTTCTTGAAGAAACTCAATGCTGACAAGGCGAAATTGGCTAAGCCAGTACCGCCGGAGAAATCCGTGGCTGGGGACTTCTTAAAGAAACTAGATTCAGATAGGGGTAAGAAGCGAGTCCACAAAGAACGTGAGCAGACGGTAGAACACAACCAAGGAGGGCCAGAACTATGACAGAGAACGAACAGGCACTGGTACAACTTTTAAAAGCGTATGATAACGGGGAAATTGACTTTACGAAAGTTCCCGCCATTCAAGTAATTGTCCGGCAAGAAGTCGCCAAACAGGTGGCCCAAGCAGTCAACCCAACCCAGATAAAGGAACAGGCCAGCCAGCAACTAAAGAGCGACCAAACGAGTTATAACGAGCAGGTTAACAAGATTTTGAAACAGCAAGGCGCCCGACTACAGGAGCAGGCTAGTCAGCTAGACGTGGCGGGGGTCAAGCAGCAGTTGCTGGCTGACATCGACCGGCGTAGTAAAGCGGTCAAAAAAGCACAGGCCGAACTGGACGACGAACGGGAAAGACTAGCAGACCGAGAGAAAAAACAGTTCTGGCGAGAGCTGATACCGAACCTTGCCGGTGGTGTCGTGAGCCTATTTTTTGCTGTCATGATTCTGTTACTGTTCAAAGCATTTCTCTGGGATGGTGTTTGGCGTGGATTAGGACTTAACAAGCTCACTGATTTTGTGCTGACGTTGGCGAGATCACATCCTTTCGGCGGGAGTATTCTTGGGTTAATTCTGATGGTGCTGATTGCTGGTGCCATCATTGTTAGTTTCTGGGGGATGGTCGCAGCCGTAGAGATGCTGACGGACTGGAATGCCGAAAAGCTCATGTTTTGGCGCAAAGACCGATACTAGGAGGTGTAGCAGTGAAGAAGCGACTACGTAAAAAGAGAGCTCGGAAACGGGACGAGGATAGGTTGGCTCACAGTATCAAGCAAATGGAAATGGCACTGAACGGCGATTTGTCACAGGTAACTGTACACACAGTGGACTTAAAAAAAGCACCCCGATAATGGCTGCTTTTTTGCGTTAAAGATCAGCTTTATTTGATCAACATGGTTTATAGTAATTTTGCATGAGTTATTTATACTTATTAAATTCAATCCAATCAATAAATAATATAATAACACCTAAAATAATAATAATAGGCAAAAAAACTAAAAGGCCATTAAAAATGGTACTAATTATTAAGCATAAGAATAGTGGTATTAAGATTACGTATCTAAAATAACCTAATTTACTATAAATAGTAGTTCGATATTTTTTAGATACTAAAATCCCCAAAATAATTATTACTATTAAGTACAAATAGTTAGTATGCACTCTTCATACCTCCCCAATTAGAAAGTGTGAAAGCTATAAATCCCTGTATAATTCATATCCATATAGATGTGACTATGGATGTGAACACTATTGTAATAGTCTAAACCGTTAGCTACATGATTAAAGTATAATGAACCAGATCCAGCGATAGCAGCCGCAACCCCATTCGCCAAGACACTAGATAAGACTCCAAGTCCGCCCAATGCATCACCTTGGCTTCTCATTCTGTGAGAAATATACGAAACGGCAGCATTTGATTTAAAGTAATATCTTTCTCCCCACCAAAACCACTTTGTACTTAGTCCAGACACGCCAGCAGCTAAAACTCTAATGCCTGATATCTGCGTAGAAGAGCGAATCTCTTTTGTTTGTGGATCAATTATTTGATGCTGTTGCTGAATCGAATAATTGGCTTGTTTTAATGCAGACTTTATAGCTTCAGTTTGTGTATTAGTTAATCCTTGTTTCCCTTTAGTTAGTAATACAAAACTATTATTTTCTACACCAACATATTGATCAAAATCTTGTAAATTAGCTTCAGTTGTTGATGGTTTTTGATCAGTTACGTTTGAATAGGAATCATTAGCACTTGATAATAAGGGTGTTGTAGTCCCTGCAATGCTAACACTTAATGCTAGCATAGTTATAAATCTAAATTTTTTCATTTTAAAATCCTCCAATGCTAAGTAAGTATAAAAAACAAATCAAGCCGGCAAAAGTAAGAGACGCTTGCTTTTGCCGACTTGATTTGTTTAAATACAACAACCAGGGTTAGGAAGGGGATTATTATTAATTTACATGAGAGATTAAAGTTAATTAGAGGGAAACGAGGACTTTCACAAAGAGAATTAGCTAGCATGTTAAAAGTAACTAGACAAGCCGTATCTCAATGGGAAAATGGATATACCTATCCGGATTTAGATAACCTCATTATATTAAGTGATGTGTAT
The DNA here is from genome assembly GCF_032681335.1 of Lactiplantibacillus sp. DA1. Taxonomy (NCBI): domain Bacteria; kingdom Bacillati; phylum Bacillota; class Bacilli; order Lactobacillales; family Lactobacillaceae; genus Lactiplantibacillus; species Lactiplantibacillus sp. DA1. Next base: position 7,927 of record NZ_JAWHTQ010000012.1, on the reverse strand, counting down.
GAGGTGTCACTTGATATAATGATTAAAGGAACCGATTAATGATAAGGGTGCTAATTATACCTGATTTTATTCAGGATTGATTGGCACCCTTTGTTGTGTATTAATTAACATGGAAAATCAGCTAACTAATTTAGTTGTATCAGTAATTTTAAGACGATAGATTATAATTTTATCCAGATGTATTTAGGGTCAACCAAACCGTAGCCCGTTGCTAAGACCAAAATCAAACCCATGGTTAGGGAAACTTTGGGCACGCCCTCAGGCAGAGTTAACAACGACTAGTAGCTAATGTAATCCTCACTATTCTTTTTTTTCCTGTTAATTTGAAATCAAGAACAAACAATAAAGACATGCTATTCTTCTCTTGTTGCCAATTTAGAACAAGCATATGGCACGTGTTTGGAGGTGTTTGTATGTGGTCTACAATACTAGCCCCACTTCTTGTTGCATGTTTAAGTACATTGTTTGAGTATTGGCTGAATACTCGGAACAAGAAGTAAAACATATCTGGCAACGTTAACCCACCCGTTTTTTATGAACGAAAAAGAGCCCCCAACTATCACAAGTAGTTGGGGGCTTGGTGTTTAGATGTGTCTACATCTTCTTGCTCTTTTAAGTATAGCTAGTTAATTTAAAAAAGTATAATTTTTTAAATTGATGACAATTTTAGAACCCGTACCCCTCTGCAAGATGCTGTGAGTGACGATTGTTTTGGTGTAAGGAAGGAACACCAATATATAAAGTATAGCCATCATAGCCGTTTTAAGCTTGTTTAACATTGTCACAAGTTAAATTAAACCACAACTAGTTTGAATGGCTTAAAGCGGACTTTATACAGTATAAGAGCCTGTTTAATCAATCAAAGATTGCTATTTTATCTATTGCGTTTTAAGTTAGTCATTCGAGTTGAAAAGTTTTAGATCCTTTTTTATTTAGATTAGCCAAAATCAATCTGATCTAACATCGTTTCCGTACTAGCCTGGTCTAATCCTAAATAAGCTAATGTCATGGCTTCACTAGAATGATTTAGCAAATGCATGACTAACCCAATATTGTAATTAGTTTGCGTATAAACGCGATAAGCACCAGTTTTGCGCATCGTATGGGTGCCCAGATAGTTAATTTCAAGCAAGTCGCCAACCTTACTCATGATTTTATAGAATTGCTTTTCCGTAATATGGCGGCCTGGGTTTTGAATTGAGGGAAACAGCCAATCAGAAACCAAGTGGTTGGCCTGTAACCAAGTTTGATAGCTTAATAAATCAGCTTGTACCGGTTTTAAGTAGAGTAAATTAGCTTTGCCGGTTTTTTTATCGTGGATAAGCGCATTCTGACGCACGGTTCCGTTTTCGTTAAAGACATCGCTCCAACGGAGCCTCATAACATCGCTCACTCGTAACAAGGTGGCTTTGCCAACCTGAAAAATCGTGTAATTACGGCGACCAGCTCTAAAATTGTGTAGTAAGGTATCTTGTACTTCGGTCAGGACGTTTGAATCTTTGATTGGTAAGACGATTTGTTGCATAGTTTTAGCCCCTTTAAAAAGATTGATTTTTAGTACAAATTAAAGTACAATATTAAGTACAAAGAAAGGGTGGTAAATATGACATTAGCATTAACACAGAGCGATTTTCGCGCTAACCTAAAAAGATATTTGGATCAAGTTAATGACGAAGACGAAACCGTTTATATTGCTCGTTCAAATAGTCGCGCAGTGGCCATCGTTTCGCAAGAAAAAATGGACTGGTTAGAAAGAGCATTAAAAGCTAAAGAAGGTTCGTTAGACTATGCAATTGCGCGTGATCAGTTAATTAAACGCCATGTTTTACCTGATGATGAAATTGTTGAATCAAATGATGATTATTGGGATCAGTTTAAATAATGAAAAAACTAAGATTTAAACCGCGTGCAACCTTTAATGCTGACCTAAAGCGATTAGCCAGTTTAGATAAAACTATTATTGACGAAGTTCGAGCAGCCATTGACCTATTGCTCGAACGACAACAATTACCACCAGAATTTGAAGATCATGAGCTTAATCGGCGAATGAGCGGGTATAATGAATTTCACTTACGAGATACCCCGAAAAACAGAACGCCAAGCGAAACTAACGATGTCCTAGTTGTTTATACGATTGATAAAGATGAACTAGTCTTAATTGGAATTCGAGTCGGATCGCATGATCGTTTATTTCCTGGGCAAAATCGTTCTAAAGGGTATCGAAAAAATGACAAATGAAAGAAGTTATTTCTTTAATATTAAAACAAATAACCCCTAATATCTATAATGTGGATATTAGGGGTTATTCTTTCAATGTTTTCGAGGGGTTATTTTTGAATTATAGACCCTATAGTTGAGTTTTACTTTCTACGCTTAACAAATAACAGTAAGACAAGTTGGATCAAGACGATAAAAATAAAGAAAATCACTAGCACAATGAAAGCAGCTAATTTAGTTGCTGGCGTTTGAATTGTTCCAGCTCCATCAACTTTTCTAATAAAAATTACAAAGCTTAATATACTGAAGATGATTAGCCAAATAAGATTGCTTAGCCACCAAACTTTTAATTTCATGTGTTTTAGGTTACTCCCTCTTTTGGTAGTGATATGTACTAACTAATTGGCATAATAGAATTATACTGGTCAGAAAGGAGGCTGTTTGAAATCCAAAGCTGTTTAAAAGACTGGTTTTAAAGGTACAACCAAGGAAAATTATAAGCGTGATTAGTTGTAGTGAAAGCTGTACCTTAAGATTTTTGATTTTGGTTAGGCAAAGCAAGATCACACTTAACAAAATCAGTCCGTCCATGATTAATAGGCTTTTTGAACTTGAAGCAAGTGTTAGCCGACTAGTCGCTAATATTGACAGCATCAGTAGTGGATAAATATAACTTACCGAGCTTTTGCTAAGCTTAGCTTTGCTATCGTCATTAATCAGTTCATCTACAGAGCTATCATAAATGTTAGCCAGTTGATTAACTAATATCAGATCTGGCAGATGCCGACCAGTTTCCCAATTAGAAATAGCTTGCCGTGAAACATGTAGTTTATTAGCCACCTCAGCTTGAGTAAGGCCACTTAACTGTCTTCTTTGCTTTAAAAGTTTGGGTAGACGCTTAATATCCATACATATCCCTCCTAAAATTTAAGCTGATTAGTCTAAATTAACAAGCCAGTTATTCTGGCATCGTTGGTATAGCCCCATTTTAACGCAAGAAATCTATCAGAGTAGCCTTGGCTAACCTGATAGATTTCTGATAATATAAGCGTTTTGAATTGTGACAATTGTTTTTAATGGCTAGATTATCAATTTAAATCGCTTAAACGTCGGCTTATTCAGTGACTAATTGCTGGACAGTATCGGATATATGGATCTGTGTCTTATACTTCTTAAGGTCATGATTGTTTGTTGCTGTATTTCCCTTGTGGTTTAACAAGGCATTTAGTGCCGCTAAGTTGCTAACATAAGTCTGATTAATGTAGGTGCGAGGAACGATACGCGCAACTTTAACATAACTGCCCTTATGATAAGCCATCACATAAGGATCTTTGACCCCAGGATTAAGCCCCGTTGTTAAGGTTAGTTTGGTCCATTCATTCCCCATCGTATTATCAGTGAACCAAGCGGTCCAGTAACCATTGGTTGCCTTATTGTTAGGCGAAATTTCCTTTTCACTAGGTAATTTAGTGTACCCGACTTTATAGGATAAAAACGGATCAAATCGATCAATCGTCCCAATACCTTTATAATATCCCAAACATAAAATACCAATACTAACCAGTACTAGTGCAATCAAGCCACCTAAACCAAAAGTCCAACGACGATAACGACTTTTAAGCTTAACATTATGATCTATCTGGGTGGCCAAAGAGGGTTCTTTATCTTTTTTCATTGCAATCTCCTCGTTAAATAGAAGTTTTTCGAGTGAGATGTTAAACAATTGACTCAACGCATGCAGGGTCTCTAAGCTTGGCATATTCTTGCCAGTTTCCCAAGCTGAGACCGTTTGACGGGTCACATGCAATTGTTGAGCTAACGCTTCTTGGGTTAAATTAGATTGTCTGCGCAAGGTCTTGATATCGTCTTTAAAGCTCAAATCTCACTCCTCCTAAATCATAATCAAGGATCTAAGGCAATCCTAGCAAGAATTACTAGCATTAGTCACGCAAATGTTACTTGCACAACTGGATAGTTTGGTTAATGTCGTCAATAAAGTCATTCTTCAGATCGTAATACCGTTCTGAAGAATGACTTTAGAAATGATCAAAGGTCTATTTGTCAGTTATGGTCCCTAAAGGTTTCTTAACTAAAGACAGCGATAATCATTTTGGTGACTAAATAAATAATTGCAATTACCATCATCCAACCAGTACTGCGCATAAATTCCCAGACGTTAGTTTGTGCCTTTGCGTTTTTGGTAATAACTATGCTTTTTTTTAGTGAATCATCGCCCTTGATCAAACTATCTAAGGTAATGTCGAATAAATTGCTGATTTGCACTAAACGATCAATATCGGGATAAGTACTTCCGACTTCCCACTTAGAAATGGCCTGACGAGAAACATTAAGCGTTTCTGCAAGATAATCTTGTGTCCACTGCCTTTTTTCTCGTTCTTCTTTTATCCTTTGCCCTAAAATCATAAACGTAACCTCACTTTCAATAGATTAATTATCATATTGAAGCGAGAAAAAAGCACGCTAATTATTAGCGCACTAAAAGCAACTACTGGTTGCGAAGAATATTCTGGTGTAAATAGGGGCTAAATGGAGATTATAGGTTCTAAAATGCCATAAATAGTTTTCTATACTAGGTTCTCAATGTCCTTTGTGTTTTTTTATTTTTTTAACCCGACGCAATTTGTATCTTTTTTCTTGATCCAAGATCTTTTTAGCACGTCTATTATGTTGTCGGGTTACCTTTTGACACTCCAACTGTTTTTGAAGTGTTTGTTGGGCTTTAGTACCGACACCATACTGAACACTCTTTCTAGCTAACCTTTGAAGGCGCTTAGGATTGATTTTTCGTTTGGAAACAGATGAATCACAAACAGTTTGTTTGAAAAAGATATTTTTATTCCAATGATGAATCACCAGATCGTAAATCAAAGTTAATTTAGGTTCTGAAGGACCTAAATTAACTTGACTAACTTCATAAGTTGAACCAAAACGTCTTTCAAAGATAGCTTTGTAAAACGGTGGTTCATAGACAATTGTTAATGATCCCTTGATAGTAGACATCAAACATCCTCCTTAAAATTAATTAAGAAAGATGGACAACCAAGGAGGCAGGTTACTGATAGCGTTGCTATGTTCGGACTACCAACCGAACTGTGTTTTTACTTTCTATTTCTAGTTTAACTCAAATATCCCATTCAGAATAGTTTGCTTAAAAATCTGAATGAGATATTTGGTAATTATAAGCCATGTAAATTCAACCTCTATGCTTAACAAATAGCAGTAAAACAAGTTGGATCAAGACGATAAAGATAAAGAAAATCACTAGCACAATAAAAGTAGCTAATTTAGTTGCTGGCGTTTGAATTGTTCAAGCACCATCAATTTTTCTAATGAAAATTACAAAGCTTAATATACTGAAGATAATTAGCCAAAAAAGATTGCTTAGCCACCAAACTTTTAATTTCATGTGTTTTGGGTTACTCCTTCTTTTGGTATTAATATGTACTAACTAATTGGCATAATAGAATTATACTGGTCAGAAAGGCGGCCGTTTGAAACCCAGAGCTGTTTAAAAGACTAGTTTTAAAAGTACAACTGATAAAAATTATGAGCGCAGATAGTTGTACTAAAAGTTGTACGTTAAGATTTTTTATTTTGGTTAGTAAAGCAAGGTCAAACTTAGCAAAATAAGTCCGTCCATATCGAGCCAAAACAGCCACTATCCTTAAAAATCTCCACGATAGGATATATATCATATGTTGAGAGACGTGTTCTAAGCCCTCGTTCAGTGTTCACCTTGATTAACTATGTTAATATAAACGTATATACTAACGTAAAGGGTGACGTAAAATGGCAAATAAGACAATATCTTCAATAGCTAAAGATTTGAATATATCACGTGCAAGGGTTTATCAAATTATTGACATGCTTGATGACAACGAAAAACCCTCAAAAGACAGCAATGATAGATATGTAATTGACGATAGTGTTGTCAATGCTATTCGTAAATACTATGCAAACAGTAACACCAAGGCTAAACAAGAAAAAACGTCACCAATTGACGATAAAGTTCTTGATATAATGCAACGTCAACTAGACGAAAAGGATAGACAAATTGAAAAGCTAACTCAATTACTTAACCAGCAACAACAACTCAATTTGTCTACTAACCGTCAAAACGAAAAACTACTTGATACCACTATGAACAACCCCCTCTCACAGGACGATATCCCCCTTAAAAGCGACGATACAGACGTTTTAAAGCCTACCGAGGGTAATTATAAGGGAGTAGACACTAAGACGCCTAAAAGGGGCTTATTTGGTTGGTTAAGACGTTAAAAATACCCCTTTGTCATATTATCGGCAAAGGGGTATAATACTGTTTGTAACTAAATTAAATAGACAAAAAAATTCCCTCGGAGCCTAAACCGGGGGAACACAGTAACTTCATCAAGTTTATGTGTTCATTTTACCTACTATTGTAAGATTTTTCAAGTAGGTAGAGTTGAATTTTTCTGGAACACGGGGGAGCCAAGCCTCGTTACTAGAGTGGCAACATTCTAGCCAAGCCAACTAATCTTACCTTTCGAGGACTGACAGCCGGTTAGCGAAGCTAATGAAACAAGTCGACAGGTCAAGTGAGAGCCGCCGCTATAAACTCCCACTAGGAATTAATCTATACTTGTATTTAGGTTGGTTCCGAACGGTGGTCCCACGTACGGGGCGGGCGGTAAAGCAGTACGAAAGTACAGGGCTATTACGCAAGGCCAGTGATCCAAACAACTAAAAATAAATGATTGCTGGCACCTATAAAGGGTGCTTTTTTTATAGGCTAAATTAGTTAGGCTAATCTACAAGCGCAATAGTAACAATACAAGTGTTTTTACGTGACGGTGATTCGTGACGAACAACAAAAAATTTTCTTCTTCGCAAAACAAGGGGAAAACTATATCCCGCTCAGGTTCAAGCGCTCTGAACAGCAGAGGGTGAAACCAAAGTCAAGTTAGTTTTAAGTATTTTTATAGGTTTTATAGAGTTTAGGGGGATTTGTTTTTGAGTAAGTCTGCAATTAAAAATCATTGGATAGAAAGTGTCTTAGTTGTTTTACTAGTTGGAGTTACAGTTTTAAGTATTGGGTGGCATATTTATCGATATGGTGGCGATTATTACTATATGCGAGTTAATGGTAGTAGTGGCTCATTTCCTGTGGCAGTTCCGGTTGGAATTACACAGAATGGCTATGTTTATCGTGGTATTGCTAAAGATAAGTATGGGGATCGGAAACGGTTAGAGTTTCAAACTGTTGCTGATGATTTAGGGCCATTTCATAAGGGGCAGATCATTAGAATTACATATAATTCTAACTTTGGTGTGACCAATTATAAGAGAGTTAGTCGTGATCAGGTTCCACCATTGGCTAGGATTCACTAACTTTTCCAAAATAAGAATGCTGTTTAATGATGGACGGCAAAAAATTCTCTTATTCGCAAAACAAGGGAAAAGTTATATCCACTAAGATTCAAGCGCTCTGAGCAGTAAAGGCCAAAACAAAATTACTTTTAAATATTAGTTAGTGTGTTATTGGAATGTATCTAAAATGCTCACAGACTTTATTGTGAATTATATTTTAGAGTGGCTGAAAGAAAAATAACAACCCTAAATGGAGTTAATCATGAATATTTCTAAACTTAGTCAAATAAATGCAGTAAAAATAAGTAATTGGCATTATCCTGACGATTATTCGTTTTAC
>NZ_JAWHTQ010000011.1:0-70827 GCF_032681335.1 Lactiplantibacillus sp. DA1 | reverse complement strand
TCCTCTGAAAATTGATTACTAGGATTCAGAACTTGTCTTAAACGGGGAATATCGCGATACTTAATGGCGCTTCTTAGTGTGTGTAAGGCATCATAGGCTCGCCTTAGTTCTGGATCGAAATCTAGCATCGCTTCGATGACTTGATTTTGAGTATGCAGCCCAGGGATAAAGGAATAGTGCTGATAGTTTTTAATATCAAGTTTTTCATTAGGCTTCAATAATAATTTCTAATATCGCTTCAGGGCCTTATACTTAGTATTTGATTTGGCAAATTGTTTCATGACACGAATCCGAGTTTGATTAAAGCCCACTACTGCCGACTTCACGACGTGAAATCGGTCAGTAACGATTATCGCCTTTGGAAATACTGAGACTAGCTCCGGATACGTATAATTCATATCCGTCACAATAACTTTGACACCCATTCTGGCCGCTTTTGTGTAACGCTTAAAATATTTTTCAAGACTCACAAGGGTTCTTGATTCTAAGATATCTATAAATTGATGGGTTTGCCCATCCATAAAGACGAAACTCATTGAACCATTGGCGTCCTTAGTTGACTTGATTTCATCCATGCAGATGACGCTTGGTAACCAATCATAATGGGTTAATAAATCCCGTTCGTAGGTCTTTAAAACTGAGACCACCGTACTATTTGAAATGTTTAACTCCTGAGCAACATGTGTCATCGTGACTGGTTCGCTCAGTTTCTCTAAGCAAGCGAAACGGACATTATTAGAAATCGTATGATGCCGTTGCGTTAGCGTAGTTGCTGCTAAAAAATAGCTTCGACAGGCTTTACACTTAAAGTTGCGTTTCCTTAGATGCAGGATGACGTCGCGCTCACTACTCTTTAGCAGTTTAACTTGCACTTGTCGCCAACCATATCGAATAATCGTTTTTCTGTTCACCACACCACATCTTAGACAGGCTTTGGGACGATAGTCCAAAACTGCTTGGGCCTCGAGGGGCCCCTTTTTTTGACTATCGCTGATAATCCTTACTTTTTTTATGTTTGGGTCTTTAATTCCTAACAAGAATTTAGTATCCTTACTCATAGGGGTATAGTCGCTTCTTTCTCTTGAAATGTGGTAGTGGATAGATATAAGTCTGCTGACTATATCTCTTTTTTTGCACTTTTTTAATATACCATGATTAAAATACATACAAAAATATCTGCTGCCAGTAATCAAGTTTTCACTTAATTACCAACAACAGATATTATAGAACCATTTTTTATGGGCCAAAAAGGTTCAAGGTACAGCCTGGAAGAGAAAATCTTCTATATCGGATTGGTAAAAGATGGTGTATCGGCTAATTCAATCCGCCGAGAATACGGTGTTCATGATTCACAAGTGGCACAGTGGATCATGCGCTATGATGATGGTGGACCAGAAGCGCTAAGTAGTCGCCGACACCAGCGTCTATACCCAGAAGAGCTTATGCTGGAAGCGGTCCAAGCATATCTAGCAGGCGGTACTTCATATCCACAGTTGGTCAGACAATACGGCATTCCAAATCATTCCGTTATCTATCAATGGGTTAACCGGTATACTAGTGGTAAACCACTCATAACTACTAGGAGGGCCACCCCAATGAAAGACGGTAGGAAAACCAATCAGATTGAACGAATCGAAATTGTACAATGGACCATTGCCAATGAAATGAACTATGGCGCCGCGACCACCCACTTCAATGTGTCTTATGGACAAGTGTATGCCTGGGTTAAGAAGTTTAAGCTAGGCGGCCCAGACGCACTCGCGGATCGTCGAGGTAAAGCTAAAGAAGATAACGGTAAATTAACTGAATCAGAACTTAAAGATCTTGAAATCAAGCGCCTCAAAGCACGGCTAGAACATGTCTCTACAGAGGTCGCAGTATTAAAAAAACTCCAAGAGTTCAAAAGGATAGATGCCCTTCAGAAGAAAAATATCAAACCGTTCAAGCGCTTGCGCAAAAAGTAAATCCCGACACTAATCAATCGTATGGTATCAGCTTTATGTGTGACTATGTTGGGATCTCTCGTGCCGCATACTACAAGTGGACTCATCGTGAAGTAACTGCGTATGAACTTGAGAATGACGCAATATTAAACTACATTATTGTGCGTGAAGAAGCCAAAAACTACATTTACGGCGTCCGTACTATGACAATGTACATCAACACGGAAACGCCTTACCATGTGAGTCAAGGCCGAGTGAGGCGCATCATGCGTAATCACGGAATCTACTCGTCAATTCGGGTGGTCAAGCGAGACCGTAGGGCAGAAAAGAAGGAATACATCCTCGCCAATAAATTACTCCGCGAAGATGGTAGCCATGACTTCACTCCTGTACAGCCGAATATTACTTGGGTGACCGATTGTAGTGAGCTGAGATATGGCGTAAAGAAGGAATAACAACTGCGTTAGAGTGCCGTTAAAGATCTTTACGACGGTAGTATTATCGCATGGCAGATTGCCAGTACCGAGACGACACAGCTTGTGACCGAAGCGATGAAGCGGGCACTGAAAGCCACCCACGGCGTTAAACCTGAGATTCTACACTCTGACCAGGGATCGGCTTACACATCAAGTGCATACAACACGTTACTGGCTGGAGAAGGCATTGTGCACAGCATGTCTCGTCCGGGGACCCCAGGCGACAACAGTCCAATGGAGAGCTTCTGGAGTCAATTTAAAACCGAGGAGTTGGCATTCAAGCAGCCACTCTCCGAAATCGAGCTCATTAACATTATCAAGGAGTACATCAGTTGGCATAACACGGAAAGACGCCAACTAACACTAAACGGCATGACCCCGGAAGAATACCGGAATCATGCCGTTCAAGAAAGTGCATAAGATTTTAATTATTTAATTGTCTACTTGACACGGAGCCGCTCCGAGAAACAATTTAATAACGTTAAAAGATATGAGAGCAAAAAGGTTAACATATAATCGGAAAACAATTTATGTTGGCGTGGAAATGGCGTATTTTACCATCCAAGTGATTTCAGATTATGCTGTTGAATTAATGGAAGAAGGAATTGATGATAATCTTATTAATCGATTTGCATATTGAAATATAGGTTTGACATTGATTATTTATCGTGATTATCCAGAGGGAAGACCATTGATGGATGCATTCGACAAATAGATTGCACAGAAAATTGAAAAGGATTAAGAAAGTGTTGCATCACAAAATTAGATTCGATAACTAGTTTTGCGATGTGTTTTTTAATTTGTTTTGAAATCAATGCATGTCTTTGATAACTATATAGCCAATGATAGGCATTTTTCCAAACTAACCTTAAAATACGCCCAATCCCTCCTAAAATCAAGTTTAAATATTTCATCCTAACCACCACATCTAGCTATAATCAAACTAGACTAGTATAATGAAAAATTACTTGAAGCGGCTAGTCAATTTAACTGACTAATTTGGATTAGTTTTGAGTGATCATAACAATTTGGGGGAACTTATGACAAAAATTGCGTGTGTGATTGTAACCTTTAATCGTAAAGCGTTACTGGCGGAAGCCTTGGAGAGCGTTTTAACGCAACGGGAACCACCTGAGTATGTGTTCGTCATTGACAATGCATCGACTGATGGAACTGAGGCAGCGGTACGCCAACAATTTGATTTTGATGGGCAGCGACTAACGTACGTGCGTTGTGACCAAAACCTTGGTGGCTCCGCGGGTTTTGCGACTGGTATACGCTTAGCCTTACGAACGGATTGTGATTGGATCTCGATTTCTGATGATGATGCTATTTTTCAACCGGGCTACTTCATGGCCATGCGTCAAGCGATGACAGCTCATCCTCAACAAGGCGTTTTTTCTGGTTCAGTCCAGTTACCGAATGGCCATCATGATGCGATGCATCGCGAAGTGATAACGAATTCGCAGACGTTGACTGTTAAGCCAATTGCTGAAGCTGACTATGCCCATGATTTCAAATACGACATCTTTTCCTTCGTAGGTATCTTAATGAGTCGCGGCATTGTTGAACGGATTGGGTTACCTGAACAGGATTACTTTATTCGGTTTGATGACTTTGAATACGCGCTCCGGGCTCGCAAGTATGGCCAGTTTCTAAATGTCCATGCCGCGTTGGTTCTACACAAGACAACGTATACTCGTGCCGCCATTGCACCATGGAAGGAATATTACGTGATGCGCAATCGGCTGGCATCGTTATTCAAGCATCGTGGTCAGACTCGGATCACCCGCTGGTATGCCCGCCGCTTTTTAGCGCGCAAATTATTCGCCATCCTGCTTTTTCGGGATAGATGGGGCCAAGCAGGGCCACTGATAAAAGCGTATGTTCAAGGCTACCGCGATGGGTGGCATGATCGGCTTGGGCGCAATCAGGATTATTTACCATAAGGACGTTAGGCTAAGACAAGGAGTGGACAAACATGCAATATGGGGCGATTGTGGTAACTTTCAACCGCAAACAATTACTAATCGAATCAATTACGGCGCTACTGAATCAGACGATCCCACCCGCGAAAATTATTATTATTGATAATCATTCGACGGATGGGACCAAAGCTGAATTACAAACAGCTGATATTTTGGCTAATCCAAGTGTTGATTACCGGTATTTGACCAAAAATATCGGTGGTGCTGGGGGCTTTGCTCGGGGGATGCAGATTGCGGCGGCGGATCCGAACTTGGATTGGGTTTCAATGTCCGATGACGATGCCATTTTTGAGCCAGACTATTTTGAAAAACTAATTGCTTATCAGCAAGGCCATCCGAATCGCCAAATCTTGACGGGTAGTGTGTATATTGAGGATGGCCGTTTGCAAGCGGATCAGCGGAATCGATTCACTAATTGGAGCACCTTTCAAGCACAGGCGGTCCCTGAACGTGAATACCGCGGTAATTTTGAGTTTGACCAGTACACTTTCTGCGGCGTTTTCATGAGTGTGGCCGTGATCAAGCAAGTGGGGGTGGCGGACGCTGGCTACTTTATCTGGTGGGATGACTGTGAGTACGCGGTACGGACGGCCAAGCTAAGTCGACCGGTCAATGTGAGTGCGGCTAAATTAATTCACAAGACGGCTTTACCGTCCCTGGACTTCAAGTCTAAATTCGTCCCCGATTGGCGGCTCTATTACGGGCAGCGCAATCGCTTGATAACGATCAAGCGGTGGCGTGTAAACTCATTGGTCAGTCTCGGATGGTTGCTTGGGTTCTACGCCCGCTTAGCGATTCAACTCTGTGGACCGTTTTATCGTGGCTATCGTAAGATGGTTATCAGAGTTTATCTAGAGGCGTTGCGCGATGCGAGTCGCGAGCGTGAGGGCTTGAATCCCAACTTCATGCCGGGACAGAAGTTTTAACTTGGATGCGGTCGTGATTTGATCAATGAAAAGGGAGTCGTATACAAACGAAGCCAGTAATCATCACAATTCCAAGGCTGATTACTGAGTTAACATTAACTGGATCAACTTGATTTTGGGCATCCGTGTCATCATTTTAATAATAGACTAAAGCTAGTTGCGCCAAGAAAAGTAAAACTTCTTGGCGCAACTAGTTTTGTGTCTTGGGTTCATTTTAGGAGGAAAATCAAAATTTAATTTTTAGATTTATTTTGTAATTTGAACGAATAATTTTACTGTTTTTACAGCAATGTTTATTGGTATTTTGACCAGTGACCACCAGAAAGCATTCAGATGATTGCTTGTATTTAGTCGCAATGATTGAAACCGGTAATCATAATAATATTTGTTATTTAGATAGTAAACTGAATTTAACAAGCTCTGTTATTTGATTAAAACTCGTTATATCCGTATGTTGAACGATTGTTTATCGCGTAATGTTTGTTATAATTCACCAAGAACGAAGTTAATTTTTGGGGGAATTCACATGAACGAACAATACGATTATCTGGTGGTTGGTGCCGGACTATTTGGCGCCGTCTTTGCCCATGAAGCGGCCTTACGTGGTAAGCGGGTCAAAGTGATTGAAAAGCGAGCCCACATTGCTGGCAATATCTACACTAAGGAAGTGGCGGGAATCCAAGTCCACCAGTATGGCGCGCACATCTTCCATACTTCGGATCGTGAGATTTGGGATTACGTCAATCAATTTGCGGAATTTAACCGTTATACGAACAGTCCGGTCGCTAATTACAAGGGCCACATGTACAATTTGCCGTTCAACATGAATACGTTCAGTGAACTCTGGGGCGTTCGGACACCGGCAGAAGCAGCTGCGAAAATCGCGGAACAACGCGCGGCGGCGAATCTCGGTAATCAACAACCACACAACTTGGAGGAACAAGCAATTGCGTTGATTGGGACCGATATTTACGAAAAGCTGATCAAGGGTTACACGGAAAAGCAGTGGGGACAAAAGGCTACGGACTTACCAGCGTTCATTATTCGGCGGTTACCGGTACGCTACACTTACGATAACAATTACTTTAACGATACTTATCAAGGTATTCCCATCGGTGGTTATACGCAGATCGTTGAGAAGATGTTAGCTCATCCTGAAATTACCGTGGAAACGAACACCGACTTCTTTGCGCATAAGGCTGAATATCTCGCCCAATACCCAAAGATCGTCTTCACCGGGATGATTGACCAATTCTTTGATTATCAGTTAGGGGAGCTAGCCTACCGTTCACTGCGTTTCGAGACTGAAACGTTACCCGTTGATAATTACCAAGGTAATGCCGTGGTTAATTACACCGATGCAGAGACGCCTTATACTCGGATTATCGAACACAAACACTTTGAGTTCGGTAAGGGCGATGCGGATCAAACTGTGATTACGCGTGAATTTCCAGCGAACTGGCAGCGGGGTGACGAGCCGTATTATCCGGTCAATAATCAAACCAACAATACGCTCTACAAACAGTATGCGAAGCTCGCCGCGGCTGAACCGCAAGTCATCTTTGGTGGTCGACTAGGCCAGTATCGCTACTATGACATGCACCAAGTGATTCACGCGGCCTTAGTGACAGTCGCGTCGGAATTTGCAACGACCAAATAAAAGAATGTGTGATGATTGAAGATGAGAAAACGGCTAGCAATTGTGTGGGGGAGCCTAGCATTGCTCGCGCTATTATTGGGATATGCTTGCTACGCCCTGAGTATTCAGCGCGGTCAAGACACGGTCACGCGGATTTATCAAACTGATCAAAATGGGACGCCGATTATTTCACCCGGGCCGATTACCTTAGTAGGTAAGGCCAATCACCGCAATTTATTTCAATCTGGTATTAACGGCTATGTCTTAACGAATCACGATCCGTTGTCGACTTTGTTGCCGCGCCGTAATCAAACAGTGCGTCTAAAATATCGTTCTGCACAGACGACGGCGGAGCTACGCAAGACGCTACGTCAAGCCCAGTATTTACAAGCCGGTACTCAGAATACCGCCACGCCGGTCTTTCAAAATCGACAGCAGCGTGATGATGCGACAACGTACGGTCGTATCAGTACTAGTCATGACGGGCGGATATGGACGAAACTCCCAATTAGTTATCCGCATGTGCAATTGTCGCGGCCGAGTGTCTGGTACGCGAATGGCCGCTTGACGTTGATAGATGGGCAAGACCGTTACTGGACGACCAATTTTAAAGATTGGCAACATCAACGGTTGAACTTTAACGGGGCTGATTTTAAGCAAGGTCGGGTTCAAGCCGTCCTTCCAGGTACGACTCGTTCAGCGGTTGTCGTGGTTCGCGGCATTGATCGCCAAAGCAGTCGCGCCAAGCTCTATTATGGTCAGCTCATGAAGACTGGCCGGGTCAAAGCTTGGCACGCGTTACAACTAGGGAAGCTTCCAGCGCGCCAAGTCGCTGGAATGAGCTTGATTGATCAACACTTATACCTGTTTCGTCAACGTGGTACGCAGTTGGCCATTTATCGTGCCAATCGGTTGACGCGTCCGGTCAGATTGGTTGGTCACGTTAAGCTAAATCATGCGCAGTCACAACGAGTGACCGCGGTGAATTTGATACCGACTACCAAGGCTCGTTACCGGCTAATATTTGACTTAACGACAGCTGAAAAGGTTCAGAAACAGCCACGTTATCGGTTGTTTGATCGGCGATTTAAAGCAGTGGGGCAGCAGCATCTATTGGTCACTGATTATCTCTGGAGCCAATTTCAAATTAGTTTACGTGGGAGTGAGTGAGGCACATGAAGGTACAGCCAAAGGAACGCTTTAGTCTAGCGTGGCGGTGGTTGCCGCTCGAATTGCTGATCATTATGCTAAGCGTCGGCCTTGGATGGGCAGGCAATCGGTGGCTACCTAAGCCGGTGTACCAAGCATCTGTTGATATTCAGATTGCGCAAACGCCGCGTTCAGGGCTGTCAACAGCCCGTCTAAAACGTCAGCGACGCCAGGATATCAAAGCTATCACGCAGTTCAACGTGATGCCACACCAGAGTGCGGTGCTGACTCAAGCCAGCACTTATGCCTATGCGCATTATGGCGTTTGGCAACCGATTCAGGAACTGAGTGAGTCGGTCCAAGCGGCACCAGTTGCGCGGCGACCAGTCTTACGGGTGACAGCAACGAGTAGTTCACGGCAAGTGGCCCAGCAGAATGCTCAGGCGTTCAATGTGGCGATTAAAGCTAATCTGACGGGCTTAAAAAATTATCGAGTGAAGACAGTTAAACGTACCGTAACGCGTGAGACGAACGTGATCCGCGGGGCACTTTGGAAGCTAATATTAGTTGTTGGGGGCGGGTTAGCATTGTTGAGCCCGTACCTCGTGAAATATGGTCAGGGTTGGAGGCGGCACGATGATGAGACATAAGGTAGCAAGTTTACAGCAGCATCGTAATGCGCTCTATCTGAGTATCTTTGGAATCTACTTAGCTTCGGTAACGCTGCAAACAACGACTTTTAACGATATGATCCCACATCGAGTAGGTGTTTTAGTTGAACTTGCGACCTTGGCCGCACTGTTAGGACTGGTCGTTTGCTTAGATGCGTTGACGCTAACCCAAATTATTGGTGAAGTTAGTTTACTCGTGCTGGTAACTGTCGTGACACTCACATCGGGGGCGCATTACTTGATGCCAACAGTCATGTTAGTTATTGGGGCTCGACACGTTTCGTTTCGCCAGATTATTCAAGTTTATCTGGGGGTCGTTGGGACGATTTTATTGGTAGCATTGGTTGCTGCGGAAGCCGGACTAATTAAGAATATTACGTTTACAACCGCAGATGGACTACGCCAGTCATTTGGCGTCGTGTATACGACTGATTTTGCGGCTCATATCTTCTATCTCTGTGCAGCATATTTATACTTGTTGGCCCGTCGGTTTCGACCAGTGGCGTTACTACCCGTGATAATAGGGTTGGGAATAATTTACCAGTTTACAAAGACGATGACGGATGTGATTGCCCTAGTAGCCTTGGTTGGCGTGTATCTGCTTTATATTTATCGCCGCCAGCTTCGGTGGTTGAGACCGATGCTCAGGTATAGCTTTTTAATGTTACCGATTGCCAGTGGCGCGATTATCGGTTTGTCGAATGTGTTTAATTATCAGGACCGGCTATTAGTAATGCTCAATAATGCCTTATCCACGCGGCTTGCATTGGGAAATAATGCGTTGTTAGCCTATGGGGTCAAATTATTCGGTCAGGCCCCAATTCCGATTAATGGCTGGGGTGGTGACCGAGCCGATTCATTTACTAATGGCGTCGGTACAGCAACCTATTTTTTTATTGATTCATCATTCTTAAATATGTTGATTTCATATGGCTTACTATTAACGCTAGTTCTGATTATCGGCATAACCTGGTTTTTGTATCAACGTACACGGCAACATGATTACTTATTACCAGTGATCTTTGCGGCCATTGCTATCAGTAGTATGTTTGACCAGCATTTCTTAGAAGTCACATATAACGTCTTTATTCTGATGTTATTCGCTGATTTACCAAATTATCGTACGGCGGTCGGTCCTGAATTTGAGCGACCCGTCGTTATTCAAAGGGGGGCGTCGTACTGATGAATCATCAACAGGCTTATCGGGTTCAACGGTTGGTCTTGATCATCGCCCTGATGTTAATTCTATTCGGTGATACCGGAATGAACGCGGTATTTAGTTTTAGTCACCAACCACAAAGTATTTGGTTTTATCCACAGTTGGTGGTTGCATTGATTACAGCGGCGGGGCCGAACTTATTGTTGATGGCTCTGGGTGCTTATCAGTTGCGGCGTCCGGCCTTATCAGTAACGAAACTCGTTCGCCACGTTTTATGGTTAATGGGGGGGATTACGTTATTCTCACTAGCATTTTACCTTGAGGACTTAGTTATGCAACGGAGTTTAGCTAGCTTTAATGTTGCTGATTTCTTGACAGCGTTAGCCCAAGCACCCGTTGGCTTCTATGGCATCTTGTATGAACTACTGGGGTTCTTTGTCACCTTGCCCCTGTTACGAGTGATTGCCCACCATGCAAGTATCGTGATTCAGCAGTACTTGTTTTGGGTTGAATTAGTATTCATTGGTATGGTCCCAGTCTTGGTATATTTCACTGGCTTGACAACGATCAGTATTGACTCACCATTAGCTATTACGGCCGGTTGTTTTTTTGCCTTAATGGGTTACTGGTTGAGTCAAACGCATGTTTTACAACGCATTACTAGGGAGCACCTATTAATCGCATGGTTATTGACAGTGGGCTGTTACGCCGTGATGGTGTCCGTTACAATGTATCAGGTCAATCTAGAAAAGAATTTCGACCTAATCAGCAGTCAACCGTTTGCACAAACTTTTCAAGCGATTCCGTGTCTGACACTATGGGTGACGATTGCCACCTGGATGATGAATCGACCGCGCGCAACGGTCGCATGGCGACATAATTTTGTTCAAACTGTTTACGGCAGTTTACTCGTAGCCGGCCTACTGATTGACCCATTTATGGGTATTAATCGATGGTTAACACCAATCATAGGGGCGTGGTGGTCCGGCTGGTGCTTGAGCGTTGCGGTATTGATTGTTAGTGTCGAACTAGTGTGGTTATTACGGCGTGTTCATTGGTTACAGCGATTATTGCCAGATTTATTCGGTGGTTTCCAGTCAGTAGGGGGTGCGACCGATGGGTAAAAGAATTGAGTGGATTGACATTGCGAAGGGGATTGCGATTCTAGCGGTTGTGATCGGTCATACCTTAGGCCCCTACAACGGACAATTCTTCGGTAGTTTGATCTTTGCTTTTCACATGCCAATTTTCTTCATGTTAAGTGGTTATTTGTACCACCCACGGTCCGTACAGCAGGAATGTCGGCGGGGAGTAATCAACTTACTACTCCCTTATCTAGCAACTGCTGTGGTGCTTTTGACCCTGAGTGCCGTGGCTCGCTGCTTACCAAATCCACTGCTTAATGCCTACTTTGCAAGCTGGCGACGAGGGCTGATCGCTACCTTATACGGAGCTGGTTCGGAAGTGTTCAATCCGTGGCACTGGCAAGTTCAACCAATTGGGGCTGTGTGGTTCTTGCTCAGTATGTTCATTGCGATGCAGTTATTTAATGGTGTGATGTTACTAACCGCACACCGTCATCAGCAGTTGCGCCAAGCTGTTGTTCGGGGTGGGATGTTTGGTATCTTCGCAATTCTAGGTGGTTGGCTTGGTCAGGTGGTCTACTTACCATGGGCAGTTAACGCCGCCTTATTAGCACAAGTTTTTTTGTACGTTGGCTACCTTGTTAGACAAACCGACTTGCTAAGTCGGATGTCACCAGCTTGGTATTTGTTATTCACGTTTATGTGGCTGGTAAGTGCCTTTCAAGGCTATTTTGCACTAACCGTCCCGATGTCACCTAATTTGTTAATTAGCATCATGGGCGGTATCGCTGGCAGTTTGTGTATCATTCGCATCAGTGACTGGTTTAGTCATTATCCGAATGCTCAGTTGGTTAAATGGTTAAAGCACTACGGTCAGTTATCACTAGTTGTCCTGTGCTTTCACCTCGTCGATTTAAACGTGATTGGCATTGAAGGATGGCTGACAAGCCACTTGATGAATCACATGGGACCACTAGTGACGACAATTATTGGAATTAGCTATCGGATCGGTTTCGTGACAGTGGCCATGTTGACAATTCCGCATCTTCCGGGAATTCGAGTTTGCTTTTTACCTCGGCAGTATTTATTTCGTCGAGTATCGCACCGTTAAAACAATATGTACAGTCCAGTAAATGTAGAGATAATTAGTTGGCTTAACAACCACGTGTAAATAATTGCATTATTCAATATTGAATAATTAATCATTGCATGGTGCACAAATTTCATACCAGAGGGGGACTGGAAAATGAAAGTACAAATTTATGTGGCGGCTCATAAGCCGTATCAAATGCCACAAAATTCAGCGTATCGTCCAATTTTTGTGGGGGCTGCGATCCATGGTGCTGTACCACTGAATTATCAACCAGACAATGTTGGTGATAATATTTCAGCTAGCAATCCAAACTTTAACGAGTTAACCGCAATGTATTGGATCTGGAAAAACTGCCATGCGGATATTAAGGGGTTGAATCAATATCGTCGGTACTTAGCCGAAGCACCTAAGCGCAAGTTGGCCGGTATTTTATCAATGGTCGAAATTGAAACGTTATTGCAACAATATGACGTCATCGTACCCAAAAAGCGTCATTATTATATTGAATCTAATTATTCACACTACGTTCATGCACATCATCGTGAACCGCTAGACATGCTGCGAACCGTTATTAGTGAACGCCATGCTGCCTACTTGGACGATTTTGATCAATTGATGAATCAAACCTCAGCCCATATGTTTAATATGATGATTATGTCTGGGTCTAAGTTTGATGCCTATGCCAAGTGGGCCTTTGATATTTTATTTGCTGTGCGTGACCGGATTGATATTGCGGATTACGATGTCCAAGAGGCACGAGTCTTCGGGTACCTGTCAGAGTTTTTACTGGATGTGTGGATTAACCACAATCAGCTAAAGTACGTAGAAGTCCCGGTAATGTATATGGAGAAGCAACAGTTACCAGCGAAAGCGTACAATCTGTTGAAGCGTAAGTTCTTCCCACAGGCCGCCAAGCGAACCCATTTTTAATGTTTGGTAATTAAATATCAACGGTTCTAAAGTGTTGGCAAGCTAATTACTGCGCACTATGAAGCAGTTATAACAATACAGCTTTAGATGGATCAAGTAACGCGTATCGGCAACTGACTGGTACGCGTTTTGCAATGGCATCGGCCATGTTAGGATAACTGATTGACCAGTTATTCATTTTGTAGGCAATTCAATTCGCGATATTTGAGTGGCGATAAGCCAACAGCCTTTTTAAATGTCTTTGAGAAGGTAGGGGTATCATAAAAGTGTAAAATAGACGCAATTTTGCCGACCGATAGCTGACGTTGTAACAGCAAACGCTTGGCTTCCAATAATTTAATATGTTGAATATATGCACTAATTGAAAAGCCAAGTTCCTTTTGGAATAATCTTTGAGTGTAATCATCGTTCAAGTTCAACGTATGCAGCACCTGATGGCTATTAATAAGGTCTTGTGGATGGGCACTGATGTAATAAGCCGTTAAGGCCACTTGTTTTGATAGATTCTGATAAGCAACATGAAAATCAAAGTTGTCTAATAAATTGAAGTAGGTGGTAATGATATCGTTACTTAATAGCCAAAATGTCGATGGTGTACAAGGTGACTTTCTCAGAAAACTAAAGAAATATAATCGCAATTTTAGGAAGTCATTTAGGTTGAGATTGTGGGTATAACTAGCTGCTGTTAAGCTGCCAATTAAGCCCAGTAGAAGTTGATTAAGTATTTCTGCATCAATACAATTTATAGAATGAACTTCTTTAAATTTGTTGACGCGACTAATTGCGTGATCAAAATCACGTGTTTTAAAAAAGTGTATCAGATCATGTTCCAATAATGAGAAATTCAAAATAAATTCTTGCTCGGATGATGAGATACGTAGGGGAGTGAAGCGCGCAATATTCATAATTAGAGACCTTCCATCATAATTATTAAATTTGATATTTTTCAATACAAATCGTCAATTGATAACACAAAATTTATTAAATGCAATTTATTTTTAAGTTGAAAGATGTTACTATCATGATTAATTAAGGTAACAAGGTAACATTAGCATGCTTTTGTAAAAAATCGTGCTATATATTCTGCGTTATCAAAGAGATAATGCTATACTTATCATAAATTCAACTGAGAAACTTTAACTACAATGCCCCATTTTATGCCTATCCTTTCGCACGATTTTTTACAAAATCGTGCGAAAGGATAGGTTTTTATGTTAAAAAAGGATAATTTTGGAGAGCCCAAAACGCACTATAAGCTTTATAAATGTGGGAAAAACTGGGCTGTTATGGGGATTACGCTGGTTTCATTGGGGATAGGTACCATTACCATGACACAAGCCGCTGCCGCAGATACCAAAGTGACGAATAATCCAGCATCCCAGCATGTGACGAGCATTTCTACTGACGAGTCTAAAAGTCATCACACGTCTAGTACTGTGGTTCTTACAGATGATAAGAGAAGTGTTAGTACATTAGCTAATCAAGTCACTAGTGCGAGTGGTGTCAAACAGGTCGTCAGCGCAAGCAGTCAGGAAGCTAATAGTGCCCAAAGGACCAGTCAGGCAACCAGTACCAGTAATCAAGCAACTAATAGTGCCCAAAGTGTTAAGCAGGTAATCAGCACAAGCAGCCAGGAAGCTAATAGTGTCCAAAGTGTTAAGCAAGTGACCAGTGCAAGCAATCAAGAGACTAGTAGTGCCCAAAATACTAGTCGGGTGACCAGTCCCAATAGTCAGAGGGCTAGTAGCGTTAAGATTACCAGTCAGGCAACCAATGCAAGTAGTCAGCACACTAGCAGTACCAAAGGGGTTAGTCAGGCGGGGAGTACAAGTAGTCAGAAGTCTAGCAGTGTTAAAAGCCAAGCCCAATCATTAACGACCACTAACAAAGTGGCTCGTGCTACCTCAACTAATACTAAAAAGAACTCCGCCCAGACAAAAGTATCATATAGCACATTATTGCAGCAGCTTCGTACAAGTAAAGCGTTGGTGTCTGACAAAGCAGCCCTGACCCATGTGGACAAGGACAATTTTCTAGAGTACTTTAGTTTAAACGGATCCGCAACGTATGATTCTAAGACAGGGATTGTAACCATTACGCCTAATCAAAATAATCAAGTTGGTAATTTTTCATTAACTAGTAAGATTGATATGAATAAGAGCTTTACATTAACGGGTCAGGTAAATCTGGGATCTGACCCGAATGGTGCGGATGGGATTGGGTTTGCTTTTCACAGTGGAAATACGACTGATGTGGGAAATGCTGGCGGTAATTTAGGCATTGGTGGATTGCAAGATGCTATCGGGTTCAAGCTAGATACATGGTTCAATAGTTACCAAGCACCATCATCAAATAAAAACGGGAGTGAAATCTCATCAACAGATTCTAATGGTTTTGGTTGGAATGGTGATTCAGCGAGCGCACCGTATGGTACATTCGTCAAGACAAGTAACCAAGAAATTTCGACTACGAATGGGTCTAAAGTACAGCGCTGGTGGGCTCAAGACACAGGAAAGTCGCAGGCATTAAGTAAAGCGGATATTGATGGTCACTTTCATGATTTTGTAGTTAACTATGATGGTGCTACAAGAACGTTAACCGTTAGTTATACACAAGCTAGTGGTAAAGTGTTAACTTGGACGACAACTGTTGATAGTTCTTATCAAGCTATGGCTATGATTGTCAGTGCCTCAACTGGTGCGGCTAAAAATTTACAACAATTTAAGTTGACTAGTTTTGATTTTCAAGAAGCAGCGACTGTGAATGTAAAATATGTTGATACCACTGGACATCAGCTAGCTCAAGGAACGGTTAATTATCCAGATGGGGCAAATGTTAACGGGCGATATACCACTGAGCAATTGGTGATTCCAAATTACAAGTTTGTTAAGATGGACGACGGTTCAGTCACCGGTACAACTAGTTTGGATGCCAATGGTACTTTAACTAATGCGGGTAACAACGGTACTGTCATCTATGTATATGCGCCTGCATATAAGGCTACTGTTAAAACTGTTAATGAAACTATCAATTATGTTGATGAAAGTGGTCATGTGTTGACCAATAAGTACACCGCCAACCCTATCCATATATTGACCGTGACAAATCCGGTGGATGGAACGACGACAACCTATTATTCAACAACTACAACATCGATGGAACTAGATGCGACAACTGGTAAGCCAGTCGATGCCGGATGGATATTGGGTAATAGTCAAGATTTTGATGCAGTTACACATCCGCAAATCAAGGGCTATACAGTAACAAGCACTGATGCACCTAATTCAGATTTGCAGCATGTGGCATCACAGACAATCACTAGTGATTCCAGTGACCTTGAGTTTACCGTCATCTACACTAAGAATGATCCAACCGTGACAACGGAAAGTAAAACGGTCAATGAGACGATTCATTATGTTTATACAGATGGCACCACAGCTCATGATAATTATGTGGCGCAGCCTATCACGTTTACGCGGACTGTATCGACAGATGCCGTTACGGGTGAAAAGACGTACGGCGCTTGGTCGGTAGCACAACAGTTTGCGGCCGTGGACAGTCCAGCAATTAAGGGCTACACACCAGATCAGGGTCAAATTGGTACGCAGACTGTTACCGGTGATTCCAGTGACCTTGAGTTTACCGTCGTGTACACTAAGAATGACCCAACCGTGACAACGGAAAGCAAGACAGTCAATGAAACGATTCATTACGTTTATACAGATGGCACCACAGCCCATGATGACTATGTGGCGCAGCCTATCACGTTTACGCGGACTGTATCGACAGACGCTGTTACAGGTGAAAAGACATACGG
This sequence comes from Lactiplantibacillus sp. DA1, assembly GCF_032681335.1. NCBI lineage: Bacteria > Bacillati > Bacillota > Bacilli > Lactobacillales > Lactobacillaceae > Lactiplantibacillus > Lactiplantibacillus sp. DA1. The sequence continues at coordinate 53,951 of NZ_JAWHTQ010000011.1, read as the reverse complement.
GGCTTGGTCGGTAGCACAACGGTTTGCGGCCGTGGACAGTCCAGCAATTAAGGGCTACACACCAGATCAGGATCAAATTAGTACGCAGACTGTTACCGGTGATTCCAGTGACCTTGAATTTACGGTAGTTTATAAGGCTGATAGCACACCAACAAAACCGGTTAAACCGGGACAACCAACAACACCAACAAAACCGGTTAAACCAGGACAACCAACAACACCAACAAAGCCGGTTAAACCAGGACAACCAACGACACCAACAAAGCCGGTCCAACCAGGACAACCAATGACACCAGCAAAACCGGTTAAACCAGGACAGCCAACGGCACCTGCAAAACCAGATCAGTCGATGGCATCTGCTAAGTCGGTTCAAACCGGTCAAACAACAACCACTAAATTTGTGGGTCAACGATTACCACAAACTGATGAAACGGATCAACAACATATGACGCTTAGTGGTTTATTACTATTGGCCATGAGTAGCTTATTAGGTTTCTTGGGTATGGCTAAGCGGCAACGCAAAGAGTAGGGCGGAAGTATATGGCAAATCATCAACAAATCAAGACCCAGTTTGAGAGCTTAGAAACGCTACAATCTATTCAGAAGCAGGTGCACCAGATGTTAACGCAAGGGCTTGCCGCAACCGGCCTTTCCATGCGTGAGTGGGAAATATTAGCCTATCTTGAGCAACATGAGCAAGCTAGTGCTAGTGAACTAGCGGATGCATTTAAGGTTACTCGCACACTAATTTCTAGAAATACTTGGGAACTCATTCAAGATGGTTTGATTCAGCCACAAATTAACCAAACCGATCGACGAATAGTTCGGTTATCATTGACCATTAATGGACAAGAAACTATTCAGCAAGTGACTCGACAAGTGCAAGCAAATTTACAAGCTTTTAATCAAAACTGTGAACTAACCATATTAACGAAACAACTGACACGCTTGAAACGACAATTAATGTCATTAAATAATTAAACAGCAACTCTTAAAAGCCCAACAACGTCAAATAAGTTGTTGGGCTTTTGTAGCCACTAGTAAGTGCTATTGTCGTTGATTGTGAAGCTAATGCAGATAAGTTCGTAATTTGGCCGCATTGTGTAATACAGGCGGTTGTAATAGTAAGAGTAGTCCAAGGTATAGCAAGACACCTACAAAAATTTGCAAACCAAGGTTTAAGTATGAGGCGGTCATGGTGACGTTTAGGCGAAATACGAGAGTGAACATTAATCCGCTGGCAAGTGTGTATTTCCAAATTCCAGTAAACAGAGATTGAGTACGCAAGATATGTCGGGTGACGACTAACTGGTAGCCAGTGACACAAACTTCCGAAATTAAAGTAGCGCACATGGCACCGGCCACGCCCCAAAACCAAATAAGCGGAATGTTGCAAGCGATGTTGACGAGGGCCCCGATAGTGACGGAAATCGTATAGGTCTTAGTCTGCTTAGTCGGTAGCAGAAACTGCTGACCAAGCACGTTGCTCATCCCAATTAGGATGATGACGGGTGCCTCAATCATTAACAGTCGGTCGACTGCCCCAAATGCCCGTCCAAAAAATAGAGGTGCGAGCGTCGTTGCGACCGCTGCCACGCCGAGGGCCATTGGAATCGCAATCGCGAGCACAAAGTCAAAGGACATGTATAAGTATTGTTTGACGCGTTCAAGTTGCTGCTTCATGAAGAGGTTGGCAATGTGGGGCAACATGACTGTTCCAGTCGCTGTCACGAGCGCTAAAACGAGCTTGATCAACTTGTCGGAGTAATCATAAAATCCGGCGGCGGTTAGCGAATCCATTTGCCATAACATGGTCTTATTCAAGGCAAGGTAAACCGTCGTTGCGATTTGTGGCACGAATAATGCTAATGAGGGCCGCAGATGCCGAAAGAGATTCAATTGATGCCAGTTGGGCCGTTCGACACTATGTCGTAAGTATGGCCACAGTGTCAGATTGCCCAAAACTTGTGAGCCCGCTAAAATCAAAATGTAGATTCCGGTATCTTGCCGAGTCTTCACGAATACGAAAATCGCAATCACAGAAGCAATCTTGACGAGCATGTTACGGAGCACGGTTTTCTTGAAATCCTCGAGACCCATAAAGTACCAAGAAATATCAACAGCACCCGCAATAATATAAAATGATTGATAGAAAAAATAAATCTGCAATTGGTGCTCAAAAAAAAGAAAAACTAAAAAGGCAAGATAAGCACAACTGATGGTCAATAACTGTAATATTTCAATTTCCCAAAAAGTTTTTGAGCGTTGCCCTCGATTATCGCGAATAAAGGCAATTTCGCGATTACCATAAATTGTAATACCGACCGTTCCGAACAATAGAAAGTAAGTAATGATCGAATTGGTCGTTGCATTGATACCGACGCCGGTCGGCCCTAAGACCCGTGAGATATACGGGACGGTTAGGAGGGGCGTTAGTAAAATTAAGAGGTTATACCCCGCTGTATAAAAGTAATTCCTTATGATTCGCATGAGTGGCTCCTTGTGGCAGTTAAGCAGGCTAACATCGAATTTCTCAACATTCAATTCATTGTATCACAGCCAATTAGCCGGTTGATAGTGGTTTTAACTGGCTAGGGTTGGCTATTAACAAACTTATTATTTTATAAATTGGAAAGTATTTTTATTGTTAATTAACTGAGGAGCGACATAGTTATATCAACGATAATTAAATTGGGAGACTGGCTTAATACTTGGAGAACCCCAGTGAGTTGTGTTCGCGCAAACTATGGTCAAGGACTGAAAAATTTGGCCGGTAGGGTCGTGGAATTAATGATGATTGCAGGAGAGATGAGATAACTTTGATGGTATGGCGAGCGAATGATGCGTGGTGTGTTCAAATCAATGGTTACAAAAACGCGCAACCAAATTCCCCCTTGAGTTTGGTTGCGCGTTTTGTTTTTATGTTTAATAAGCACCGTTTGGTTTGAACATAATGACCACCGTCTTGAATAGAATGTAGACATCGAAGGCCACACTGCGTTTGGAAATATAGGTCAAATCTAACTTGACCATATCATCAAAACCGACACTATTACGAACAGTTGCTTGCCATAAACCAGTACAACCTGGCTTGACGGCTAACCGTTGTTTGTCATAGTCGGAGTATTCTTCGACTTCTCGTGGCAACGGTGGCCGGGGTCCAACTAAGCTCATCGAGCCTTGGAGGACGTTTAGTAATTGTGGTAGTTCGTCAATGCTATACTTACGGATGAATTTCCCAATCTTAGTGACGCGGGGATCATCTTGCATCTTGAACATGGCACCGTCAATTTCATTATTTTTAAGTAGTTCTTCCAACAATTGGTCGGCGTTGGAAACCATTGAGCGAAATTTATACATCTTGAATGGGGTCTCGCCACGACCCAACCGTGTCTGTGAGTAGAAAACTGAGCCCTTAGGATCTTCAGCTTTAATCGCAATTGCGATAATTAAGAAGAGTGGTGATAAGATGATGAGGCCTAAGAGGCTAGCGACAAAGTCAAACACGCGTTTAACGAACCGATAACCATAACGACGATGCTGACGCCCAGCGTCAATCGTAATCGGTCTGATTTCTCGTTCCTTCAATTCCATAAGTAACACCCTATGCTTCCTTTAAATATTTTCCCCCGTAAATCACAGTCAGATTAATCTATTACTAGTGTTCGGGTTACCGCAAACTGACTATGTATGTACTGTATTGATACAACCTAATGATTATAGTACAAAATAGCTATCAAGTAAACATACTTGATATGATTAACTTGGCGGCATCGTTTAAGTTTATTATAGCAAACATTATGTTAGAGTAAACCAGTATTTAAGTCATAATTGTCGGATGGTTAGTTTTAACTAATTTGACTAGCTACAATTTGGCTAACTATAATTTACCAGCATTTTATCAAGATGCAATTATTAGTAGCCTGAAACGCGATAATAATGACTAAATAAAACGCGTGGTAAAATTAGTTAATGAACAGAATGAGGCCAGGCTCAGTAGTTCAAGTTTCTCACATTCCCCCTAGGTTTTCCCCACCGTTCACGGTACAATTAAACCAGAGCTCAAATTCAAGTGAAAAGGATGTCCGACATGAATGACGATTGGATCACGGTTTTTCCCGCGGATTATAATAATTCGTACCACTTAATTTTGAAACGGGGGACGGCCCATTTTGCGTACTACTACTTTAAGGTCGATAAGTTAGATCAGCGGGTCATTTTCTATGATGATATTGAGCGTAGCGGCATTTCAATCAAAACCCAAATTACGCGGACGTTTATGCGGGCACTCGTCAAAGCGATTGATTGGCATCCGGTCGGTAATAGCATTATTATCGAGATTTATCCAGTTGATCGCAATGAGACTAGGGCAATCCGGCTTTCTTGTGATATCTAGCGCCGAACGTGGTGCCATAAGCTAACTGAATAATAATAAAAAAATCCCCGGTCAGCAATTGACCGGGGATTCTTGTAATAGCAGGTAACGCGGATTAAGCCTTTGGTGCGGTGATAATTGGTGTTTCGATGGTTTCAACGTACTTGGCGGCGAGTGGTTCGGCAACGAGGTTCTCGCCGTCCTTAACGAACAGCTTCGTGGCTGCTAGATCCGCCATGGCTTTGCTAACGACATCCTTACTCAAGTTATCGTTGGCGTAGTGTAACTTCAAGTGGTGAACCTTGTTAGTACTGGTCTTAAAGCTTAAGTCTAAAGTTTTCATGGACGTTTCCTCCTATATTATGAGTGTGTTAAGCAACGGGTTGTGGATCGTAGCGGTAGGCGTTGACCAAGTTAGCGGCCATGAATTGATCGCCCGTCAAGACTTCAACGACCTTACCAAAAGCAGCGAGTTGTTCGTCAGTCGCGTCTTGGACGATGCCGTTAAACGTTTGTTTACGTTGTTCGTCCAATTCCGTTGTCGTTTGAACTGTCAGGGTAGCTTTTAACCAAGTTTTAGTCATGATGAGTTCCTCCTCGAATTTTGTGGTGGTAGGCTGGCCAGCTTACATTAATACAGACGGCTGAGCCTGTCGATTTGTGCACCGTTTGACTAAATTTTTTTGACTGGTGAGTGTTTAGTCGGCAAACTCTGTGACAATTTGGACAGTAATACTGATGATTGTGTCAGTAAATAGTGGGCGGAGGGCAGCGATTAGAATGGTGAGATCAGCGTCCGTCAGTTCTTGACCAGCGGACCAGTGTTGATGCGCCTGATGTTGTTTGGTATCAGTTGTTGTAATGATGAGGTGTGTGTTCATCCAATTATGCATATTACGCTCCTTTCGTATTGAGCAAACATCGGTTTTGGCATTAGTTATTGGCTTGTTGCTGATAGAGTTGGTGAGCTTTAGTGAGTAAGCGGGTTCGCCAGTTATAGACGGTCCGACGACTGACTTGATGGCGGTGCATGATACTTGCAACCGACTGTTCTTCCAGAAAAAATTCAGTAAGATAAATACGTTCACCCGGACGACATTGTGCTAAGAGTTCCGTTAATAATGCGGCTAATTGCCAATGGATCTCTTGATCAGCCATCGGGTCAATGGCGATGGGCAGGGCGTGCTCCAGCTTGACCTGCGATTGTGTCCGCAAAGTTTGTTTACGCAAATAGTCAACGGTCCGCCACTTGATGCGTCGAAAAGCAAATTTACGAAAGTCTACCAAGTTGGCAGGCAGTTCTGGCTCATAGTTCTGATAGGCGGCTAGCCAGGTCAGATGCGCCACGGTAACGCAATCTTCAAATTGCGGATGATATTTGGTCACGTGTGCGGCCTTCAAAGCGCCATACAACAGACGTTGGTGTTCAGGTTTTGCGAGCAGGTCAAAGGCAACTTGATTATCAAAACGATCAGCGTGCATTGAAATAACCTCATTTTATCGTTAATTTCCTTGGCCAAGGTTGAGTCTAGTTTAGTGGGTGGTCGGCAAACGTGCAGGTGGTGAAAATGGGCTGAAAAGTGACGATTTGTTTTCATTATTAATGTTCCGGTTAGATTTGAGCGATTCGCCAACCAAGTGCTTTCCTAGATTGTATGTAATTGTTATGATGTGATTAATCTAATTAACCGCGAACGGGCGGGGGCGTTCAGCTGGTGAATGTTAGAGAAAATACTTATCTCTAGGGGGCTTTACCACCTATGACCCAAAATATTGACGATCCGCATCACGTTAACTCTTTTTGGCATCTCGAATCTGGTACTTGGGACACCCGACAGCCACAGCGATTATTACCAATAGCTAAGCGTTCAGATATTGATATAATCGACGTGCTGGAGACAATTTTTCTGCTTGACATTAAACACTTGGCATGCGCCGAGAATACCTTGATTTTTGACCGTCAACGGGGACTGATTAAGACTAAGCTGACAACGCGACAAATCATGATGACTTATGCAGTCCAACTAGGCTTTTCTGGGACCCAACTAATTAAGCGACTGGCCAGTCAGTTAGGACTATCGATGCATAAACTACCGGTGATTCATGGTGCTGCCATCTTGATGCCGTTAGGAACGGCTAAACGAGGAACGACCAGTTGGTATAATCGGCATTATTTAGCGCATATCGAAGACCAAGGCTTTATGACTGACTTGATTTATGACGGTCCCATCACGGTTCGCGTCGATGCGAGCAAGCGGGTCGTTACTCGTCAATTGGCTAAGGCGGGGCAACTGCAACTAGCAGTTCAGGAACACCATCGCCGCCGCGCAGTCCCAAATCAGTCATCACCGACCGTATTGGATACGGATCAAGCGATGATGCAGTCATACACCGATCAGGTCTTAAAACATTATGGAATTTTAGCACTGCCTGGGGAAATTAGTTGGTTGACTCGGCAGTTTTTCGGTAAACTATAATCGTGATGATTAAATGAGAGGAGGGTGATGTCCGTGACGAAGAAAGTGACGAAAATCGTAGCCCAGAAACGTGCGGGGCGCTACAACATATACTTAGACGAGCAGTATGCTTTTCCAATCAGTGAGTCAGTGATGATCAAGTTCCGTGTTTTCAAGGGCATGGAAGTTGATGAACAACTACAAGCGGCAATGATTGCGGCTGACGATGTATCCAAGGCTTATACGCGCGCATTAGATTATTTATCACATCAATTGCGGACGGAGAAGGAAGTCCATGACAAGCTGCGGGATGAAGAGATCGACGAAACGGTGATTGACGCGACGATGCAACAATTACGCGAGTTACGGTTATTGAATGATCAACAGTATGCTGATGCCTTTGTACGGACGGCTAAACGAACTAGTGACAAGGGCCCACGTGTGATTCGGCAAAATTTGCGGCAAAAAGGCGTTGGTGAGCAGTTGATTGATGACGCCCTCACTGGGCAATTTAGTCCTGAAGAACAAGTTGATAACGCCAGTGAACTAGCGCGCAAGTTGGCTAAACGCTATCACCGGCAAGCCTTCAAGACGATGCAACAAAAAGTTCGTCAAGGAATGATGACGAAGGGGTTTGACAACGATACGATTACGGCGGCGATTGCTAGCCTAGAATTGCAACCGGATGAAGATGAACAGTGGACCGCCCTTGTGACGCAGGGCCAGAAGTTGTGGCAACGTAATCGCAAGTATGCTTTTCGTGAACGCACGATGCGTACTAAGCGAAGCCTGTTTCAAAAGGGTTTTATGATGGATGACATCAATCGATTTATCGACGAACAAGTCGCGGATGAGTGAAAAGGTTGAATTACCTGCCCGCACGCTATAAAAATCTGGTATAATGTTTAATGAAATTCGATGAAAATTTACCCTCAAGTTAGAAAGTTGGGTTAATATGGCGCGCGAGGCTAAAGGACCTAAGGAAGGCGACTTCATTACGATCAAAAGCTATAAGCACGACGGAAGTTTACATCGAACTTGGCGCGATACAATGGTACTCAAAACAAGCGAGAACGTACTAATTGGTTGTAACGATCACACACTGGTTACCGAAGATGATGGCCGCCGGTGGGTGACGCGGGAACCTGCCATCGTTTATTTTCATAAGCATTATTGGTTTAATATCGTGGCGATGATTCGCGATAACGGCGTTTCATACTATTGCAACTTAGCATCACCATACGTGTTAGATAAAGAGGCTTTGAAGTACATCGATTACGATCTGGATGTTAAAGTCTTTCCTGATGGTGAGCGGCGGTTGTTAGATGTGGATGAGTACGAAGAACACGGTGCCCAATGGCGATATTCAGCTGATACTGATCGCATTTTAAAAGCAAATGTGAAAGTATTGGTTGATTGGATTAAAAACAAAAAGGGCCCGTTTTCGCAAGACTACATCGATATCTGGTATAGTCGCTATCAAGAATTATCACGTCGGCAATAGTTCTGTTGACGGTCTGTCAGCGGCGTAATTAAAGTACTAAAGGGAGTGCCCCTACGGTGGGGTGCTCCTTTTGTGTTGGTTCGGTCATCTTTAGGGATGTTGATTAAAGTGATTAACTGACCGTCACAGTTGACACAGTTTGCTATAATTAAGAAAATAAAAAATGGCCCACAAGCAGCGCTTGCGAGTCATTGGGGAAAACTTGAAGTATCAATATAATTAAGCACCGAAGTTGACCGGACGTGAATAACCGACGGCATGCCACCAAGGAACATAGACTTTTTCATTCTTAACGCCATTATCTTGGGCATCAATCATCTTTCCACCACCGACATAGATGCCGACGTGTGAAATCGAGCCAGTATTACTGCCGAAAAATACGAGATCACCCTTTTGAGCGCGTTGCTTAGAAATCTTGGGATACTGACGGTATTGCGCTTGCGCGATCCGCGGCAGGGTCTTTTGGGCCGCTTGTTGGAAGACGTATTTGGTATAACCAGAACAATCGAAGGTGTTTGGACCGACTGCACCGTAAACATAGCGATGACCAAGCTTAGACTTGGCGACGTTGTAGAGGTTGGTGAAGGAGCGGGTGCTCTTCTTAACGGAACCGGTCTTGACCCAGCCCCGAACGCGGTTATTCGCACTCGTGATGAAATAATAATTAGCGGTCGTACGATTGGCTAAGCGGACTTGCCGTTGTTGGGTAACAAACCAAGTTGGATTGCCGTAACGACGGAGCGTACCGAGATTTTTGATTTTGAGATTGTTAGTTGCGCCACTCATATTATAAAGCCCACCCTGTGGATTTTTAGTAAGGTAGGCGCTTCGTGTGACGGTCGTGGTTTTGATGATACGATTGGTTGCTTGGGCATCGACGTTCGGCGCTTGCCAAAGTCCAATTGCGATGCCTAAAATAGTAACAATCAGTGCGATAAGGCGTTGTCTCATATGTAGTTCCTCCCCGAAATTCCCCGTGTCCATTCCATTCATTAACGCTGACCTTATCATAAGCGGTCATTGTGACAAAGCTGTTGCAAATGGATTGCGGTTCGATTAAGTAATGTCAACAGCTTGAGTGAATTAATAATAATTGATGAGATTTTGATTGATAGGAGTGACGAAGATGGCTTTTTTGAAGATTGATAATGGTGAACTACTTAAAAACATTCGGCAGTTTGCCAAGAAGAATGGGCTCACCTTAGCGGAAGTCGCAACCTTAGCGGGGTTGAGCGCGAGTGCCATCTATAGTTGGAAAAAACACACGCCGTCAGTGGGCACGCTTAAAGAAGTGGCCCAAGTGCTCGGTACGAGTTATACCAAGTTGGTTGGTAAGGATAAAGAACCGACTGCCAAGACTACGAATGCTGCGGCGGTCGATCTGAAAAAAGTAGTTGAAAACAAGAAAAATCAGTTTGAATATGACGGCCAGCCAATTACTAATGAACAGATGAAAATCATTCGCAACGTCTTGAAATCAATGTTCAAGACCCCGCGACTTTAATTTTAAGTAAAACTCGGTTCTTTTAGGTGCAACTGGGACCTGCTTAGTGTAAAATATTGCTCAGTTACTCGAATAATTGCTAGCAGCGCTTGACGGTTTTAGACGAATGGTGCACAATGGCAACAATTATGGAACGAATTGGGAGATGGGCGTATGAAAAAAGTTACTACCGCATTAGCAAAAAAGAATATCAACCAGTTGTTAACGATTGTTAATCAAAGCCACGATACCATTGAGGTGGAAAATCCCAATACCCAAGATTCGGCGGTGATGGTTAGTATGAAGGACTGGTTACAGATTGTTAGTCAATTAGCCAAAACGAATCATCATGATATGGAATTTAGTTAAATCAATCAAGCGAACTAACTTAACATCAGCAGGTTGGTTGTTAGTCCGATAATTTTAAAAAGGCATCGTCGACAGTGATTGTCGATGATGCCTTTTCAGTATGGGTTAAAGCGTTGCGGCTTGTGTTAAGATTTGCTCGATTTGGCCACCAATTGTATTCATAGTCGCCCATTTTGCTTGATTGGCAAAGAAGATCATCGTAATTTTACTATTATTAGAACCGACGTAAAGGCTGTACAAATTGTTATCGGCACCGCCGATGCGAATTGTCCCGTCATTTCGGTAGTAGATCCCGCCGGAATAAGTTGGCTGCAGCTTGTTAGCCAGTTCTTGGAAGCCTGTTGGTGTCACTAATTGACCATCGACCAGGTTATGAATGAAGGTGTAGAAGTCGCCAACACTAGCATATAAATTACCACAACCAAGTTCACTGGACAGTAAATTAGTTGAAATTGACCGAGGAACCGAAGCCCCGTTGCTAAAAGTGTAGGGCAACGGATGAACCGCGGTGGCTGGGACTTGGTTATAAACGAACGTATGTTGCAGATTGAGTGGCTTCAAGATGTCTGCTTGGACGTTAGCACTGAATGATTGGCCCGTCAGTTGGTCAACGATCCCAGCCAATAATGTGAAATTGGCATTAGAATAAGACCAATGATGTTGATTAGTCGAAGTCAGGTGGTTCAACGTGAAGGCGACAGCCTGTTGATCATCAGTTAACGCTTGTGCTGGTACTGGCTCGCCCATTTGAATGCCTGAAGTGTGGTCAAGTAATTGCCGAATCGTAATCGACTGGGCATAAGGGACTTGGGGGTAAAAGTGATCCAAGGTAGTGTTCATCGTCAGTTTACCTTCGTTAATTAGTCGTTGAATAACTGCTCCTGTCACTGATTTTTCTAGTGAAGCCAGGGGATAGGATTCATCGGCAGTATTGGCAATGCGTTGATTCAAATCAGCTGAGCCAAAGGTTAAGGTCTTAACACCCGCTGGCCCATTATTTGTGACGAGTAGGGTTCCCATGAAATGATTAGTGGTCATGAGTTGATTAATTGCCTGTAACGCTTGCTGCGCCGTATATTTGGGTGCTGGCGTGGCACTGGCTTGATTATTTGCCGAGGTACCAGTTGAGTGGGGACGACTTGATGTCGCAGCTGAGGAAGACAACTGTGCGTTGGTTGCTCCAGCGGTTTGCGTAGTTGTTTGAGCGGTACTGGCATTGGATGGGTAACGCATGCCTTGGGGATGGCTCGAAGCTGGTGGAACGGTGGCCGGGCTAGCAGCTGAAACGGAATCTTTAGTATTAATGTTTATGGCTGACGCAGAAGTCTGAGTGCTAGCGTTAATAGTTGCATTTGAATGTTGCTGATCGTCTTGACTAACCGGTACGTTAGATGTCGGGGGAATCTGCCGCACCACTTGTGACGGTTTGGTGACACCAATATTGGATTTAGTGGGTACTTGACTGGTGGCGGTCACGGTGGTCACAGTATGACTGACGTGATCAGCCGGTGTTGCCAAGGGTACCGGACTAGCGACGTGGTTATCATGGATTGGTTGTTGCGTATTCGTGGTTGCTGTTGTGTTCGTTGGTTTTATAGCGGGGGGTGCGGAACTAACCGTTGCGGTAAACTTCTGGTTGGATCGAACCATTGTCGCTGGGGATGTTGACTGTGGTACTCGTATCGGTTGTGTGTCGCCGTGCACCTGTGTTTGTTGGGCATTTGGGATATTAGTAGGAGCTAGCTTAGCTGGTGTCGTTTTGATGACTGAAGTGTGTCGCGGCGCTGAGACCGCAGTGTTTTTATCAATGTATCGGGATTTAACGTTGGTGGTTGTCATTGTTTGACTCTTGGTAGTCGTGTTCAGTTTTGCCAGTGTCGGTGCTTTGACAGTTTTTGTGAGCGCCTGACGTTGACCACTTTTTGATTGGAACCTTGCCTTAGTTAATCGCTGTTTTGGACGTGATTTAGCTGTCGTAAGCTGGGATTGCCTATTAGTGATTGGTAGCCGCGCGTGAAAGCCATGGTTGCCGATAATCTGGAAGTAGTGCTCATGAGTTGTCCAGACGATCTTGCCGATACGTAGATGTAGCTGCTTAAACTGTTGGCTGCTAAAGCGGTGTTTTATTGCCAATTGCAACTTACGGTTGGTAAGGTGTGGCCACGTAGCCGAATTTGTTGACGATATTAAAGCCGGCTTTGCTACGTGGTTGCGGGTGATTTTTAATGGGCGTGTTGTTGAATGAATCGTAGCCGGGATTACAGTGTTGGCAGCAATCCAACCACCGTAGTGGCCAATGATGATCTGCAAGTAATCACCGCCAATTCCACGTTGTTGCCGACTGATCTTAAAAGTTGTGGCCGTTAAACGGCGTGTGAAGTGGCCACGACGTAACTGTTGCCGATTAATTGGTAATCGAGGATAGATCGTGACCCCATGGTTGGCACGGAGGTGACCATAAGTCGGCTTCGTTGTGGCCAGCACTGGTTGAGCTAGTGCACCGCTACTGAGGCTGATCAAGGCCAATAGGGTGGTTACGGATAATCGATTTTTTAACGTCAAAGCAATTCCCCCTTTTAGTTGCCCATTAATATAAAACGGGGGAGCGTGGTTTGCACGTTTTTTCGAATTGGCGGTAAATTTCCTAACATGTTTTGGTAGGGACCGGTGTTTCTTAAGTTAACGTTGTTTTAAAGGGCGCCCTAATAAAAACCGGTTAGCGAGTATTGAGCTCGGTAACCGGTTAGAATAATCATATGCATTGAACTAGTTATTGTTTAGTGTGAATCGTGGTTAAAAGATGTCGTTGTTAGATTACTGTTTGTCAGCAATGCGCGTCCTAGGCTGACTTCCGGGGCTGGGGGCTAATTGCTGGAACGTAGCCGACGTCGATTTGAGCTAACGCCCAACCCGCGTCATCTCAAATACGAGTCTTATTCTAAGCCGGAAGAAATTCACTTCCAGCTAAGAATAATTTGGCTACTGAGCATTGTCCCCCAGCCCCTCCGGTCTAAAAGCCTGTGCGGGGTCACGGGTTGAAGCCGAGCACGTTTCGGCGGCTGCTAAAATGGCTGATAAACGTTCACGATCCTTGATACAATTGATTGTGGAATAGTTGTTGTGTGGAACTTTTAGCTAACCATGGTGTTAGTCTGAATCTGATGTTTGAAATACTGAAATATTAGCATGGCAACTAAAAAACGAACTGATTGCAGCTATTGCCAATCCAAATAATCGCATCTTAAGCTGTTGCTGTATATGAAACAACGACTAGTTTAATTAAAGTAGAGACCATCAATAACTGCCATTCAAATACAATCTCGGCTGGAAGGTATTTCTGACAATGCTCAGTGGTGAAATTCCACTTAGCAAGCGTCCTTTGCTTGGTTAGTGGAAGACCAGTATTTGAGACGCGAACTTCGGCTCAAATCTGTGTCCACCACGTTCCAGCAATTGGCAGGAATGCCTGGAAGCCGACGTAGGACGTTCCAACTAAACAAGTTTACACTAATTGAACTGTTTCCAGCAGGTCTAAGTTGGCGGCTTTTAAATTAACTAACGGCATCTTTTTAACCATAATTAATAACAAATTACTAGCAAAACGCGTGTCATCATATATGAGCGCAGTTAACTGAGTATCAGCTTAATCAGTCTGACTTTCCGCATACTTTGTCTTGATGTAATCTGCTGAAACTTGTAATTTCTTTAATTCTTCATCGGTCAGATCCAATTGAACTTGTTCGACGATGCCGTTGCGGCCAACGACTGCTGGATATGAGAGGTAAACGCCGTATTCTTCCCGGAAGTTTGAGACGGGGAGTTCGGTGAGTGCGTCATTTAAGACCGTGGTAGCTAAGCGCACCGCAGCCGTTGCAACGCCGTAACTCGTATACTTTTTACCATGAAAGACCCGGAAGCCACCATCCCGTGATTCGGCATCTAATTTTGCTAAATCCAAGCCGCGTTTGGCCGCTAATTCAGTAATGGGCTGGCCCAGAACTCGGACGGTTGACCAAGCCGTGAATTGAGAATTACCATGTTCGCCTAAGTTGTAGCCGGCCACTGATCGTGAGTCAAGGTGTAAGGCACTGGCAACAGCGCGTTTCATCCGTGCAGAGTCCAGCAGAGTCCCGGTTCCAATCACGTGATTCTTAGGCAAACCAGTAACTGCTTGGTAGATCGAGGTGATGACATCCACGGGATTGGTGATGACAACTAAAATCCCGTTAAAGCCACTCGCTTTGATCTTAGCAGCAACGTCCTTGACTTGTGTGCTGGTGAAGGGCAGTTCAAGAAAGCGGTCGTTAGTTGGTGAATCTTGTAACTTAATATTACCAACGGCTGAAATAATAACGTCGGCATCAACTAGACTGCTATAGTCATTAACGATAATGTTTGTGTGGTAAGGTAAATTGGGCATGGCGTCTTGAAAATCGAGAGCGTCGGCTTCTACTTTGCTATTATTCGTATCAATCAGAACGAGGTCGTCTGCAAATCCGTTGGCAACGATGTAGTGTGCAGCGGTTGAACCGACGTGGCCCATTCCGATGATGGCAATTTTACGTGACATAAATAAAAACTCCTTTAAAAGTTTATCGTTCATTAATTAAATTACCATTATTCTCATTGATTTTAAATAGAATTTGTGAGAAACTTCAAAATCGTATTCGAATGAATTGAAATAGGGTATAATTAACGCATTATATGGTTGTATCAGGAAAGGGAGGAGCGCGAGTGTTTAAGCGCCTAAAAGATTCGGCCTTGTTATTTTGGTCACTTGAGATTTTAATTGTAGCGACCTTAATCTGGGTCTGCACGAACATTGGCTTTTTATTTCAGCCGATTGGCACCTTTTTAAGTGTCGTGTTCATGCCAATTGTGATTTCAGGATTTTTATTTTATATGTTGAATCCCTTAGTCAAATTATTGACGAAGGTTCATTATAAGAAGTTTCGAATTTCGCGAACCGGGGCCGTTGCGATTGTGTTTGTGCTATTATTTGGCCTATTAGCGTGGGGGGCCGTTTCCTTGTTGCCACGGTTAGTCAGTCAGGTCACCCAACTGATTTATAACTTGCCAAGCATTGCGACTGAAATGCAAAAGGCCGCGACTAAGATGATCAACAATAGTTCGGTGTTGCAAAAAATCGACATCTCTTCTTATACTAAGCAGTTTAATGGGGAGATCAGTAAGTACGCCCAGAACTTTTTGTCATCATTGTCAAGCAGTGTTGTGACCGTGATTTCCACGGTGACGAGCGTGACAATCATGGCGATTACGATTCCAGTCGTGTTGTTCTACATGTTGAAAGATAGTGAAAAGTTCATCCCAGCCATTAGTCGGTTCTTGCCTAAGAAGCAACGGCCCGAAGTCATTGGTTTATTACAAAAGATGGGCGATACGATTTCAAGTTACATTAGTGGTCAAGTGATCGAATGTCTATTCGTGGGGACATTTACGGCCATCGGTTATATGCTAATTTCCCAGCCATACGGGTTATTACTCGGGGTGATTGCTGGGTTAACGAATATTATTCCATATGTTGGTCCGTACATTGGGATTGCGCCATCATTAATTGTGGCGTTTACCAAGTCACCGATGCAGGTAGTGTACGTAGTCATTGTGGTGGTGATCGTGCAACAGGTTGATGGTAACTTGATCTACCCGAACATTATTGGGCGAACACTCAAGATTCATCCGTTGACAATTATTATTTTGTTGCTGGCGGCGGGAAATATTGCCGGTATTTTGGGCATGATCCTGGCGATTCCATTCTATGCCGTGGTACGGACCGTGGTCGTGTACCTCTATAATATTGCCGAGTTACGTAATGAGGAGCACTTGCGTAAGCAAACAACGGTCTATCAACCACAACCACCCAAAGCGACTAAGGCTGATTTGACGGCGAACTCAAAATTAAAGAAGTAACCTGTGCTATAATGGGTGAATTAATCTTGAACGCGTCACAAGGAGTGATTTTTTGAAGAAAGTAATTACGTACGGGACATTTGATTTGTTGCACAAGGGTCATATCCGGTTACTCAAGCGTGCACGCGCTTTGGGTGATCATTTGACGGTGTGCGTCTCAACCGACGAGTTTAATGCCGAAAAGGGAAAGCATGCGTATACGTCGTATGAAGACCGCAAGTATATTCTACAGGCGATTCGCTATGTTGACGAAGTGTTACCTGAGAAAAGCTGGGATCAGAAAATTAGTGATGTCGTCGATAATGATATTGACGTTTTCGTGATGGGAGACGATTGGCGCGGTAAGTTCGACTTTTTGAAAGATTACTGTGAGGTTGTCTATCTACCCCGCACCGCGGGTATTTCATCAACGCGTATCAAGCATGATTTAGGTAGTCATCTAGATGAACAGTAGCATCGTTTGACATTGAATTAAGCGACTATCAAATACCGTCGTTACTCAGCAAGTGGATTGCGAGTAACGACGGTATTTGATTTAGTGCCGGTTTAAGCTGACATAATGGTTAACTTGTTACCAGATTAACTGATATGTAGCTGTCACCAGGCCGGACTTATAGATTTAATGGAAAATAGCATTTAAGGCCAACACGCCACCGAGACCACAGAAGGCAATAATGGTTTCCAACATAGTCCACGTGAGCAAAGTCTGCTTGACGGTTAGGTCGAAATATTCTCGGAACATCCAGAAGCCAGCATCGTTAACGTGTGAAGCGGCGACACTCCCAGACCCGATGGCAATTACCATTAAGGCCGGATCGATACCTGCTTGAGTCATTAATGGGGCAACCAGACCGGCTGCAGTTAAGGCTGCGACGGTCGCTGAACCGAGTGAGACCCGCAAGATGACGGCGACTAACCAACCTAAAATCAGTGGTGAGATGCTGCTGCCGCTAAATAACTGGGCAACAGCTTTGCCGACACCACCATCGATTAGAATCTGCTTGAAGGCCCCACCACCACCAATGATTAGGAGCAGCATGGCGATTGACTTTGTAGCATCTTCAATAGTGGCTGTCATCGCTTTATTGGTCTTGTGTTGATGAATCCCCATAGACCAAAGTGCGAATAAGAGTGAAATCAGCATGGCGATACCTGGGGCCCCAATCAAACGGATGATTTGATCCGTTGTTGAGGGGTTCTTAGGTGTGACACCATGGTCGACGACCAATTCATAGACAGTAGTGATCGTCATTAAAATCACGGGGAACAAAGCAGTCAATACACTCAGACCAAAGCTCGGTGCTTCGGATACTTTGAATTGCCGTTTACTACTGTTGAGCGGTAAGTGCGGTTTGGCAGCGAAGGCTTCCGGCACCATTTTTTGTGCCCACCGTGAAAAGAGCGGGCCCGCAATATAGACAGTGGGGATCGCGATAATAATCCCAAATAATAACACGTGCCCAACGTTGGCATTTAACGTAGTTGCAATGGCCGTTGGTGCCGGGTGGGGTGGTAAGAAGCCATGAGTGACGGATAGGGCCGCCCCCATCGGTATTCCTAGGTAGAGAACTGGAACTTGGGCTTCAATGGCGATGGCAAAGACGATTGGGATCAATAAGACGATACCAACTTCAAAGAATAGTGCGATCCCAATAATAAAGGATGCGATCACAATGGCAATTTGTAGACGTTTGCGACCAAAGATATCAATCAACGTGGTCGAAATTGTATACGCACCACCAGCATCTGCCACTAAGCGGCCAAGCATCGCGCCGAAGCCAAAGACGAGGGCCAATTCACCGAGCTGTCCGCCAATGCCGTTTTGGATACTAGTCGCAATCTTTGTTAGGGGCATTCCTAGACCGATCCCGACGACAACCGCCGTAACGATCAAGGCGATATAAGTATTCAATTTGAACTTAATAATGAGAATTAATAATAATAAAATGCCGAGTGTCAGAACAACGAATGGCATGATGGTCACTTCCTAACGGTTTAAAGTTGCAATTTCATGGTATAAAGGTACTAATTGCGCCGTAACGTGGTCAAAGACGACTTGATGTTGATGATAGCGTTCGTGGTTGACGGCATTAGGTTGATACGTTTCGGTAGCCCCAATCATGGCATGAATGGCATTTAAATCATCAATGTGGCCAAGTGCTTTTAAACCAATAACCGCAGCTGCCAAGCAGGAACTCTCAAAACTAGCCGGAATTGTGATTGGTTGGCCTAAGACGTCCGTTAAGATTTGACGCCAGAGACTTGAACGTGCAAAGCCCCCGGTCGCCCGAATCGCGTGAACGGGTTCGGCAGCGGCGGTCAGTTGTAAGACGGTGTTCAAGTTCATCACGATGCCTTCCAAAACAGCCCGGGCAATGTCAGCTTTGCTCGTCGTGGTCGTCACTCCGAGCAAAGAACCGCGCGCATCGGCATTCCAGAGTGGTGCCCGTTCGCCACTTAAGTATGGGTGGAATAATAGGCCATGGGCACCGACGGGAACGGTCGCGGCAAGCGCTGTCAATTGATCATAAGGATCTTGTTGATTAGCACGGGCCGTTTGACTTTCCGTGGTAAATAGTTCGTCGCGAACCCAGCGAAAGACTTGGCCACCGTTGTTGATCGGTCCACCGACAATCCAGTGATGGGGGGCGACGTAGTAACAAAATAGACGTCCCTCGGGATCTAAGTACGGCTGCTTAGTCATCACACGCACTGCCCCAGAAGTACCGATCGTAATAGCTGCGACACCGGGTTCATCGGCACCAACGCCTAAGTTAGAGAGGGCACCATCGCTGGCTCCCATGATGATTTTAGTGCGGGCTGTCAAGCCAAGGGCTGTAGCGGCGTCAGGAGTTAGACCATCAATCACGGCATCAGTATCAACTAACGGTGGCAGTTGAGTTCGGGTGATGTGAGCATAGTCTAGAGCAATTGGTTCCCAGTCAAAATTATAAAGGTTGAATAAACCAGTGGCGTTAGCCATCGAATAATCCATTTGAAGTTGACCAGTCATTAAGTAAATCACGTACTCTTTGATGCCGACCACGTGGCCAGTTTGTGCAAGTAATTCGGGTTCATGGTGAGCCAGCCAGTGTAATTTGACGAGTGGACTCATCGGGTGAATCGGCGTTCCTGTGAGGTGATAAAGCTGGTCACCGAGTGGTTGCGCCTTCAACTTGGCCGCGTCCTGGGCCGCACGATTATCTGCCCAAGTGATGACTCGGGTCAGCGGTTGCTTGTTGTCATCTAGCAAGATCAAACTGTGCATGGCGGATGAGAAGGCGATACCTTCGATTTCGGCAACATCAATGCCAGCGCTCACTTGATGAATCGTTTGTTGGACCGCCCGCCAGATTTCACGGGGGTCTTCTTCAGCCGTCGTAACGGTATCGTGATAGAGTGGGTAGCCAACGTTGGCACTCGCAATTACGTGCCCTTGATGATCGTATAAGACAGACTTGGTACTAGTCGTTCCTAAATCAGTTCCAATTAAATAAGTCATGGTGCTAGGTTCCTCCTATTCGTGATCGACAGCGTGACCGCCAAATTCGTTGCGTAACGCAGCGACAACTTTACCAGTGAAGGTATCGTCAGTCTCTGAACGATAACGCATCATTAAGGCCATCGCAATAACGGGAGTCGCAACTCGTTGATCCAAGGCAGTGTCTAAGGTCCAACGACCTTCTCCGGAAGAATGCATGACGCCCTTGATTTCGTCTAAGTTGCCATCCTTGCTGAAGGCATCTTCTGCGAGGCCCATGAGCCAGCTGCGAATAACTGAGCCGTTATTCCACATCTTAGCAACGGCGGCGTTGTCGTAAGTGAACTGGCTATGCTGTAAAACATCAAAGCCTTCACCTATTGCTGCCATCATACCATATTCGATTCCGTTATGGACCATCTTCAAGTAGTGACCACTACCAGTAGGGCCGGTGTACAAATAACCATCGGGAGCAGCGATTGCTTTAAAGATTGGTTCAACTATTTTGAAGATAGCGAGATCTCCACCAATCATGAAATTACCGTTTTGCCGCGCGCCAGCTTGACCACCGGAAGTACCGACGTCTAAAAAGTTGATATGGTGCGTAGCTAATTGTTCGCCATGGCGAATGCTATCTTGATAGTGCGAGTTACCACCGTCAAGGACGATGTCACCGGCACTGAGCATAGTTGTTAGTTGATCAATGACATTAGTTGTTGCTTTGCCCGCGGGGACCATGATCCAAACAATCCGGGGTGTTGGTAATTGATCAAGCAAATGACTGAGATCAGTTGCCGTTGCGAGCCCCTGATTGGAAGCGGTCTGGAGATTGTATGGATTTAAATCCATACCGACGGGCGTGTGTCCGTTGTCTTGCATATTTAATGCCAAGTTCATACCCATTTTTCCTAAGCCAATCAATCCTAATTTCATAATGAAACCCCTCTTTTAATTGAAAATTATAAGTGCTTTTTGTATTCGCTTACATTGTAATAAAATTATTTACATAAATCAACCTTATATTTGTAAAATATTTTCACGTTCAGCCAAATAATGGCAACTAAGCCCAATTTGACAGGCCTAGTTGCCATGTGGAAATTTTTGTTAAATTGCTGACCAAACTGCCGCGCCGATACTTGGGAAGAGGGTGACTAGTTGTTCACGTTGTGCCGGAGTCAGTTGATATTGAATAGCTGGTAACAACGTATTGATGGTGTTTTCAGCCTGTTCACCTAATTCGGCTGCACCAATTAAGCGTTGTTCGCTATCGGTGACAAGTAGGTTATGGCCCACCACGTCGCGCGTAGTTTGTCGGAACCAGTCGTCTTTTAGATCATTGACGGTGACCGTTACGTCACTGGTTGTATCGGTCGGAATGGTGCCGACTTGGGCTAGGCGTGGTGACGTAAAGACGACTGATGGAATGGCCGGATACTTGATGGGGGCGGTGGTATCGCCCGTAAACAAGTGGGTCAGATATTGTGACTCGAAGATGGCCGTCGGGGTCAGTTTCGGTTGGTCCTTAGCAAGGACGTCACCAGAAGCGTAGATCCCAGCAACACTCGTTTGTAAATGGTCATCAACGGTAATACCGGCGGCGGTGTAATCGACACCAATCTTTTCAAGGCCTAAGTTGGCTGTGTTCGGTTGGCGACCGGTAGCATCTAAGATCCAATCAGTTGTAACCGTATCATCGTCACTGATCACAGCTAATTGATCACCTGCAGGCTGGATGGCCGTCGGAATCCATTCCCGTTTGAGGTTCAAGCCCTGGTCAACGAGCTTGGCCAGTAGTCGCTCAACAAAGGGTTGGTGGAAACTACGGAGCGCTTGATCGCCACGCATCAGGAGCGTAACTTGACTGCCCGCGGTCAACGCCATGTTGGCAAATTCAAGACCGATGTAGCCGGCACCAATTACCGTAATGTGATGCGGTAAAGTCGTTAAGTTCAAAAAGTCATTACTATCATGAGCGAGGTCGGACCCTGGAATATCGAGGCGGTGAGGGTGCTGACCCGTTGCAATGACGATCTTATCAGCGGTGTATGTCTTATCCGCTACTTGGACCGTGTGGGTATCGACAAAGGTACCATGGCCATGAATAAGCGTGACGCCAGCGCCGGTCATTAACCCGGCAATCATATCCGGTAAGCCTTCAATGACGGCCCGTTCGTGTTCGAAGTTCGCTTGCCAGTCGATCGTTGGTTCACCGGTCAGACCGTAGCCTTGAAAGTTGGCAACTTGGCTTTTTAACGCAACTGGCTGGTCTAAGGTGATTTTGGCATTGCAACCGCGGTTGGGACAGGTACCACCAATCAGATCAGTTTCGATGACGGCTACTTTTTGACCACGTGCCGCTAACGGAATGGCCCCGTCAAAAGTACCGTGACCACTACCTAAATATAAAACATCAAATTTTTCTGACATATTAAAATCCTCCTCGTTCCCAAGTGACACTTAATTTAAAAACAAATACATTGTACACAACTTAATTTGCGATGCCAAATAGAATGCAACATTAATTTAGTTCGATGGTATGTAAAACGGTTACAAATAGATGATAACGACTTAGTAAGGTGAATTCGCAATGAATCATCGTAAGATAATGGGTGGTACTGGATTTTTTAGTCAAATATCAGTAAAATATATAAGGCTATGTTTTTTTACGGTGGGACGGTACCACCGTGCACGTTGAATATACAGGTTATGATGAAAGGAATTTTTAATGAATAAGACAGAACTAACCGCCGCGGTCAATACCCGGCGTACCTTTGCGATTATTTCTCACCCGGATGCCGGGAAAACGACCATTACGGAACAGATGTTATTGTTTGGTGGTGTCGTTCGTCAGGCCGGTACGGTCAAAGCCCGTAAAAGCGGGAACTTTGCTAAGTCTGACTGGATGGAAATCGAAAAGAAGCGGGGCATCTCAGTGACGAGTTCCGTGATGCAATTCGATTACGATGGTAAACGGATCAACATCTTGGATACCCCCGGACATGAGGATTTCTCGGAAGACACTTACCGGACGTTGATGGCGGTCGATTCCGCTGTCATGGTCATTGACTCGGCTAAGGGGATCGAACCACAAACGAAGAAGTTATTCCAAATTTGTAAGATGCGGGGCATTCCGATCTTTACGTTCATGAACAAGTTGGACCGTGATGGTCGCGAACCATTGGATCTGTTGAACGAAGTCGAAGAAGTCTTAGGGATTGAGACGTATCCAATGAACTGGCCAATGGGCATGGGTAAGGGACTGAAGGGCTTATATGATCGTTATAATCATCGTGTCGAACTTTATCATAATGAAGCTCATGGTGAGACGTTCTTACCATTAGATGACAATGGCGAACTTGATCCTAGCAATGAATTAACGAATGATAGTATTTATCGCGACACGTTAGAGGAAGTTGAATTGATCAACGAGGCCGGCAATGACTTTGACGAAGCTAAGGTCATGGCTGGAGATATGACGCCGGTCTTCTTCGGCTCAGCCCTGACTAATTTTGGGGTCGAGACGTTCTTGAAGACTTATCTCCAGTATGCGCCTAAACCAGCGGCTCATAAGACGCGCGATGATCAAGTGATTCAACCAACTGATGATGAATTTGCCGGTTTTGTCTTCAAGATTCAAGCGAACATGAATCCAAATCACCGTGATCGGATCGCCTTTGTCCGTATCTGTTCTGGCGAGTTTGACCGGGGGATGGACGTGGTCTTGCAGCGAACTGGCAAGAAAATGCGGTTGAATAATTCAACGCAATTCATGGCCGATACCCGTGAAACGGTGGAAACTGCCGTTGCTGGCGATATCGTCGGCCTCTACGACACAGGTAACTTCCAAATTGGAGACACGATTTACGCGGGCAAAAATGCGGTTCAATTCGAAAAATTACCACAATTTACACCAGAATTGTTCATGCGGGTCACGGCCAAGAACGTGATGAAGCAAAAGTCTTTCCACAAAGGAATCGAACAACTGGTTCAAGAAGGGGCCGTGCAATTGTACACGTCATATTCAACGGGTGACTACATTCTCGGGGCGGTCGGTCAATTGCAATTTGAAGTCTTCAAATTCCGGATGCAAAATGAATATAATTCGGAAGTTGTCATGGAACCGATGGGTAGCAAGACGGCCCGGT
Source organism: Lactiplantibacillus sp. DA1 (assembly GCF_032681335.1). Taxonomy (NCBI): domain Bacteria; kingdom Bacillati; phylum Bacillota; class Bacilli; order Lactobacillales; family Lactobacillaceae; genus Lactiplantibacillus; species Lactiplantibacillus sp. DA1. The sequence goes on along the minus strand of NZ_JAWHTQ010000011.1, from coordinate 30,210 downwards.
GGATTGATCCTGAACAATTGGACGAAAAGATGTCCAGTTCACGGAACTTATTAGTCAAGGATCGCTACGGTGCACCACTCTTCTTATTTGAAAATGCCTTCGCGGAACGTTGGTTTGCGGATAAGTATCCGGATGTCAAGCTGACATCGAAGCTGTAGGATCTAGCTAATAATTGCCGGATTTGAGTTAATCGAGATAAGCCACTTTCTGGCGCACGTTTCGACAATATTGTATAGAAAGATTGTCTCGGTTTCTTGAGACGAACCAGCCCTTGTCAAGTTGACAGATGAAATAATATAATTTTGTGCTTCACTAAACGGCCTTATTCCAGTATTCTGCTGGGGTAAGGCCGTTTTTTTGCTGATGAACGGTCTCGGTTGCTGAATATAGTTGGATACCTTCTTCAACTAATTGCACTTAGAACCGGTCTGGTTTCAAGTTGGAACTAACGGAACCATTTGATTGTGTGTTAATACCAAGCTGTTATCAACACATGAGACGTTTGTGCTAGTTACTGTTTGGGATAAATCATGATTAAAACGTGCTGGTTAGGTGGTTTGTTGTTCGTCCTATGCCGACCTCCAGGGCTGGGTGCCAATTGCTGGAACGCAGCCGACGTCGATTTGAGCTAACGCACGGCCCGCGTCATCTCAAATACGAGTCTTATTCTAAGCCGGAAGAAGGTCACTTCCAGCTAAGAATAATTTGGCTACTGAGCATTGTCACCCAGCCCCTACGGTCTAAAAAAGTGTGAGGGGCCGGGTTGAAGCCGAGCATTGGCTGGCCAACGGATTAATGTGGTCTTGGCATTAGTTCGTTGGCGTAGCAAGCACAGGCTTCAGTGGCACCGAGCACGTTTCGGTAAGCCGCTCGAATGGCGGATGAACGGCCACTTAACTTGGTACAATTGCTGGTTGTATATTCTGATATTGGAACTTCAATTGAACACTAAGTTATCATTGGCTATTTTTTAATACTAGTATCGTGATTTAGAATCAGACAAACTATCACAATAGCATTATTAGTCTGACAGTTGAATGACAAAATTACTGATCGTGAAAAGCAACGACTAGTTCATCAAAAAGTTGGGTACGTCTATGTCAGCCATTCGAATACCATCCCGACTGGAAGGCGTTTCTGCCAATGTTCAGCACTTCAAGAGTGTGAGGTCCAACCGGGTTGGGTTGAGGATTAGCCTAGCGATGTTGCTAAGCGGGTGGTCTTCCCCGATTGGCAATATTGTGTAGCTAACCGCAGACCCAGGTTGGCCCGAACACGTTTCGACAATATTGCATGCCTATGGAAGACCAGTATTTAAGACGTGGTCTTCGGCTTAAATCTGTGTCCACCGCGCTCCAGCAATTGGCAGAAATGCCTGGAGGTCGGCGTAGGACGCAGTTAATTAGGCAGGTTTACGCTAACTCGAATTGTTTCCAGCGGGCCAAAGCTGGGTGCTTTTGACCTTAGCTGTTTGGCACGTTTTAATTATGATTCATGATAGATTAATTAGCACAACGCGTGGGCTACTGATCACTGCTCACAAGTGGCTGTCATATGTACTTGGATGTGACCATATTGTTGTAAATTCACCATGTAAACCAACATTGCCATTCTACTAACTTATTAGAATTACGATACAATCGACCTGCAACTCATATTGTGTAGGGGGCGATGAGAGTGAGATTAAGAGGGCGCTGGTTATTGGGACTATTATTAGGGATGGGGTTATGGGGTGAAATAACGGTGCAAGCGGCGACTGACATGGTTCGTTGGCCGGTGGTACAAAGCTTGACCCCTCGTAATTGTGAACTCAAAGCTAAACAAACCCGACTATATCAACTAAATTATGCAACCATGCAAGTTACGCCACGCGGGATTGCCCGGACTACTAAAAAATGGCAACGAACTGGGCAAGTGATGCTAACCCAAAACGGTCGGCTAGTGACTTACTGGCAAGTACATCAGCTACGCTCTAATCAATCCGGTTGGGTCCTAGCCGCCAATGTTCAAGTAACCGGGGCGCGTGCTAATGATATTGTCATGCCTAAGCGACAACCAATGCATCCAGTGACTCAGTATCAACAAGTAGCTGCGGTAACTAAAACGGTGGCTAAAACCAGCTATTTGTCACTGAAAGGTGCGGGCCGTTACACTACCAACCGGATTTTATTCCACCCAACGGCTGCGTACGTGGCAACGCAGGGAATGCAAAGCCGACCAGACAAGTTGATGCAAAGTGGCGGCTACCGCGACCATTATCATTTTAAAACGGCGCTATATTTGCCCCAACAACTGGGAAGCCGGCCGCTAAATGACCCTCAGAGTGCGACCTTTTCAGCTGATAACCGCTACTTGTACGTTATGTACGTCAATGATCAGCAAGTTGCGGGTGCCAATCAGACTGGGTGGGTCGTACGCTATGATTGGCAACGATTGATGGCTTTAGGTGCAGGAGAGTCAGGTAAGATGTCGATGTTAAGGGTGGCAGCGGCCCACCAATTTGATGGGACCATGACGGCCTTTGACCGGCGAGTATTGGCTGCCATTGAAGTAGGACCGGAATTTACGGCGGGACATGTGCAATCCCTGGCTCTGAATCCCAAAACGAACGAACTTTGGTTTATTGCATCTACAACACGTAATCACTTAGCGAGCGTTGCCCGATTAAATCCACAATCATTAACGCCGGATCTCAAGATTGCTTTCACAGCGGGTGGCGGGCGCCTAGGTGACGAACTAACTTTTGATCGCGCCGGTCGGGCCTATTACTGGACCCATGCGAGCCAGTTGCGCAATGGAAAAGTTAATCTTTATCGGGGGACTATTAGTCCGTCGACCGGTGTGCACTTTGAACAAGTGTCACAAGGACTGGCTAATAATCCCGGCTTTTTTGCACAGTCGATGGGCTATAATGAGGTAACGGGCCGCTTATATCTCGTTGCTGATGAGAGCATTACGTCTATTCCGGCGGCTCAATTGGGTCATTTGACGGCTAGTCAGGTCGGCGAGGCTAATTTTGCTGGTGATCGTGAATTTGAAGGGTTAGTTTTCATGCATCGTAAAGATGTGGGCTTCTTGCTGACGAATCGTGGGATTGAAATGATGCGGATTGTCGTTGATAAGTAGCCGTTTAAGCATATAAAATCGCCATCATCTAGACATAGTGTGTGCTAGTCCCTGTCAATCTTAAGAGGACTATAGTAGCGAAACTAGATGGTGGCGATTTTTAAGTTGGTTTAAAATAGCGAGAAGACTATTGAGCAAACTATTAATGCCGTGGATCTTAAGCAAATGGTGGATCTAATTTAGTTAAGTAGCGACCAGGCAAGTAACCTTGGTCCTGAAGTCGATACCAGACAACGCCATTATCATCAGCCATCCGTTCAATAAGGTTGACGGTGTCGCCATGGCTCACAGTGGTTAAGTAACGACCATACGGCTCAATGTAGGTATGAACCTGTTTGCCGGGGACAAAGCTGACAACGCCGGTCTGCCGCACGGGGCGTTGATTTTGTACGCGATAGCCGGCTGGTAGTTTGAGCAATAAATTATCACCCGTGGTTAACTGTAGATGGGTCTCTGGAATCCACTGGTCATCACCAATCGCATACCAAGTTTCATGGGTGACTAGGCGCACTCGCATGTACGTTTTGTAAGTACTACCGGGTTGGAGCTTAGTTAAGTAGTTGGTTGTAGTTGCCCCAGGATAAGGGTAGACGGCAGTCAACTGATTAATTTGGATAAAACCAGTACTGAGGTCCGTTTGCTGCCAGTTTTGATTACGGTAGAAGAAGAGCACTGTTTTTGAGGTGGTCGTGTATTCACCGGTGACGTCCCCAACGGATCGGAGCAGTTTAAAACCAGCGACAGTTGGCGCGGTGACTTCGTATGGGGTTCCTAATTGCCCCCGGTACATTGTGGGCCGACCAATCAGCTCGCGTCGATCAATATCGTAGGCGTACATCCAGATTGGTTGGCCGGCTTGACGCTCGTAAGTTAACGTAATGCTAGCTTGCGGTGCTGTAAACCAACGGGTCAGGCCTTCAATATGGACGAGATGATAACCAGCAATATTAACGGCTGGTAAGTGAATTTCTTCACCGATAGTTCCAGCAATCATATCGGCAGCCTGTAATTCGTTACCGTTTTGGTCAAGGTGATGGACAAGAATTAGCGCTTCCGTTTGGTTAACAGCGGGAGTCGCAGTATCTTGAGCGGTAATCGCCCGTGGCGTGGCGGTTGTTTCGTCAACGACTTCTGTGCTATTTAAGGCTTGTAGCATATTTTTGAGCCGATCGAGAAATGACACGTGACCACTCCTTTCATTAATAAATTAATTATCACTAGTATAACGCATTCACGACAGTTCTGGCACGTCTTAAATAAAATGTAAAATACCGGCTTGGTAAGACGTGTATACTGATATTTAATTACAGGGGGGCGCTAACGGATGAACTTGAAACAATTACAATATTTTTTGGCAGTTGCAGAAGAGGGCCAAATGACGGCCGCTGCCAAGCGATTACATGTTGCACAGCCACCGTTGAGTTATCAGATCAAGCAATTAGAACTGGAACTGGGAGTCACACTCTTCAATCGGTTGCCGCAAGGTGTGACGGTCACCGAGGCCGGCAAATTATTGGTGGGCTATGCACAGCAGCTTACCCAACTATCGGCGACGGCGGAAAATAAGGTGCGTGCCTTGGCGCATGGTATTACGGGGACCATTAATCTGGGCACGGTGTCATCGTCGGCAGGGGTGATACCCAATCCAGCACTATTAAAGTGGTTGGCTCAACATTCAGACGTGCAATTAGCCATTACAGAAGGCAATACGTATGAATTGTTAGATGATTTACATAAGCGGTTACTGGACGTGGCGGTGTTACGAACGCCGTTTAACGCGCAGCATTTAGTCTGTCGTTACTTTTCCGCAGAACGGATGGCGGCGGTTATTCCTATGCGATATACTCAGTTTGAAAAGCGTCGGCAGTTACGATTAAGCGACCTCGCAACGTTACCATTGATCAAATACCGACGTTTTAACGAATTATTTCACGTTGCTTTTCTGGAAGCGTCGGTTACGCCAACCTATATTATGACTTGCGATGATGCCCGGACGGCGATGCACTGGGCGAACCATCAAGTAGGCGTTGCCCTAGTTCCCCGTTCATTAGCGGAAACGTATGACGGTGGTGATGTCTTGATTCGTTCATTAGCTGATCATCGTTTTGAGACGCGGCTTGCCTTGACGACTACGACTGAAGCATTGGCAACACCATTAGTAGCTGGTTTGATGGCGCAATTTAAGCAGGCACAATCGCTAGACGAGTTTAATTAATTTGTTATCTAAAAATTTAATCGCAAAAAAGACTAATTCCTGATTTAACGGTATTGTTAGCGCTTACTGTGGGGATAAACCGTTAGATAACTTGGATGCTTAATTATCGCTAAAGCCTTTCATATCAGTCAGCACCGCGCCTTCATTGAATAATTAGATGTGGTCTCCATTAAATGGTACACTAACAGTTGAAACTTAAAGGGTGAAGGTGAATGCAATGATTTATTCGTTAGGTCTGATGCTCGGTGTTGGGGTAATTGCCGGGATTTTTGGGGCCATTTTAGGTATCGGTGGGGGGATGATTGTCACGCCGATTTTGACACTGGGTCTGGGGTTAGATATTAAGTATGCGATTGGGGCTAGTATTATTGCCGTGATTGCAACGAGTTCTGGTTCCACGATTGCTTATTTACGTGATGAGATGTTGAACTTACGGGTTGCCATGTTTCTTGAAATTGCGACTACGGTTGGCGCCGTCCTCGGTGCGGTACTGACTGGGGTACTGAACGCGACTTTCTTATATTTTTTATTTGGTGCGCTATTAGTGTTTACTACGTACAATATGATTCGCAAGTTAATGAGTAAGAACGGTGAATTGCCATCAGTCAAAGACGACAAGTTAGCAACGCAGCTGAATTTGAATGGGACTTATTATGATAAGGCACTGAATAAGCAAGTTGATTATCAGGTTGAGAATGTTCCCGGTGGGTTTTCCATGATGTTCGGGGCCGGCTTTGCCAGTGGTCTGCTCGGGATTGGGAGTGGTGCTTTCAAAGTACTCGCCATGGATACGATTATGCATATGCCGCTCAAACCATCATCAGCGACTTCTAACCTGATGATGGGCGTGACGGCGGCGGCGAGCGCGATGGTCTACTTCTTTAATGGCTCAATCAAGCCCGGGATCGCGGCGCCGCTGGCAATCGGCATCATCGTGGGGGCTTTAATTGGCTCACGGATTATGACGCGACTCAAGCCACGGCTGATTCGGATGATCTTTGTACCGGTAATGCTTTATTTAGGGATTCAAATGATTGCTAAGGGATTCGGGGTGACGATCTAATGGATAATCAAAAACCAACTAAAGCCCAAGAAATGCATGCCGTTGAAATGATGATTGGTTATATTTTAAGAATTGGTGTCATCGTGTCAGCGATTGTGATCATTATTGGGATGCTTCTGATGTTAATTGAAGGCAATGGCGGCTACGCGAATGGTATGGAACCGCACACGGTTGCTGATATTTTAGCCGGCATTGTGGCACTTAAACCGTATGCCGTGATTATGTTAGGTCTATTTCTATTGATTTTAACGCCAACATTGCGGGTCGCCGTTTCGATTTACGCTTTTGCAGTAGAAAAAGATCATCTATATGTTTGGATTACGACGGTAGTTCTGATTATTTTAATTGTCGCGTCGGTGATTGGCTATTTAGGTAATTAGACCTAAATTAGGTGTTTGAAAGTGTCCCGGTGATTCAAGTTTTAAGGTTGATATCGGATTGACCGGCGTGAATAAATGGGGAAACATTCAAAAACCGCTACAATAATAATTTGGTGCTACTGGACTAACTCAATGAATGTACTGACGATTGTTAGCGGTTAGTGACCACGTTATTATAATTAGTAAAGTCATTTAAATAATAAGAGAATGCTGATAAAAAATCAGCATTATTTTTTTGTCGGTGCGCTTTTAGCTGTTTTGACTAACTCTAAAAAGTCTAATTATCGTCAAGATTGGATTGATTTGAATTATTTATTAAGAAAAATTGACGATTGTGTTCACTTGATAATTGAACATTTTTGTGGGACTATAAACGTTGATAAATATGCATTTTGAGTGATTAGTAATAATGCGAATAATATTGATTAATCAGAATAATTAAGACAATTATGACGAAATAATGATAAAAATTAGAGTTTAGGATTGATTTTAATTTATTTATAATATACAATTACTTTAACTTTTCGAGGGAAAAGCACACACAGACTATTTTAAAGTTAGGGGTTGGGTTATATGAATTTCAAAACAGCTGCAAAAGTAACCGTCGTTGCCGGCGCATCCGTACTATTCTTAGCTGCTTGTGGCTCAAGCAAGAGTTCATCAAGTTCGTCTAAGCAAACGGCCAATTGGACCGAATCAGCGGAATTACCAACGATGGACATTTCTAAGTCCACCGACGTGGTTAGTTCTAACGCGTTGAATAACACCAATGAAGGGTTATACCGTCTTGGTAAGAACGGTAAGGTTACACCCGGAATTGCAAAATCCACTAAGGTTACTAATGGTGGGAAGACATATACGTTCACTTTACGGAAGAACGCAAAATGGAGTAACGGGGATAAAGTTACTGCCAAAGACTTTGTTTATGGTTGGCAACGGACCGTTAATCCAAAGACTGCGTCACAATACGCATACTTATATTCAGGGATCAAGAACGCTGACGCTATCGTCAATGGCAAGAAGCCCGTTTCTAGTTTAGGAATCAAGGCTGATGGCGATTACAAGTTGACGGTCACGTTGGATAAGCCAATTGCTTACTTTGACAAGCTGATGGGCTTTGTCAACTTCTTCCCACAAAATGAAAAAGTGGTTAAGAAGTACGGTTCTAAGTATGGGACGAGCAGTAAGGCTATGGTTTATAACGGCCCTTACAAGATGACTGGTTGGACTGGGACAAACCTTTCTTGGACCTTGAAGAAGAACAATGATTATTGGGATAAGAAAGCTGTTAAGATGGACAGCATCAAGTACCAAGTTGTTAAGGATGCTTCAACTGGCTTGAACTTATTTAATTCCAATAAGCTCGACTTTACGACGCTTTCCAACGAACAAGTTAAGAATTATAAGAATGATAAGAACTACTTAGTTCGGAAGACGGCCTCGACTTTCTATATTGAATTTAACCGTAAGGACAGCGATGCAACATTGGCGAAGGCTTTCAAGAACCAAAAAATTCGTCAAGCCTTGTCATTGGCTATCAACCGGAAGTCATATGTAAACAATACCTTGGGTAATGGTTCAACCGTTTCTAAAGGATATGTTTCTGAAGACTTAGCTAAGAACCCAACGACTGGTAAGGACTTTACGACCGATGCCGCTGTTCCTTCTGCAGTCGACTACGACTTAACGAAAGCTAAGAAGTTGTGGAAAGAAGGAATGAAAGAAATTGGCGAAACGAAGCTGAATGTTAAGCTACTTTCTGACGATACTGATGGTGGTAAGAAGACGACTGAATTTATTCAAGGTGCTTGGGAGAAATTGCCTGGTCTGACTGTTACTAACCAGAACGTGCCTTTTAAGACCCGTCTCCAACGGTCACAAAATGGTAACTTCGATACAGTGGTCTCTGCCTGGAACGCTGACTTCACTGATCCAATTTCCTTCTTGTCACTCTTCACGTCTGACAACTCATACAACAATGGGAAGTACGACAGTGCCGCATATGACGCTGCTGTGAAGAAGGCTGAAGGGGCCGATGCCAACAACAAGACGGCTCGCTGGGCTGACATGGTCGCTGCCGAAAAGCAATTGATGAATGATCAAGGGGTCATCCCAATCTATCAACAAGCTTCAGCAACGTTGACACGGAAAGATTTGAAGGGCATCATCTACAACACTGCGGGCTCTAACTACAACTTCAAGTACATGTCCGTTAAATAATGATGTAAATCCACAAAAAAGTGTGTGTGCTTTAACTGAATGAATGTGAAGCAAAGGGGTAAGGATTGACACATTGTTAATCCTTACCATTTTGTTTTATAATGAGGGATGTCATTATTTTTTAAGTTGATTTTAATAGAATGCGAGGAATTCTCATGAGAAAGTATCTTTTAAAGCGGATATTTTACTTGTTCCTGACATTATTCATTGTGGCGACTGCCACGTTCTTCTTGATGAAGTTAATGCCCGGAACACCGCTGCAAAATGAAGCTAAATTGACCCCTAGCGAAAAGGCATCGATTTTAGCCCAATATGGGTTGGATAAGCCCGTATGGTTGCAATACTTCATTTATATTGGCGGAATCTTCAAAGGGAGCTTAGGATTATCCTTTCAGTTCTCTGATCAAGCCGTTAGCTATTTAATTGGTAGCCGGATGGGACCATCCATGCAATTAGGTGGTCAAGCCATGGTTGTTGGGATCATCTTTGGGATAATCCTTGGGGCCGTTGGGGCCATCAGAAAAGATACTTGGGCTGACCGCTTAGCAACGATTTTATCGATTCTAGGAATTGCGGTACCAAGTTTCGTGTTGGCAATCTTGCTTCAATACTACCTTGGCTTGAAGGCCGGCTGGTTCCCAGTTGCTGGTTGGGAAGGCTTCGCTTACACGATCTTACCAACGTTAGCTTTGGCCGCCAGTCCGTTGGCCGAGACGGCTCGGTTTATCCGAACCGACATGGTCGACGTGCTAAGTTCGGATTATATTGAACTAGCTAAGGCCAAAGGGTTGTCGAAGTTTGGTATCGTGTATCACCATGCGTTGCGGAACAGTTTGATTCCAATGGTTACGCTGATTGGACCATTGGCCGCCGCATTGATGACGGGTTCAATGGTTGTTGAAAATATCTTCTCAGTACCTGGGATTGGGGAACAATTCGTTAAATCAATTCTGGTTAACGACTACCCAACGATCATGGGTGTGACGATTTTCTATTCAGCACTCCTTTGCTTACTATTATTGTTGACCGATATTGTCTACGGAATTATTGATCCGCGGATTCGTTTAAATGGAAATGGGGACTAGTTAATGGCAGAAAATCCAAGCAGCATTGATATTAAGCCCGGCGACTTCGAGCCGTTAGATAAACAAGCGGGTCCTGATAATGAACGGATCGCAGCGCCTTCATTGACGTTCGGCCAAGATGTTTGGCGGCGGTTGAAATCAAATAAGACTGCCTTTGTCAGCTTTATCGTATTAGTATTCTTGTTCTTAGTGGCGTTTGGTGGCCGCGCAGTCTATCACGTTGATCCTAACGCACAATCACCACGGTACGCGAACTTACCACCGAAGATTCCGGGTGTTAGTATCCACGGTTTGAATGGTCATTTGACCCAATCTGGTAAGGATGTCGATGCGTACGCGGCAGCTGGTGCCAAGTCGGATGTGCATTATCTTCTTGGGACTGATTATCTCGGCCGGGATTTACTTGCACGGATCATGTATGGGACCCGGATTTCACTTGAAATTGCGCTGATTGCTACGTTGATTGACTTGACGATTGGGGTCGGATTCGGGATACTCTCCGGTTGGAAAGGTGGGCGAGTCGATTTGTTCATGCAACGCGTGATTGAAATCCTCTCGTCCATCCCACAATTGGTTATCATGGTGTTGATGGCCACAGCCTTTACAAAGACTGGGATGGCCTCAATCATTGCGGCGATCGCGATTACTGGTTGGACCACGATGGCCCGGCTGACTCGGGCACAGACCTTGCAATTGAAGAACCAAGATTTTATTTTGGCTGCGCGGACACTGGGTGAATCACCCGTCAAGATTGCTTGGAAACACTTGTTACCAAACCTTTCAAGTGTCATTATTATTCAAACGATGTTCACGATTCCCAGTGCGATCTTCTTCGAAGCGTTCTTGAGTTATATCGGGATTGGGATCAGTTCACCACAAGCTTCATTGGGGACATTGATCTCTGATGGGCAGAAGAACTTCCAATTCTTGCCATATCAGATGTGGTACCCAGCCATCGTGCTGATCATCTTGATGCTCGCCTTTAACTTGTTAGGTGACGGGATGCGCGATGCGTTTGATCCAAAGTCAAAACGTTAGGAGGACGGCAGCACTATGGAAAAACCAGAAAATGTGATTGAGGTCCGCAACTTGGAAATCAATTTCCATACTTATGCGGGCGAAGTTAAAGCCATCCGTGACGTTAGCTTTGATTTGCGTAAGGGTGAAACCTTGGCAATTGTTGGTGAGTCAGGCTCAGGTAAGTCAGTGACGACCCGTTCACTGATGGGCCTGTTAGCACCCAATGCTGAAATTAAACGTGGGAGTATCATGTTCCACGGTGAAGATATTATAAAGAAGTCCGAAAAAGACATGCAACACATTCGTGGTAAGGATATCGCCATGATCTTCCAAGATCCAATGACTTCGTTGGACCCAACGATGCGGATTGGTATGCAGATTGCGGAACCTTTGATGAAACATAAGGGTTTGAAGAAAAAAGAAGCGATTGCCCAAGCGTTAGAAATGCTGAAGCTGGTTGGGATTACTAATCCTGAAGGCCGCATCAATGATTATCCATACCAATTCTCAGGCGGGATGCGGCAACGGATTGTGATTGCGATTGCGTTGGTCTGCTACCCCGAAGTCCTGATTGCTGATGAACCAACGACTGCCTTGGACGTCACGATTCAGGCCCAAATTTTGGATTTGATGAAGGATTTGCAAAATCGAATCGATACGTCGATTATTTTCATCACCCATGATTTGGGAGTTGTGGCCGGAATGGCTGATCGGGTTGCCGTCATGTATGCCGGTAAGATCGTGGAATACGGGACGGTCGATGAGATCTTCTTCAATCCACAACATCCTTATACTTGGGGGCTACTCAACTCGATGCCAACCTTGGATACTGAAAGTGGCTCATTATCCGCGATTCCAGGGACCCCACCAGATTTGTTGGAGCCACCAGTCGGCGACGCTTTTGCCGCGCGGAGTGATTACGCGATGAAGATAGATACTGAGAAAGAACCACCATTCTTTAAGGTATCTGATACCCATTATGCGGCGACTTGGTTATTACACCCAGACGCACCAAAGGTAACGCCTCCCGCCGAAATCGTGCGGCGACAACAAAAGTTTGCGGCTATGCAAAAACCGCAAGCACCAATTTCAGATTCCGTAGCAAAGGAGTAAGTAGACATGCCTGATGAACGCAAAAAAATTCTAGAAGTTCGCCATTTAAAGCAGTACTTTAATGTCGGCAAAAAAGATGAAGTCCGGGCCGTTGATGACGTCTCCTTTGACATTTATGAAGGTGAGACATTCGGTTTGGTTGGTGAATCTGGTTCTGGGAAGACCACGACGGGTCGCTCGATCATCCACTTATATGAACCGACTGATGGTGAAATTATTTTTGACGGCAAGGACGTTTCCAAATTACACACTAAGAAGGAACGCCACGAATTCCGGCGAGAAATCCAAATGATTTTCCAAGATCCATATGCCTCACTGAACCCGCGGATGAAAGTTAAGGATATTGTTGCTGAAGGCATCGATATTCATGGTTTAGCCAAGGACGATGCTGACCGAACGAAACAAGTAGAAGACTTGCTTGAAACTGTTGGGCTCAATAAGGACCATTCTAGTCGGTATCCGCATGAATTTTCTGGTGGGCAGCGACAACGGATTGGAATTGCCCGGGCATTAGCTGTGGAGCCCAAATTTATTATTGCTGACGAACCGATTTCAGCGCTGGATGTCTCGATTCAAGCACAAGTTGTCAACTTAATGAAGGAACTTCAAGTTAAGCAGAATTTAACGTACTTATTTATTGCCCATGACTTGTCCATGGTCAAGTACATTAGTGACCGAATTGGAGTTATGCATTACGGTAAAATTCTTGAGATTGGTCCAGCTGATGAAGTCTATAATCATCCGTTGCATAAATACACCGAGAGTTTGATCTCAGCAGTGCCGGTCCCTGATCCGGAATTTGAACGTAATCGTAAGCAGGTGCCTTATGACGAAACGACCGAGCACGACGGCAAGAAGCGTCGAATGGTTGAAATTGCTCCGGGACACTTTGTACGAGCTAGTGAGGAAGAAATTCCAGTCTATACGAAGCGGGCAGTTGAGGCCGGCTTAATTACGGAATTTTCTGAATAGTGGTTAGTAAAACAGACATTGAGTGCGAATACTCGATGTCTGTTTTATTAATGCAATCGAATATTTGAGCCAACTGTTTTTATAAGTTTAATGATTGATAACTATTATAATCAACTCATGTTAACTTGATATGTAAATTTAATATATATAAAAATTCGCAATGAATGGCAATTGAAATACTGATACTATAAGGATAGCGGCTAGCTCTTAATCACACAAACTGTGACCGGTAGTCAAAGTTATTTGTGTAAAGCGTGTAATTATGCAATAATAATGTTAATAAAGTTTATTAACAAATATAACTATTCATCTTAATAATTGATTCGCACCATTTTTAAAAAAATACTGCGAGTAAAACGGTGATTTCATTGAAGTTATCCAGGATAAGGTTAGCAGCAAGTAATGACCAATTACATTGAAAAGGTTGCTTTAATAGTAATCAGCTCGCACTATTTTTTTAAAAATCATGCGAATGACGGTTTGACTATTTGGGTGGTTAGTGAAAAATGACAACTTTCAGGAAGGATGCTATTAACATGCAACAATCAATTAATTATATTATGAATATCATGCACCTTGAACGCGACCTAAAACGACTCACATCTAATTGGTCGTCCGCTACGGGGCTTAGTTTGAATGAATTACGGATTTTGGTCTACGTTGAACAACATCCAGGCATTCAGATTGGTGACGTTGCGGATGCGTTGAACGTGGCTAAGGCCTCATTGGCACAAAATATTGGGACTTTGATTACCCAGGGATGGTTGAAAAGTCAACCAATTAAACAAGACCGGCGTTTGCGGGTATTAACACTCACTAAAACTGGTCAGGAGCGAATGAAAGAAGTCGATGCTCAGTTGACCCAATCACTCGATACAACGCCGGCAACGCAATTAGCGGATCAATTATCGGCCTTACAACTATAGACTGACGTACACGCTCACGGATGATTAAGTGAAGGTATAACCTTAACGCGGGACAAAGGGAAAGACTCTTTGTTCCGCGCTTTTATTTTAATATTTACTGATGAGAGGAGCGTTATAAGTTAACAATTGCTTAGTTTAGTTTACGCTGGGTTAAGTAATTTGGAGTTAATAAAATTGATTGAGGTGTGATAAAACGTATGCATTATAATGTTGAACCGTTGCGAACTGCACAAGAAATCGATGATTTTTTATGGGCTGTATCGCAAGCGCGTTATGGGGAGCGTAACCGCATGATTGTTTTGGTGGGTATTAATACCGGGTTACGAATGAGTGACATTTTAAGACTAACAGTTGGACAAGTTCGTGGCAGAGATCGCGTCATGATCATGGAACAAAAGACTGGTAAGAAGCGGTGGCTATTTTTGAAAAATCTCAAGGCTGAATTGGGCCGCTTTACGCGCTATCGGGCCACTAGTGAACCATTATTTTGCAGTGATCGGGGGGGTGCGTTGACTGTGAATGGTGTCTATCGGGTCTTCCAGACTGCTAGTGAGTATCTTGAACGTGATGATATTGGGACACATACATTGCGTAAGACCTTTGGTTACCACTATTACCAACAGACGCATGATATTGCTGGTTTGATGATGATTTTTAATCATTCTAGTGAACAGGTCACAAAACGGTATATTGGTATTGAGCGAGATAACTTAGAGCGGCAATTATGGGACTTTAAACTAGGGGTTTAGTTGTGGGTCATGTTGCTAACACCGTTTTGAAAATTGAAATAAAAAAAGAGCTAGTGACGTAAATGAGATTTACATCATTAGCTCCTTTTTACAATTTTAATCAGTCTTAGTCTCAGCCGCTAAAACAATCTTACCGTCTTCAACTTTTGCGACCATATTCTTAACGTCGCCATGGTCCAAATAGAAGTCGGCGATGCGATCTTCGATTTGTTCCTGGATAACGCGCCGAAGTGGCCGAGCGCCCATTTGTGGGTTGTAACCTAGTTCAACCAGCTTTTCCTCAACGGGTTCCGTCACGTGAACATGTAAGCCTTGGTTAGCTAACATGCCGTTGACATCTTCAATCATCAAGCCAACAATCTTCATCAAGTTTTTCTTGGATAGCGCGTTGAACTGGATGATGTCATCAAACCGGTTTAAGAATTCTGGTTTGAAGTAATCTGTCAACCGGCTAGTGATGTCGTGAGTCTTACCTTCAGCAGCAGCGCCAAAGCCAACGTTAGCCTCACTGTCGCCAGTTCCGGCGTTGGAAGTCATGATGATAATCGTATCCTTGAAGCTGACTGTCCGGCCTTGTGAGTCGGTCAACCGACCATCATCGAGGATTTGCAAGAACATGTGCATGACATCTGGATGAGCCTTTTCAACTTCGTCTAGTAAGACCAAGCTATAAGGATGGCGCCGAACTTGTTCAGTTAACTGACCGGCCTCTTCGTAACCAACATAGCCAGGCGGTGAACCAATCAACTTAGCCACTGAATGAGGCTCCATGTACTCACTCATATCAAACCGAATCATGGCATCTTGTGAACCAAACAGTTCTTTAGCCAGTTGCTTAGCTAATTCAGTTTTACCAACCCCGGTTGGGCCGACAAACATAAAGGAACCGATTGGCCGTCCCGTCCCATTGAGACCAATCCGATTACGCCGGATGGCCCGGGCAACGGCTTCAACAGCTTGGTCTTGGCCGATAACCGTACTCTTAAGATCGGGTGCTAAGGTCTTCATTTGGGCCTGTTCCTTAGCTTGTAAGTCACCAACAGGAATACTCGTCTTTTCTTCGACGATTTGTTCCATGTCCTTGACTGTTACAGTGGCAGTGTCGTTATTAGGCTGGCCGGCACTTTCATCAGGCTTAGCTTTTTCTAACTTAGCCACTTGATCACGATAGTAGGCCGCTTTTTCGTAGTCTTCCTTCTTCAAGGCGTCCTGTTTCTGCTTTTCGGCCTCGTCGATCTTTTCTTGGATCGTCTTTGGATCGACCGTCTTCAACGTCAAATTCTTACGTGAACCGGCTTCATCGAGTAAGTCGATGGCCTTGTCAGGTAAGAAACGATCTTGAATGTAACGGTTTGATAACTTAACTGCCGCTACAATAGCATCTTGATCATACTTAACGTGATGATAGTCTTCATACTTCTTTTGAATCCCTTCTAGAATCTTGATGGATTCTTCGACACTTGGTTCGTTAACCGTGACCGGTTGGAACCGGCGGGCGAGGGCGGCATCCTTTTCGATGTCCCGGTATTCATTTAATGTCGTGGCTCCAACTAATTGGAAATCACCACGAGCAAGGGCGGGCTTCAAGACGTTACCAGCATCCATACCACCTTCAGCATTGCCGGCCCCCATGATTTCATGGATTTCGTCAATGAAGAGGATAATGTTCGGATTACTTTGAACTTCCTTCATTAATTGCTGCATTCGTTGTTCAAATTGACCCCGAATACCAGTCCCTTGAACAAGCGAAGCCACGTCCAAACGAATAATTTCTTTATCTAACAGTTTTTGTGGAACTTGACCAGAAACGATCTTCTGTGCTAAACCTTCTACGACCGCCGTTTTACCAACCCCAGCTTCACCAATCAAAACGGGGTTATTCTTGGTCCGGCGATTTAAGATCTCGATAACACGATTGATTTCGTTATCGCGACCAATCACTGGATCAATTTTGCCCTGTTTAGCTTGCGCAGTTAAGTTGAAACCGTATTGGCCAAGGAGGCCACCGCCGTTGTTATTGCCACGACGGTTACCGCCATTAGGACCAGCTGGCTGGGTCGGTGGGGTCTGTTGTTGCCGGTACGCGTTAGAATCAACGCCGCCCTGCATTGCACGGAAAATGTCGTCAAGACCACCAAAACCGAATGGATCTTGTGCCATATCAGCACCTCCAACTCCGTTATTTGGTTGCTGTTCCTGATTCTTTAGCAGTTGATAGCAATTTTGACAAAGGTTGATTTGTCGCCGCTGACCGTTGACGCTCGTATATAAATGAATCGTCGCTTCGTTCTTATGGCAATTGTCACAAAGCATTATGCTGTCACACACCTTTCGCATCAGAAATATAACTAAATCGATTAGGATCATAGTTAAAGGTTCATCGGCTCTTTGACCTTTGTTGACCTTTGACTATTAGTATAGCGAATTTATGGACTGTTGCAAGTGAAAAGCCTCAGGGTCAAAACTGGACGTGCGGCCTAATTAATTCGCAACGACTAATTGATTCAAATATTTCTGAAGAGTCTGGATAGTTGCAACTCATAGCTTGTCATGTAACCGGATTCGTTGTATATTAATTATCTGGCTAGGATAAGTTATGTGTGCAACTGTCTGTCTATATTATAGTACAAAGCGGTTTTTTTGCATGCATCGAGCCTGACCAGTTTTGATGTTTGTTAGGAATGGCCTTTCATTGGCAGTCACCAACTGTCAGTGAGCGGCGGAGGGCCTTAACCAACGGCATTGATTGTGATGCAGCAATGTGTCAACCTAACTTTGAGGAGGCGGTAATTGTTTGGCAACGGATTATACCCAATTAATGGAAGCGTTACGTCATGGCGAACGCGAAAGTTTTACCGTGACGCCGGATGAATTTATGACTTTTCACGATGCTTATATGAAATATGAGTATCGGAAACGAGTCATTGGTATGGCGGACTTAGATGGCCGTATCGTTTACCATTTCGAGAAGGATGGTAAGACAACCAATTAATAGGCCTAGCTTGAATGAAAGGGCTTGTATTTTAATTGGATAATTGCTATCATCATTATTAAGGGCTCTTGAGCATACGTGTTGGCGGCAACTCGAATGGACTCGGAACCAATTTTAAATTTATTTATCTTGAAGGAGATCGAATAGTTATGGAAAAGAAAGAATTTCACGTAATCGCAGACACTGGTATCCACGCACGTCCCGCAACTTTATTGGTACAATCAGCAAGTAAGTTCAACTCAGAAATTACGTTGCAATACCAAGACAAGTCCGTTAACTTAAAGTCCATCATGGGCGTTATGTCACTCGGTGTTGGTAAAGATGCTGACGTTACCATTTCTGCTGAAGGTGCCGACGAAGCCGACGCCATCGCAGCTTTAACTGATACGATGAAGAAAGAAGGATTATCTGAATAATGGCTGAAAAGGTACTAAAAGGAATTGCGGCCAGTGATGGTATTGCAATTGCTAAGGCCTATATGCTAGTTGATCCAGATTTATCATTCGAAAAAACAACGGTTTCTGATACGGATGCCGAAGTTGCACGGTTACATGACGCTTTCGATGCTTCCAAGGCTGAACTAAAGGTCATTAAAGACAAAGCGGTTGAAAACTTGGGTGAAGAAGAAGCGGAAGTTTTTGAAGCTCATATCACCATTTTGTCTGACCCAGAAATGCTTGGGCAAATTGAAGGTAAGATTAAGGATGATAAAGTCAATGCTGAAGAAGCGTTGAAGGAAGTTACCGATACTTTCATTTCAATGTTCGAAGCAATGACGGACAATGCATATATGCAAGAACGAGCTGGTGATATTCGCGACGTGACGAAGCGGGTCTTAAGCCATTTGTTAGGGGTAACCTTACCAAGTCCAGCTTTAATCGACTCCGAAGTAATCGTGGTTGCCCACGATTTAACACCTAGTGATACGGCTCAACTTGATCGTAAGTATGTTAAGGGCTTCATTACTGACATTGGTGGTCGGACTAGTCATTCGGCTATCATGTCACGGACGCTTGAAATTCCAGCGGTCGTTGGTTCTGAATCTGCTACGACTGATATCAAAGAAGGCGACACGGTTGTCTTGGATGGTATCAATGGTGACGCTTTAGTTGCGCCAACGGATACTGAAGTTGCCGATTACCAACAAAAGGCTAAAGACTTTGTTGCGCAAAAGGCCGAATGGGCGAAGTTGAAAAACGAAGCCACCGTTTCTAAGGATGGCAAGCACTTTGAATTAGCTTCTAACATCGGGACACCGGACGATATGGACGGCGTTTTGGATGCTGGCTCTGAAGCCATTGGGTTGTTCCGGTCAGAATTCTTGTACATGAATAGTTCAGAATTACCTGACGAAGATACCCAATTTGAAGCTTACAAGAAGGTTGTCGAAGGGATGAACGGCAAACCGGTTATCGTTCGGACTATGGATATCGGTGGTGACAAGGAATTACCATACTTGCCATTACCTGATGAAATGAACCCATTCTTAGGTTACCGGGCTATTCGGATTTCCCTTGATCGCGATGACATTTTCCGGACCCAGTTACGGGCGTTATTACGGGCGTCACATTACGGTCAATTACGGATCATGTTCCCAATGATTGCCACGCTTGATGAATTCCGTAAAGCTAAGGCCATTTTTGAAGAAGAAAAGGCTAAGTTGGTTGCAGCTGGTACGCCAGTTGCTGATGATATCAAGCTTGGTATCATGATCGAAATTCCAGCGGCAGCTATTTTAGCTGACCAATTTGCTAAGGAAGTTGACTTCTTTAGTATTGGGACTAATGACTTGATCCAATACTCCTTTGCTGCCGATCGTGGTAACGAACAAGTGTCATACTTGTATCAACCGTACAACCCATCGTTGTTACGCTTGATCAAGCATGTCATTGACGCTGCTCATGCTAACGGTCGCTTCACGGGGATGTGTGGTGAAGTTGCTGGGGACCAAATTGCGGTACCATTATTGATGGGCTTAGGCTTGGATGAATTCTCAATGAGTTCAACTTCCGTGCTTAAGACACGTTCATTAATGAAGAAACTTGACACTAAGGAAATGGCTAAGTTAGCTGATAAGGCACTTAACGAGTGTGTCACTAACGAAGAAGTCAAGGAATTAGTTGAAAAGAACGTCTTTGGTAAATAAACGATTAAGCTAAGAGCAAATCTGCGGATTTGCTCTTTTTTTGTACGCTGGCATTGGTAGTACGGTAATCCATAATGACTGCAATGGTTGGTGAAAATTAGAACAGTCCAGCCAGACATTATATTTGTAAGTGGCGTCATAAGGCTGGCGTTCTTAAAGATAGTTTTTGGCGCTTACCTTGGAAGTGTGCATTTCTAGCTGACATAATTTCAGTTGGGGTATATCCGCCTAGGAGGATGGAAGGATTAGCATTGGTTAAAAGGCTTGTGACCGGCTGTCAGCTAATAGTACTAAAAAGCAAAATGTCGTAGCACTGTCGTAGCACGCATTTTGACGAGCGAGGAGGTAGCCGCTTGCTACGAACTGGCATTGATGGTGCTAAGGGACTTACAACGTGCTTACATCGTGGAGACAGAATATGGCTTAACATTTTCATAATCTGTGACTAATTTTCAGTCAGCGCTTAGATGGGATTTCTTTGCCACGAACTCTTAATTTATATTAAGATTATTTGCAACTCGGATATTTAACCAATATAATGTTTATAATATAGGCATTAAGTCGTATTTCGTCACGACCGTGTATTAATGGTCTAAAAGCGGTTAAGCAACATCAGTTAACGACATTGTTGATTGATGGAGATAAGGGGAGAATCTACGTGAATATCGGGATATTTACAGACACATACTATCCACAAGTGAGTGGGGTTGCAACGTCAATTAAGGTGTTGCGCAATCAACTCGAACGGGCTGGTCATCAAGTCTATATCTTTACGACCACGGATCCCCATGTTGATAAGAATATCTATGAACGAAATATTTTTCGGTTTACGAGTATTCCGTTTGTTTCGTTCACGGATCGGCGAATCGCTGTCCGCGGACTGTTTAAGGCTTACCAAGTTGCTAAGGATCTCGGACTGGATATTGTTCATACTCAGACAGAATTCTCAATGGGGATGATTGGTAAGTTTGTTGCTAAACAATTAAAAGTACCGTGTATTCATACTTATCACACGATGTATGAAGATTATTTACATTATATTGCAAACGGCAAACTGTTAAAACCTTATCACGTTAAGGAAGCCACCCGAGCTTATTGTTATCATCTCAATGGAATTGTGGCACCTAGTGAGCGAGTAGCTAAGACACTTACTGGCTACGGGGTCAAGGCGCCAATTCGGATTATTCCCACTGGAATTGACATTAATCAATATGAGCAGCAATCGACGGTTGATTATCGACAAAAGCTTGGTTATCAGCCAGAGACACCAGTTTTATTGTCATTAAGTCGGTTGGCGTATGAAAAAAACATTCATGAAGTCATTGCGGCATTGCCAGCAATCTTAGCGCAAGTGCCGACTACTCAATTACTAATTGTTGGAGATGGCCCAGCACGTGAAACGCTGGAAAATCAAGTTCAAGATGCTGGACTAACAGCCCACGTCAAATTTACTGGTGAAATTGATAATGATGAAGTTTATAACTATTATCAGATGGCGGACCTATT
Source organism: Lactiplantibacillus sp. DA1 (assembly GCF_032681335.1). Lineage (NCBI taxonomy): Bacteria > Bacillati > Bacillota > Bacilli > Lactobacillales > Lactobacillaceae > Lactiplantibacillus > Lactiplantibacillus sp. DA1. The sequence goes on along the minus strand of NZ_JAWHTQ010000011.1, from coordinate 8,697 downwards.
TGTTTCGGCTTCCAATTCGGAATCGCAGGGGCTGACGTACATTGAAGCGCTGGCTGCGGGACTTAAAACGGTGGTTGCATCTAGCCCGTATACGGATCAGTTATTAGATGATCCATCATTGGGAACGACATTTACTAGTGAGGCCAGTCTGGTCAAGGACGTGGTTCGCTATTTACAGCATCCTAATACTTTTAATGATCCCAAGCCTCGTCAAAAGAAACTTTATCAAATTTCAGCGGAGTATTTTGGCAAGCAAGTCATCAATTACTATCAAGACGTGCAGTTGGCGTATTCTGAATCATCGGATAAGTCGGCCAATATTAGCAATTAACGTGTGTCGGGAAACGAACGAGTATCACTGATAGTTCAGGGATGCTTATTCGGTATGGGCCACGTTGTGAGGGGACGAATTATGTTAGACATTACTATGTTTTCAAAAGCTGACTCGGTCAAGGGTCAGGGGGTCGGCAGCGCCTATTTAGAATTAATGCGGTTGTTACGAACCCATTGGCAAGATGAATTTAATATTAAGGTTAATCGGTATGGTCATGCGGCAATTTCACATTACCATACGGTTAATCCGATGTTTTATTTATCCACGTTTATGCCCAATCGTGGTCGCAAGATTGGCTATGTACATTTTTTACCAGAGACACTTGAAGGGAGTTTGGAGCTACCGCGACCGTTTCAGATGATTTTTAATCGCTATTTGATCTCGTTTTATAAGCGAATGGATCATATTGTCGTCGTGAACCCGACCTTTATTCCGAAACTAGAAGCTTATCATATCAAACGGGCGGATGTGACCTATATTCCTAATTTTGTTAGTAAACGTGAATTTTATGAAATGACCAAGGCCAAACAGTTGCGCTTACGCCAACAGTACGGTTATGATCAAAACAAATTTATGATTATTGGGACCGGTCAGATTCAGGATCGGAAAGGTGTCCCTGACTTTATCACGCTAGCGAAGCAGAATCCAGATATTCAGTTCGTGTGGGCCGGCGGATTTTCATTTGGCCGGATTACGGATGGCTATCAAGAATTGAAGCGCGTGGTGGATAATCCGCCAGCTAATCTGTCTTTTCCAGGAATTGTGCCGCGTGAAAAATTAGTGGATTATTATAACATGGCAGACTTATTCTTGCTGCCTTCTTATAATGAACTCTTTCCAATGTCGGTCTTAGAAGCCTTTAGTTGTGGCACCCCAGTCTTGCTACGGGATTTAGATTTGTACCGGGCCATCATTGATGGTTACTACCAGGCGGCCAGTGATGTTGATGACATGCAACAGCAGATCGACCGCTTACGACATAATCCAGCCGGGTTGCAATTTTTACATGATAAGGCGGTGTTAGCTGCTCAGGATTATTCTGAGGAACGGCTGGCTAAGATTTGGCATGATTTTTATTTGCAACAGGCAAAAGAGGGGTAGTCAATGACAAGAAAAAACATCTGGTCATTACTCGTGATGGTTGCGCTAGGTGTCGGCATTTCTTGGTACTCGTTGCGCAACGTTAAGTTAAGTAATCTGATGGATGACATCCTCACCTTGAATTGGTGGTGGTTGTTAGTGGCATTAGGTTGTGTTGGACTGTACTTTGGCCTAGAAGCGGTGGTCGTACAAAAGTTTGTCAGACATCGTTATCGAAACTATACGTTTAAAAATGCTTTACGTGTCCCCTTAGCGGAGCAGTTATTCAACGGTATTACGCCGTTTTCTTCAGGTGGTCAACCAGCTCAGATTTTTGTGATGGCCCAGTCAGGAATCGATGCGGGGCGTGCGAGTTCGGTAGCACTGATGAAGTTCGTTGTCTTTCAGGCGATGGTGGTGTTAAACTTCTTATTTGCAATGTTAATTGGGTTTCATTACTTGGCTGAGAAGTTAAGCTACTTATCGTTATATGTGTTGTTAGGGTTTCTCATTCACTTTGCAGTGATTGTTGGGCTACTATTAGTGATGTACTGGTATAACTTTACGAAGCGAGCGGTGAAGGTGGTATTGGCACCCGTGGGTTGGTTCATGAAGGCCGAACGGTTTGCCAAACTTGAAAGCAATATTAGTGAAAAAATCGACTCGTTTTACGAAGAAAGTGTTCGAATGACCAAGGACTGGCGGATGCTGGTCGAAGTTTGTATCGTGACGTTTTTGCAGTTGTTGGTTTACTACTTGATTCCGTATTTTATTATGCGGGCGATGGGGATTGATGACGTTAATTTGATCATGGTGACGAGCCTGAATGTTTTGATTTTCTTGGTCACATCACTGTTCCCAATTCCTGGTGGGGCTGGTGGCGCTGAGTTTGGTTTTACTGCCTTGTTTGCAAAGTTTATTCCTAGTCATAGTAAGTTAATTCTGGCAATGCTAATTTGGCGGATCTTGACGTACTATTTGGGTCTATTTTTAGGGATGATTGCAATGGCGATGCGGCCCGAGAAAGCTGAAGAAATTCCGATTGTTGCGCCTGATCAGTCGGATTCACAAGAACAGTAATTTGAATGAGTCGACGTCATTGTTCGGCTCATTTTTCGCGGTTATTTAATTAGAGGAAGGTACTATGTTAAAGTTAATTAAACAGCGGTTAGTCTGGGGATTAGTGTTGATGACAGCTGTCGGTGGCTGGTTAAGCAACGGTCAAACGGTCCAAGCAGCCAGTAGTAAGGCCGATGAAGTCAAAGCAGCTTACGTGATGGATGCCAAGACTGGTCAGGTGGTCTACGCGCAAAACGCTGATCAGCAGTTGCCAATTGCATCCTTAAGCAAATTGATGACACTCTATTTAGTTGAACGAGCCATTGAACATGGTCAAATTAAGTGGACGGATACGGTACCCATCCAGAAAAATATTCGTAAGATGGCGACTAGTGCAACGTTGTCAGTGATGCCAATGCCTGCTAAGGAAAGCTTTACAGTCAAGGAATTATTCGCGGCCACTTTGGTTGGCTCCTCAAATAGTGGGGCAATTGCGTTGGGTGAGTACGTTGCTGGTAGTAATGCTAAGTTCATTAAGCTAATGAATCAACAAGCAATCAAATGGCACCTAGATGCCAGCTTTATTAGTGCATCGGGGCTTGATAATACGGACTTAACCAATTACAATCTCAAGCTTAAGGGAACCAGTGAGCAGGGGCAGAACCTAGTGTCAGCTCGAGCAGTCACGACCATTGCACAACATTTGATCAATGACTATCCAGAAGTTATCGATGTTGCTAACCAGCGTTCGGTTAAAATTCATAAGTATACTGTCCCGACTTCAGTAGAAATCCTAAAGGGAGAAAAATCCTATGATCCCCGAGTACCAGTGGATGGATTGAAGACGGGATATACAAATCAGGCAGGGGCTTGCTTGGTGGCGACCTATCAACAAAATGGTCGGCGAATGATTGCCACAACGCTTGGTGGTGCTTGGCAGTTTACGGCTAATAACAACTTGCGACTGATGCTCAAAACGACGGAGCGGTATCAGCCAGTCGTTTCGAAGAAAATTAATTATCAGATTCCGGGAACAACAACGAAGGTTCCCCTGGTGACAAAGAGCAATACGACGATGTGGGCTAACAGTAAGCATCCGTTAACGCAGACGAAGATTGCTTTATGGCCACTACATCGAACTGAACCGAACTATGTGGCCGCGAATACGGCGGTTCTCAAAGTTCGGTTGACCGACCCGCTATCGGGAACAACACAAGAAGTGGTTTATCGGACGCCGGAAGCATTGACGATGTTAGGACCACTACAATGGGCAACAACACCGGCAAAAAGCACTGTGACGACGCCAACTGGTGCGTATGCGTTTGCGAAGTAGTTTGTTGCAGATTAGAATAATGGAAACAAAAAGGGACGCCAATTGCTGGTAAACAGTAATTGGCGTCCCTTTTGGGGGTTACGGGAAATGGATTGGTCACTGACCAGCTTTCCCGCAATGATTCAAAGTATTGACTATCACGATACTAGTTTATTAAAACAAGGTTGCTGTTAGTTGACACGGTTACTTGGGTTTTGCATATAAGCAGTTAATCGGTCCATGGCCTGGTGTAGCTTTTCCATGCTGGCGGCGTAGCTTAACCGAACGTAGCCTTCGCCCTCGACACCAAAACCTGTACCAGGAATAATAGCGAGTTGATTTTTACGCGCAAGGTCTTTACAGAAGGCCATCGAGTCTTGCTGGAAACCAGCTGGAATCTTAGCAAAAATGTAAAAGGCTCCGGTTGGACGGGCAATTTTGAAACCAAGCTTCGACATCGTTTGGTAGACGAAGTCACGACGTGTTTGATATTCTTGCCGCATTGGTTGTGCATCATCAATTCCGTTGGTAAGGGCTTCAACCCCAGCTTTTTGAGCAATCGTGGTTGCAGCGGTGACGTAATACTGGTGGACCTTCTTCAGTTGTGCGGTCATTTCCTTGGAAGCGAATAGGAACCCAATCCGCCAGCCGGTCATCGCATGCGACTTGGACAAACCATTGATTAAGATCACTTCGTCAGGAATGAACTTGGCAATTGAAACGTGGTCACTGCCATAAGTTAATTCACTGTAGATTTCGTCGGAAACAACCCATAAGTTGTGGCGGTGGAAACAGGCGGCAAGTGCTTTGATTTCATCTTCAACGTAAGTGACCCCGGTTGGATTGTTGGGGTAGTTCAACACGATGCCTTTGAAGTTTTCATCAGGATGGGCAGCGATGAAGTCATCGACCATCTTAGGCGTGATGACAAAGTCATTAACGCCGGTGTCCATGAAGAGCGGCTTGGCGTGCGCTTCTTGAATGATGGGAATGTACGCTGGAAAGATTGGGGACGGAATGATAATGGCGTCGCCAGGATTACAGATTGTCGTCAATGCAGTTGCAATGGCTTCAGTTGCTCCCACGGTCACTAAGACTTGGTCTTCAGCATCATAATGGATGCCGTACTTTGTCTCTTGGAAGTGTGCTGCAGCTTGGCGTAGTTCCAACAGACCAGCCATGCCGGTGTAGTGAGAATAATTATCATCGATGGCTTTTTTAGCAGCGGCCTTGACGTGTTCAGGGGTGTTGAAGTCAGGTTCGCCGAGTGTTAATTTAACCATGTCAGGAATCGCACTAACTTCTTCATCAAATTGACGGATGGTGGAAACTTGAATGTGACTGATTGTTTCATTGAGATCGTCTCTAAATAATGTCATATATCCGAACTCCTTTTAATTTATAAGTTGTTCTAATTTTAGCACAACTTCTCATCGTCTTAGCAGGAAGTTAGGGTATAATTATAAGTGTGAAATTTTGTGTTAAAAATAGGTTTTCTATGAAAAAACGTGTTATTAGTCCTATTTTTTGCTAGAATATAAACAAAACTTGAAGGAGCGAGATTAGTATAATGGATAAATCTGAACTATCAGCAATTCTCAAACGATTAGAAGCCATGCGGACAACTGAAGCGACCGAAGTGCAATCACGACGGTTTGAAAAGGAAGGCGTTCAACGTGGCCAAGTAGCGTACGATCCCGCCACTTCGACATATACGTTGCAAGAATTTAACCCGGACCAAACGTTTGAGTTCGATAACATCGACCTAGTTGCCATTGAATTATATGATTTACTAACGGATAACTAGTATTCCCCCAAAATCCAGATAGGTTTTCGATAGATCCATATTATGACGCGTTGTAATGTTGAAGAATTTTTGAAGAAATCTTCAAGATATTGCTAAGTAGGGCGCAACCGTTATAATATGGATTTGTTAATAGCAATAACGGAGGAAGAAATTACCATGCCTAAATTTATAAAAAACACGGTTGGGAAGGTCAACACGACGTTGGGCTTTTACCTCCTAACCGTGGTCTTATTTTGGCTAAAGACATATATCGCTTATAAGAGTGAATTTACTTTAGGGGTTAAGGGACCCGTTCAGGAATTTATCTTATTCTTGAATCCATTTCCGACAGCAATTGTGTTGCTCGGTATTGCCTTATATTTCCGGGGCCGATTAAAGTATTGGATTATGATGATCATCGACGCTTTACAGACGACGTGGTTATTTGCCAATATTTTGTATTACCGGGAATTTTCTGATTTTATGTCGGCAGGGGTAATTAAGAGTTCTGGTGCTGCTAGCAATAATCTCGGCAAGAGTTTAGGGCAGATTATTCACGGAACTGACTTTTTAGTTTATGCGGATGTTGTGCTATTGATTCTGTTATTAGCCTTCAAGGTGATTCGAATCGATCCACGGCCCTTTAAGATTCGGTATGCGGCAACGCTGACCATGATTGGGGTCGCATTATTCGCTGTTGATCTCGGGATGTCCGAGCACGACCGTTCAGATTTGTTGACGCGGACGTTTGATAACAACTACATTGTTAAGTACTTAGGGCTGAACACATATGCAGGGTATAGTTTTTATCAGACTGAAAAGGAAAGTGCCACGCGCGCCCAAGCAAGTAGCAGTGATATGAAGAGTGTCCTTGCTTACCTGAAGAAAAATCAGGCTGGCGAGAACGTCAAGTATTTTGGTAAAGCCAAGGGGAAGAACGTTTTTGTTATTCACTTGGAAAGTTTCCAGCAATTTTTAATTGATTATAAGGTTGATGGTAAGGAAGTCACACCAAACCTGAACAAGTTTTATCATGATAAGAGTACTTTGAGTTTTGATAATTTCTACCATCAAGTGGCACAGGGAAAGACCTCTGATGCTGAAATGATGATGGAAAACTCATTGTTTGGGTTACCAACTGGGTCAGCGATGACACAGTATGGGACGTCCAATACATTCCAGGCAGCGCCAGCAATTCTGTCACAAAAAGGCTATACGACAGCAGCTTTTCACGGTGATGTGGCCAGCTTCTGGAATCGGGACAACGCTTATAAGTCGTGGGGGTATAACTACTTCTTCTATTCTTCTTACTATAAAGAGAAGTCAGACTACAATATTGGTTATGGCTTGAAGGATAAAATCTTCTTCAAAGACTCTGTTAAGTATTTGGAGCAATTACCACAACCATTCTACGCAAAACTGATTACGTTGACGAACCACTATCCATACGAATTGGATAAGAAGAACCAGACGATTGACAAGACGACGACCGGGGATTCAACCGTTGATGGCTACGTTCAGACGGCCCATTATCTTGATCAAGCATTTGCCGAATTCATTAGTTACTTGAAGAAGGCCGGCTTATATAAGAATAGTATGATTGTGCTTTATGGGGATCATTATGGGATTTCAAACAACCATAAAGCTGCCATTGCACAGTTATTGGGTAAAAAGTCGGTAACGAGTTTCGACTTGGCTCAATTCCAGAAAGTACCATTTATGATTCATTCTGAAGGAATCAAAGGTGGTATTAACCACACGTATGGTGGTGAAATTGATGCGTTGCCAACGATTTTTGACCTGTTAGGGATCAAGAACAAGGGCTACATCCAGTTCGGAACAGACTTACTGTCGAAACAGCATAACCAGACAGTGGCTTTCCGGAACGGGGATTTTGTCTCACCGACATATACGAAGATCAGTGGGACAGTCTATGATTCGAAGACCGGTAAGAAGCTAACGGATATGACGACGAAACAGAAGGATACTGTCAAACAGATGCAAAATCATGTGACGACGGAACTCTCACTCTCTGATCGGGTCATCCAGGGTGACTTACTACGGTTCTACACGCCTAAGGGCTTTAAGAAGGTCAATAAGTCGGACTATAGTTATAAGCTGACTAAGACCCTCAAATCATTGAAAGAGATCCAAGCTGAGAAGAAGACGAGTGTTCTCTCGAAGCATAAGGGCAAATCAACGGAGAGTCTGTATAAGACGGATGCACCAGAACTGTCTAGCTCAAGTGACAGCAGTAGTAGCTCAAGTAGCAGTTCAGATTAAGTGAAGTAGTTTGGTATTAAGGATAACGCTAACGGCGTTATCCTTTTTTTGTGATTGTAATGCGGCAAATCCGGTATTAAATATATAGTGCAGGCTAAGTGGAAAGGTCATGCGTTTAACTAGTAGGTCGGGTGGCTCCATATATTTGAGAGATATTGTAAGCTAATTATGGTAGGACCAATTATTGGTTGAGTCAAAGCTGTTGCTGAATACTAGATTAATGATGCTGATAAACAGCGGTTGTAGGGAAGTCGCTGAGGGATGAGGCCAGGAGTGCGATGTTCAGCGAGTAGCTTTTGCTGGTGGCACATCCAAAGGCTGATTAATGGAAGTAAAAATATTCATTGAGGCTGGTAGGGCGAGTTGTGAAAAATAGTGATTGAAAATTAAGAAAGTGTTTTGTTAAAGTTTTACTTGCTATCTTGGTGAAAACCCCGTAAAATGTAGTCTATTGCGACATTAATCGGTGTTTAAAACTTTTCTGAAATTAATTCATAAAAAGGGTTGACCCGGGTCGTTATTCTTGGTATTATATTTCTTGTCGTTAAGAGCGATATGCAACATTACTCATTATTATGAATATTCAAATTGATGTGAGCATTTACATTGAATAGTTATTCAAAATAATTTATAAAAAGATGTTGACAGCTTGTTCTGATGATGATAAACTTTAATAGTTGCGTTGAGGTAATCAACGAACGATTTAGACCTTTGAAAACTGAACAAAGTTTCGACGAATCAAATGTGTAGGGTCTCTTGGTTTTGGATCAAGAGCAAAAACATTTGCGAAGTCAATTCGCTAGCAAATAAATTTTAGTACAACTTTAAATGAGCTTTTTAGAA
>NZ_JAWHTQ010000010.1:0-116633 GCF_032681335.1 Lactiplantibacillus sp. DA1 | reverse complement strand
AATTATTGTACGATAATAGCTAAAAATATGACGTTTGTAAAAATATCGTTCGATAGGTCGGGTAGGTGTTATATTAAGAGCATAGAAAGCAATTAATATTTAATTGATAAGCAACAAAAGTAAACTGATTTTATCGTTAAATATTTTTAAAGAATCCGAATTTTTAAATCAAATTGATGAAATATAAATATAGGAAAAGGTGATTAAAATGAAAAATATTAATAATTTTCAGGCATTGCAAAAAAATGAGCTTTCTAAAGTTAAAGGTGGTAGTAATAATAAGTTTTGGACTTGGGCTGGTTACACATATGAGAATTGGCGTATTTCATCAAGGCGAGCGTTTAATCTACGTCAGCGCAAAAACACTATGACTCATCATTAGAAAGAAGTGGTAAAAATGAGAAAAAGCATCAGTAATTTTAAAGCATTAAATGAAAAAGAACTTGGCGCTGTTAACGGTGGGATTTGGCAATGGATTGTGGGCGGTTTAGGCTTTCTTGCTGGTGATGCATGGTCCCATTCAGATCAAATCTCAAGTGGAATTAAGAAACGCAAGAAAAAAGGTTATGGCTACTAGCCTTTTTATGGTTAAATACAGTTGTTAAGGTGGGTGATTAACCTGAAGAAAAATACATTATTCAAAGGCTGTGCGCTTTTAATTTCTCTTTTGTTTGTTCTTTTAATGTTTCGGGTAGATAAAGACATGATATGGTTAGCATATGCCTTTGCATTGCTAGCTATACCTAGGCCCAGGCCCAAATATCCTAAAAGCTATGACAAATGGTACTATATAGCATTTTTATTTTTCTGTCTTGCATATTTATTAGAAGAAAACATTTTGGGAAATTTGGGAATTATAGTAGCTGTAATTTCTTTTAGTCCAACTACTCATCCATTCGCTAAAAATAACATCGATAAAAAATAACATGAACCTAAGTGCAGCACTAATGAGAGTTTATCTTCAATTCTTTAGTACTGCACTTCATTTGACAATTCTGGGGCATTATTCCTCGTTGGTGTAGGTTTAAATATAATGTTCAATGAGGGCTGGCAATCGTTGCCATGAGGTGTGTTAACTAAGTTGTGGGGTTGTAGACTGGATTCGAAGCTAAACGAGTTCAATCGTCATAGTAATTATTTGGTCGGTGCCGGTATGATCTCGTGTGAGGACGATGATTGCGCTGAGAGCGCTATTTGTCGCGCTAATCGGTATTACGAGAGTGCAATACTTCATTATTTACTGGTTGTTGATATTACTATGAAAAACGGCTCCACCGTGGTAACTGCCACAGTGGAGCCGTTTAAGCAAAAATTGAAAAATTATATTATCTCATTTGTCATTTTGACAGAAAGGCATACAAATTCACTCGTATTTATAATGTGCTATCGCCCAGCAGCCCCATCACTAATCACATAGATTGCGAAAACTACAATAAGCACTACCAGCAAGCTTCTCACTGGGTATTTCTTAATGATGTTTATTGTTTTATTGAGCATTAACGTGTGCCTTACCTTTTATATTTAAATTAATGTGCCAATAATTAAAACGGCGTCTGAGATCCAATGGACATAGATGCCGCTCCGTAAAGTATTTGCAGATCGCCATGAAGCAGTTATTGGGTAACGCGTAATACCGACGATTAAGGGATAAAGCCAGTTGAAATGATAATGTGGAAGGTGCAAACACGCAAATACGATGCACCCCAATACATTGATAATCGGCCACGCATATTTTTTTAGTTGTGTTTGCGATAATAAGCGAATCAACGGAATTGAAATAGAGGCCATTCCGACTTCCTCACCAACTAGTGATACTAGTAGCGTGAAGGCTATCCATACTCTTTCAATTAAAGGATAATCTCGCCCAGTTGAATTAGTTGTCAATGTTGTATTATGAAATGACAATAAAGCATGCGAATTAATAATAGCTATAACCACAATCGCAGTGACTTCCAGAACAAACAGTAAAAGCACATACTTCATCACTATACGCCACTTTGGTGAGGGCAATGGTTGAAAGAATAGTTTTAAGTTAGAAAAACCATATAGCATTACTAAACTAATTATTCCAGCTGTAAGCATTGCTAACCAATCAAAATAAATATTAAGGAAAATCGCACCCATATAACCAGCCACAAAGAGCACTAATACTAGCGGGTAATATCTTCTTTTAAAATCAATTTCTATCATCTATTATAATCCTCCGAGACATCAGTTATAGTGCGTGTGACCGATTCAAACACGTATTCAACGACATTCTTACGACTCTGCCAGCTTCGCCAGCATAAAATTTGAAACTAGACCAGAAATTTTTCCAAGAGCCTTCCAACAACGCCATTCAATTTATTATTGGAAATAGATGCAAATGCGTCTACTGTATCCAAATTCTTAAGTGTTTTATCCATAGCCATACCGCGCCATTTACTGCGGTAATTAAAATGGTTCTATGAGCTATGTTTTTAGTACATTTATTAAGATACACTACAATTCTAAAAAAATCATTTTTAAATTTATTATCGTACTATTCACTCGACTTAACGTAACTTTTAGATTGAATATCTGGCGATTCCGTTCCAAAGTTTTTCGTGGACGATTATTTAAGGTGAGAAGATGATATGGACTCAGACTGTGGTTCTTCTTATTAATTGTTTGTTGTACTTCAATTGTAAATTTGTCATTTATTACCCCTTTTTTGAAAACCAAAAAATTATAGTAGCGATAATTCCTTTCAGACTAACTGTTCATGTATTCACTAAAAATAACATTGATAAAAACAACATTAATCTAGGTACAGAATTAGTTGGAGTTTGTCTTGAATTTTTTAGTGCTATTTTTGCTTGACAATTCTAGGCCATTATTTTTCGTATAAAACTAAGTTAATGATGAAATTGAGAATTTATGCTGTTAAGAATGGAGTGATCTAAAATGAAATCCAACAATATGAAACTGAACCGCGATTTTTATAAAACATATTCTTTTTGGCTAGGGGTGTTAGCTGTGATTGGTCTTGTAGGAGATGTTTTATTAAAGTACAATACCGCGGTTAGTCCGTGGATAATGATATTAATTGCAATCTATTTATTTTTGAGAGCCTTTACAAGTAAGAGAAAATAAATATTATTAACGGTATTTTTGGCATTATTTAAATTTACTTAGAGGAAATGATTTGAACTTGTTCACGATAAATAACATTAATCTAAGTGCAGTACTAATGGGAGTTTATCTTGAATGCTTTAGCGCTGCGCTTAAGTTAATGTTATTTTACCCTCTAAGTATGTTCAAAGTAATCAAGAGCTATTCAAAATAGTGGCTTTGACATTCATCAAATATTGATTGATATCATAGTGGAAATTTTATGTTGATTCACGTTTAAATTCAAAAAATGTACGTTAATAGAAATAATCCCAGCGTACCTCAAAAACACCTTATCCTAAAAGCGAGGTGATTATTATGAAAATTCAAATTAAAAGTATGAAGCAACTTAGTAATAAGGAAATGCAAAAAATAGTAGGTGGAAAGAGTAGTGCGTATTCTTTGCAGATGGGGGCAACTGCAATTAAACAGGTAAAGAAACTGTTTAAAAAATGGGGATGGTAATTGATTTATTGAATAACTGTTTTTCAAGTTATATTTCGTATAGATGGCGTAAGGTGGGGCATTTTTAAAGAGTCACAACACTTGAAAAGAAGACTATAAAATGATAATTTTGCTGATAAAGTAAACTAATAATCATTATTTTAGAATAGTTAGATAATGATCGAATAAAAAATACTTTAGAGGTAGTAGCTTGGTTGAAATCAGTATCTTCGATAGCGTTATTCAATCGTTTTTCATTTATCTTGGCATTATCTTGGTATATAACTTCATCTTCAGTAATACGAACATTAAAAGAATCATTTATTCGTTGATTTTATTACTAGTGCTGTCCTTAGTAGGAGCTATCTTGGATGACACTACATCGCTAATTTTGGTTTTGGGGGCAATTATTAAGGAAAAGTGCCAACCAAAAATAAATTATTATCATCTAAATGTATTCTTAATGTTGATTTCTAGTCAGATAGTAATTTTAGCTTTGGCTTCTTATTTAAGTAGAGGATTTCTGTATATCTACTTAGATGCCGATAAAATTTCTGGCTTGTCGGAGTATGGTGATTTATTCATTGGTATTGAAATTATTGTGATGTATATTATCGGATTTTTGGTGTTCAATCTTGTGTACAAAATGGTGAGACGATACACAGGCTCGTTTGATATAAGTGATGACGAAAGAATAAATAGGCATCTATTCATTATATTGTTAGCTTTCTTTGGATCAATAGAAATGTTGTTATTTATTAGCAACTTTCAAGGTGTAACAGCTACAATTCAACTAACTTTACTGTTGACATTTGTTTTGATGCTTGGGCTTATTAGTTGGCAAACATTAGAAACGATTAGAGTATATGCTTGGCAAAAAAAGATAGCAGCTGAAAAATTGCAGAATAAGCAATTAAATGATTATCTTAAGAGTGTTGAGCATCAATATCTAGAATTAAGAAAATTTAAACATGATTATAAGAACCTAATTGCTAGTTTAAATACTCAAGATAATATAAGTGAAATTAAGGATTATTTGACCGACTATACCCAGAGCGGAGAATTCAGAGCAAGCCTAAATGACGGTAGCATTGCAAGTGTTCAGCATCTGAAGAATGAGATATTGCGCGGGTTAGTTGTACAGAAGTTTTTTTATGCGAAACAGTGCGGGGTTAAGTTGACGATTGAAATAGCTAACACTGACTTTATTCTCAGTCATGGTGTTACAGTGGCTGTACGTATTATTGGTAATTTATTGGATAATGCCATTGAGCAAGCCCAAAAAATGACTGATAAAATAGTGACAGTAGCTTTTAATGAAATTGATAACACCGCTGAAATTGCCATTAGTAATCCTATCGATTCAGATTTTAATCAGCATCAGATTTTTGAAACTGGTTATTCAACTAAGGGTAGTAATCGTGGCTTAGGTCTGACTAATGTGCGGGATCTTGTTGAACAGCAGAAGGGTTTCTATATGGATATTGAAACCAAGAAAAATTATGTCACAATGACGTTAATTGTTACGGAGGATAAATAAGTGTTTCCAATTTATTTATTAGAAGATAACGAGGCCCAAAGAGTAGAGTATATAAGTATTATAAAGAATATAATCATGATTAAAGAATATGATATGCAGTTGGTGGTGGCGACAGGAGATTTACAAGAGTTAATGAATAATGTTATGAATTCTAAAGAAGGGCTGTTTTTCTTGGATATGGAAATTGGGGAACAAACTCAGGCCGGGTTGAATTTAGCAGATGAAATTCGGCAGCAGTTACCTTGTGCACAAATTGTATTTATTACAACTCATGAAGAGTTATCTTTTTTGACACTGGAGCGGCGGATTGCACCGTTGGATTATATTTTGAAAGAACAAGGCCTTGATGATATTAAGCAAAAAATAGTTAAGGATATTGATGCAACTCAAACTATTCTCAAGACAGAAACTGTGCAGCATAAGGATATTTTAGGTTATAAAATCGGAACGCGTTTCTTTTCAGTTCCTATTAATGATGTTATTATGCTGAGCACTAATAAAGAACGACCGGGTAGTATTAGGCTGACTGCCAAAAATAAAGTGGCAGATTTTCCAGGTAATTTAAATAGTTTTGAAAATAAATACTCACAATTTTTTAGGTGTGATAAAAGTTCATTGGTAAATATAGATTATGTTGATAGTTATGATTATCAAAAAAAAGAGCTTACCATGATAGATAACATTAAGTGCAGTGTTTCGTATAGAAAGTCTCGGGAGCTTAACAAAATATTGAAAAAGAAATAGGAAACTTATCTTTTATAGCCAGGGCAATGAATCGTAGTATCTTGTTTTGAGATAGACTGCTTTTCATGGTAAGAGCAAGCAAACAATTATATTTTTGACAATTTTGGAGGAAGAATGATTGTTTCCAATTTATTTATACGAGGATAATGCTGAGCAAAGAGATAATTATTGTAAGACCGTCAATAATACAATTATGATTAATGAGTTTGCAATGGAGCTTAGGGTTGCAACGGATGATCAAAAAATAATTCTAGCAGATTTGAATCAACAACAAGATGGCCTTTTCTTTTTGGATATGGAAATTGGTGAGGACAAACAGACTGGACTTGAATTAGCCAGTCGAATTCGGGCAACGATACCATTGGCTAAAATAGTTTTCATTACAACACACGATGAGCTATCGTTTGTAACTCTGGAACGGCGGATTGCACCGTTGGATTATATTTTGAAAGACCAGTCTGCTGACCTAATTACGCAAAGGATTATTAAGGACATCAATGTAGTACAGAACGAATTAAAAAAGACTAATAGTCAGCGCAAAGATGTTTTTAACTATAAGTTAGGAACGCGATACTTTTCACTCGCATTAGATGATGTGATTTTGTTGAGTACATCTAAACTGCGTCCGGGCAGCGTACAACTCCATGCTATTAATAAGGTTGCTGAGTTCCCAGGAAATTTAAATGCGCTCGAAGAAAAGTATCCGCAATTTTTCCGATGCGATAAGAGCTCGCTGGTAAATTTAAATCATTTGCGAAGTTTTGACTATAAAGAAAAAGAGTTGTTGCTCGACGGTGAAATTAGGTGTAAGGCTTCGTTTAGAAAGTCGCGGGAATTGAATAAGTTGTTGAGAGACAACTAGTTTTTTAATATTATTTAGAGCTTCTGTCAGTGTTATTTGACAGGGCTCTTTTGTTATGAATATGAAATCTGATTATATAATATAGGCGCTGAAGATAGTTGGAGTAGGGCTCTAATTGTGATCTTATGAGTATTAAAATGACTAAAAAGTAAGCACAGTACTCGATCGTAAAGTATATTAGCATAGCGTTAAGACGTGAAATTTAGTTAGCGATATGACTAGCTCTTAGCGTAACCCAAAACTTCAGAGATAATTGAAATTGTAGTGCTGCAAACAATAATTTATAGGAATTCAGAATGGATGATTACTCGTCTATTTTATCTTCAATATTTAGGATACTCAATAACTTCCAATGCTTAGAGGATAGGATAAACGTAGCAATGCCAATGAATAAAATATTTAGAAAGAGCCCCTTTAGAAGAGCTTCCATTGGCCCGTTAATGGGTGATTGAGTTGGGGCAATACCTTGAGAATAGAAACTAGAAAAATCTATCAACCAATGGACACTAATGGCAGCCAGTAAGCTTCCGGTTTTTAAATAGATTGCTGCAAGTAAAATACCTAACCCAATAACATAGAGAACCTGACACAATACTGACCATACGGGCTGTGATAAAAGGTTGACCAAATGCATAGCCGCAAAAATAAGCGAAGCAGTCATCATCGAAGCGATGGTGGCCTGCAATGTGGCAAATTTTTTAAGGTTTAGTGCTAAAAGCGTTCTGAATATCATGCCACGAAAAGCGTATTCTTCAGTTATCGCTACAATCAACGAAAGTAATAATGAGATTAAAAATTGATACATGTGGTTTCGAAAGAAAATAAGTAGAAATATTATTGCTAGGCTCAAAGGCAGACTATTCTTCTTTAATATTGACATGATATTAACGGGTAGCCAGTGGATAGGTTGCTTAACATATCGCCTATTCAGAATGATTATCGCGATTAATATAATAGATTCAGTTAATATGAATTGAAAGGGTCCGTCTTTTATTCCCATAATATCAGTCAAAGGATTCATTAAAAAGAGCACTATTAGGTAGTAAATAGCTGTGATTATTACTTTTATTAATGGCATAGTTAAAATTCCCCCCATATAAACTAAAAAGGCTGAGCACTGCAGGCCCAGTCATAAATCGAGTGCTTTCTTATAGTGCTTAAACTTGATGGCTTGAACTATCCGTGGATGAATCCTCGGACAGCGCTAATGACCCAATCGGCAGGCCCAACAGCACTTTTATAATTATTCCGAACGCCACGCGCGCTATAGGCATGGAAAACGCCACCTGAAATAGCATTTAATTCACGGTCACGCAAAACTAGAAATTTTTTCATAATTGTTGATCTCCCCCAAGAAAATTAACGAATACTTTTCAAAATACCACGAATGCCTGCAACTGAACCAATTGCATCAACAACATGTCGAACACTTTTACCAAAGTTATAACCGCCCCGATTAAAACCACCAGATATTTTGGCAAGCTTTTTTTGCGGCAACCTGGAATATTGTAACTTCTCAAACTGTAGCATAAATAATCCCCCTTGTATGATGTTATTTGAAACAAATTTAGTTTAATTTATTTTTTTACCAGATTGTTGAAAAAATTATAAAAGTAAAAAAACGTTCTCTTAACGTCAAATACCAATGTTAGCTAGTTGATGTTTAACCGTTAAGCCTGATGAGGACATTTATCATAAAATTATGTACGTTAATAGATAGTTGGCATACGATAACATTTGTTAGCCCATAATTAGATAGATACCGATACTTAATAATTGGTGAGGGGAGTACAAGTATGCATTGGAGAAACTATGTTGCGCAAGTTGACGAGATGGACTGTGGGGTCGCAGCTTTAGCAATGATTTTGAAAAATTATGGTTCGACAACATCATTGGCCTATCTAAGAAATATTGCTAAAACGAGTTTAGAAGGGACTACGGCATTAGGATTAGTAAAAACGGCCGAAAAGTTAGGTTTTGAAACCAAAGCAATTCAAGCAGATATGAGTCTTTTCGATGTACAAGATTTACCATTGCCATTCATTGTGCATGTTACCAAAAATGGGGATCTACAGCATTTTTATGTTGTTGTAAAGACCTCGAAAACACATGTCGTGATTGCTGATCCGGACCCAACAGTTGCGGTTATCAGTATGTCAAAGGAACGGTTTGAAAGCGAATGGTCCGGAGTTGCCCTTTTCTTTGCGCCGAAGTCGGAATACAAGCCAGTTAAGCAAGATAAGGGCTCACTATGGGGATTTATTCCAAGCTTATTAAAGCAACGCCGACTGGTTATTAATATTGTGCTTGCTGCAGTTTTAATCACGATTATTAGTATCTGTGGGTCTTATTTCTTACAAGCGGTGATTGATACTTATATTCCCAATAATATGCACAGTACATTGGCAGTGGTGGCAATTGGTCTAATCGTTTTTTATACCTTTCAGGCTATCTTTACTTATGCCCAGAATTTTTTATTGGCGGTTTTAGGTCAACGACTTTCGATTGAAATTATTTTAGGCTATATTCGGCACGTCTTTGAATTGCCAATGAGTTTTTTTGCCACTCGGCGGACGGGGGAAATTGTTTCAAGGTTTACGGATGCCAGTAAGATTATTGATGCGTTAGCTAGCACAATTGTTTCGCTGTTTTTAGATGTCAGCATCGTTATTATTATGGGGGCAATCTTGGTAATCCAAAATATGACACTTTTTTGGATTACGTTACTCTCGTTGCCAATCTACGCGGTTGTCATCTTAGCCTTTAATAAATCCTTTGAACGATTGAATCAAAAGGAAATGGAGAGCAATGCTATTTTGAGTTCAGCCATTATTGAGGATCTTCATGGGATTGAAACTGTTAAGGCGCTGAATGGTGAGACGGAACGTTATCAGAAAATTGATTCAGAATTTGTTGATTATCTACGTAAGAGTTTAGCCTATCTTAAAGCGGATACTTTGCAACAGGCATTAAAACTGTTTATACAGTTAGTCTTAGAAGTTGTTGTTCTATGGGTGGGCGCCAATCTCGTCATTCATAATCAGTTATCAGTTGGGGAGCTCATGACATATAATGCTTTATTAGCCTATTTTGTTAATCCACTACAGAATATTATTAATTTGCAGACTAAGCTTCAAAGCGCTAAGGTCGCTAACAACCGGCTAAATGAAGTGTATTTGGTCGCTAGTGAATTTGAGGTGTCACGGCCAATTCATAATGAAAGTCAATTAAATGGTGATATTAAGTTACAAGGGGTCAGCTATCGTTATGGTTACGGTGAAAATGTCTTAGATGATGTTAATTTGACGATTCGACAACATGATAAGGTTGCAATTGTGGGGATGAGTGGCTCTGGCAAGTCCACGTTAGTTAAATTGCTTATTGATTTTTATCAACCAAATAGTGGTGATGTCATATTGAACGGCTTCAACGTTAAGAACATCGATAAGCATACATTGCGGACCCATATTAACTACATCCCGCAGGAACCATACATCTTTTCAGCGACCATTGAAGAAAATTTAAGATTAGGTAATCGCAGCGGTATTACTGAGAAAGATATTGCGAAGGCTTGCCAATTGGCGTTAATTGATACGGATATTAATAAAATGGCCATGCAATACCAAACTAAGCTAGATGAGAATGGTAATACACTATCAGGTGGTCAGCGACAACGATTAACGATTGCGAGAGCGTTATTATCACCCGCTCAAGTCTTGATATTTGATGAGTCGACGAGTGGACTGGATGCAATTACTGAGAAACAATTAATCGATAATTTAGTGGCAATGACTGACAAGACGATTATTTTTATTGCCCACCGGTTGTCGATTGCAAAGCGGACGAATCATATCATCGTTCTGCATGATGGTCGGGTCGCTGAAGAGGGGACCCATGCGTCATTGTTGAATGAACATGGTTACTATTACGACTTGATCAATAGCTGAGGGGGAACTGAATAATGAGAAAAGACCTGCTCGAAAGTGGCGAGTTTTACGGGATTCGGTTTCAAAATTTTTCAACATTACTAATTATTCCAGTGACGCTATTGTTAATTGGTACGATTCTATTTTCACTCGTAGCTAAGCGCGAGATTGTTATTAATGGTACCGGAACTGTTCAACCGACCGGAACGGTTCCGGTGATTCAAGCGACTGTCAATAGTGCCATCAAAAAGAATTATTTAGTTGAAGGTGCGCGAGTGAAGAAGGGCCAAAATCTATTAGTTTATACTAACGTTTTTAATCGCAATAAATTACGCGAAGATAATGTCAGCAAACGGCAATTGCAACGCCAAGTAACAGCCTTGGATCATTTTAAAGATGGCATCAATACTGACAGTGATGTTTTTCCAACGACCGATGAATTTGGGTACCGAGAACTATTGCAAAGTTATTTAAAACAGCGTCAAATCTATTTAACAGAGAATCAAATGTTGGCAGCAAAATCGAGCGCCGCTAGTACTAAGAAAGCCACGCTAACGAAGACCGCGCAACAAGTGGTATCAAATACTAAGACCAATCTGGATGCTTATCAAGCCTTATACAATGCGGTGGCTAATGGGGGCAAGTATGCCAATAGTGCCAAGTATGGGTCTGTTTTTAATGAGTATGTCGCTAAGTCAAAGGATGCCAACAACGCAAACGATAAAAAAGAAGTTAAATCTGCAACGTTAGCAGACATTCAACAGCAGATTGATACGCTTCAGGATTCGTTGTCCTCAGCTAAAGTGCAGTTAGAAGAATTACAAGACTTTGATGATACGAAGTACAGTGTTGAGACTAACGATACCAAGTTAGCCATGTTAAAGAATGATCAGTTAAGCGAAGTCGCTGAGAAACGAATGAAAGCCGAGCAAGAGTTACGGACCGTGAAAGCAGATATTGATAGCTTAACGACACAATCAAAATCTTACACGATCAAGGCGACCAAAGCCGGCGTCCTACATGTTGCAGACAATTACCGTGGTGCAAAGTACGTTAGTTCAGGAGCTGAAATCGCTAAAATTCTACCGATAATCAAGCAACAACGGCGAGTGAACGTTAAGCTATATATTTCGACGGCGGATATTTCTTCCGTTAAAGTCAAGCAAGCCATTAGATTCAAAGTCACGCGGAACGTACCGAAGCCAATTATTTTGGACGGTGTGGTCACAAAGATTGGGGTCTCACCAGTCGAGGAGAGTAAAGCGACTTTTTATGAAGTGACAGCGGCCGTTCCGATTACAGCCGATCAGGCACAGTTACTACGCTACGGGATGATTGGGCAAACGGCGATTATTACGGGCAAGGTGACTTGGTTTGATTATTATAAAGATAAGGTGCTGGATAATAATTGATGGTTGACCATCGGTACTAACTGACTAAATATCACTGTGGTAAAGTAAAGTTATCTAGAAGCACATATATCATACGGAAGAGGTAAGCAATGGCACACTCAAATAGACAATTCATCATTAACCTAGTCATTGCCAGTCTAATCAGCTTAGCATTGGGGAGCTTTAGTATGGCACCGGCGTATCTTTCCCTAATTAAGAATAATTGGCTCATGATTACGATTGGTTTTGTAATCTATGCCTTGGAAGCTTGGGGGCTATATTGGCTTTATCGGCATACAGCACGAGTTAGGCATTACCAAGTCGCGACGGTGAAGTCCCGGGTGAACATTGCACAATTAGGAACTGTGATTATTGCGATGCTAACAATGGTCGTGCTCATTATTGTTGATCTTAAATTGAGCGCGATGCTAAATATTCCCGAGACCAGCAATTCCAGGTCGTTGGCATGGATGCTCGGTGAAGCACCGCTTCCCATGATTGTTTCGGTCGTGATATTTTCCCCCATCTGTGAGGAATTGATTTTTCGCGGTATCTTTTTCAGCTACGCGTTAACGAATCAGTATAATCACCGTAATTATCAGATGATCGCGGTTGTTATTAATAGCTTAATATTTGCAAGTGTCCATGTTGATGCAAATTGGGAGCCGTGGATTTATTATACGTTGATGGGGAGCATCTTGGGGACAACTTATTTGTTGGCTAAGCGCGATATTGGAATGAATATTCTGGTGCACATGGAGACTAATTTGGCAGTTTTCGCGTTGGCGGCTATGAGTTAATGCTGTGGATAAAAAATTAAAACATAAGAATTAGTTTATCCACAGGGGATAACTTAGGAGGCGGGATATGGCGACTCGTTTGGTCAGGGTATTTAGTTATATGTTAGCGGGTTTAGGGCTATTTATATTCATTCAATTACCGGTGTTAGCGGATGGCTATTGGAATTGGTGGGGTGAACGCCCGCAACAAATCAACGTCGGTTATCATTGGGTAGCATTAGTCGTTTTAACCGTTGGTGTTGCGGTCGTACTAGTACGTTGCTATCACCATTATTTTGAGATGCCAGTCCTGTTAGGGCATTTTTCTTGGCAAGTGACGGGGCTGACTGCTTTAGTGGCAGTGGTGGTTCAAATGGGGATAAGTGGTCTGCTAGTCAGTCCAACTGAAACACAAAATGATGAAATCATGGCACTGATCCACAGTCCATTGGGGTTATTAACATTAGTGTGCACAAACATCGTTAGCCCCGTACTCGAAGAATTACTTTTCCGTGGAATTGTTCAAAATACGCTGCGACGATACTTGCCAATATTGGGCGCGATTATGCTGACAAACGCAGTATTCGCACTCGGCCATGGTTATCAGTTAGCCAGTACGGTGGGCATCTTCATTATAGGGTTTATGATTACTACTCAAAACAAAACAACTGAGTACCGCAATGGGATGTCATATACTGGTGAACTGGCTGGTCACAATTATTAACATGATGTGGGGATAAGTTTCAGTTAGTGATATCCGGTCAAACCGCAAGTTGTGGATTAGGTACCATTGGGGATAATTATCAAGAAATGGATGTGAAGGAGCATGGTACATCAAAACGTCAAATTTATTGGTAGATTACTACTTGCCAGTTTATTGGCAGCAATCGTGATGGGGCTTAGTACGGCGCCCATCGATATTTTAACACTCAAGTATAACTGGATAACGGTGGCGATCTTCTTGGTCGTCTACCTGTTTGCAATTTATTTATTCTATCGAATTTATCTGGAATCAGTTACTAATAATCATTTTAAGATTACGAAAATAACTGCTAAGCCGAGCGCGCGTCAATTAGTGATTACGGTACTGGCAATGGTGGTCATGCTGATCTTGGCAGCGGTGCAAGTTAAATTTGTTAGTGACGCTGTCTATCCAGTCGCAGATAATGTTGCTGACTTGCAAGCATTGTCTCAACGCTCACCGATATTGATGGCGTTGGCCCTGGGCATTTTTGCACCGATTTGCGAGGAATTAATTATTCGCGGCAATTTCTTCAGTTATGCGCTGGCGGAACGTTTTGATCAGCCACGATACCAACTAGTTACCGTTATTGTTAACGGCGTGTTGTTTGGTCTACTGCGTGGCGGTTTTAGTTGGGTGCAGTTGTCATACTATACGGTTATGGGTCTCGTACTCGCGGCAACCTACATATTATCTGGCCGGGATATTCGAGTCAACAGTGTCGTGCATGTCACCGCTAATCTGGGAATCATTTTAATGGGGTAAGGTTGAATGCATTGTGAAAATGTAATCTGAGCGGGTTGATTCAAAAGCCCGTTAGTGAATGTTCTAGTTACGGTTGTTTGGATGGAGTGAGTGAAATGCTACAGAAGAATTTACGTTTTGTTGGTAATTTACTAATTGTGAGTGTGCTGAGTGCCATTATTGTCAATATCAGTTCCTTACCCGTGTATATTTACTTGATTACGGCCAATTGGTTTACGCTGTTAGTTAGCTTCAGTTTATATGCCGTGATTATCATTTTCTTGTACAATATCTACAAGTCGACTGCGGAATTACGGCAATTTGATTTTCGACCGTGGCGAACGCGGCTAAATAAACGGGCCTTGCTACTCATGGTGATCGGCGCAGTCATTATCGTGGCGCTTGCTTTTGGCTATGATAAGCTGACGGCGGTATGGCACATCACTGAATCGGGTAATGAACGTGCATTAGATTTACTGTTGCGGAAAAATCCGGTAGCGATGACACTCGATGCCGTCATTTTTGGACCAATCGCTGAGGAGCTGAGTTTCAGGGGCTTTTTCTTTAGTTACGTCTTGTCAGACCAATATCTTGGCCGGGAGTACCAAGCGGCTACCGTTGTGATCAATGGGCTTCTTTTTGGTTATCTGCATAGCGGGAATAGCTTGGTGCCATTAGCATATTACACGCTATTCGGCATGGTGCTGGGGACCACCTACCTATTATCTAAGCGTGATATTCGTGTGAATAGCGTGGCACATATGTTGGCAAATCTAGGGATACTCTGGTTGTTTCCTAGCTAAAATAGGGGTCGTACTAGTCGGGTACTCAGATGAATTGGATATTTGGGTGTGGTCAGCTAATAATAGAAGCAAGAGTCGGATGGATTGAGATATACACGCGATGCGGGTATATCTCAATTGTAAAATAATATAAGTGAGAAAACGATAATTGATTAAGAATTTTGCGGATAAGGAAACTCACAAGATTTATCAGCAAAAATTCTCTAAACAATTGCCACCAACCATTCAGCGATTAGCATTGTGAAAATTACTAATGATTGATCATGCGGAAACAATTAATGATTTGAGCCTACCGCCTGCCAATCACTTGGAAAAATTAAGTCATGATCGCCAAGGGCAATATAGCATCAGGATTAATAATCAGTATCGGATATGTTTTGCAATTCGAAATGGTAATGAGTTTTATGATGTTGAAATAGTCGATTATCATCATGGTTAGGAGACCAAAAAATGAATGAAATCCCAACACCTAAAATTAGTGAAATTCTTGAAGAAGAGTTTATGGCTCCCTTGCATATCTCTGCATATTTTTTGGCTCAACAGATTGGGGTACCCACGTCACGGATTCAAGACTTACTACATGATCGTCGACAGGTGACGGTTGATACATCGTTGCGGTTAGGACGATTCTTTGGAGTGTCGGATCGTTATTTCTTGGAACTTCAAAATGATATTGAAATTCGTAATTTGAAACAGATACATGGTGCTGAATATGCACAGATAAAAAAGTATCAAGTCAGTTAAATAAGGACGTAGACCGTAGTTGCTTGGTAGCGTACTACGGTTTTTGCAAATATAACCTAAACTGATAGGCAGTAGATCTTAAATTTTAAGGTTATCAACAGGTGGATAAAGCAGTGGCGTTTGTATTATCCACCTGTTGATAACCATTGAGTTGGTTAATTGCACTTTCACTACCGGGTTAACTGGTCGTGAGAAAAATGGCCCAGCATTAGTTTCATGATAACGAAAAACGACTGGAAGTAGCTAGCGTAATACCGCTGGGCTACTTCCAGTCGTTTTTAAATTCCAGTTATACTCGTACCTGATGTTCAATCGTAAATAATGTCGGGTCCAACTTGGCAATTAGTGGGGAGACATCTCCGATACTGAGCAACGTCAAGTGGTGCATCGCTCGTGACGCAATCGTATATAAGATGCCAACTGAATCCGCATCGGGATAATTGGTAGCGGAGACATCGTATGCGACTACCGCGTCAAATTCTAGCCCCTTTGCAAGGTAGATTGGCATGACAATCACGCCTTGTGGCATGGTACGATCGCTATCGGCCATCAACGTTGTTACTGTATAGCGTTTCAGGTATTGGTAGACCTGCTTGCTTTCTGCTAAATTTTTAGTTAGTACGGCAACGGTGTTAGTTGTCTTAAGCTGATGTTCAACTTCGCTACGCAGGCTGCTGAGAGCAGCGTCTTCGCCATAGCGAATCATGACCTTAGGTAAATCGCCTTTACGTGTGAACGCTTGAATCTGGTCGCCGTCGGGTAATAGCGCTTTAGCAAAATTCGTAATCTGTTCGGTTGAACGGTAGCTCTTATTCAACGTAATCAAGTTCGCCCGTCGGACATTGAAAGCATCCTTGAGGCGTTCCAGTAATTGCTGTGGTAACTCAATACTCTTGAATAATGCCTGTTCACTGTCACCTAACAGTGTGAACTTAGCTAGTGGGAACGCGTGCTTGATATATAACAGTTGTGCCAGCGAATAGTCTTGCATCTCATCGACAAAGATATATTGCATCCGCCGATTCTGACCACTGCCAGTTAGGACATCGCGTAATAACAATAGTGGTGCGCAGTCAACCAGAGCAATCCGATGGTACTCAACGGCGGCCTGGTAGGCGGCGATTCGTTGTTGCCATTGGTCAGGTGTCACGGTTGTGGGCCGCTCAACTTGCGCTAAGAAATCGTTATATTGTTCATAGGTGTCTAAGAAGTAACCATTATAGATCGCATCGTAGACTTGCCGCAGTCGTTTGGTCACGATTTGCTTACCAATATAGAAGACTTCATCGTCGAGCGATTGGAAATCACCCCGGCGCTTGGAACCTAATAAGTCGTGGTAGGCCTCGTCGCTCAATTGGTCAATGATATCATTGACCCAGTCAGCCTGGGCTTCATCGTCAATACGGTGTTTTAAGCGTTTAATCAAAGTGTTCTTGATTGCTAGGAAACGGTCAGCTGGTTGCATCGCTGCTGGTAAGGCCGCCGCAATCTTTGTAATGACCTCTTTAGCGAAGAAGATTTCGCCATTAAAGACGATGTTGGTGAAGCGTAATTGGTCGGCTGGCAGCTGATGGCAATACTGATCAACTTGGCGCATAAAGTCGGCGCTTTCTTGAAAATCACGAATTGCCGGCGTCAGTTGTTCGTGCTGGCGGTCGCTTTCGTAACGTTCGAAGAGGCTTTCAACGGTTAGGCCTTGAAAACGTGCACTGAGAAATTCGGCAAGCGTGACTTGACGCATATTGCGCTCCCCTAAACTAGGTAAGACTTCGGAGATGTAGTGACTGAATAAGCGGTTGGGTGAGAATAATACCATTTGGTCCGCTTCTAGGGAAGCCCGTGAGTGGTAGAGCAGAAAAGCGATCCGTTGTAAAATGGCGGACGTCTTTCCAGAGCCGGCGACCCCTTGGACAACTAGTAAGTCACTAGTGGTGTCACGAATAATATCGTTCTGTTCTTTTTGAATGGTTGCTACAATATTTTGCATGTAGGCATCATTTTGTTCTCCAAGGACGGCCTGCAAGATTTCGTCACCGACCGTTTCATTCGTGTCGAACATATTCTTGATCTGACCATGATTAATCTGGAATTGGCGTTTCTTGATCAGCTCGGTCGTCTGTTGCCCGGCCGGCGTTTGGTACTGGACCTGACCCAGAGTACCATTGTAGTAGACTGAGGAAATCGGGGCGCGCCAGTCGTACACTAAGAAATTCTGTTCAGCGTCGACAAATGAGGCGGTGCCAATGTATAAACGTTCGGCTTCCTCGTCGGGACTATCTTGAATATCGATGCGCCCAAAATAGGGTGAGTTACTGAGATCTTTCAAGACACCGACTTGCCGTTTCAAGATGGCTTCGGATTCCACGGCGCGTTCAACCATTTGCTTTTGTTGTTGCAGTTCCGCGTTCGTTTCAATCCGGTCATCGACTTCAAACGTGTTGACGGAATTATTATCACCATAGTTTTTCTGAATGACATCGGTTTCGTGATGAGCCTTTGCCAGCAAGTCGTCGGTCTGTTGTGCCCGTTCTTTAACTTGCTCGATGACTCGATCAACCCGTTGTTGTTCGCGTTGTTGCTCTTGATCTGATGTTGCCACGTAGAGGGCCTCCCGTCTGATAATCGTCTAAATCGCTTGAACAATTTTAGGCGGGTTTAGGGATGATGTCAATCAAAGCGCCTGCAAATTCACTGATTTATCAGTAATTGTTGTGAAATGTGATTATGAGTGGCACTAAGGTGTGCTAGCCAACGGTGGGCAAGTTCGGCAGCCTTACGATGGCAAGACTGAAACTTGCAACCTATGACTATTTATTCTAATATGATTTTAATCATTCTAATAAAGTGGGTGGAACGAATGCGTGTCGCATTAGCACAACTTAATATTCAGTTTGGAGACCCGGATGCCAATTACGAGCAGATCGAAGTAGCGATTCAGCGGGCAACTGAGCAAACTGTCGACGTGATCGTCTTACCGGAGATGTGGAATACCGGTTATGCGTTAACTCGCCTGAATGTCTTGGCGGATGATGATGGGCAGCGAACGTTACAATTACTCAGCAAGTTAGCTCGGCAGTTTCGCGTCAACATTGTCGGTGGCTCAGTCGCGGTCGCTCGCGATGGGCATTACTATAATGAGATGTTAGTCGTCGATCGTCAGGGACAGTTACTGAGTCGTTACGATAAAGTTCATCGGTTTGGGTTAATGGCGGAAGACCGTTATATTACCGCTGGTGAGACCGAGAATGTTTTTGAACTCGACGGAACTGTTGCGATGGGGGCGATTTGTTATGACATTCGTTTCCCAGAATGGCTTCGTAAACAAGCAGCCCGTGGCCCCCAAGTGATTTTTGTCAGTGCTGAGTGGCCGACAGTGCGGCAGATGCAATGGCGGCTATTACTGCAAGCACGTGCGATTGAAAATCAAGCATTCGTGGTTGCGGTTAACCGCGTTGGCAGTGATCCTGATAATCAATTTGGTGGTCAGTCACTAGTTATTGACCCGCTCGGCCAAATTGTGGCTATCGGTGGTGCCCATGCCCAGTTGATTACGGCCGAGCTTGATTTAACACAAGTTGACCAGGTTCGTGGTCAGATGCCAGTGTTTGAAGACCGGCGCCCGGAATTATACTGAAGCGTAAATGGAGACTGGGGCTGGGAGCACTTAACTGAATTTTAATGGTGTTGAAGGAACGCCCGCTTGAATTTCGATGGGCTTAAACGTTGAAATGACGGTCGTTATGATGAAATGGTAGCGGCTAGTTAGCGCGAATGATGCCCAGAATTTATTTTGACACAGTCAGGTATAACCAGTACACTAGAACTAATTAATCGTTGAAGAAAAGAACAGTAAGGCGTCCAATAACAGAGACCTAGCACGTGCTGAAAGCTGGGGCGGACTAATGAATTGGCTTTTTGGAGATTCGGTGAACACCGGGGACCCACCCTTATCGGTCAATGAGTGGCAGAGACAAGCTTTCTGCAATTTAGGTGGTACCACGGTGATGCGTCCTAATTAACTAGTATTAGTTGATCAGGCGCTTTTTTAGTGCCAATAGAAAGGATGAATACAATGACAAAAAAAGTGATTTTAACGGGTGATCGTCCCACTGGTAAGCTGCATATCGGGCACTATGTCGGTTCATTACGTAACCGGGTCGCATTACAAGATTCTGGGGACTATGACTCATACATTATGATTGCGGATAACCAGGCGTTGACGGATAATGCGCATGATCCCGAAAAGATTCGTAAAAGTTTATTACAAGTTGCGATGGACTACTTGGCAGTGGGAATTGATCCCCAAAAGTCAACGATTTTAGTCCAGTCTCAAATTCCAGCATTAACTGACATGATGAATCAATACTTGAACTTAGTGACGGTAGCGCGCTTGAATCGTAACCCAACTGTGAAGACGGAAATCAAGCAAAAAGCTTTTGGTGAAAGTGTTCCTGCCGGTTTCTTTGTTTATCCAGTCAGTCAGGCCGCTGATATTACGGCTTTCAAGGCGACGACTGTTCCCGTTGGTGACGATCAAGAACCAATGCTCGAACAGACCCGTGAAATCGTACGGAGCTTCAATAAGACTTACCAAACTGACACGTTGGTTGAACCTGAAGGCTACTTCCCACCAAAGGGCTTGGGCCGAATCCCTGGACTTGACGGCAATGCCAAAATGAGTAAATCACTAGGAAATGCAATTTACCTTTCTGACGATGCTGATACTTTGAAGAAGAAAGTCATGTCCATGTATACCGATCCTGATCATATTCATATTGAAGATCCGGGTAAGGTCGAAGGTAACGTGGTCTTTACGTATCTTGATATTTTCGATGAAGACAAGGCCAAGGTCGCAGACTTGAAGGCCGCCTACCAACATGGTGGCTTGGGTGACGTTAAGATTAAACGCTACTTGATGGACGTGTTAGACGGTGTATTGCGGCCAATCCGTGAGCGGCGTGCAATTTACGAAGCTGATCCAGCTCAAGTCTTACAAATTTTGAAGGATGGTACAGCGAAAGCGAACGTGGTCGCTGACCAAACGTGGCGTGAGATGCAAGACGCCATTGGAATTAATTATTTTAAATAAATAGTGTTGTTAATAGATGGTGTAACTGACGGTCGGTAGACGGTTAGCTACACTTTTTTTGTCGTTAATATCTTTCATCCGACTACGGGAAGACTTAGAGCTGGCACTGACTAAAAGAAAGCAAAAGGCAGACTAAATTGGAAATTAACTTGATTTTGTTTGCTTTCTTACATGAATGATTGTAAAAAAGTGCTTGTTAAAATAAGTTTTTGGCAAGAAAAGGGGTGGTAAGGAATTCGAAAACGCTTGCTATAGCTGGCTTTAGCCATAATATAAATTCATTGGTATAAAATTACGAAAAATAAAGCGTTTTCATATATTCTGTGATAATATAATTTGTGGGCACAAGTTTTACAAGCACCTACTAATTTATCGAAAGGAGGCTTAGTCATGTATCAGGCAATTGCGCAGGCAATCATTAAATCGATAATGGCGGATGAATATCCGACTAAGTTACCAACCGAAAAAGTGTTAATGGCGCAGTACAACGCCAGCCGCAACACGATCCGTAAAGCGATTGATGTGGTCTTCCGGCACGGGTTGTTGCGTCGCGTGCAGGGGAGCGGCAATTTTATTATCAAACAACCGCAGAACACGAAGAAAGTGCTCAACTTATCGATTGGATTTGACCAGTCCGCCATGGTTGAGGGTGGACCATTAGTATCAAAAGTTGTCACGTTTGATAAAGTGACAGCGGATGAAACTTTAGCACAACAGGGTAATATTACGCTTGGTGACGAGGTTTATCGGGTGGTGCGATTACGTTATTTGAATGACGTCTTGTATGACCTAGAAGAATCTTATTTTCCACGAACGGTCGTCCCGTTCTTATCGAGTGAGAGCGTGCAGCATTCAATCTTCGCCTTCTTGCGAGAAGCATATGGTATTACGGGGAGCACCACGGAAAACTACGTCCATCAAGTGCGGGTGGACGCGCAACGGGCGGAGTTGATCAGTTGCCCAGATGGTGACAAAACGTTGTGCTTGGAAGCAATCAACTATTTGGCAAACGGTACGGTGTTCAACTTCTCTAAGACGTTCTTCGTCTATCCAGATTTAGAACTCTATTACCACACGGAAAATATTGATTTGCAGGACTAGTACGGGGGTGACGCAACAGTTGTGTTGGGTCACTAACTAGCGAAAACCTACATTAGGAGTGAGGGGTATATTATGAATTCATTTATCGAATGGCTTAACAAACACTTAGTGCCAGTTGCGGCCAAGATTGGTGCAGTTCGGTGGTTGATCGCATTACGTGACGCGTTTATAGCAATTATGCCGGCAATGATGGCCGGGTCGATCGCCACGGTTCTGAACGCTTTAGTTCGAGATATTCCAACGAAGTTCGGTTGGATGGGCATTGTTAATTCGATGCAGTGGTTGATTGGAATCAACGCGATGGTTTGGACGGGGACGTTAGCCATCTTAGGTCTGATTTTCTCATTTACATTCGGGTATCAATTGGCAATCCAGTACAAAGTTGAACCAGTTACTGGTGGGATCGTGACACTTGGAACTTTCATCATGAGTTTGCCACAAAACTTTACCGGCACGTTGACGAGTACGTTGAGCAAGGGCGCTACTAAGATTTTGACGGACTCTGGCATGGCGGTTGCTGGCAAAAAAGTGACGGCTTGGGGTTACTTCAACTTCAACACGTACTTTGGTTCGTATGGTTTCTTTACGGTCATGATTTTAGGGGCCATTGCGAGTGCCGTTTACATTGCTTTGATGAAGAAACACATTACAATCAAGATGCCAGATTCTGTGCCACCGGCAGTTGCAAACGCCTTCACTGGGGTTATCCCAGCCGCCGCTGCATTTTATGTCGTTGGGATTATTAACTGGATCTTCAGTAAATTCAACACCACGGTGATTGAATGGATCGCGAAGATTATTCAAGAACCACTATTGAATATGAGTCAAGGGTACGGCGCCGTCCTCTTAATGACGCTGTTAGTTCAAGTTTTCTGGTTCTTCGGGATTCATGGTTCCAATGTGCTGGCACCAATCTTGGACGGAATCTGGTTGACGGCTCAGCTTGCTAATGTTAACGCTTACCAAGCTGGCAAAGCCTTGCCATACGTTTGGACGCGGAACTGTTTTGACTTATATGCATGGATTGGTGGGGCCGGCTCGACCTTACTATTATTAGTAGCGATTTTAGTATTTAGTAAACGAGACGACCAACGTTCAGTGGCTAAGTTGGCGATTGGCCCCGGGTTCTTTAATATTAACGAACCCGTGATGTTCGGGATGCCAATTGTGCTTGACCCAATCTACTTTATTCCGTTCGTTTTAGCACCAGTTGTGACTGTTTCGATCGCCTACGCTGCTTTATCAGCTGGGTGGGTTGCACCGATTACGAACAATATCGTTTGGTCAATGCCACCGATTATGAACGCCTTAGTTGCCACAATGGACTGGCGGTCAGTGGTCTTACAATTATTTAATGCCGCCGTTGCCTTTGCGATTTACGTGCCATTCGTTAAGGCTGCTAACAAGATTAAACCAGCAGCGATTGGAGAATAGATTGTCATGAAAAGCTTAAAGCAGTGTTTACTCATCGGGATGAACCTTGGATTATTAGCCGTTATCTTAAGTCCCCTGGCCGGAACGACCGGTCAATGGGTGACGCTCGGATTAGGTTTAGCGGTCAGCGCAGCACTTTTCGTCGTTTATCGGCGAGTGGGTCAGATAGAAAGGAGCCACCAGAATGCAGATTAAATTAACTTTGAATGCCCCTGTGGATTATTTATACCAACAGTTGATCGATTCCGCGCGGGCTGATATTCAGCAGCAAACGGGTCGGCCGGCGCCACGGCAGAGCTTACAAGGTTATGAGTATGCCAAACAGTGGTCCAACGGTCTGACCGGTAATTTGAAGATTACCCACGCGCAACCCGGTGTTCGATATGCGTATGAATTAGAAACGCCCCGCGATCATTACGGCGTCGATTATCAATTCGCACCGGATGCCGATGGTCACCAAACTGTCTTAGAATATGCCGAAACCTTTTTAGGCAAGGATAAGAAGACGAATGCCAATAATAAGCTTGGCGTGCTATTCCTGGGATGGTTCCGTAAACGCCGTTTTAAGAAGATGATGAATCAGATGGTTGCTAGTTATAATCAATAGGTGAGTTACTGAACTTGAAAAAAAGGATTTCGTTAATTCGAAATCCTTTTTGATGTCCGGTCAGGATATGGAAGCTAATCAGTTGCAGCAAACGTCACTTCGTGTATACTTAAGATACACGGGAGGGATGCGTAATGAAAGCACGATTGGTTGGTAATTCCACAACATTGACAATTCCTAAAAAGTTCAATGTCGCGAATGGCACAGAATTTGAAGCAGAGCAACTAGATGATGGTTCGATTTTATTCAAATTGAAACATCGTAATCCGTTCGAGGGTGATTGGTTTAATGACCAACTAGAGCAGTCTGACATAACACTAGACATGGAGGACGTCGATAGTGAATGGGACTAATCAGTATATTCCACGTAAAGGTGACATCGTTTTAATCAATTTTAATCCGAGTGCTGGGCGCGAAATCCAAAAGTATCGCCCAGCATTAGTTGTTAGTAATCAAAAGTATGCGCGATTAACAAAGTTAGCGCTAGTTTGTCCCATTACCCATGCTGTCAATAACCGGATGGCTGCTTTGGGATTGTTGATCAAAATCAAAACACCGAAAGTAGACGGCTATATCAATCCACTCCAATTTCACACGTTTGATTACGTTCGTCGGGATATGCGCCAGGTTGGCTTTGTCGATAAGCAAATATTAGATCAGACACTACAAGCCATTAACGATGTTGTTAATGCTGATGAAGTATAGAATGTTTATTAAAATAGCGCCTGGTCATAGTGTTAACTAATATTGTGACTATGCGCGGTGCTCACTACGCCAACCAATCATGGCAAAGTTCACGTTTATCTGTTGGTTAAGCTCTGCTTGGTAGTGGACGAGCGGCCAGCAAACGTCATTCCTGCAAAGCAGGCATATCAATGCTAAAATTAAAAGCATTCAATTCAAAAGTTAAACTAGTGATAAGGGAGTATGAGAACGTGACAGCAACACCATTCTGGTCGCAAATTGCGGCCCAAGCCAAGGCAGACGGGCGACCATTTTTTACGATGGCCCCGATGGAAGCCGTTAGTAATACTGTTTTTCGGCAAGTCATTAGCCATGCCGCTGCTCCAGATACGTTTTTTAGTGAATTCGTCTATGCTAAGAGTATTACGAACCCGAATACGAAGTTTCCGGTTCATGGCCGGTTGTACGTGGCGGCAGCTGAATCGCAAAAACCGGTCGTTCAACTGTGGGGCAACGAAGCGGCTGACTTTGCTTCGGCTACAGCTGAACTTCGTGATCGGGGCTTTGAAGCAGTTGATATCAATATGGGGTGTCCGGATGGGACGGTCATCAAAAATCATGGTGGCAGCGATTTGATTCGTAATCCGCAGTGGGCTGAAGACGTGATTGCGGCTGCGAAGACGTCGGGACTGGCCGTTAGTGCGAAGACGCGCTTAGGTTACAGTAAAGTTGCTGAATATCATGACTGGATTGCGACATTGTTATCGCAACACGTGGCAGTCTTGACCGTTCACTTGCGGACCAAACAGGAAATGAGTAAGGTGCCCGCCCACTTTGAAGTTATCGATGACTTGATTAAAATGCGTGATGCGATCGCCCCGGAAACGTTACTCCAGATTAATGGTGACGTGGCTGATTATCAGGCCGGGGTGGCG
This sequence comes from Lactiplantibacillus sp. DA1, assembly GCF_032681335.1. Classification (NCBI taxonomy): domain Bacteria; kingdom Bacillati; phylum Bacillota; class Bacilli; order Lactobacillales; family Lactobacillaceae; genus Lactiplantibacillus; species Lactiplantibacillus sp. DA1. The sequence continues at coordinate 90,932 of NZ_JAWHTQ010000010.1, read as the reverse complement.
TTAGCCAAAGCACATCCTGGATTAGATGGTATCATGATTGGTCGGGGAGTGTTCGCGAATCCGTTTGCGTTTGAGTCCCAGCCCCAATCGCATGATTTGCATGAACTATTAGGTTTACTGAACATGCAGCTCGACTTGTTCGATGACTTTGCCACCCGTTATGACGTGCCACGTTTTCCGTCCTTAAAACGGTTCTTTAAAATCTATGCGCGCCCAGAACTAGGCGTCACTGACCTGCGTAACACGATGATGGATGCCAAGTCAACGGATGATGTACGCAAAATTTTAGCGGCTTATCAAGCCAAAATGCGGGTGACCAATCACAGCTAGGGCCAGCGGCAGACAAGTTGATAATACGTTAATAAACTTCCATATTATTAGATAGAAACATCCCGACAGCGGTAATGAGCGCTAATATCAGGATGTTTTTGTGTCTAAAGGGTTATGGCAGTTGTATTCAAATCACTGGAGGCCTTGATCTTTCGCCTGTCGCTAAGCCAATTTGGATGATTGTAACATCGTTTACAAGGATTGTAACGTTGTTATGTTACAATCAATCGCTACTACCAACGTCTAATGAATTCAAAAGAAGCGGTCCTAGTCAAAGTGCTAGCGCCGCTCTTTTGTGTGCGCCCTGATATTTTTAGTGGGCAATCTAACCCTAGAAGTCACAGTGTTACACCATAAATGTTAAAATATACCTAACTAAATATTTTAAAAACGAAAAGTGAGCGTGGTGTTATGAGAAACTTAGCGATTGTGGATTTAGGGTCCAATTCGGCGCGGATGGCGGTCAGTCGGTTGCATGCTAACGGCACTGCTCAAGAGATCAAGCGCGTTAAGGAAGATACGCGTTTGTCGGAAGGAATGGGAACGGCACACGTACTCCAGCCAGCCGCAATTGAGCGAACAATCAAGGCGTTACTCAATTTTCGCCGACTTTATGAAAAAATGCCCAATACGGATGTTATTGGCATCACCACAGCCGCAGTTCGGATGGCACAAAATCAGACTGAATTTCTCAATCAAGTCAAGCAAGAAGTGGGGCTCGATTTACGAGTCTTATCTGGTGACGATGAGGCCTATTACGATTATCTTGGGGTTGCCAATTCATTGGTTATCCATGATTGCCTAATCTTAGACACGGGTGGCGCAAGTTGTGAACTGATCTTGGTCAAAAATGGCCGCAAACAGCAATTGATCAGCATTCCATTCGGCGCGGTGACATTATCGGAACAATTCGGTCTCGACGACTTAGTGCCGTCTGCGAGTCTATTTCGGGCGCAGATGTTCCTACGTAACCGACTGGCAGATATCTGGTGGTTATCAGAAGCAGTGCACTTTCCAATCATTCTATTGGGTGGTGCCAACCGAACCTTAGCCCGCATTAATCGGCGCCGGCAACAAAAGTTAAAAGTTGAAGATATTCACGGGTATCGTCTGAAGACAGAGACGGTGTTCCACACGTTTTTGGACTTACTGTCACGGTCGAAAAAAGGTCGCCAGGAAATTTCAGGAATGGAATATGATCGTGCGGACATTATTGTTGGTGGAATGTTACCGCTAGTGACGTTATTACAAATGTTGGATAGTGATCGGGTGATCTTTTCTGAAAGTGGTGTTCGTGAGGGAATTATTTCAGAACACCTCAATCAATAGATCGGTTCGGTAGCTAAGTCGAATGGAGAGAATAGGAATGAGAATATGACAGCTGATTTTCGGCACTTTTATCAAAAAAATTGGGCGGAACGCACTGCCATCGTAGCGCAACAGGCCCATTTAACGCCAGCTGAACAGGCGTTATTTAAACAATATTATTTACCACAACATCATGAAATTATTGAGAATTATTTGACGGATTATCCATTACCGATGGGGCTGGCTGTCAACTTAGTCGTCGATGGCGTGGATCACATTGTTCCAATGGTCACTGAGGAACCTTCTGTCATTGCGGCAGCAAGTAATGGCGCCAAAATCGTCAAGCGCGCAGGGGGCTTCACGACCGTCCTGAATCAACGTGAAATGATTGGTCAAATCGTTTTGGAGCAGTTATCTGATCCGGCTGCAACCGCTGCCGTGATTGAAGCACACGCTGCAGCATTATTAAAAGTAGCTGATGCGGCCCATCCCAGTTTAAAAAAACGAGGTGGTGGCGCTCGGCGCCTACGTACGCGTATTCTCGGACAAGGCTATTTATCAATTGACCTATTCGTTGATGTGCAGGCTGCTATGGGGGCCAATATGCTCAATAGTATGTTGGAAGCCGTGGCAAAGTCCATCGGTGTGATGACGAAGCAGGACGCTTTAATGAGTATTCTGTCGAATTATGCAACGGCGAGCTTAGTCAAGGCCGTTTGTGACATTCCGGTCGGGTTATTACAGGCTGGACGGTATGCCGGCAAACTAGTTGCCCAGAAGATTGCGTCGGCCAGCACGGTCGCTCAGCTTGATCCGTACCGGGCCACGACTCATAATAAAGGTATCATGAACGGTATTGATGCTGTCGCCATTGCGAGTGGCAATGATTGGCGTGCCTTGGAGAGTGGAGCACACGCCTATGCTGTCAAGGACGGTCAATATCGTGGCATGAGTACTTGGACCAGTGATGGTCGGATGCTGCACGGTGAACTGGAATTGCCACTACCGGTTGGCATTGTGGGCGGTTCAATCAAAATTAACGAGTTAGCCCAGTTGAATCAACGAATATTAGGTATTCAAACGGCGGGTGATTTGGAAAGAATTATGGTTGCCATCGGGTTAGCCCAAAATCTAGCCGCTTTACGTGCCTTGGTCACGACTGGTATCCAGCAGGGCCATATGCACCTACAGTTGAAATCGCTCGCGATGGCAGCGGGGGCGACTCCTGAGGAACTCCCTGTTATCTTACAACGACTTGAATTAGCATCTCAACAAGACCTCGCAACCACGCAACAACTCATTGCGGAATTGCGACAAACAAAGGAAGAGACCGATGACTGAAATTAAATTGAACCAAACTGTTACAGATTTATTAAGTACCGCCAATTCGTTATATCCGGGCAATATTAGTGTTCGTTTTGGTGACACAAAAGCGGGTTACGTCCGCCATGATCAAGCACAACAAGTGTTAGATGATGGTGATCTGACCGTTCGGGTTAGCGATATTACGGCTCCTAATTACACAGCGTCACATGAATTATTACATCTATTATTGTTATTACAAGGCTTTCCACAGATTACCTTTAATTTAACCACGCGCGATCAACAACTGGACGAACAATTGATGGCAATCGCTATGGAACTTTATGACATGGTGAGCCACGTCTTGGTCGTACGCAAACAACGGGAACATGACTTAATCGATGAGCAGATTGAAACGCTATACATGCAAGGTGTGGCGGCCACAATCGAACCGGAACCTGCGGGCAAGGCGGATGCGATGATGACGTTACGATTATTAACATTGACTGACTTACTCGTTTTCTTTAATGGTGAATTACCAGCTGATGATTTGCAAAAGGTGACAACGGCCTATCCGCAAGCTTGGCCGGCTGCACAGAAGCTATACGCCGTCATCAGTCAGAAGTCAGTTGACACCCCGTTTGCTATGCGGCGTGCCGTAGTAAAGCTGTTCAAGGCTTTTGATGATCAGATGACGGCTTGGCATTTACCAGTCCTACACGGAACGGAATTTGTGACCGTTCAGAGTGTGCTCAGTGAACGGCAAGAGCGGCTGGAAGTCCGGCAGTTATTTGACGTTTACCATTCAGATCTATTAGATAAAAATAAACATACCCGAGCGTACATTGGGTTATATAAGAGTGACCGTCAGAATGCGTTTGTCTTACCAGCACCGGCGCAAAAGAAGAGCGATGCCTTTTTCAAAGAGGTGTACGATAAGACGGTCAAAGAATTATTCCAAGAAATGAATCTACCCTATACGTTACGGTAAGCTAAGCAGGGAGATGTCAGAATGAGTGACATTACAGCAGCACAAACAACTTTACAACAAGCTCAGCATATCGTTTTTATGACGGGGGCCGGCGTTTCGACGCCCTCGGGAATTCCCGATTACCGGTCTAAAAATGGACTGTATACCGAACACCATAACGCGGAATATTATTTAAGCCACGCGTTTTTGGCGGAGCATCCGCTGGAATTTTATCAATATTTACAATCCAATTTATATTATCCAGACGCCCAACCGAATGTGATTCATCAAAAAATGGCGGCACTGACTCAGCAAGGGCGGGCCAGTGTGATTACACAAAATATTGATAATTTATATGGGGTGGCTAAAACAGCTCAGCTCGTTGAATTTCACGGTAATCTCTATCAGGTCTACTGCACCAAGTGTGGTCAGCATGTCGATTGGCATGAGTATTTGAAGTCCCCTTACCATCAGACAGACCATGGCTACTTACGGCCTAACGTGGTGTTGTATGACGAGGGGATTGCGAGTGCCAATATCGAACGGGCAGTTCAATATTTACAGCAGGCTGACCTAGTCGTTATTTGTGGGACCTCGTTTCGGGTGTATCCGTTCGCCGGCCTAATTGACTATCGTAATCCGAAGGCTCAAGTGCTTGCAATCAATGCGGAACCGCTCCAGTTGCCATTTGCATTTACGATGGTGCAACAAGATGCGGTTGATTTCTTCGAGGGGGTGCAGGTCTGATGATAACAATTGGCTTAACAACTTGGACGGAACACCCTAGTTTACTGGGTGGTACTGAAAAGCTGTCCTTAACTGAATATTCGGGAGTCCTACCAGTCGTTGAAGTGGACACGCCATTCTATGGTATTCCGAAAGTGACGACGGTCGCGAAGTGGCAAAAGGCCGTCCCCGACAAGTTTCAGTTTATTCTGAAAGCAAATCAGGTGATGACGCTACATGATACTTATGACGAAGGGGTCTCGATGGATGCGCTAAAGACAGCTTATCGGGAATATCGTGCGATGCTCAAACCATTAACACAGCACCAGCAATTAAAAGCGGTGCTCTTCCAATTTCCGCCGTTTTTTGAACGGTCGAACCGCAACTTCCATTACCTACAACGGATGGTCGAGTGGTTACCCGGTGTTCCAATCGCAGTCGAATTTCGTAACCAGAGTTGGTACGAGGAGAGTGTCAAAGATGCGGTCTTTAGCTTTCTGAAGGATCTGGGGATTACCCATGTGATTGTCGATGAGCCGCACGCTTTAAATGATGGCGTTAGTTTCGAGCCGGTCGTAACGAATTCGAAATTGGCACTCTTACGCTTACACGGGCGTAACCAACAAGGCTGGTCAGCCAAGGGCGCTAACTGGCGCAGTCAACGAACCTTATATCGGTATAATGACCAAGAGTTGATGACATTCAAGCAGACGGTTGAGCAGTTGCAACAGCAAGCGGACGAGGTCTGCGTCATCTTCAATAACAATTCCGGTGGTGACGCGGCCGATAACGCGATGGCACTCAAAGAGTTGCTAGGCGTTTCGTTTGGTGATTTAGGACCGCATCAACTGGACTTGTTTTAGTGTGTTAGCTAACGTACTTTTGGGAAAGTACCAGCAGAAATATGATAATTGAGAAAATAGCGGTAGCGTGAATGCTATCGCTATTTTGTTGAATGCTGATGGTTGCGTAAAGCTTGAAGCTTTAGTCAATCGAGATTACAGCCATACGTGCAACTCTTTTGTTAGTGTTTCTTAATAAACACAGGAAATATGATACAATATAAGAGATTCTACACATTGGCCCAGCAACATGTTATTTTAGACCAAGACGTGTTGTTTGGACGCGTGTGATTTGTTCATGGATTTTAATCAAAGACATGCTTAACGAGTTAATCATAAACTAGTTTGAAGGGAATTTACGTCATGGCAGAAACAAAACCAACTTATTATATTACGACGCCGATCTACTATCCTTCGGGGAAATTACATATCGGTAATTCATACACGACAATTGCGTGCGATACTTTAGCACGTTACAAGCGTGCCATGGGTTACGATGTTTATTTCTTGACCGGAACGGATGAACACGGCCTCAAAATTGAAGAAAAAGCAGAAAAGTTAAATACAGATCCGAAGTCATACGTTGATGGAATGGCAAAGCAAATCAAGGATTTATGGCAATTGCTAGAAATCTCTAATGACAAGTTTATTCGGACTACTGATGATTATCATGAACGTGCGGTCCAAGAAATTTTTGATCGGTTACTTAAAAATGGTGACATCTACTTAGGTGAGTACGAAGGCTGGTACTCCGTTGATGACGAAGAATACTTCACTGAGACGCAGCTAGCTGAAGTTTTCCGTGATGATAACGGCAAGGTTATTGGTGGTAAGGCGCCTAGTGGTCATGAAGTCGAACTTGTTAAAGAACAGTCCTACTTCTTTAAGATGAGTAAGTACGCGGACTGGTTGTTAGATTATTATCAAAGTCATCCTGACTTTATTGAACCAGCTAACCGGATGACCGAAATGATCAATAACTTCATCAAACCAGGTTTGGAAGACTTGGCTGTTTCACGGACGAGCTTTACTTGGGGCGTCCCCGTCAAGAGTGATCCTAAGCACGTCGTTTACGTGTGGATCGATGCCTTAACGAACTATATTACGGCCTTAGGTTACGCAACTGGCGACTCAGAAGATTTGTTTAACAAGTTCTGGCCTGCCGATGTTCAAATGGTTGGTAAAGAAATCGTGCGCTTCCATACGATTTACTGGCCAATTATTTTGCATGCACTCGGGTTACCATTGCCTAAGAAGGTCTTTGGTCATGGTTGGTTATTGATGAAGGACGGCAAGATGTCCAAGTCTAAGGGTAACGTGATTTATCCTGAAACATTGGTTGAACGTTACGGTTTGGATGCGCTCCGTTATTATTTAGTTAAAGCCATGCCTTATGGTAACGATGGTTTATTCACGCCAGAAGACTTCGTGGCGCGGGTTAACTATGACTTGGCTAATGACTTGGGGAACTTGTTGAACCGGACGATTGCCATGATTAACAAGTATGAAGACGGTAAAGTGCCGGCGTTCAAAGCCGGTGTGACTGAATTTGACGCAGATTTAGAAGCCACGGCTGCCACGACCATTAAGAACTTCAACGCTTGCATGGATAGTCTGCATTTATCAGATGCGCTGGCTGAAGTGTGGAAGTTGGTCAGTCGGACGAACAAGTATATTGATGAAACGGCACCTTGGCAATTAGCTAAGAGTGACGATGCGAATGATGCTGATAAGTTAGCCAGTGTGATGGCCCATTTAGCAGCTAGTTTGCGGGTGATTGCTAGTTTGATCAGTCCAGTCATGACGCATGCGCCTAAGGAAATCTTTACCCAATTAGGGTTGGACCCAGCAACTTTAGCAATTGCCGACTTACAACTGGCTGATTTGCCGGCTGGTGCACAAGTCGTTGCTAAGGGAACCCCAATCTTCCCACGGGTCGATATGGATGCCGAAGTTGAATTCTTGAAGGGTAAGATGACGAAATCCGACAAACAGAAGGGGCGTAAAGCCATGGAAAACGCGAAACATGAAGCTGAAGTCGAACAAGGCTGGAACCCAGCTGAGACTAATTTGAACCTCACTAAACCAGCGATTACCATTGATGATTTTGACAAGGTCGAATTGAAAGTTGCTGAAGTCATTACGGTGCAGAAATTGAAAGGGGCTGACAAGCTCTTACAATTCCGTTTAGATGCAGGTGATGCAGATCATCGCCAAATCCTTTCCGGTATTGCCAAGTGGTATCCAGAACCAGAAGAACTGATTGGCAAGAAAGTTATCATCGTTGGTAACTTAAAGCCACGGAAGCTTCGTGGTGAAATGAGCCAAGGAATGTTACTGTCAGCAGAACACGATGGTCAGGTGCAATTAATTACGGTACCAGATAATATGGTCAACGGATCATTGATTTCGTAAAAACTAAATGTTGAATAAAAAATCGGGCGCACTGACTAGTGAGCTCGATTTTTTATTTGTAATTCAACTGTTATTTTAGTTGTTTTTGACAAATGGGTTAATCTTGCGTACAGTAGTACGAACAAGAAATGAGGTGAGGACATATGAAGTATGAACAAATTCTCGTATGCGTCTCCGTAGATGGAAAAGGACGTTTTTCCGCAAATTAATTAAATTTAGGAGTCTTAATTAAATGAAAAACGTCCAAAAACAAGTGCCATCATTATTACTGTTAATCACATTAGTGGGCTTCCCACAAATCAGTGAGTCAATCTTCACGCCGATCTTGCCAGCACTCAGTCAGGCAATGCACGTTAGCGCCAGCCACAGCCAGCTAACCATGAGCAGTTATTTTGTGGCTTTTGCAGTCGGGGTGCTCTTCTGGGGGCAATATGCTGACTATCGCGGGCGCCGCGGTGCGATGTTAGGTGGATTAATCTTTTATCTACTCGGTAACTTCGGGCTGTATCTGAGTCCAAACTTTACTTGGTTATTGGTTTGCCGCTTGATTCAAGCTTTTGGTGCGAGTGCTGGTTCGGTTGTGACACAGACTATCATGCGTGAGAGTTTTACGGGGGTTACTGGTGCAAAAATCTTTGCTAAGGTGAGTGCAGCCATGGCGTTATCGCCCGCCCTCGGCCCACTCATCGGGGGTAGCGTCCAGACCGTCTTCGGTTATCGACATGTCTTTTCCGTCTTGATTATGATGGCGGTCGCCATTCTGCTGTACGCGGGGTATCGCTTACCAGAGACCCGGCCGGAAACGGTCAAAGTGGCCTCATGGCGGCAACAAAGCGTTGTCGTTTCACGGTTGTTGCACGATCCCGTGGTCTGGTGTTACGGCCTATTGATTAGTGGTATTAATGGTATTTTGTTTAGTTATTACGCTGAAGCGCCGTTTATATTTGAAACGCACTTTGGCTTTATTGCCGTGCAATACGGTAGTCTCGGTTTAGTCTTAGCCGCGGCCAGTCTGCTGGGCGCGTTGTTAGTGAATTGGCTTGTCAACTATTGGTCACCAATGCAGGTCGCTTTAAGTGGATTGGGATTAAGCTTAGTGGCAACGACTGGTTTGGTGATGGCCGCTGTTGGCAATCATGTCATTGGGATGTTGGTTGGAATTTTTCTGGCCTTCTTAGGTCTAAATATCACCTTACCAAACGCGTTGAACCGCGCCTTGATTGGCTATGAAACGGTGATGGGTAGTGCCAGTGGCTGGTTTAGCCTGGGTTATTATCTGCTAGTGAGCGTGCTAACTTACTTAATGAGTTGGCTCCACCACGGTAGTATCGTAACATTGCCCGTATACATGTTAGGCGTGGTCGTCATGATGACGGTGGTGTACGCGGGGCTGTATTGGCGGCGTGTACGTCATTAATTTTGCTTAAAAGCCTGGGAGAACCCGGGCTTTTTTGTTTTATAATTACCGTCTTCTTTTCCGAAAACTTGCGTCACATGGTAAAATCAACTAAGATAACAAAAGTCGAAAAGGGGTTATTACATGCGGATTTTTGATTCTCATACCCATTTAAATAGTGAAGAATTCATCCAGGAAGTGCCACGTTATTTACAACAAGCAGCTGATCTGGATGTTACGCGGATGGCGATTGTCGGTTCGAATACACAACTGAACGCCGATGCGATTAAACTGGCGGAAACGTATTCTCAGTTAGTCGCGATTGTTGGTTGGCACCCGGAAGATGCTAAAAATTACAATCAGGCGGCTGAAAAGTTGTTGATTGAACAACTCCAACATCCGAAGGTCGTGGCGTTAGGTGAGATTGGACTGGACTACCATTGGGATACGTCACCACAAGACGTTCAACGGCGAGTCTTTGCCCGCCAAGTCGCCATTGCTAAGGATATGCAAGTGCCGATTTCCGTGCATAATCGTGATGCTTTCGAAGATACTTATAAGATTTTGAAAGCGGCTGATATTCGTGATACGGGTGGCGTCATGCATAGTTTTAATGGCGACCCTGAGTGGCTCAAACGGTTCTTGGGCTTAGGTATGCATATTTCCTATAGTGGTGTCGCATCATTTAAGAATGCGCGTGAAGTCCATGAATCCGTCAAGCAAACGCCACTAACGCAAATGCTGGTTGAAACTGATGCTCCTTATCTAACGCCGGAACCATACCGTGGCAAGCAGAACGAACCAGGTTACACGCGGTACGTTGTTGAAGCGATTGCCAAGTTACGTGAAACGACGCCAGAAGATATTGCGGCGCAAACTTATCAAAATGCAGAGGAATTTTTTAAGATTGAAAAAGATTAAAGAAGTAATTGTGGTTGAAGGAAAAGATGATACTAAACGGCTCGCCCTAGCTGTTGATGCAGATACACTTGAAACGAATGGCTCGGCGATTTCCAAAGCCACCTTAACCCAGATCAAAACGTTGCAGGCCAGTCGCGGCGTGATCGTGTTCACCGACCCAGACTTTTCCGGTGAACGTATTCGGAAGACGATTTCGGCGGCTGTTCCGGGTGTTAAGCACGCCTTTTTGCCCCGCAAAGCTGGTGTACCAACTAAGGCTGGGGGGAGCCTGGGCGTTGAACACGCGAGCCCAGCGGCGATCCAAGCCGCACTTGCCCATCTATATACGGAGCAAATCGATGAGCCTCAACAGTTGATTAGTCACCATGATTTGATTGCGGCGGGTTTATTAGCTGGTCCCACGGCACGTCAACGACGCGAACAATTGGGTGAACGTTTAGGTATCGGATACGTCAACGGCAAACAGTTACCCAAACGGTTACAACTATTTCAAATTCAGCCAGCTGATTTTTGGGCGGCTGTTGACCAACTAACCACAGAGGAGAAATGATGAGTAGAGATTTAGATATTGCGAATCCCGCCCGCACACGGGCAATTATGCATACGTACGGGTTACAAGTTAAGAAGAGTTTAGGACAGAATTTTTTAACTGATCAGAACGTGTTACACAACATTGTTGCCACTGCTGACATTGGAACCAATGATAACGTGATTGAAATTGGCCCTGGGATCGGGGCACTGACTGAGTATTTGGCACGGGCTGCGCACCACGTCCTGGCTTTTGAAATCGATGATCGGTTACTGCCAATTTTGGATGAGACGCTAGCTGATTATGACAATGTAACGGTCGTTAACCAAGATATTTTGAAGGCCGACTTAGCCGCGATGATCAGTGAACATTTAGATAACGAGCGGCCGTTGAAGCTCGTAGCCAATTTACCGTATTATATTACAACGCCCATTCTGATGAATATCTTGGCGGGGGACGTTGCTTTTGAAAATATTGTTGTGATGATGCAAAAGGAAGTTGCCGACCGTTTAGCAGCTGAACCGGGTACGAAGGCGTACGGTGCGTTAACGATTGCTGTGCAGTACCGGATGGCTGCTGAGATGGCGATGGTCGTTCCCCGGACGGTTTTCGTGCCGGCACCGAATGTCGATTCTGCAATCGTGAAATTGACGGCATTGCCACCGCGGACACACATGCCATTTGACGAAGCAGCTTTTTTCAAGGTCGTTAAAGCGGGCTTTGCGCACCGTCGGAAAAATCTGTGGAATAATTTGCAAAGCCTATTTGGTAAACAACCTGAGACGAAGACGGCCATTCAACAGGCTCTTGATATCGCGATAATTGATCCCAAGATTCGTGCCGAACGGTTGACGGTCGATGAATTTATTACATTGACGGATGCGTTACATCAGGCTGACTTACTTTAAGTTATCTATGCTTATAAAATGGTTGCACATTAGAAAACCTTGTGATATAATATTGACTTTTTTGTGAAAAGCTAGTATAGTGTCTTTCATGAGGAGGATTCTCAATGCCAATTTCACTAGCTGCAATTAAAGATAAACTTGACTCACGGATCGGCCAACGCATGAAGGTCGTTGCCCAGGCTGGCCGTAAGAAAACAACTGAACGCCACGGTATCTTGAAAGAAACTTATCGTTCGGTGTTCGTTGTGGATTTAGATCAACAAGAAAACGCATTTGAACGGGTCTCCTACAGTTATACTGATGTTCTGACAAAGAACGTTCAAATCGCTTTTGATGATGAAACAACTGAAGCTTAATTCGCGTCTCGTGAATTCTCAATATTAAGACCCCTAAGCAAGGTCTTTTTATTTTGCCTTGATATTAGTATAATTGTATCAAAGTAAGTCAGCGACCCCGGGTAATCGCGGTCATGGAAGAGGGTGAGACGCGTGCAGATCGTTGAAAAAGCACCGGCCAAAATCAATTTAGGACTGGATACCTTATTTGAACATCCAAATGGGGATAAAGAGTGGGACATGGTGATGACGTCGGTCGATCTGGCCGACTATGTCATGTTAGAATCATTGCATACGAACCGAATCGAAGTGGTCACCGATAGTGGCTTTTTGCCGAATGATCGCCGTAACTTAGCTTTTCAAGCGGTGAGCGTTTTAAAACGGTATTGTCATGTTGATCGGGGTGTCCGTATCAAAATAAGAAAGGCCATTCCGGTAGCGGCTGGTCTAGGAGGCGGCTCATCTGATGCCGCCGCTGTTTTACGGGGCTTGAACCGGATGTGGAATCTCCACTTGGACTTAGCCACGTTAGCACGTTTGGGATTGCAAGTAGATTCAGATGTGCCATACTGTGTCTACAGTCAGACGGCCCACGTGACGGGAAAAGGCGATGTAGTCACCCCGCTACCTAAGTTGCCGCCGATGTGGATTATTCTAGCGAAACCGAAAGTCAGTGTGTCAACGCCAAATATTTTGCGGCAGGTCAATTACGAGCGTATCGACCAGCATCCCCAGATTGACGCGTTATTGGCGGGCATTCAGCAACAGAATTTTACGGAAATCTTTGCGAATATGGGGAATGTTTTAGAGCCGATTACAGCTAAACGCTATCCCGAAATTCTACAAATCAAGCGACAACTGCTAACGTTTGGGGCGGATGCTGCGCAGATGAGTGGTACTGGTCCGACTGTTTTTGGGGTGTGTCGAAAACAGTCACGGGCGCAGCGGGTATATAATTCTCTGAAGGGGTTTTGTCGGGAAGTGTACCTTGTGCGGCCGGTTAATTTGAATGAGCATTAGACTGTAGTGGTCCGCCGTGGTGGTGGACTTTTTTAATAATCTGAGTGAGTTTGAGTGGATGGGGTTACAGTAATGGCGCTGTTAAACGGGTGGAGTAGTTCAGTTGGTGGTCGACGAGGTCAACATATTTGTTAATGTCGTGTTAACGAGTGGGTTTTCGTTGGTGGAAATCCTGGCAATAAGGGATGCCAACGTAATAGCAGTGCGCGTAAAGTAAGCAAGCGGGACCGCGCCGTTCTCTTTTTATAAGCATTTTGTGCTCGTTTATGCTTAAATAGGGGTAACGGAGGTGTGTTCGGATGAAGCAGTCGACAAAATTGGGATTGAAATTAGCGGGCGTCGTTGGCGCTGCAACCTATGCGGGAACGCTACTTGGCGGATTAGCAGCGTATCAAATTGCCATGCACGTGAGTGATGCACAAAAGCATCGTGGTCAGGAACGTTCGCGAGCAGAAAACACTGAAATTGAAAATTTTTGGTATTTAAAACAGCCTAAGCAACAGTGGATGATTCAGTCCTTTGATGGGCTAAACTTGGTAGCGACATATATTCCTAATCCGAAGACGGTGGGCCGATTAGCGATTTTAGCCCATGGATTGGGGCATTCGCGTGAACAGATGATTCCGTACGCGCGCATCTTCATGAGTTTGGGATATGATGTCTTAATGCCAGATGCCCGGGCATTTGGTGACAGCCAAGGTCATACGATTGGCTATGGTTGGTTAGATCGGTTAGATTATGAGCGTTGGATTACGATGGCACTCGATCAACTCGGGCTAGACATTGATATTGTGTTGATGGGTATCTCGATGGGGGCTGCTACGGTCATGGCGACTAGTGGTGAGCCGTTACCAGATAATGTCAAAGCAATTGTGGAAGACAGTGGTTACGCGGATCTGTATGATGAAGCTAAGTTTCGGCTGACCCATAAATTTCATCTGCCGGCTTATCCAATTATGCCAGTGGCTAACCGGTTAGCACATGTTCGAGCTGGTTATGGCTTTAAGGATGGCCGGATTCTGCAACGGGTGATTGCTGGTGGCTTGCCAATCTTGATGATTCATGGTTCCAAGGATCAGACGGTTCCCGTACGTAACGCCCACACCTTGTATGACCAACTGCCGCAACAAAAGGGCCTGTATATCGATCCTGATGCTCGTCACGTAGAAGCAATTCGGACACATCCAGACCGTTATCAAGAAGTGCTGGACGAATTTTTTCACGAACAGGTTGGTTTGGATTAATGCCTCGGTGAGGCCTATCAAAATTAATGGACTAGATTTTGTCGTCTTGATGGCAAAACTGGTCTTTTTTTCTTGGATATTTAATGTAGTGGTGGGTTGAAACATTGGTGTAATGCGATGACAACCTGATCATCATACAAAGTGGGCAACGGTGAACGAGGCTAATTAACATTGTGCGGACTAATTGGTGGCGTGGGCTTTTTAAAGCGGCTATTGACAAATCAGCGCATTCAGGTAAACTAAAATAGTAATCATTACGATTTACTTTAATTTAGAAAGTTGGGGTAGTGCTATGACGGAACCGTTAATCGCCGTCCAACACCTTGGAATTGGTTTTCCAAACAATCAGGTGTTTAAAGATTTGAATTTTACGATTGAGCAGGGTGACTTTCTGACCGTGATTGGTGAAAATGGGGTGGGGAAAACCACTTTGATTCGAGCTTTGCTTGGGATGCTGAAGCCAACGGCCGGACAAATTAAGTATTATCCAAATAAGAAAGCCATTAAAATTGGCTACGTACCACAATTTCGCAACTTAGACCAGGAGTATCCTTTAACGATTGAAGATTTTGTTGGGCTTAATTTGAAGGGGTGGCAGCCTTGGTTGTCTAAGGCTGAACATCGTCAAGTGGCCACGGCACTAGCCGTAACGAATTTAAAAAAAATACGTCAACGTCCACTCGGTATGGCTTCTGGTGGTGAAAAGCAGCGGGCTTACCTGGCACAAGCCATTGTTCAAGCACCCCAGTTATTGATCCTCGATGAATCGACGGCTAGTCTGGACAATGAGATGAAGTATGAGTTATTGGATCTTGTTCAGAACTTGAACCAAACTAGTAACATTACCGTCTTCTTTGTGACCCACGATTTACCATTAGCTAAGCAATATGCTAAGCATTATCTGGCCTTAAAGCCCGGACAACAACAATTTGGTAATATTGACGAGATGTCGGTCAAGCAGTTAAAGGAGGTCACTAATGTCAATGTTTAGTTTAGTATTTATGCAGAATGCTTACTTGGCGGGAACCTTCATTGCGATTATTTGTGGGACCATTGGTGTCTTTGTCATTGCCCGTAATTTATCATTCTTGACGCATACGTTATCTGAAATCGGCTTTGCCGGTGCAGCTTTTGGGATTTTTATGGGGTGGACGGCATTAAGTGGTATGTTGATCTTTACCGTTATTAGTTCGGTGATTGTTGGACAGATGAGTGTCAAACAATCTCGACGCGAAGCTTCAATCTCAGCGATTTCCGCGTTGTTTATTGGATTAGGGATTTTGTTCCTATCGCTTTCGAATCAGACTTCCAGTTACGCAACGAGTATTCTGTTTGGGAGTGTAATTGGAATTGCTAGTGCGGATGTGATTCGAGTGGCGGTCTTATCAGCAATCGTATTACTAGTGATGCTCATGTTGTATCGACCATTAAAGTTTGATTCGTTTGATGCGATTGGTGCCCGAGTCAGTGGTCTGTGGACGACGGGGATTTCCGTTGTATTCTTAGTGTTAGTTGCGATGAGTGTTAGTGTGGCTGCTCAAATCGTGGGATCGTTATTGATTTTTATTTTACTTACATTACCAGCGGCCGCAGCTCGGTATTTTGTACACACGGTTAGCAAGATGATTTTTCTTGCGATTGGTTTTGCGTTGATTGGCGTTTGGCTGGGGCTGTACTTGAGTTATGTGACTAATCTACCAGTCAGCTTTTTCATCGCGGCAATTGAGTGTATTTTTTATTTTGTAGCTTTAGGTTATCAACGGCTACATGTTGGTAGTTAGACTGATTGCACTAATTTAGTGTGTCATCGGATATTTAGCTCAGTGTTTTTGAAAAGAGAGCGGAACAAGCAACCTTTTGGTGCACGTTTCGACAATATTGACAGAAAAATTGTGTTCGGTTTCTTGAGAAGAAGTTTTTTCCTAAGAGGCTGAACACTTTTAGTTTTGTCTCAATCTTGTGGCATCAATAGCATTGGTGTCAAAAGTGTTGAATCACCGCGTGGTCAATGACTTAGATTTGATAGCAGCCGGATGTTTTCGGCAATTGGAAGTCATGGATACGGTTTGGTTGGTCGTACTAGTTTATTGTTCTTGAATTCCTCATTAATTCTGCAACCTACTCGAAATATTGGCAACTTCATTAAGAAATTCCGATAGTTTCGTAAAAAGATGTGAAAAAGTTGGCTTATTTCCGAACGTTTGTGTTATCATTTTGCATAGACTTTAAAAATGATGATTTAGGTTGAGGTGGAAGTTATGAAAGTACGTAGAAGCGAACGTTTAATAGATATGA
Organism: Lactiplantibacillus sp. DA1; assembly: GCF_032681335.1. Lineage (NCBI taxonomy): Bacteria > Bacillati > Bacillota > Bacilli > Lactobacillales > Lactobacillaceae > Lactiplantibacillus > Lactiplantibacillus sp. DA1. The sequence continues at coordinate 74,391 of NZ_JAWHTQ010000010.1, read as the reverse complement.
CGCGCTATTTGTTAGAACGTCCTCATACATTAGTTTCATTGACATACTTTGCGGAACGGTACGCATCCGCAAAGTCGTCAATTAGTGAAGACTTAACGATTTTGAAGAAAGTTTTTCAAGCCCGGGGAACAGGAATCTTGGAAACCATTCCCGGTGCAGCTGGTGGGGCCCGGTTCATTCCTTATATCTTAAAGGAAGAAGCTCAAGAATTTATTGATGAGATGACGACTAAGGTGGCTGATAAGAGTCGGGTCTTGCCTGGTGGCTACGTTTATTTATCTGATATTCTAGGACAACCTGATATTTTACGACAAGTTGGTCGGGTGATTGCGACTCAGTACTTAAATCAAAAAATTGACGCTGTCATGACTGTTGCCACTAAGGGAATTCCCATTGCTCAAAGTGTTGCGACTTATTTAAACGTGCCGTTTGTTATTGTCCGGAATGATTCCAAAATTACGGAAGGTTCAACGGTTAGTGTGAACTACGTCTCGGGGTCATCGGAACGAATCAAAAAGATGGAACTCTCTAAACGTAGCTTAACGGAAGGTGCTAATGTCCTTATCGTGGATGATTTTATGAAGGGCGGCGGGACGATTAACGGAATGAAAACGTTGATTGAAGAATTTGATGCTAATTTAATTGGCATCACCGTCTTTGCAGAAGCCAGTTTTGTTGGCAATCGTTTAATTGACGACTATACCTCGTTGCTACGAGTAACCAACATCAGTGATAGTGATAAGGCGATTAAAGTCGTTGCTGGTAACTACTTGGAGAAGGTTTTCGGGGCGGAAGCTTAGGTGGAGTATGTTAACCAGACCAATTTTTTGATATGATGGACTTATCTGAGGACTAAGGAGTAATTTGTAATGACAACCAAAAATGCAATCATCATGGCCGCTGGTAAAGGGACCCGGATGAAATCCAAGCTAGTCAAAGTATTACATCAGGTTTGTGGCAAGTCAATGGTCGACCACGTTTTGACACAGGTGGAAGCTACACATATGGCGAATATCGTGACCATTGTTGGTCATGGTGCTAAAGATGTGGAAGCTGCGCTGGGGGATCGGACTAAGTATGCTGTTCAAACAGAGCAACTTGGTACTGGTCATGCGGTTCTGCAAGCTGAACCACTCTTAAAAGATGCGGACGGAATGACGCTGATCGTTAGTGGTGATACGCCACTGTTTAAAGCTGAAACTTTTGAAGAGTTATTTGAATATCACCAGGCTAAGGGTGCGGCTGGAACGATTTTAACGTCCAAAGCACCTAATCCTCAAGGCTATGGCCGGGTCGTTCGCAATCATTTAGGTATTGTTGAAAAGATTGTTGAACAAAAGGATGCCACTAAAGAAGAACAAGAAATTCACGAAATCAACACTGGCGTTTATTGTTTTGATAACCAGAAATTATTTGCTGCCTTACATGAAGTCACTAATGACAATGCACAGGGTGAATACTATCTGACTGATGTTATTCAGATTATGAAAAATCAGGGTGACGTGGTGGCTGCATATCAAATGGATGATTTTGATGAATCAATGGGGGTAAATACCCGTGCAGCACTTGCTCAAGCAACTAAGGTCATGCAACAGCGCATTAACGCTCAACATATGGAGAATGGGGTTTCAATCATTAACCCTGAAGATACTTACATTGATGCGGGTGTTAAGATTGGTGCGGATACGATTGTTGAACCAGGGGTGCTTATTAAAGGCCAGACCACAATTGGTGAAGACTGCTTTATTGGTGCTCATTCTGAAATCCACGATATGGTGATTGAAGATCGGGTTCGCGTGACGGCGTCCTTCTTGGAGGATTCTATTATGCATGCTGACAGCAATATTGGCCCGTATAGCCATTTACGGCCACAAGCGGAAATTGGTGAACACGTGCATCTAGGAAACTTCGTGGAAGTAAAGAAAGCCAAGATTGGTAATCGGACCAAGGTTGGCCACTTAACTTATGTGGGTGACGCAACGTTAGGGCAAGATATTAATGTTGGCTGCGGGGTCGTCTTCGTCAATTATGACGGGGTCAACAAACACCATACGAACGTTGGCGATTCGGCCTTTATTGGAAGCAACTCGAACATTGTTGCACCTGTTGAAGTGGCCGATCATTCGTTTATTGCGGCTGGTTCTACGATTACTGACGATGTTAACTTCCATGACATGGCAATTGCTCGGGCTCGGCAGACCAATAAGCCAGATTTTTGGGGTCGCTTACCCCATGAACCAGAAAATATGTAAGCAGTACAATTAATCGTTGAATTCAGAGACTATCCAAGTGCGCGCTTGCTTGGATAGTTTTTTTGATTATAAGTTAACGATAGTGTCAAATGGACGATTTTATTCGAGTTGTGAAATTGGTATAATTGATAGGGAAATGTTTGGAATGGAGAGGAACTTGGAGGCGCTTGAATGCAAAAGAAGCGGTGGATACGTGACATTATTTGTGGCTTGGTATTTTTTAGTTGTTTGTACTGGGCAACACCAGTGCATGCTACTAGTATTAAAAACGAACAGGCGGCGGTCAAAAAAATAGTACACCGTGATTTGAAATCGCTAGGTGGTCGTTGGTCGGTCAAGGTGACTCGGTTAGGTAAGCGCAAGTTGGCTGTTCAAACGGGAAATCAGCACGTTATTCGACAACGCTCAGCTAGTACGATCAAAGTTTATGTCATGCTAACGATTTATCGGCGTGTGCAGCAACGAAAGTTACGGCTGACGAGGCAGGATCAAAGTGATTTAAAGTTAATGATTCACAATTCTGATAATAGCGCAGCCAATCGGTTAATCAAGCGTGCCGGGGGCTTTAAGACGATTAACGCAACCATCAGGCGTTATCAATTCAAACAAACGGTTTTACAACGCTATATGCTTGATACCAACGCGTTGCGTCATGGCCGCGATAATTATACTTCAGTGACTGATCTGACACGATTCTTGACGTTAGTCTATCAACATAAATTGTTAGGTAAGTCATATGATACAAAGATGTTGACCTTACTTAAAGGCTGTCGCAATCATAGTAAGTTACCGTACCTTGTCAAACATGCTACGGTTTATAATAAGACTGGTGAATATCCAGATAAGGGCGTACAAAATGATGCGGCAATTTTTAAAACCAAGCAAGGGTCGTACAGTATCGTTGTCATGGCTCAGGGTGGGCATCAGTATCAGCAATATCAAGGGATGAATCGCTTGGGTCGTGATGTGGTGAATTATTTGAACCAGCACCGTTGAAATATGATGGAGTTGTGGTCAGCCCTGGATGGCTTATTCAAAGTGGTGAAAACTAGGCAATAGCTATCGATAGGTATTTGTGCGGTGCCAGCAAATTGGAAGTTAGCCAGGTAATGTAAGCGACATTCAGATAACTGAATAACCGTATCATTATTATTCTAAGCTAGGTATCAATATTAATTACAACTGATAGCGGTATCATTAGTTGAGTTTATTCTACGGTAGCCTGGTTAACTGACCTCACGAAACTTTAATCTTTATTTATGAAGGGGCTTAGATTGCCGAATGTCGTGCTTCCAGCCCAGTCTTACGCAATTTTGCCTTGTTGTTGGGGCTTGATTTTCACTAGTAAAATGCCTATTATTTAGTAAGTAATAAATTTTCGAATGGAGGAAATTATGTCAGAACAGTATTTTGATCCAAAGTTAAAAATCTTTGCTTTGAATTCAAATAAACCATTGGCAGAAAAAATCGCGGACGCCGTTGGAGTTAAGTTAGGTAAGACTTCGGTCGATCGCTTTAGCGATGGCGAAATTCGCATTAACATTGAGGAAAGTATTCGTGGTGACCAAGTTTATATCATTCAATCAACTTCCGCTCCCGTTAATGACAATTTGATGGAGCTATTGATTATGATTGACGCCTTACGTCGCGCCAGTGCCAAGACCATTAACGTGGTTATTCCTTATTATGGGTATGCACGACAAGATCGTAAAGCACGTTCTCGCGAACCAATTACCGCTAAGTTAGTTGCAAACATGTTGGAAACAGCTGGTGCAACGCGGATTTTGGCACTTGACCTTCATGCTGCCCAAATTCAAGGCTTTTTCGATATCCCATTGGATCACTTAATGGGTGCGCCACTGTTAGCTGACTACTTCCTGAACCACCACTTGGATGAAAATGCTGTGGTTGTTTCACCTGACCACGGTGGTGTGACTCGGGCACGTAAATTAGCTGAATTCTTGAAAGCCCCCATTGCAATCATTGATAAGCGTCGGCCACGTGCTAACGTTGCTGAGGTTATGAATATTATTGGTGATGTTAAGGGTAAGCGGGCCATCATGATTGATGATATGATTGATACGGCCGGAACGATTACTTTAGGGGCCCAAGCTTTGGTTGATGCGGGGGCAACGGAAGTTTATGCCAGTTGTACGCATCCAGTTCTGTCAGGCCCTGCCATCGAACGGATTGAAAAGTCACCAATTAAGAAATTAGTTGTGACGGATTCAATCGAGCTACCAGCTGCTAAACGAATCGATAAGATTGAACAAGTTTCAGTTGGTCAATTAATGGGTCAAGCAATCAAGTTTATCCATGAAAATAAACCAGTTAGTCCATTATTTAAGAATCGTTTCCATAACGAAGAAAATTGATTAATAAAGTGTCAAATTAGCAACTGCTGATTTGGCGCTTTTTAGGTTGCAGTAATAGGCAAAAGTGGTAAAGTAAAAGTGTTATCTAGTGCGGATTGTCACCTAATTAAGAGTGGACTGGACGCCGTATATCAACGAATTTTTCGTTTTGGTGCGTTTCACTAGGCATTAGGTGATAGTACGGAACGGATAATGCAAGCCGACGTCGGGTTACCGACGCTTTTTTTATTCATGAATGACTAGCACGAATTTTGAAAATGATTAAAATATAAGTTAAGGGGGTGTTGCCATGACACCATTTTATTGGGGGAGTTTGGCCATGGTTAGTGGGTTGACCTTACAATTGACGGATCGACGCCACTGGCTAACCGGGCATCTATTTTTAATTGCAATCATTGGTTTTTTATTAAGCGCTTACTATCGTTTCAGTTCCCAAGCAAGCCCCACGTGGCAGTTCATGCTGGTCGGTGCGAAAATTGCAGCTTACACGTTATTGCCAATCGTAATCTTAGTTGTGGGTATTAGTTTCGTTCGGTATAGTTATCGGTTAATTCGCAAAGAAGGCTGGGCGTTCCATTACAGTTTGTTAGCAATCGTGGGTGGCTTGCTAGTTGTGATGCTTGCTTTATCGGGAATCAACTTGTTGTCTTGGAATTCGCGTCGGCTGTGGCAATTGTTGGGCTTAGCCTTGTTATTAACGGCTTATTTTACGTTTAGTTTTGTGGCGTACTTATTGGCGTGTGTCACAACTAGACTAGGACGTCGCCGACAAATTGATCATATCATCGTGTTGGGGGCGGGATTAATGCCTAATGGACAGCCAACCCGCACACTGGCATATCGGCTTCAGGCGGCGGCCAAGTACTACTATCAGCAGCGCGCCCGCTATCATCAACCCGTCACGATCGTTGTTTCTGGTGGGCAGGGCGCCGATGAAGTTATGGCGGAAAGTACCGCAATGCGTCAGTATCTGATTGATCATGGGGTACCACGGGATACGATTCAAGAAGAAAATCAATCAACCTCAACGATTGAGAACTTGCAATTTTCACATACTTTGATAGTGCGACAACAACCCTTTTATCGAGCGGTGATTGTCACTAGCGGGTACCACGTGCTCCGTGCTAATATTTTTGCGCGTCAACTGCACCTTAATTTGATAGGAATTGGTGCACGAACGCCCCTCTATTACTTGCCGTTTGCCATGTTTCGGGAATATTTGGCTTTAATTGTGCTGTACCGGTGGGCCAACTTAGCGGTTGTCCTTAGCTTAGCAGTTTGTTATGTGGCGGCGTTGGTTCGGATAATTTAGTAAGGCTATCACTCGGAACTTTTAAAAAAACGCAACCACGATTAATGGTATAATGGGGGATGATAAAAAGGAGGGGTTTGCCGTGGATCATGCCTATCGAGCATCTTGGCCGCTGATTGTGATCGTCCTACTAGGATTATTCACACTCTCAGGTTGCGCCAAAAATACCGGAGGCGTAACCGCAAGTTCGGCCACGACCGCTACTGATAATAGTACAACGGCCGTTATAACCAAAGCTGATCAGCAAATTTCGCAACAAAAAATTGCCGCTGCTCGGAAGACACTAGCGCGGGTTTCCGAACCAAATACAGCAGTCAAAACATTAGCAACTGGGTTGAAATACTATCAAGAAGCCGAAGAAGCGCTTGAAAATAATCAGCTCAGTCTCGCTAAGGGTTATTTTGATACGTTAAGTAGCTATGATGGTACGACTGACGCCAGCTTTATTGTTGCCCGGCAAAAGTTAGTTAGACAGTATCAGGCGGTTAAGTTAGCCAATGGTTACTATAACGCTGCTCGTGATGAATTAAGTATCCATGATTTGGCCACTGCGAAGGCCAATATTGATAAGTTGGATAGTGTGCAAGCCATACATCCAGTTATCAAGGAATTACAAAAAAAAGCTTTGGTCATGAAACAAGCCATTATGAATTATGAAGCGTCACAATCAACGAGTTCTGGTAGTGACAGCTCAACGGTTGTTAGTTCGAGTACAGTAACTAGTTCTAGTGATAGTAGTGCGACTTCCAGTAGTACTGATAGCACTAGCGCTGACACTTCAACAATGACAAGTTCGTCGAATAACAGCACGTCTGCCGGTAGTAGTTCTTCGGAACTGACGACTTCGGCGATTATTAAACAGTTCCAAGATGCGTCTGGAGTCACATTTGCTTCAGATACTGAATTTAATATTACCAAGGAGACTAGCGCTTACTATCAAATTAGCGCGATTTATGCGGCGGATGCAGCTAGTTCTTCGGCCTCTAAGACAGTAACGGATACCTATCGTTACTATCCTGATAGTGGTAATGTCACTAAGGAAAATAGTGCGACTGGTAGTTTTGAATAACGAAAATAATAAAGTGACCATCAACAATTTGTTGACGGTCACTTTTTGACGTTTTACTGAATTATTGACAATTGCTTAGTGCTCAGCGTAGTTGATAGTTCTGAATATATTTGGCTAACAATGTAAAAAGCAGCGCCAATTGCTTGTTTTTTTAACGAGCAATTGGCGCTGCTTTAAAATTTTGAATCGTGCTAAATTATGATAATGCCCACGTTTCAATGGCATGTGCGACGCCATCATCAATATTAGTCTTAGTCTCGTAACGGGCAATTTGCTTAGCTTCATCAATTGCGTTACCCATCGCAACACTATTAGTAGCGTAGCGCAGCATGCTCAAATCATTGCCCTGATCACCAATGGCCATGACTTCATCAGCAGTTAAATGTAAATGAGCGGCCAAGGTTTTTAAGGCATTACCTTTGCTTGCGGCCGGATTCATGAATTCTAGGAAGTATGCTTCAGAGCGAACAATGGTGAAACGTTCTGAAAATGCTGTTGGTAATTGTTCAATGGCAGCCGTTAGCAACGGACCATGATCGATGAACATGCACTTGACGATTGGCAAATCGGGGCGCATTTCTTCCGGGGTTCGAAAACGAATCGGCATGTTTACCAAGGCACTTTCGCCAACCGTGTAAGGACTGATGTTGCGATTAGCGGTATAAATATGATCCTCACTTTCAACGTGGCAATGGACATTGAGTTTACGACTGAGTGTTTCGATGTCGATGTAATCGTTATGTGACAAGGTGAGGCCAGTAATGATGTTACCGGTAATCGTTTGCACCATTGAGCCGTTAAAAGTGATGACGTAATTATCTTCACCAGTGAGTCCTAGTTGTTTCAAAAAGGGGGTCACGCCACTTAATGGTCGTCCGGTACAAATCACCACTTTGATTCCTTGAGCATTGGCATCGTGGACCGCCTGAATAGTTGCGAGATTTAGTTCACTGTGTTCGTTGAGTAAGGTACCATCCATATCGATGGCGATAAGTTTGACTGACATGATTGTAATTCCTCCAAAATTAGTGTGGGACGACTAGACGATCATTCAAAATATATTGTTGAAATTCTTGATAGATTGGCTTAAATAGGTCGTTTTCAGCGTTCTCACTGAGCATCTCTTTCGGGAAAAAGAAGCGCTGATCACCGGAGACCTTCCCGGTGATGGCACGTACTAGGTCACTGACAGTTGATAGTTCCAGTAATGAGCCGTCTTTTTGTTGTAATTCGATTTGAGTGCGGGGTTTCTTCATCTTGGGATCATAGGCATCATAAGGTAAATCGTAACTATCATTGGTATCGGTGTAATAGTGCGCATCAAAACCAGCTTGTTCAATTAGTTTTTGCAACGCTGGAATTAATGGCTGGGTCGTCCCATCAACGCGAGCCGACTTTAGTGGACGGCGATCTAAGAAGCGGGTGGCCAGATCGGCGAGAATTTGATCACGGCTGTCGCGCCAATGGCTGAAATAAGTATTTAAGACACCATCATCTAAGCGTAAATAATCGTGCAACGTAAAGTTATTGTTGAAAAATGGTAATAACATTACTGGGGTGGCTTCAGCATCGACCGCGTGACTTTGATAAAGGTCATTAGCACGTTCGAGTAGGCGATCCAAAATGACTTCCATGGAACGTGATACTGGATGGAAATAGACTTGCATGTACATCTGAAACCGGCTGACGATGTAGTCCTCAACGGCATGCATACCTTCCATGGCAAATGTAATCCCACCCGGGTATGGTTTCATGACGCGTAAAATGCGTGTCAGGTCAAAATTACCATAGTTAGTGCCAGTAAAATAGGAATCCCGCAAGAGGTAGTCCATACGGTCAGCGTCAATTTGACTCGAAATCATCTGAACAACTTGGGGATTGGGATATGTTTTCTGAATAACCGCTGCAACCTGAGCAGGGAAGTCTGGCGAGACCTGTTGTAAAACTTGATTAACTTCAGTTTCAGGTGACGTCAAGATTTGAACAGTTAGGGACTCATGGTCGGTGTGGAAAATATGCTCGAACGTGTGTGAGTAAGGGCCATGCCCGATATCGTGTAATAGTGCGGCACATAACGCTACTAGCCGTTCATGATCGTCCCAACCACCGTCGCCAGGAGCCTGGGTCGGATAGTTACGTTCGAAATTATCACAGATTCGGCGAGTGATTTCGTAAACGCCAAGACAATGACCAAAACGGGAGTGTTCCGCCCCGTGAAAGGTCAACGAGGTCGTTCCAAGTTGTTTAATTCGGCGTAACCGTTGGAATTCGGAAGTGTTGATCAAATCAAGAATGACTTGGTGTTGAACATAAATATAATCATGAACCGGGTCGCGAAAGACCTTTTCCATGGGCAATAATTGCTGGCGATAAGCCAAATTAATTCCTTCTTTCAGTGATGCAGGCGTTGTTGTCGTCGCTGCATTTGTTGATAGGCTTGATTTAAGTGTGCTTGAAATTCAGGTTCTTCGGTGACCAACGGTAAACTCGTTGTGTCAACCAGACCATACTGTGCCAAGACAGCCATGAAACGATGCTGCGCTTCGGCGACATCATAAGGCGTTGCCAGCTGATCGGCAACGGTCGTCATGACTTGTGGATCAACGTCTGGAAAACGCTTGTCATGTTGACCTGCTAAGCTGACTTGATAAAAGTGTTGGATAAGCTGACTCCGGGCTGTTTGGTTACCGTCAATGCTTACGTAAAGCATGATAACCAGTGCGTTGGCAGTTCGGCGTTGCGACATCCCAGCGATTTTTCGGCCGGCGATACTTAAATCATAATCACCAGGGCAGTATGAGCACGTGATTTCACCAGTAACGATGCTTAATTGCGGCCAGACTGCTTGAACATAATCGACCATTAATTGATAAGCTGCTGTAATAGAATAGCGCTCGCGCGTTGCTGGTAAGAATAACGAGATGTTGAGTACGCCGGGGTCAGCAACGACAGCTAATCCGCCGGAATTACGAAGCATGACCTGATGGTTAGCAGCGCGTAATTGTGCTAATCCAGTGGCAAGTTGTGGTAGTCGTTGATCTAATAAGCCAAGGATAACGGTTGGCTGTAATTGCCAAAAATGTACGATAGGTTGCTGACGTTCCGCCGTGAGCCAGAGCAAGGCATTGGTGTAGGCAAAACTGTCCAGCATAGCTGCTGGTTCATATTTTTGGCTTAAAGTTGCGATGGTTGGTTCTGTCAAAAAAAGTCACCCCGTTATCCGATATTACCGAACGTTAGGCAAGTAGGAATGTGAAAACGCCATCGTTGTTCGTATCATCCCTAATTATACTAGAAAAGTGCAACCGTTGCATTGCAGCGGTTAAATTGACGCAATAAGTGTTGCTTTATCATCATGAAACATTGTTGCACTGGCCCATTTGAATGCAGTCCTGCTCGGAAGCTATTTGAGACATGAACTTTGGCCTAAGTCTAGATCATTGTGTTGCTGATAATGAGTGGCAAAGGTCAGTTGAATTCCAGGATGCTTTTAGTCCTATTTTTAGTTATTTCAGCATGAATGGCTTATAATTAAACAGGAAGTTTTACGATGAGTGTACGATTACGTGCGAAATCGTGAACGTTGAAAAGATAACAAGCTAAAATAGCTAGTGTGGTACACGGTGATCGTAGGCGAGCGATTCAGCGTGTGAGTTTGAACGATTAGGAGGTCCAAATATGGATGATTTAACAACTGGTGTTCCAGTGGCGATTCACTTAGAAACACGGGCACGACAAGATGGTGATACGGCGAATTATGCGTTAGATGTCGATGGCCAATTAGTTCAGATGGGGAGCGCATTTTATTTGCGGTACAAAGAAGTTAATGATGATGCACCAGAACCCATTCCAGTGACGATCAAGTTGGCAGCCAATGGGGATGTTGTATTAACTCGAAGTGCGGAGAATCGGCTGCGCTTGCACTTTTCAAATGGTAAACGGGTACGCGCACATTATCAGACGCCAATGGGGATGTTACCAGTTGAGACGGTGACACCGATGTTACGGGTACGGTTACGGGAACGGCCGTTTTCGGGTGAAGTGAATGTCGATTATGATTTATATGCGGGTGAACAGTTACTTGGTAACTACAAGTTACGATTGCAATTCACGGCTTAATTTGGTATTATGTACTATAAACTGTGGAAAGGACGTGCACCAGTTTGGAACTAAAACAATTTGATGGACAAAAAAAGTCCGAATTATCTTTAATCGAGGTTGCTCACGCGATCTTATCACAACATGGTGATGTGATGGCTTTTGCCGACTTGACCAACGCTGTGCAATCATATTTAGGTAAAAGCGACGAAGAAATTCGGGAGCGTTTATCACAATTTTATACCGATCTTAATATCGACGGTAGTTTCATTTCGCTCGGTGACAATATGTGGGGCCTGCGTGCATGGTACCCATTTGAATCCATTGACGAAGCCGTAATCCATACGGACGATGACGAAGATGAGGATCGGCCTAAGCGCAAGAAGCGTAAGAAGGTTAACGCCTTCTTGGCTGATGCCGGGGATGATGATGACGTGATCGACTATGATGACGATGATCCCGAAGATGATGATAACTTTGATGACGACGATGACACGGACGACGATGACGATGATTCAGCAAGTAGCAAGTATGATGAACTTGCCGGTGTTGATGACACAGACGATGATGTTGCTGATGAAACGTTGCCAGACGGTATCGAAGGCCAATTATCAGAGTTGAACGATGACGATGATGATGACGACTACGATGACGAAGAAGACGAATCAAAATAAGCTTTTCAGGATTTTTCCTTGACGAAAAGGGAATCTCCTTGTATTATCTTATTTGGGCTCTCTGGTAGAAATACCTGAGACAAACGATCGGATTAAGCTCCCTATTTCTGTTGAAATAGGGAGCTTTCTTTATTTATACCACCCCACGAAATAAATCTTTAAGGAGTTATCACATGACCAAATATATTTTTGTAACTGGTGGCGTTGTGTCATCCATTGGTAAAGGTATCGTCGCTGCTTCGCTAGGGCGTTTATTGAAGAACCGGGGCTTAAAGGTCACGATTCAAAAGTTTGATCCCTATATCAACGTTGATCCTGGTACGATGAGTCCTTATCAACACGGTGAAGTCTTCGTGACCGATGATGGGACCGAAACGGACTTAGACCTTGGACATTATGAACGGTTTATCGACATTAACCTTAATAAATATTCAAATGTTACGACCGGTAAGATTTATTCTGAAGTTCTTCAAAAGGAACGGCGGGGCGACTATTTAGGGGCAACGGTACAAGTCATTCCACATATCACGAACGCGATTAAGGAAAAAATCATGCGGGCTGGTACGACGACGGATTCAGATATTGTCATTACTGAAATTGGTGGGACGGTCGGGGATATCGAATCCTTGCCATTTATTGAAGCGTTACGGCAAATGAAGAGTGATTTAGGTTCCGACAATGTCTTCTACATCCATACTACGTTGATTCCATACTTGCGGGCAGCTGGTGAAATGAAGACGAAGCCAACCCAACATTCTGTTAAGGAATTGCGGAGTTACGGGATTCAGCCGAACATGTTAGTTGTCCGGACTGAACAACCAATTACGCGGGAAATGCGGAATAAGATTGCGTCCTTCTGTGATGTGGAACCGGAAGCTGTCATTGAATCCTTGGATGTTAAGACAATTTATTCAATTCCATTAAATGTTCAGAAACAAAATATGGATCAGATCGTCTTAGATCATTTTGGGGTACAAGCACCTAAGGCCGACATGAGCGAATGGATTAACTTGGAACACCATGTCCAGAATTTATCACGGACGATCAAGATTGCGCTAGTCGGGAAATACGTCGCTTTACAGGATGCTTATATCTCGGTGACGGAAGCATTGAAGCATGCTGGTTATACGGATGATGCTGACATTGACTTGAAGAAGATTTCAGCTGAAGACGTCACTCCAGAAAATGTTGAGGAGCTATTGGGTGATGCTGACGGTATTTTAGTTCCAGGTGGTTTTGGTGATCGGGGGATTGAAGGTAAGATCACTGCGATTAAGTATGCACGTGAAAACGATGTGCCATTCTTAGGAATCTGCTTGGGAATGCAAATGGCCAGCGTAGAATTTGCCCGCAATGTACTTAACTTGAAGGATGCTAATTCGGCTGAAATTGATCCAAATACACCAGATAACATTATTGATTTAATGGCCGACCAAGAAGATGTTGAAGATATGGGCGGGACGCAGCGTTTAGGTGCTTACCCTTGCAAGTTAAAACCAGGGACGGTTGCGGCTAAGGCTTACCATAACGAAGAAGTTGTCATGGAACGTCATCGTCACCGTTATGAATTCAATAATAAGTATCGTGAAGCCATGGCTGCTAAGGGCATGGTCTTCTCTGGAACATCGCCTGACAACCGGCTCGTTGAAGTGATTGAATTACCAAAGAAGCGTTTCTTCGTAGCCTCACAATACCATCCAGAATTCTTGTCACGTCCTAACCGTCCAGAAGGGTTATTTAAGGCATTCATCGATGCCGCTAACCAAACTGGTAAAGTGAAGGCATAAATTTAGTACAGTCGAATTAAGGATAAAGCACGCCAGCAAATTGTTGGTGTGCTTTTTTATTGGGCGGCCACGGGCTTGACTAGGTCACCGATATTTATGGCGACAACTGGGTTGCAAAAATACAGGGTAACAATAAATGATTCTCTTGATAATAGAAAAATAAAATGATAATAAAAAACTATTGACAATGATCGTCAGAAGGTCTAAATTATAGGTGTAAATTGAAAGCGCAAACATAATGGGTTAGTAGTTAATCTGATTATTTAGAAAGCCAACGGTTGCTGAAAGTTGGTTGATTGGACTGATGAATCCACCATTTAGCGTTTGGCCTCGTTTTTAAGAGGTCGCGGTGAGACGATATACTCGTAGAGCAGTAAATTGGGTGGTACCACGTTGGTAAAAACGTCCCATAGTCTTTTAGTTGAAGACTATGGGACGTTTTAATTTTAAGGAGGTTTTTCGTATGTTAAATCCAAAGTTTATTCGTAATAACCCAGAACTCGTTAAGGCTAAGCTTCAGACACGAAAAGTTGATCCAGCTGAGGTTGAAGAATATTTACAGTTAGACCAACAAAATCGGGATGCGATTACTAAGGTTGAAGGATTGAAGAAACAGAAGAATCAGTTGACGGAAAAAATTAGCCAAAGTGATCCACAATCGGAAGTGGGCCAAGCTCTCATTCAACAAGTCAAACAGCTGAATGGCGATATTAAGAGTACGGAAGCTGCTCAGACGGAAGTTAATGAGCGTCTTCACTACTTAGCAATTCGTTTTCCTAACTTACCTGCGGATGATGTACCAGTTGGTCCTGACGAAGATAGCAATGTTGAGATGCGAAAGCACGGCGATATTCCAACTTTCGATTTTAAACCAAAAGCTCATTGGGAATTAGGCGAAAACTTAGGAATTTTGGATTTTGATCGGGCGGCGAAAGTTTCGGGCGCGCGCTTTGTTTATTATAAGGATGCGGGTGCACTCTTGGAACGTGCGGTTTACAGCTTTATGCTGGATCTGCACACGCAAAAGCAAGGGTACCATGAAATTATTCCGCCATACTTGGTGAATGCCCAGACGATGTATGGGACTGGCCAATTTCCTAAGTTCAAAGAAGACGTCTACACGGTTGAATCTTCTGGAATGACGCTGATTCCAACGGCCGAAGTACCGCTGACCAATTACTACGCGAATGAAATCTTATCTGAAGATCAATTACCAACGTACTTCACGGCGATGACGCCCTGTTATCGGTCCGAAGCGGGGAGTGCTGGTCGTGATACTCGGGGTTTGATTCGCATGCACCAATTTCACAAAGTCGAGATGGTCAAGTACTGTAAACCAGAGAATTCATACGATGAGCTCGAAAAATTAACGGATAATGCCGAAGAAGTGTTACGCGAATTAGGGCTTGCATACCACGTTATCAAGCTTTCAACGGGTGATACTGGTTTCTCATCGGCAAAGACCTACGATGTTGAAGTGTGGATGCCAGAACAGGGCGTTTATCGGGAAATCAGTTCATGCTCTAATTGCTTAGATTTCCAAGCACGTCGGGCGATGATTCGTTACCGGAAAGCTGATGGGACGGTCGATTACGTTCATACACTAAATGGTTCCGGGCTGGCTGTTGGTCGGACGGTGGCGGCGATTTTGGAAAATTTCCAACAAGCTGATGGGACCGTTAAGATTCCCGCAGTATTACAACCATACATGCATGGGATGACTGAAATAAAATAAAATTATTATGAGAATAAATTATTATTCAAATAATTTATTTGAGTTTAAAACTTAATATAATAGGATTGAGGGGACCGTAAGTCGGGATTATTATGGAAAACTCAATCTTTTTTAATTTAAATTAAAAATATTTTAATATTTTTAATCAAAATCACATGAACAATAATTGTTGCCGTGATAATATTTTATCATAAAAGAAAGGGCTTCCATCGACGGTAAAGTGATATTTATCACAAAGCGGTGTTTTACAACGGGTGGCGTAGTTCGTTAAATACAGTAGGAGGGTTATTCATGCAGGTTATGTTAGCACATTCTCTGGTGTGACCAGAACAACGTTATAAAAAGGAGACTTAAAAATGACGAATATATTTAAGGGTTGGAGAAAAAATGATACTTTTTGGATGCTGAGTTTGTTCGGAACCGCGATTGGGGCTGGCGTGTTATTCTTACCTATTGGGGTTGGCACAGCAGGTATTCTTGGTATCATCATGATACTTATTTTGGCTTTACCAACCACGTTTTTTGCTCACAGGGGCCTGAGTAGGTTTGTCTTGTCGGCTAAAAATGATGGTGATGACATTACTGATGTTGTTGAACAACATTTTGGCTTTAAGATTGGATTGTTTTTTACCATTATTTATTTCTTCTCCATTTATCCAATCTTATTAGTTTATTCTGTTTCTATTACGAATACGGTATCGAAATTTATTACTGACCAAATGCACATGCAAACACCACCTCGTTGGCTGTTATCGTTAGTACTTGTTGGGATCCTCATTGGAATTGCTCGCTTTGGTACCTCTTTGATTACCAAAGTTATGAGTGGCCTGGCCTTTCCATTTATTATTGTAATCGTTCTATTTTCCTTTTATCTTATTCCACATTGGAATGGCGCAATTCTCTCAACATTTTCCAGTTCTGTATCTGGGGGACATTTGGTTGGAACTTTAGGAAACTTGTGGTTACTTATTCCTGTTATGATCTTTTCGTTTAACCATTCGCCGATCATCTCTTCATTTTCCGTTGCCGAACGTAAAGAATATAGTGGGGATGGTAAGGACAAAGTCGATAAGAAGATTTCGACAATTCTATTTTCAGCTGAAACATTGATGTTCGTTGTTGCGATGTTTTTTGTTATTAGCTGTACCTTGGCGTTGACTCCGGATCAAATTCTTGAAGCTAAGAATGAAAATGTCTCAATCCTTGATTACGTTGCGACTGCTTTTAATAGTCCAATTATTAAATATGTCTCTCCCGTGATTGCCTTTATTGCAATCGCCAAGTCCTTTTTAGGGCATTACCTAGGAACGAGTGAAGGCTTACGTGGGATTATTCGTAAGATGGAAGAAAAATCCGACAAGACGCTTCCAAGTCGAACTGTTTCTACAATTGTTGATCTTGTTCTGCTACTAAGTGCCTGGATAGTCGCCTGGATCAATCCTTCCATTATGGGAATGATTGAAACCATCATTGGACCAATCATTGCGTTTATCTTGTTCTTGATGCCAATGTATGCGATTCATAAAAGTCCCAAGTTACAGCAATATGCCGGCAAACACAGTAATGTCTTTGTTGTGGTAATTGGCTTAATCGCAGTTAGTGGTATCCTGTTCAATATCATCAAATTGTTTGTTTAGTAATCTGACTAAAATACGAGATGAATTCACATTGGTTAATATTATTGAAGCCAATTTTGTCATAAATCTCGTTGCTAGTGTTATTGACGAGATTCTCATGACGGTGTTTGGGGGCAGGTACGCGAATCGAATGGCCATACTGGAGGCTGGATTAATCATAACGGCGGGATCAATTCAGAAATAAAAGCTTTGATGGCAACGGTTTTGTGCTTCCTCATCAGTACAACTTTGGTACTTGTTTGTGCCGTAACTTCAAGATTGATAAAGTTTTGAAACAGTGTACTGACGATAAATGCGCAAAGAAGCGCCAGTTGTCCGTGCCAAAGCTTAATTTAACGTGATGATTCAAATAGGAGGATGACTAAAATGACGGTGAACTACAAGAGTGTTTTTGATATTATTGGCCCGATTATGATTGGACCTTCCAGTTCCCATACTGCGGGGGCGTGTGCGATTGGTCGAGCGGCGAATAGCATTTTTCAGGAGAAACCGACAGATATTGTCATTCATTACTATGAATCATTTGCCCAAACCCACAAGGGCCACGGAACGGATTATGCGATTATTAGTGGCATTCTTGGCTTTGATCCTGACGACAGCCGGGTTCCGTATGCCATTGGATTGGCTCGGGATCAGGGAATGAATATTACCTTTATCGAGGAGCCTGGCGATAGTCCAATCAATCACCCGAACACCGCCATCATTGACTTAAAGAATGATGATAAGCAGGTGACGGTCGCTGGATGTTCGATTGGCGGTGGGACCATTGAAATTCGTGAAATTAAGATGGATGGTTTTGACGTTAAACCGAAAGGGCCGCTTCCTATCTTATTAGTTCAGGGTGGTGAGAATGACCATCAGCACGTGACCAAACAGTTGGCTGACCTGACTAAAGTAAACGACCAACAGCAGTACAAGACGGCTCGGGGCAATTTATATGAATATGATTTGGATCGCCGTCTCAAACAGGATGAAATCAAAAAATTAGCGCAGGGGCACGCGAATTTAGTTTACTTATAAATCAGGGAGGTTCGTTATGATGTATATGAGCGTAGCAGAACTAGTAACAGCAGCCAAGGAAACTAAGAAGCCAATCTACGAATTAATGATTGAACAAGAGATGGAAACATCACAAACGAGTCGCGAAGAAATCTGGCACACGATGGGCCGGAATCTGGACGTCATGGAAGCTGCTGTTAATAAGGGGGCTGCTGGCGACGGGGTCTATTCAACGACTGGTTTAACTGGTGGTGAAGCTGTTCTCTTGAAAAAGTATCGTCAAAAAGGGCACACTTTATCTGGGGATACGATGATGCAAGCTGTTCAGAACGCGATTTCAACTAATGAAGTTAACGCTTCGATGGGAGTTGTTTGTGCGACACCAACGGCTGGATCAACGGGGACGTTACCAGGTGTGATCTTTACATTGAAGGATCGTATGAACTTAAATCGGGATCAGATGATCCAGTTCCTATTTACAGCTGGGGCCTTTGGGATGGTCATTGCTAATAATGCTGGGATTGCTGGTGCGACTGGCGGTTGCCAAGCTGAAGTTGGCAGTGCCTCTGCGATGGGCGCGGCGGCCGCGGTTGAAGTAGCCGGTGGCACACCCGAACAAAGTGCTGAGGCTTTGGCGATGGCTATTAGCAACTTGCTAGGATTAGTGTGTGATCCCGTTGCGGGGCTAGTTGAGTTACCATGTGTGAAGCGGAATGCAATTGGGGTCGGTAATGCGTTGATTGCGGCTGACATGGCTTTGGCTGGTTGCACGAACAAGATCCCAGCGGACGAAGTCATTGCAGCGATGGATAAAGTCGGTAAGGGCTTGCCAAAGGCGCTTCGGGAAACTGGCCTGGGAGGCTTAGCGGCAACGCCAACCGGTATTCGGATGAAGGAAAAAATTTTTGGGCGATCGACTAATTCACAAGTTCATGCATAAAAGTGTCGCGAAAAGATGATGAGCTGACTAAAAGCGAGATCATCTTTTTTATTTAGATGTTTATACAGTTACATTTATTAACATTTTATCAGTATGATAAAATAATATTAAGTCATAATGTTGTAAAAAAAATAGTGAGGTGAGTGCCGTTATGCAAAAACCATTAACAGCTGAGCAAGAATACGTGCGTGAATTTATTCCGTTTGTTGATTTTTTAGCAGATATCCTAGGCCCCAGTAGTGAAGTTGTCTTGAATGACTTGTTGGATTTGAATCACTCTGTTGTGGCGATTCGCAATTCCCACATATCGCATCGGCAAGTTGGTGATCCCGCAACTGACTTAGCACTGCGGACGATGAAGGCCGGTAAAGCTGAAAAGCGGGATTATTTAGCTAACTATAAGGGTGTTTCGCAAGGTAAGCACTCACTACGGTCATCAACTTACTTTTTGCGATTGGATGGTGAAATCGTTGGAATGATTTGTATCAACACGGATGATAGCGCCTTAGATGATTTGCAGGAACAAGTGTTGAAGGTAATGACGAGTTACAAGCATTTGAACTCACCGACGATTCATCAGCCTAAAGGTACTCCGACTAAGGAAATGGCCCATGACACGCCTGTCGCACCGGAGCATCTGACAACTTCTATCACTGATTTAGCTCGGGAAGTAACCCAGGCGGTCTGTGCTAAGTATGGGGTCTCTGTGGAGTATTTAAAGCAAAATGAAAAGTTGGAAATTGTTAGTAGCTTATATCACCAAGGTTACTTCCTATTGAAAGATTCGGTTAGTGAGGCCGCTAAAGTGCTCAAAGTTTCTGATCCGAGTGTGTATCGTTATTTGCAGACCGTCAAGGATGAGGATTTACAACAGAATTGAACGGAATAATTGTAAGCGATTAATTAAATCGAGGGCTCACCATTATTGAATTGACGTGATGGTGACAAGGCTTTGAAGAAGCTAAGTAGGAGTTGCTGACAACCACAAATCGTCATAGTTATTATAAAAATGCGTCAGCCAACACGGGATATTAGTGTGTTGGCTGACGCATTTTAAATCAGTTTTGTTTTTTCGAACTGGACCCAATTAACACATTATTCAGTCGCAACCGGTCAATCCCCCATTCTTAGAGCCAGTACCGCTAATCAGCCTGGTTGCTGAGGAGGAATGGCATACAATCAGCGAACGCAGCTAAAATTGCGGCTAAGAGCCTAATAACGACTCGGTAGGGTCACGCCCTACGGACTGAAAACTGCTTGAATTTTAAGGTATACTATAGATAAACAATCGTGACAATCAGACAGCAGAGAAGCATACATTCATTTATTAGCATTTTCCTATCCTGACATTTAAATTAGTAACAGGATAATATATATTTTCATGGGATTCAGGTTTGAAAATCAGCCATTTTTATGAAAATTTATTTAGAATGATGTTTTTGAGGATTACTGCGGAAAATTTTTATGCAGTATTAGAACAGGGTTGTTACTGCTTTTATCGGTTTGGTTATCAACTGATTATTATCATGATAAATCTCATGCAATTTTTATTAGCTGAGATCAAGCTGAAAGGCTGGTGTAGTGGGGATTGATTACCATTTTTGTCAGTTATCAAAGATTATCAAATCGTATCATATACCGTTGATCGGCATATGATATGGTATTATGATGAATAATAAATGGAGGTGATGTCAATGTTGACACCGAACGAAATTCGGCGCCGGTTACGACGCGATTTGTTTACAATTGCCGAAGCTTATCAGATTGGCTTTGAGAATCGCTTGTATACGGAAGTCGAGTATGAGAACTTGAAGCAGACATTGTTGCAATTGCGTGAACTTAACATGAAGCCCCAACATATAGAACAGCTGCTTGCGATTAATGGGTAACAGTGCGTTATTAATTAAATAAGGAAGTGATTAGTTATGAATGCTGATAGTCCATCAGGTTCAATTCAGTCCAGAGAGTGCTAATGCCGGTGAAATTCATCACGCGCATTAGCACTCTTCTATTTTTTATAATACATACGCGTTGTGCTAGTTAATCTGTCATAAATGATGATTAAAACGTGCCAAGCAGTTAAGATCAAAAGCAGCCAGCTTAGGCCCGCTGGAAACAATTCGAGTTAGCGTAAACATCCTTTGTTAGAGCCGTCCTACACCGACTTGCAGGTATTTCTGCCAATTGCTAGAACGCAATGGACACAGATTTAAGCCGAACCCCACGTCTTAAATACTGGTCTTCCATAGGCATGCAATATTGTCGAAACGTGTTCGGGCCAACTTGGGTCTGCGGTTAGCTACACAATATTGCCAATCGGGGAAGACCACCCGCTTAGCAACATCGCTAGGCTAATCCTCAACCCAACCCGGTTGGACCTCACACTCTTGAAGTGCTGAGCATTGGCAGAAACGCCTTCCAGTCGGGATGGTATTCGAATGGCTGACATAGACGTACCCAACTTTTTGATGAACTAGTCGTTGCTTTTCACGATCAGTAATTTTGTCATTCAACTGTCAGACTGATAATGCTATTGTGATAGTTTATCTGATTATAAATCACGATACTAGTATTAAAAAATAGTCAATGATAACTTAGTGTTCAATTGAAGTTCCAATATCAGAATATACAACCAGCAATTGTACCAAGTTAAGTGGCCGTTCATCCGCCATTCGATCGGCTTACCGGCCGTAGGGGCTGGGTGACAATGCTCAGTAGCCAAATTATTCTTAGCTGGAAGTGCATTTCTTCCGGCTTAGAATAAGACTCGTATTTGAGATGACGCGGGTTGTGCGTTAGCTCAAATCGACGTCGGCTGTGTTCCAGCACTTGGCACCCAGCTCCGGAGGTCGGACTAGGACGCACAAGTGCTGACGAACAACAAACCACCTAACCAGCACGTTTTAATCATGATTTATTCCAAACAGTAACTAGTATAACGCGTAATACATTGTTCTAATTATCGTTTGGCATTTGAACATGAGTAAAATGTGCCACTTAGTTGAATTTTTGTTAGTCTGCACAACACATACGGACGTAGTATGGGGTACATAGTATTATAATAGTGAGGTAGGTGGCCATGGCGTGCTCATGTAATAATGTTAGTGGTTAATATCAGGCTAAACTACGATTCATCGTTAATTCTGGTGTCACCTTAAATTGTTCAAATTTACCTTAATTATCTTACTAAATCATTCTCGAAAGCGCTTAAATTAGTCGAGTTAATGATTTTATTGCGTAAAAAGATTACAGTTTCCTGATATTGGTTGTATTTTTGACAGAGATTCTTTATTATGGTTAATGATTGTATGATACAGTGTGACACTTATTTAGCGAGGAAAGTTATGTTATGAAAAAAATGATAATCCATGGCGGAAAACGACTTTCTGGGGAATTAACGATCGGTGGCGCAAAAAATAGTACCGTCGCACTGATTCCTGCTGCGATTCTTGCAGACACTCCGGTCCAATTCGATACGGTTCCGCACATCTTAGACGTTCACAACTTGCGACTCATCTTAGAGTCGATGAACGTCCATTCCACTTTTGAAAACGATGTTCTAACAATTGATCCAACAAATATTGAAGAATCTGAATTACCGAGTCACGCGATTAAAAGCTTGCGGGCTTCTTACTACTTTATGGGCGCTTTACTTGGTCGCTTTAACCGGGCCACGGTGACCTTCCCTGGTGGTGATAATATTGGTCCGCGGCCAATTGATCAACATATTAAGGGGTTTAAGGCCCTTGGTGCTAATGTTGTGGAAGAAAATGATTCTGTATTCATTTCAACGGGTACGGAAGGTCTTCACGGCGCGCGCATCTTTTTGGACGTGGTTTCCGTTGGGGCCACGATTAATATTATTTTGGCTGCTGTTAAGGCCCATGGGACGACGACGATTGAAAATGCGGCTAAGGAACCCGAAATCATTGATTTAGCAACCTTTTTGAATAATATGGGAGCTAAGATTCGGGGTGCTGGTACGGACGTTATTCGCATCGAAGGCGTACCGGCTTTACACTCACGGGCAACGCACACGATTATTCCTGATCGAATCGAAACGGGGACGTATTTGTCATTAGCCGCATCGATTGGTGATGGCATTTTGCTGAAAAATGTGATTCCAGAACATATGGAGTCCTTTACCGCCAAATTAGTTGAGATGGGCGTTGATCTTCAAATCAATGAAGACAGTATTTACGTTCCACGGTCCAATGATTTGGACCCAATTCGGGTTAAGACGATGACTTACCCTGGTTTTGCAACTGACTTACAACAACCGATTACGCCATTATTATTACGAGCTAATGGTAGTAGTGTGGTCATTGACACCATTTATCCGCAGCGAACGCAACATGTTGAACAATTACGTAAGATGGGCGCAGATATTCGGGTTCAAGATAATCTTATCGTAGTTGGTCATTCATCACACTTGCAAGGCGCACACGTTGAGGCTGGTGAGATTCGTTCTGGAGCAGCACTGATGATCGCAGGCTTAGCAGCTAGCGGTGTTACGGAGATTAGTCGTGCCGATAATATTTTGCGAGGCTATGACCGGGTCATTGATAAGTTGCATACACTAGGTGCGGATGTTGAAATTGCAGCCGATGAGGAAGTGCCAGAAAACTAACGATTGACAGCTAAGAAAGAACAGTGGTTATGGAAAAAATTTTAACAATGCACGATCTCGAGCAAAAGACGTTAAAAGAAATTTATAACTATGCTCGTGAGTATAAGATTTCTTATTATTCACAGATGAATAAGAAGGAGCTCTCGTTAGCCGTTCTCCGTGAACAGGATAAAAAACGTGGTTTTGTGCAAATGGAAGGCGTCTTGGAGATTATTACCCAAGAGGGCTATGGCTTTTTGCGGCCCATTAACTACGGGCCTTCACAGGAAGATATTTATATTTCTCAGTCGCAAATTCATCGCTTTGGGCTTCGTAACGGTGATTACGTAGCGGGACAAGCTCGTCCACCACGACCAAATGAACGGTATTATGGCTTGATGCGGGTTGGAACGGTCAATGGCAAGGATCCTAATGAGGCCAAGCAACGTCCTCATTTTCCAGCATTAACACCGCTCTATCCACAAAAACAGATCAAATTATCCACGACGGCATCAATCTTAGCGACTCGCCTGATTGATACCTTTGTCCCGATTGGCTTTGGTCAACGGGGCTTAATTGTCGCCCCTCCAAAGGCTGGGAAGACGACTTTATTAAAGAATATTGCGAATGGAATTGTGGCTAACTATCCGGAAGCAAAGTTGATTATGTTACTGATTGATGAGCGACCAGAAGAAGTGACGGATTTGGAACGGTCGATCAAGGGAGAAGTGGTTAGTTCCACCTTTGATCAGCAACCGCAAAATCACGTTCGCGTTGCAGAATTGGTACTTGAGCGTGCGCGGCGCCTAGTTGAAGACAAACAGGATGTGATTATCTTGTTGGATTCGATTACCCGCCTAACGCGAGCTTATAATTTGGTCATTCCATCTAGCGGGCGGACATTATCCGGTGGGGTTGACCCAACGGCGTTTTATAAGCCCAAACGGTTCTTCGGTTCAGCCCGGAATATCGAGGAGGGCGGTAGCCTAACGATTTTAGGCACTGCGTTAGTCGATACGGGTAGCCGGATGGACGACATGATTTACGAAGAATTCAAAGGGACTGGGAACTCAGAATTACAACTATCCCGTGAATTAGCTGAACGGCGGGTCTTCCCAGCGCTAGACTTGAAACAATCCAGCACGCGTAAAGAAGAATTATTGGTTAGTCGTAAGAATTTGGAACCGGTCTGGCAGATTCGGCGATCAATGACTGGCAATGCGTTAGAGTACACCGAACAGCTCTTACAATTCTTGAAACACACGAAGACCAACACTGAGTTTGTTCGTGATTTGGCTAGCTTAAAGTTTACTGGTCAATCAACCCGGCGACCACGTCGTTAATACTGACAGTTAGGCCACTTTGTAGGTTGACGAGAAGCTGTCATTCGTGATAACATGTTTAACGTTGGTTAAAACTATGATAATCTCTGTTTCAGCAAATGATTCAGGGCAAAGGAGCGAAATATAATGCAAAAGGGAATTCATCCAGATTACCACTTAGTTGTGTTCCAAGACTCAACTACTGGCTTTAAGTTCATCTCTGGTTCAACAGCAACTTCAGCAGAAACTGTTGAATGGGAAGATGGTAACACTTACCCATTGATCCGTGTTGAAATTACGTCAGATTCACATCCATTCTACACTGGTAAGCAAAAGTTTACCAAGGCCGATGGTGCGGTCGATCGTTTCAACAAGAAATACGGTCTCAAATAAGCATATCAATAAACGGCGTTCCGGCTTTGGCTGGGGCGTCTTTTTTGTATGACCATTTAAGTACGCAAGGGGCTTGAGAAGGAAGGGTCGGGGTTAGTGTGTGCGGACCGAATCATAACTATAATATAAAAATTATTATTGACTAAGTATAAAAATAGTTATATAATTGTAACGAATGGAAGCGACAATACTTTTTGGAGGACAACAAAATGAAAGCGCTTAAACTTAAAATGGTTGCCGTTTGTTTGTTGAGTATCGTAACTTTTGGAGTAGTCGGCGCGAACACTGCGCTTGCTTCGAATGACAATTGGGGATTCAACTTTATTATTCAACCCCACCAAGCCAATTCGCGAAGTGGTCCGCGCTATCGCCAGACCACTAATGTGAATAATAAGTGGAAAGTGAACATGCAGAGTTCTGGAGAAGGGGCTCGTACGGTCACTACTTACTGGTTAGAGAATGCGAGTGGGACCAATGTATCACCATCGCTAAACGTAAAGCAAGGCAATGGCTCGTACTATTCATCAGCATATTCAAACGCGTCGAAGAAGAACGTGTATTTAACTGCGCAGAATAATAACTATAATAGTAATCGCTATCGTGTATCTGGTTTCTGGGACGAGGAAACGAATTAGGAATGCAATAATATTTTTTTGATATCAAGACTAATGCTTCCATTCAGTTCACGGGACTAGATGAAGACATTTAGAACTCGTTAGTAATAGTTCGGCGTTACTGGTTAATGATTGCTTCGGTGGTCATTGTCACTAACGCCGATTTTCTTCTCAATCGTTAAATCAATAGACTTGTTCTGACTTATTGGTAATGATTATCGTGAATATGTTGACAGCAGCTTGTGATTGTAGCCATTGTGCTTTCATGGACGCTGTCAAATGGTCAACATTCGGAATGTTGATAGGGGGAAGGATCAGATGAAGTATTTCAAGACACGTATGATAATGGATAAACGCTATTGGTTCATGACGTTACTCTTCGTGGTTGTGATTAATATAGATTTATTACTAATCGTTAAGGAAAGGGAACCGTTTTCGGGACAGTTTTTGACGTTTTTATCAGGGAGTTCATTGGGGCACTATCCGCAAATGGCCCTGCTGTGGTTGCTACCAGCATACTTACTACTTGGCCCCGGTCGATGGTATTTACAAGATGTTAAGGTTGGTCAGATTAATCTACTCATAACACGGATGCGAAAGCCTCAGTACTTGCATCAATTGTTACGAACGTCATTTATTAGTGTTGCGGCAAGTGCCTTATTAGCGTTGTTGTTAAATTATGGATTAGCATTATTGCTTTTTCGGAATGGTAGCGGTAACAGTTATCGGATGAGTGATTTTCAAGATGGTACTGACCAATACTTATATTGGCAATTGTTACATCCAGTACTGGCTAACTTATTCACAATCTTGTTAACAGCGATGCTTTTAGGGTTGTTTGCGATGGCAATTATTGCATTGAGTTTTATGTTCAAGAAAGTTAGCTATGTTTTTGCGCTGAGCATGGTGGCGTGGTTTATCCCAATTTCCACGAAATACTCGATATTGGCAGTGATTCAGCCGTTCCAAGAGACAACATTGACTGCACAGCTGATGATACTTCTCGTGTATGTCATCGTTTTATTAGGTGTTATCTGTGTTGGTTATGGGACTGAGGTGCATCGTGATGAGCTTTGAACGGGCCGAGAAGCGCTATTTTCCGCACTTGCTAATTATTATATTTTTTATGTGTACATGGTTCATAAAAGAACTACAGTTACTAATAAATACTGATACGTTAGGGCTGTACTTGATTGAGACGAATAAATCCGCCTTTAATTATTTTGATAATTTAACGTTAGCCTTTATGTATTTGCCGCTATATTTGTTGTTCGAGTATATATTGTGGCACGAGAATTCTCAGATTGTGGTCCGCTTTGGCTCCCGGGTTCGTTATTTACGCTCGCAGACAACTAGTTTGATTAGGAGTACTTTTCTGTTTTGGCTGGTTTTCGCGTTCTTCGGCGTATTGCCGTTAGTTTCGTTACCGGGATCAGGTGGGGGAACATTTATTTATCTCTATGTGGTTCAAACGCTAGCGTATTTCTTGATTAGTTTGGAATTTGGAATTGTGTTGTTCTGGTTCTTTCAGTTACTCCCTAAATTGCATTTAGTGCCTTTCCTTTTGCTCGCAGTACTTCCTATCATTTATTATAGTTTCCCAATCAGGCCGATGAACCTGTTCCAAAAAATTGATTTGCTCAAACGATATTATTATATGCAGGATTTAACGGCATTACCGATGCCAGCCTTAATTACACTTGTTGCCGTTCCGATTATGACACTGTGCATGCGAGTGTTGTGGATTCAGCATGAGGAGTTTTGGCAATGAAAAGACGACTTCAATACGGCGTGTTACTACTGATTGCGCTAGTACCGGTGGCGTATTACGCACATTTTTTTGAAGGGCTCCACCCCGGTACGGTTTATTTCTATACCGATGGCTTACCGCCAGTTGCGAATCCCTACTTGGTGCGCATTTGGTTTTTCCCAATTATTGCCTTGCTGGCCGTGAATTTCAATTTCGTGCATCATCAGTTGCACGGGCCGTTTATCCAAACAGTTGTCAGAACTCAGACGCGCGGTCAGCTTTTTGGCCGCTTATATACAACTAAAATCGGGCATCAAATGGGCGCTTTAATGGGTGGGCTGGTTGTTTATTTACTGTGCCGAATAATTTCTGGCTATGCCGTATGGTGGCCTAACTGGACGCACATGGGCCTTTCGTTATTAGCATTTTTACTGCTATTTTCTATTCAGTTTGTGGGTGACTTGTTTGTTGAACCACTGATTGTTTATATTGTTCTGAATGTATACGTCTTTGTCAGTGTTTCCTTGCCAGCCGTTAACATGAATGGTGTGATGGGGCTGGTACTGTTTCCGAACGCGTTAATGGCCTGTCGAGTACCGCATGTTGGCCTTTATTACGGCGGTTTGCTGGTCATGGGACTACTATTTATCTTAATTGGAAGGTACAGATTCAGCCGAATGGATCTGTTATAGGTGAGTACGATGATTGAATTGAACGATGTGACTAAGTCATTGAATGGGCACTTGGTTTTGGATCATATCAGTCGAACGTTCACGGATGGACGAATCTATGGGTTGCGTGGTAAGAATGGTGCGGGGAAGACGATGCTTCTACGCGCCATTGCCGGATTAATTAACATTGAGTCTGGAAAAGTTATGATTAATGGCACGCAATTACACGATGGGATGGACTTTCCGCCTAGCCTAGGGATTTTGATTGAAAATAACAACTTAATGCCAGAATACACGGCACGTAAGAACTTGCAATTATTGGCTAAAATTAAAAAAATCGCGAGTGATGCTGACATCGACGCGACCATTACGCGAGTTGGGTTGGATCCGGATGACAAGCGAACGGTCAAGCAGTTCTCCTTGGGAATGCGGCAACGTTTGGCAATCGCGCAGGCTATCTTTGAACGGCCAGCTTTGATCTTATTAGATGAACCAACCAACGCAATTGATACTGACGGGGTCAAGCAGGTTCGGACAATCCTGCTTGAAGAAAAAGCTCGCGGCGCAACCATTATTATTGCGAGTCATACGGCTGAGGATCTGGTTGTGTTGGCGGATGAAATCTATGATATGGCTGAGGGGAAAATCTATGAATCATCAGACACGCAAGACTAGATATTTATTTATTGGGATTTTTTCAATCCTATGTGTGATTCTAATCGGGGTGATGATCCATAAGTACCGAGTTGCGCACAGCGATATTCGCTTACATTCTACAAAGACGAATACTGCCAAAGCTTTTCGATACTCAGTCCAAAAAGAGATGGCGGCAGATCAGGCTGGCCAGGATTTTCAACCGGGGTATTATGACGTCCACGTTACTAATGGCAAGGTATACGTGAGTGGCTTTCTAGGGAGCGGCCAGACGATTCAGAACATGCTGTATGTCAGTGGCAATCATCTTAACTTTACGGGGCATGGTGAGACCAAGTTGACCCCGTCTCACTTTAAGCCGTTGCAGTTTAAGTCACGACGGGCGGTACTTGAGAATACCTTTGGTAACTACACGGCTGGTCGTGAAATTCCAGCTGGTAAGTACCAAATCTCCTGGTCAACGCCGACAAAGCGTCAGGCGAACTTGGTCATTAGTATTCAAAAAGGCACAAAGGTTCAGCGTTCGATTGACCTAAGGGCTGATAAAATGGTGACGTTCAAGTTAGTCAAGGCGGAGGTATTAACCATTAATCCGCCAGTAACGACCAAGGTTGTACCACTACGTATTACCATCACTAAGAAATAGTCGTCTTAGGTGTAATGCTAGTGGCTGACCGGAAGTTCTAGCTAGTTGCCAGAAAATTAATATCAAATGGATGGCTAAAGCTGATAAGTTGCTCAAATTGTTAGTAGTTTTAGTGCTAAAACAGCCCACCTCGGTTCTGGTAGTGAACCGAGGTGGGCTGTTATGGTCGTATTTACACTTAGTAGCGCATGATAGCCAAAGCGGCGGTCTCAACTGGCATCCGGTCGGCGGGAATAATCCGAATTTGGCCATTCATTGCCATGACCACGTCGACGAGGTCATCAATCAAGTTGTCAGGAGCGGCAATGGGATCGTCTAATTGAACGTCGGCTGTCGGCAGAGTACCCGCAACGTTTGCATCCGCTGCTACAATCAAGGTATCGATGCGACCACTTAATGCGGGCTTGATCATGTCAAATGGGTCGGCTAGAGCTAATTGGCGGGATTTAGCCTGATCATAACGTTCTAGTAAAATATCGGCTAGTTGTGTATGCCACTTAGTCTGAACGGGTTCAGTCGCTGTTTGCATTGCGCCGACTGTTAAGTTCTTGGGTGACTTGTCGATCGTCAAATGCTGTGACAAGTAGGGGTTCTTATTAACAGCACGGAAGACCGACTGATTATGTGGTAGTCCCATTAAGATTAACGGTCGCTGAGACTTCTGCGAATGTGACTGGACGTATTGTGCGACTTGAAGATAATAATTACGCTGGTCAATGTCACGTTCTTCTGCCTTGGCATTGTGGCCGTGATAGTTAATACCGTGGGGGCCAGCGTTATAATTCAAATCACCACCGCGTTTTTCGGTGCCCAACGCTTCTGTCAAAGTACGTGGGGCTTCGGATGGCAAGTCAAGTTCGACAAAGCTGCCATCACGCTGGGCATAGAGGGCCATACTATCTTCATTTAGTGCCAACAAGTCAAAGTCGAATTGATGTTGGCGGTCAGCTAGTACTGGGCGAATCGCTGGCATACTATTGACACTGACTTGATTATCAGTAGGATATTGTAAATCAAAGATATGCAACTCGCGGCTGTTAGTTATAATACCGGTTTGAGGGCCAGTGTGTTGAAGCCAAAAAGCGTTATCATTAATTAGTTGCTCTAATTGGGTGGCGTAAGGAGTAAAATCAGTCTTGGGAAAGTGGTGGGCCATCTGGGTTTCGGCTTCATTAACTAATTGTTTGAATTGTAAGCGGCGGCGATTGAGGTCATTGAGTACAACGGCCGTGTTGAGATAAATTGCAATATATGGGCCAGCTTCACGCTGTTGCATCAGTTGATTGAGATCGTTTTTAACCATAGTTTCCATAGGTCCAACCTGCTTTCTATTTTTGATAGTTTTAGCATAACAAGAAGTTGATTAGTGACGCAAATATAATGATTATGATAAGCTATGTATAATTAAATTGAACTTAACGAATTCGGGGCTTTATTATGCGAACTAATTAAGGTATATTTACCGTAGTGCCTTTGATAAAGGGCATAAACAAATTAGGAGGCGGGATTAATGAAGTCCAAACAACATCCCGGGTTAAAATGGTTAGGTCGGACCGTTTTTGTCCTGCTAGTATTAGTGTCATTAGCACTGATTTTTAATGAACAGATCAAGAGCTGGTTAGTGAGTTCGTATTCGCCGACCGTCACAACTAAGACAGTCAAAAAAAATGCTAAGAAAAAAAGTGATTTTAACTTTTCAAAGGTCAAATCACTTGATTTTCAGACGGTAGCGAAGGCGCGGATGAATAAGAACGCCATTAATGTGATTGGTTCAATTGCCATTCCATCGGTAGACTTATACTTGCCAATTGGTAACGGGGTCAGCAACGAGACGTTGGCCTTGGCTGCCGGTACGATGAAAGCTGATCAAAAGATGGGGCAGGGTAATTATGCCTTAGCTGGTCATCATATGATTAAGCACGGGGCTTTGTTTAGCCCGCTTTATTACAAGAGTAAGGTTGGTCAGATGATCTATATCAGCGATGCCAAAAAGATTTATGCGTATAAGACGAGTCAACGAACATTTATTAAGGCAACCGATGTTCAAGTAATCGATGATGTTCCTGGTCAGAAGTTGATTACTTTAATTACTTGCGATAAGACCGGGGCTGGTCGCTTAATGATTCGAGGTAAGTATGAGCAACAATGGTCGTTTAAGTCGGCGCCGGTTCAGGTTCAAAAGGCCTTTACAAGTCATTTTAATAACAAATATTAATAATTATTACATTCTAGAAGTATCGATATCTTCTAACAAAATTTCACGGTACAATATAACTTAAGGTCACATGTCTCAGATAAGACATAATTTAGAGGGGGTCTATTGATGATAGCTTTAATTATTGTTGCAGTCGTATTAGTATTGATCGCAATTTACGTTGTAATCTACAACGGCTTAGTCAAGTCACGGATGTATACACAGGAAGCATGGAGCCAAATTGATGTTCAACTAAAACGGCGGACTGATTTGATTCCTAACTTGGTCAATACAGTTAAGGGTTATGCTAAGCATGAAAAGAGTACGTTAGCGGAAGTGATTTCGTTACGGAACCAATTAACACAAGTTCCCAGTGGTGATCACCAACAGGCCATGGCGGTCTCAGACCAACTGACAAATTCATTGAAGAGTATTTTTGCCTTAGCCGAAAGTTACCCAGATTTGAAAGCCAACCAAGAATTTGGCAAGTTAATGGAAGAATTGACTAACACGGAAAATAAGATTGCTTATTCACGACAACTATTTAATTCTAGTGCCGCCAGCTATAACATGAAGTTACAACAGTTTCCATCGAATATTATTGCTGGAATCCATCACTTTAAGAACGTTGAATTCTTGACGGTTCCTGAAGCAGAAAAAGCGGCACCCACGGTTTCATTTGAAGATTAGAGGTTATGCCCATGTTATTTGAGCAAATTGCCCGCAACAAGCGGCACACGATATACGTGATGGCCGCTTTTGTCATATTACTTGCAGTTATTGGTCTGGCAGTCGGGTACGTGT
The DNA here is from genome assembly GCF_032681335.1 of Lactiplantibacillus sp. DA1. NCBI lineage: Bacteria > Bacillati > Bacillota > Bacilli > Lactobacillales > Lactobacillaceae > Lactiplantibacillus > Lactiplantibacillus sp. DA1. The sequence goes on along the minus strand of NZ_JAWHTQ010000010.1, from coordinate 41,856 downwards.
TCTTTAATAGTTCGCTTGCCGGCTTGTTAGTGGCCTTAATTGCAGCAGCATTTTATATGGTATTAATGATTAGTCAGTCGACCGATATTGTCATGAATATGAATCATGCCCGTGAACTTCATCAGGCCGATGATGACCCAGAGCTTTGGCATATCGTAGAAGATATGGCGTTGGTCGCCAAAGTCCCTATGCCGCGTGTTTTTATTATTGATGATGAGAGTCCCAATGCGTTTGCCACTGGCAATAGTCCTGAACAGGCTGCGGTTGCTGTTACGACTGGTATTCAAGCACGACTAAATCGCGAAGAAATGGAAGGCGTCATTGGCCATGAAATGAGTCATGTGCGTAACTATGATATTCGGTTACAGACTATTGCGCTGGCGTTGACGGCTGCCATCAGTTTGTTGGTTAACTGGGGAATGAATGCATTTTGGTGGGGCGGTGGCCGGCGTAGTCGGGATAATGACCGCGATGGTAATGGTGCCCAAATCTTATTAATGGTTCTCGCAATCGTTGTTATTATTTTAGCGCCTTTAGCAGCCAGCTTAGTGCAGATGGCACTGTCTCGCAATCGCGAGTACTTAGCGGATGCTGGCAGTGTTGAGCTGACTCGTAATCCACTTGGATTAATTAGTGCGCTTGAAAAGATCGATGATAGTCAGCCGATGCAACAGGCGGATCCAAGCAGTGCGGCGCTGTACATTTCTGATCCATTTAAAGCTAAGAAGTCGTGGACCCATTTATTCGATACCCATCCACCGATGGCCGATCGTATCAGTCGGTTAAAAAATATGTAATAAAAAAATGCGCTTAGGTTAATAACGGATTATAATGAAATTAAATAGAAAGTTGAAAGAGTGAGACGGTTGCAACGCAAATATATTTACGCCAATTTGGAAAAACTGGATAACCTTGTCTTTGCCTACGGGATTGATCAGAGTGACTTTGTCCATGGTATCAAACGTTTGCCAGCTAACTTAGTCTCGTTAGTTGGTGTTGATGATGACGAGCACGCGGTGAATGCTCATACAGGTCTTAACGTGATTAACGATGAGAATGAAATTCGCCGATACTTGTTACAGAGTCACACGTTACCCGTTAAGTGGCTTGATTATGATGAAGTTGGCGATCTAGATTTTCTTACTGCTACTGAAATTGCTGAGTTGCTTTATCTTGGACATATGGATCGTCCGATTCGATCACCGTTTAATTATAAGTTGCGTAATCACTATGTATTCCTAGAGCAACGTAATGGTGGTATCAAGTTGTATTTCTATTATATTTCTGCTTTTAGTCATATCTTAAGTGCCGCCATTGTTCGGCATACGTTAGCGGCTTATCGTGGGCGTCGCATGTTTATGCGATCACTTAGCGTTCCACGAGTACCGGAAGCAATTCTAAAACAACTCGTTAAGCTGATGCCCGATGGCTTGTTTATTTACTTTGATCAGTCAATGGTTCGGCAGCGACAGTTATTAGTGCCGGTGCACACGGAAACTACTGGTAATGAAATCGAAGTTTTTGATCCAGCACGTGGTGGCGAGAACCGTCGAACCCATCATGTCGCAACGTTGACTTTTAACTTGAATTCAGGCGTGTGGGACCTGCAAGTGCAGGACCAAACGGCCTTTGAAGAACATTTATAGTAAGTTCTAATTTAATGCCTAGCCGTTAATTCGGCGGGCATTTTTTAGTGGTTACGGAGTGCACAGCGGCACTTAAATCGTGCCAACCATAGAGTACCAGTGGTCAAAGTGGTATAATTTTTATGCGCGTAGCTTGAATTAGGCTACGATTCGAGAAAGTGGAACCTTAGTCAGAAATTGGTTGACCATTAGTGGTTGCCATGAATGGAGAGTTTAATCGATATGAAGATGCAAGTTGCCGAAATTGCCAAGGCCGTTCAAGCGGTCAATGCTGAACAGGCGTGGCCCGATGTTAATGTAACGGGAGTGGCGTTTGATAGCCGGAAGCTCCAAGCAGGAGATCTATTCGTTCCGCTAATGGGCGCTAATGATGGCCATCAATATATTCAAAGTGCAATTGAGCACGGGGCCGTGGCCACCTTATGGGCCAGCGACCATGCTGATGACATTCCAGAGAATTTACCTGTCATTATGGTTGCCGATACACTGACAGCGTTACAGCAGTTGGGTCAATATTACTTACAAAAAATCAATCCGAAGGTCGTTGCTGTTACTGGTAGTAATGGTAAAACGACGACGAAGGATATGATTGCGAGTGTTTTGAGCACTCAGTTTAATGTGACAAAGACGCACGCCAACTTTAACAATCAGATTGGTGTACCAGTGACGTTACTTAGTATGGAACCTAATACAGAGGTAGTCGTTGTTGAAATGGGAATGGATCATTTTGGTGAACTAGACTTTCTTAGTCGTCTTGTCCAACCTGATGTTGCAGTCATTACCATGATTGGCGAAGCTCACATTGAGTTTTTTGGCACACGGGATCGAATTGCTGATGCTAAGATGGAAATCGTCCACGGCCTAAAGGAAGATGGGACGTTCATCTTTAATGGCGATGAACCGTTGTTACAAGAACGGGCTAAAGAAATTAGTCAGCAACAGCGAACCTTTGGGCTGGATACATCGAATACTTTAGCAGGCAGTGACATCACGACTAGCCGGGCTCAAACGCAATTTAAGACGAGTCTGTGGCCGGACAGCACATACACGATTCCAATGATGGGTGCGTACAATGTTAACAATGCATTGGCGGCCCTCTTGGTAGCTGATACTTTTCACATACGGCCAGCCGCTGCACAACAGGCAATCGCCAGTTTTGTGCCGACTGAGAACCGGACGGAATGGTTAACTGGGGACCGCGGTGAAGCCATCTTAAGTGATGTTTATAACTCTAATCCAACAGCGGCACGGCGGGTCTTAGCCGCTTTTGCGACGGTACCTACTAAGGGTCAGCGAATCGTTGTACTTGGTGATATGCTTGAATTAGGTAGTCAGTCGGATGCACTACACATGAGTTTAGCCAGTGAATTGGATCCAGCCACGATTGCAAGTGTCTATTTGAATGGCGAACATATGCGGGCGTTGGCAGAAGTCCTACAAGAAAAGTACCCAGCCGGTGCGGTCCACTACTATCCAACGGATCAACAACCCCAATTGATTGCCGACTTAACGGCGGCAGTTAGTGCGGATGATCAGGTCTTATTGAAGGGGAGTCACGGGATTCACTTGGAAAAGGTTCTGACGGCGCTAGAAGCTGATCCTGAAAAATAAAATTTAAATTGTTCGATTAAGCAAGGCCCCTCGCAATGACTGGGTAATGGTGACGCTAACATTAGGTTAGTCAGGTCACGTCATACCTACCATCACTAGGGGTCTTGCTTGCTTATTTAGAATAACCGGTGTATGATAATTCAGTTGTACCATTTGAAAGTCAGACCGTTGGCTTACATGACAGCGTCTTACGGGAAACGGATTTTTTCTTAGCTGTCAGTAATCCCATGGTGTCATCCTTAGGAGGAAACATATTTGAAGTTTACAGAACTAGGCTTATCCGATAGCCTACTTAAAGCAGTTAATCGGGCCGGCTACGAAGAAGCGACCCCGATTCAGGCCGAAACCATTCCGATGGTTCTAGAAGGCAAAGATGTGATTGGTCAAGCACAAACCGGTACTGGGAAGACCGCTGCGTTTGCATTACCAATCTTACAACGCTTGGATTTTAATAATCATAATATTCAAGCATTAGTTGTTTCACCAACGCGTGAATTAGCTATCCAAACTCAGGAAGAAATCTTCCGTTTGGGTAAAGACGAACGGGCCAAAGTCCAAGTCGTTTACGGTGGTGCTGATATTCGGCGCCAAATTAGAAATCTGAAACAAAATCCTCAAGTTATCGTGGGGACACCTGGTCGACTACTCGATCACATTCGTCGTGGCACGGTCAAATTAGACCACGTCCAGATGTTAGTTCTTGACGAAGCTGACGAAATGTTAAACATGGGTTTCTTAGAAGACATCGAATCAATTATTAAACAAGTGCCGGATGAACGCCAAACGATGTTGTTCTCCGCAACGATGCCACCCGAAATCAAACGAATTGGTGTGCAGTTCATGAAGGAACCGCATCATGTTAAAATTAAGTCTAAAGAAATGACTGCTGATACGGTTGATCAATATTACGTTAAGGCAAAAGAATTTGAAAAGTTCGATATTATGACACGTTTATTTGATGTTCAGGCACCTGAACTCACCATCGTGTTTGGTCGGACAAAGCGCCGAGTTGACGAATTATCTAAGGGCCTTGAAGCTCGTGGCTACAACGCTGCTGGAATTCATGGTGATTTGAGTCAACAACGGCGGACGCAAATCATGCGTCAATTCAAGGCTGGTAAGTTGGATATCTTAGTTGCGACTGACGTAGCTGCCCGGGGACTAGATGTTTCTGGTGTGACCCACGTGTACAACTATGATATTCCACAGGATCCTGACAGTTATGTTCACCGGATTGGCCGGACTGGCCGGGCCGGACATAAAGGGGTCTCATTGACCTTCGTCACACCAAACGAAATGGAATATTTGCGGGTCATCGAAAAGTTGACCAAGAAGCGGATGTTACCATTGAAGCCACCTACTGAATCTGAAGCTTTTGCTGGCCAGTTAGCTGCCGCAGAAGCGAACGTTGATTCGTTAGTTGCAAAGACCACTACTGAAAAGTATGCCGATCAGGCTGCTGAACTCTTAGAAAAGTACGACGCAACTGACTTGGTTGCGGCCTTGTTAAATGATTTAACTAAGGATGACTCGTCAGCCGTACCTGTTAAGATTACGCCAGAACGCCCATTACCTCGTCACAAGGGTGGCGGCGGTAATAACCGGCGTGGTGGTGGTTACCGTGGTGGTAATCGTAACCGTAATAATAGTCATGGTAATGGCCGTGGCGGTTATTCACACAATGGCCGTAGTCGTGACCGTGACCGCGATCGTAACGGTGGTCGTGGTGACCGTAAGAGCAATGGTTATAAGGGTCGCAGTCGCGATGATAACCGGAGCAGCAATCGTAACCATGATGAAGGTCGTAAGCAAAGCAGTAAGCGGAGCTACACGATTCGGACCAACGATTAAGGTTAACGCACAAATTAAGTTGAATTAAAGTAATTTTGCGTCAAAAGTCGAGCGTATGCTCGGCTTTTTTTATGGTCTACAATGCTAAACTATAAATAGCTGGCAGATGTTAGCAGTCATTATTGTTAAAACGTTCCAAATGCGTCAGCTCAAAGTAGCCAGCTTAGAATTGCTGAAAAAAGTTCTGACTAGCACCTAGTTAGTGCTTCCTACACTGACTTCCAGGCATTTCTGCCAATTGCCATAACGTGGTCCTACAATTGGCACCCAGCCCAGAGGTCGGCATAGGACGAACAAGTGCTTACGAACAACAAGCCAATAAAACTTGGGATGTTTTAACAATAATTCATGCTGACATGAAAAGATTGCGTGTATGGACCCTTTTATCGAGGTGGTAGCTGTGGTAAATTGGAAATATCAACCTAAGTTGGCATGATACTAATGAGATAGAGGGGGGAGCAGCGTGATTTATGGTACCGGCATTGATTTAACTGAACTGAGTCGGATTGAAGCGATTCTAGCAAAAGGGTTACGATTAGCTGAAAAGGTTTTAACACCGGCTGAGTTGGCAGTATTTTCACGTTACCCGGTTAAACGCCAGATCGAGTTTATGGCCGGGCGTTTTTCAGCCAAGGAAGCATATAGTAAGGCATATGGCACGGGAATTGGTGCGGCAGTTGGATTTCAAGATATTGAAATTCTGGATAACACCCAGGGTAAACCGGAAGTTACGCGCCACCCGTTTGATGGTTCTGCGTGGATTTCGATTTCACATACAGATACTTTAGTAATGACACAAGTTATATTGGAAAGAGGCAATTTGTGATGGTTGTAATTGGGGAGCATCGCCACACACAAGTCACAGTCGACTTGCAGGCAATTAAGACGAATATAAGTAATGAAATGGCCCAAAAGGATGAGCTAACCGAATTGTGGGCAGTTGTTAAGGCCAATGGCTATGGACACGGAATTATACAAGTTGCTCAGGCTGCTAAGGAAGCTGGCGCGACGGGTTTCTGTGTTGCAATCTTAGATGAAGCTTTAGCGTTACGCGCTGCTGGCTTTGCGGAACCTATCTTAGTGCTAGGAATCACAGAACCAGAGTACGTCCCACTGGTAGCTGAAAAGGATATCTCACTAGCCGTTGGGACTCAGGAGTGGTTAACCACGGCTGCGGGTATCTTAGCGGCTAACCAAGTGACAGTGCCGTTACATGTTCATCTTGCGTTAGATACTGGTATGGGGCGCATCGGATTTCAAACGCCTGAAGAATTGGCAACGGCGGTTGCAATTTTACGACAGCCACAGTCACCTTTTGACTTCGAAGGGATCTTTACGCACTTTGCAACTGCTGACCAAGCCGATGATACGTATTTCACCCACCAGTTGAACAATTGGAAAAGGTTAATTGCGGCTGTGGACGAGCTACCACGTTATGTCCACGTGTCGAATTCGGCCACTAGTCTATGGCATCAAGCTTGCAACGGTAACATGGTTCGCTTCGGAGTCGCGCTTTATGGCCTGAATCCTTCTGGCCGTGAGCTCAGTGCCCCGTATCCGTTGCAACCGGCCTTATCATTAACGGCGCGCCTGACATTTGTTAAACGTTTGGCTCGGGGTAAATCGGTCAGTTATGGTGCGACGTATACGGCTGCTCAAGATGAGTGGATCGGGACGGTTCCTATTGGCTACGCAGATGGCTATGAACGCCGGCTACAAGGATTCCACGTACTTGTTGACGGCGAGTTTTGTGAAATCGTAGGGCGGATTTGTATGGATCAACTGATGGTACGATTGCCACATGAAGTGTCGGTGGGCGCAAAGGTCACTTTGGTCGGTACGGACGGCAAACATATTATTACATTACAAGATGTTGCTGACTACTGTGGGACGATTCATTATGAGATTGCTTGCGGGTTAGCATCACGAGTTCCTAGAGTATATATCGATTAAGATGACCAAGTAGTTGAAGTTAATTAGGTTATAAACTAACAGTGTGTGCATATTGGACTGTTACTAATTTTGAAAGTTAAAAATGGGTGCTAGAAAAATGCTAGTACTCATTTTTATTTTGATGTTATTTGCTATTGATAATAGGATGGGGTTATCGGGTGATTCATTGTTGTCTTTGACATGAGTAGCCGTTGATGAATATAAGTTCATTTATTTTTAAGCTAGTCGGGATGGCCGGATGATATTTTTAGTTAACGCGCTAGAGGTATTAGTTTTATCAGTACTTAGCGATTAGTTCATTGGATTAAATTGGTAAACGGTTGCTAAAAGTGAATGGTTCATGCTATTATGAATAGCAAGATAGTTATACTGGGGTACTGTCAGTTACACAAGGTATCGAATAAAGGGAGATGAGGCGATGGCCGCAGCTGACATCAAGCGTGGTGACATCTTTTATGCAGATTTATCACCAGTCGTGGGTTCCGAACAGGGGGGGATGCGTCCCGTACTAATCGTGCAAAATAATGTCGGTAACCATTACAGTCCCACGGTAATTGTAGCTGCAATTACTGCCAAGGTTCAAAAAGCGAAGATGCCGACACATGTGAACATTAACGCTGCCCATACGGGGATTGAAAAAAATTCGGTTGTGTTGTTAGAACAGGTGCGAACGATTGATAAGCAACGACTTAAAGATCGCGTGACACATTTGGATGAGCAAACGATGCGCCGAGTTGATAATGCGTTACAAATTAGTATCGGATTAGCTGATCGAACACGACGACGGCCACAACGCACATTTCAATCATAGTCAATCAATGGGGATAAATTGTTTACATAATTGAGCTATTTCGGTGCGATGACCGAGGATGACTACCAAGAGACCACCAATTCAGTAATTTGAATTGATGGTCTTTTTTATGCGGGTTTCTTGATCAATGCATATTGATTGGTGTCACGTGATACTTGTTGTGAGACCAGTATGCATTATCATTGTCTTTCTATGAACGATTAGATAAACTAATTGAACCCATGATACAGGATAATATTGGTTGTCAGTGTTAGAAGTAGTCGAAAGGATGACACATGATGAGTGATCAGGCTAAATTTAATAAACGTCGTGCGGCCGGTCTTTTAGTCGCAATGGGTGTGGTTTACGGCGATATTGGTACTAGTCCCTTATACGTGATGAAAGCAATCGTCACTGGTCAAGGGGGCTTGCAAGCCATCGACGAACATTTTATGTTGGGGGCTGTTTCCTTAGTCTTTTGGACGATGACGTTGTTAACGACAATCAAGTACGTTCTTATTGCGTTGAATGCTGATAATCATGGCGAGGGTGGTATTTTTTCCCTCTTTGCATTAGTACGGCATCGTGCACGCTGGCTAGTCATTCCAGCCATGATTGGTGGCGCGGCGTTACTAGCAGATGGCGCATTGACGCCTGCAGTGACGGTGACAACAGCCATTGAAGGCTTGCGTGATGTCCCAGCCTATGTGCAACTATTCGGGACCAGTCAAAGAACCATTATTTTAATAACGCTTGGTATCATCACATTACTATTTATGTTACAGCGTTTTGGGACTAATACAATTGGTAAATTATTCGGCCCTATCATGTTAGGATGGTTTACGTTCCTAGGTATCAGTGGTCTCGTGAATTTATCGCAAGATTGGACAATATTACGCGCGCTGAATCCTTACTATGCCTGGCTGCTTTTGATCAGTCCAGCGAATAAAATGGGAATTTTGATTTTAGGAAGTGTCTTTCTAGCGACTACTGGTGCCGAGGCGTTATACAGTGATCTTGGCCACGTTGGTAAAACCAATATTCGCTTGAGCTGGCCGTATGTCAAGCTTTGTCTACTGCTCAGTTATTTTGGTCAGGCCGCCTGGATTCTGGGTCCCGGCCAGAAATTTCAAGGCGAGGTCAATCCATTCTTTGCCATGTTACCGGCTAACTTAACGATGGCGGCGGTTGTTTTTGCGACCTTAGCCGCAATTATTGCGTCACAATCGTTAATCAGTGGATCGTTTACGTTAGTTAGCGAGGCGATTCGACTCAAACTATTTCCAAGACTACTAACGACCTATCCAGGTAAAGCCGTTGGTCAAATGTATTTGCCGGTCATTAACTGGGGGTTGTGGGGCGTGACTAGTATTCTTGTCATCTTCTTTCAAACTAGTGAAAGGATGGAGGCCGCGTACGGATTAGCAATCACATTGACGATGCTCATGACGACGACGTTGATTTACGCGTTTATGCGACAAAAGCAGGTGCCCTTGTTGGGGGCTGGGTTGCTAACTGGATTTTTTGCAATGATCGAATTAATTTTCTTAATTGCCAGTGCAGCCAAGTTCTGGCACGGTGGTTACGTGGCAGTAGGGTTAGCATTAGTGATTTTTGCAGTAATGGCGGTGTGGTACCGCGGAGAACAAATTGTGAAACAACATAATCAGCCGCTTAGTCTGCGACAATATCAAGATCAACTAGCTAAATTACGCAATGATCAGACAGTTGATAAGTTTCAAACCAACGTTGTCTTCTTGACGAGCCGGATGAACGGGGATCAAGTCGAACGTAAAGTGTTGTATTCGATCCTAGACAAGTGGCCCAAGCGCGCAGATGTTTACTGGTTTGTTAACGTCACAATTACAGATGAGCCATACACTGCTGAATACACAGTTGATACGTTAGCGACAGATTACCTGGTAACCGTTAAACTATATTTGGGCTTCCGCGTCCGACAAGATATTAACCGTTATCTACGGACCATTGTGCGGGACTTGATGGCTACGGGCCGGTTAGCTTCACAACGGCAGACATATTCGGTCACACCTGGTCGGGACGTCGGCGACTTTCGCTTTGTCATCATCGAAGAAAAATTAGAAAATGGTAGTCAATTATCCCGACTGGATCGGTTAGTGATTGAGACGAAGCTGGCGATTAAAAAATATGCGACAACACCGGCCAAATGGTTTGGTTTAGAGTTCTCTGAGGTGACCGTTGAGACTGTGCCGATATTGTTTAATGGCATTCCGGCATTACCAATCACTGAAAAAAAGTACGTGGGTGCTGATTAGGTTGATTTTAAGGGGCAACCAGGGCGATGATTAGTTGGCATTAGCCATTTATTTTAATCTTTCGACTGAACGATAGTTGGGTGCTGAATTAATTTAGCAGGTTATAAATGCAAATTTACAAATGATTGTCAGGCTTGCAATAATTGCTTGAATTATGCATCAATTCTAATAATATTAAAATTAATGCTGACAAGTGTGAACTTAGAACTATGATCCAATTATTCATAGGTTGCACGGTAACGACTAAAAAATGCTTATCAAGACTATTGGCAGAGAAGCCAGTTCTTGATAAGCATTTTTATTGTGGTTGGAAGAGCGTACAACACGTTGCCGCTATAGTTCGCGGATGAAATTATGCTAAGCAGCGGTATGAGAAAATTCATGAACAATTAAGTTATTGACTCACGTTTACTGGCATAGTGGCTAGTAAGGTCCGAAGCGTGTCTAGGGCCGTAATTAATGGCTGTCCATGGTTCAATGCAGCGGTGGCAACCGGATTATCAGGGTGGTCATTGAGTGTGAAGCCGAGTGCCTTGGTCGTGGCGGGCCAATCGGCAATGTGAGTGATTGTTGTTACCAGAAGATGATTGGTTTGGCACAGGGCCTGAACTTCGGGTTGGTCAAAGGTCGCAGCATCGGTGATGATACCATCTGTAACTTGCCAATTGTTAAGGTGATAACTGTCAGCCATTGCCGCGTGCCAAGCGGTTGCGAACGTTGGACCAACTCCTAGCGTTTCGCCGGTTGATTTCATCTCCGGGCTTAAGATCACTGGCGCTGCTGGCAGTTTGTTGAAGGAGAAGACCGGGGCTTTGACGGCGACTTGTTGCGGGGCGGGCGTCAAAAGTCCGGGGCGCAAGTTGAGCGATGCTAAACTTTGACCAAGAATCAACTGGGTTGCTAGTTGCGCTAGTGGCAAGTGGGTAACCTTGCTCATATATGGAACTGTTCGACTGGCCCGTGGATTGACGTCAATCACGTAGATATCGTCGGTGACGACAAATTGAATATTCATCATGCCAATGCATTGTAAGTGCTGTGCTAATTTAGTGGCAATCGTGACAATCTTGTGTTGGATCGCTGGACTGAGCTGTTGCGGTGGATAGACGGTAATTGAATCACCCGAATGAACGCCAGCGCCTTCAATGTGCTCCATGATTCCCGGAATGAAACAAGTGGTGCCATCGGATAGCACATCCACTTCGCATTCAATGCCAGCTAGATACTGATCCATTAAGATTGGCGCACCGTGTCCCGCAGCGACGGCTGATTTGATGACTGGTATCAATTCTTGATCATTATGCACGATGGCCATCGCACGACCACCCAAGACAAAGCTAGGACGAACGAGTAGGGGATAACCAATGGCATGAGCAGCAGGTAACGCTGCACTTAAATTAGTGATGGTCGTACCAGTGGCCTGGTTGATACTCAACTGATGAAGACAGTCAGCAAAGGCGTGTCGATCTTCAGTTAGATTAGTGGCCGCTACGCTTGTTCCAAGAACCCGGATACCTAATGCGGTCAGCTGTTGAGCCAAGTTGATGGCCGTTTGTCCCCCAAATTGTACAATCACGCCAACTGGTTGCTCAAGTTCAATAATTGGCAGCAGGCGTTCAATTGTCAGTGGTTCGAAATAGAGTTTATCCGAGGTTGAAAAGTCCGTTGAAACTGTTTCAGGATTGTTATTGACAACGATAGCGTGGTAGCCAGCTTGCTGAATTGCTTTGACACAGTGAACTGTCGTGTAGTCGAATTCAATGCCTTGGCCAATTCGGATGGGACCTGATCCGAGTACCAGAATGCTGTGTCCTAGTGGCTGACTCTCGTTAGTTTGGCCAAAGGCGGTACTGTAAAAATAAGGTGTAACACTAGTAAATTCACCAGCACACGTGTCGACCATTTTGTAAACGAATGGTAAATCAGCTGTCATAGTAGCGATACTTGTTACCGAATATTGCGCGTAGTGGGCCATCGTTGCTAAGCTCAAACCATATTTTTTAGCCGTTAAAAGGTGCTTAATCGTAGGGGCTTGCTTGATATTACGAATTAGTTGGGTAATATGTTGTAGTTTACTCAAGAAAAATGGCGTGATTTGAGTTAATGTGGCTAACTTTGCTAATGGCCAGCCCGCTTGAAGTGCTGCTAATAGATAGAAGAGACGTTGATCCGTCGGGTGGATTAATTGATCTTCATATTCAGCGGTCGTGATGGGGTGGTCAGGTACTAAAGTTGCTTGGATGCTAGGACTGATTTCAAGGGACGCAATCGCTTTGAGCGTGGCTTCTTCGATTGTCGAACCAATCGCCATCACTTCGCCGGTCGCCTTCATCTGTGTTCCTAAATGGGCATCAGCAGTTGGAAACTTATCAAAAGCAAACCTGGGAATTTTGGCGACGACATAGTCTAAGGCGGGTTCAAAAGCAGCGTAGGTCGTTTGTGTCACGGGATTTTTGATTTCCGCTAGATTTAGACCAATCGCGATGTCGGCGGCAATTTTGGCAATCGGATAGCCAGTCGCTTTGGAGGCCAGTGCGGATGAACGGCTGACCCGCGGGTTCACTTCGATGACATAGTATTGCTGACTTTGTGGATCTTGAGCGAGCTGAACGTTACAGCCGCCTTTGATATCGAGCGCCTCGACAATGGTTAACGCCGCCGTCCGTAACTGTTGATATTCGGTGTCGGTCAAAGTCTGAACTGGTGCGTAAACGATGGAGTCACCGGTATGAACGCCGACCGGATCAAAATTCTCCATTGAGCAGACAACAATCTTAGTGCCCTGATTATCGCGCATGACTTCGAATTCAATTTCTTTGAAGCCTGCAATACTTTGTTCAATCAGGCATTCGGTGACGGGTGACATGGTTAGTCCGCGTTGTAACGTTTGGGTTAATTCGGCGGCATTATTGGCGATGCCGCCGCCAGTTCCTCCGAGCGTAAAGGCTGGACGAACAATGACTGGATAGCCGATCTTTTCAGCAAATATCAATGCATTAGCAATATCGTGAACGGTAGTGCTTGCCGGGATTGGCTGCTGAAGTTGATTCATAAGCGCCTTGAAGGCTGCCCGATCCTCAGCTTGATTAATGGTGGCGAGTGACGTGCCTAATAATTGAATTTTTAAATCACTAAGGACTCCAGCTTGATCTAGGGCCATTGCTAAGTTCAAGCCTGTCTGACCGCCGAGGGTTGGTAGCAAGGCATCGGGACGGGTCGCTTGCAAGATTTTGGTGACACTATTTAAAGTTAAGGGTTCTAAGTAGACTTCATCGGCGGTAGTCGTATCAGTCATAATGGTCGCTGGGTTCGAGTTGATCAAAATAACGTGATAGCCGGCTGCTTTAAGACTCAGACAGGCTTGGGTACCAGCGTAGTCGAATTCAGCGGCTTGCCCAATCTTAATTGGGCCGGAGCCAATGACAGCAATCGTATGAATCGTTGTATTTTTAGGCATTAATGACCGCCTCCTTTTGAATGGTTAGTAAGAAATTATCGAAAAATTGACCGGCTTCTTTGGGCCCTGGATGTGCTTCAGGATGGAACTGTACTGACATGACCGCTTGATGAGGTAGCCGCAGTCCTTCAATACTACTATCATTTAGTTCAGTATGGGTGACAATTAGTGGTGTAGCTTTGATTGAGGCTGGATCGACCGCGTAATCGTGATTTTGCGAAGTCATCATAATGCTACCGTCGACACAAGCCTGAACGGGATGATTCAGTCCGTGGTGACCAAATGGAAGCTGGTAAGTCCGAGCACCATACGCAAGTGCAATCAGTTGATGACCTAAGCAAATACCGGCAAGCGGATAACGATGTGCCAACTGGCGGATGGTTGCTAAGCAGTCCCCATAATCAGTAGGGTCACCAGGACCATTGGATAGCAGGATACCGTCAGGATGGTAGGCAGCAATGGCCTTGATGCTAGTTGTTGGTGGTAGAACAATAACATCAGCCCCACGTGCCTGCAATTCAGCACTGATTGCTGCTTTTTCACCAAAGTTGAGGATGGCGATACGGGGCTGCTTGGTAGCTGTAATGGCGGGAAGTGGCGTGGTTACTAAGTCCTGTGAAGTTAAAGTAGCGAGCTTGGACTTAAAGTTAGTGACGGGATGATTAGTTAAAATTGCCATCTGGGAGCCTGTTTCGCGGATATGAATCGTTAAGTCACGAGTATCAATCCCTTCGATGCCGGCAACGTGGTGTGTCGTTAGAAAATTGGCAAGTGACTGGCGGCTGGTGTAGTGGTCAGTGAAGCTGGCCAGTTCGTGAACAATAATGGCTTGAGCGCCAACCGTTGGGGCCTGTGAAACGGTCGGATCGATCCCATAATTACCGATTAGTGGATAGGTAAAAGCAATCATTTGGTTTAAATATGACGGATCAGTCAGCGTTTCCTGATACCCGCTCATTCCTGTATTAAAGACGATGCGTCCCGCGGTCTCTAGTTGGCGCTCTCCGATTGCCGCTCCGATCCACTGTGTGCCATCTGCTAATGTTAAGTACTTGTTCATCCCAATCGCACCCTTTCTGATGATTTGATTAAAAAATCGTTTTGCTAATGGAACAAGTAAACAGCAATTTTTGATGGATGTCAATTAAAAATACACAGTTAGTGTATAAAACGCTGAATAAAGCTATTTTTATTCAAAAATAAGAATAAAAATGAATATTTTACCAATAAAGCTTGCATTTTTAAAACGATGAGAATATAGTGTGAAACATGTTCGTTGCATGAATATGCGGTTAAGACACTATTTTTGAATATTTGAGGTGATTATATGCAAGTCGCACTAGTTGGCGTTACGGGCTACAGTGGCATGGTACTATACCAGCTTTTAAAACAACATCCACAAGTTGATGGTATTCACTTGTACGGACATGCAGATGCCCCTGCCGTTCCATTAAAGACGGTGGCGACCATGTACCAGAAGGAAACGGCAGTCATTCAACCGTTCGATGCGGCTGCCATTATGCACGATAATGCGATGGTCTTTTTCGCGACATCAGCTGGAATTACGTGCCAACTGGCCTTACCATTCATTGCTGCCCATTTTCCAGTCATTGATTTATCTGGTGACTTTCGTTTACGTGATCCGCAGCAGTATCAGCACTGGTATCAGCGTGCTCCGGCACCAGTTACCGCCCTAGCGCAGGCTAGTTACGGCTTGGCTGATATACCATCACCGTTGACGACTTACATTGCTAATCCTGGGTGTTATGCGACTGCTACATTATTAGGACTAGCCCCACTTGTGCAACAACAATTGATTGAGCCGACTTCGATTGTGGTCGATGCCAAGTCCGGGTTATCTGGTGCTGGCAAGCGTGCAACGGCCGCTAGTCATTATGTCGCTGTCAATGACAATGTGAGCTTATATAAATTGAATCAGCATCAACATATCCCTGAAATGGTGCAACAGTTGCAACAATGGTGGCCAGCCATTTCTGCGATTGAATTTACAACAACGTTGATTCCGGTAACGCGGGGGATCATGGCAACGATTTACGCCAAAGCAAAGCAACCACTGACGACAGCACAGATCCGGGATGCATTTATGACAACCTATCACGAGCAACCGTTTGTGCAAGTGCTACCGACGGGAATGCCGACGATCAAAGATGTCATCGGGTCTAACAACTGTGCGCTCGGGGTAAATTACAATCCAGTCACGAATACCATTGTGGTTGTGAGCGTGATTGATAACTTAATGAAGGGGGCCGCGGGACAGGCAATTCAGAATTTCAATCGCTATTTTGATTTTGCTGTTACGACCGGATTGCCAACGTTACCTGTATTTCCATGAATCGTGAATATGGTGTGATAAGAGAGGAAGTTATGTAGATGCAAGTTTTAACGAATACGAAATTTGAAACGGTCGCCTTTCAGTGGCCAGCGGGATTTTATAGTGATGGTATTCATATTGGTCTGCGCCGTCACAAGAAAGACTTTGGCTGGTTGTTTTCAAAGGTGCCTGCCAGTGCAGCTGGAACTTATACGACGAATCAGTTTCAAGCAGCGCCGACCAAGCTGACTAAACAAATGATCGACCAGAATCATCAATTGCAAGGTCTGTTATTGAATAGTGCAATCGCTAATTCTTGTACTGGTGAACAAGGGTGGCAGAATGCCCTACAGGAGCAAGCTTGGCTGGCTAATAAGTTAAACGTTACTCCTGATTTGATTGGTCTGGCTTCAACGGGATTGATTGGTACCCAGTTGCCGATGGACAAGATTGAAAATGGCCTGCCACAATTGACGCCGACCAAGAGCGATGCCGTGACCTACGCGGTGTTGACTACGGACCAACATCCGAAAACCGTCTGTGTGCAGTGTGAACTTAGTGGCCATTTGGTTACTTTGACGGGTTTTGCCAAGGGTTCTGGTATGATTCATCCCAAGATGGCAACGATGCTCGGTTTTGTAACAACCGATGCGCAAGTTGATGGGGACGTCCTACAAGCGATGCTAAGCACCAATGTTGATCAGACGTTTAATCAGATTACGGTCGATGGGGACACGTCTACTAATGATATGGTAGTCACGTTAGCGAATGGTTTGGCGGATAATCCTAGCTTACAAGCCGGTACCGCAGACTACGATATTTTTAATCAAGCATTGCACTATGTCTTAGGCCAACTTGCCAAGCAAATTGCGGCTGACGGTGAAGGTGCGACTAAGTTAGTTGAGTGCAATGTGACCCACGCAGCTACGACGGTTGATGGTCAACAAATTGCTAAGGCGATCGTTGGCTCAAACCTTGTCAAGGCAGCTATTTTTGGAGAAGACCCGAACTGGGGCCGTATTATTAGTACGATTGGTGCTACTGATGCGGACATCGACGTAGCAATGGTCGATATTGAAATGAACGGCATCCTACTCGTGCAGCAGAGCTTGGCTGTCGACTTTGATTTGGCGGCGGTGCAAGCAACCTTGCATGATCAGCAGATTATTATCGATGTCGATTTGCACCATGGAACGGCGAGTGGTCAGGCGTGGGGCTGTGATCTAACTTACAACTATGTCAAGATTAACGCGAGCTATCATACTTAGGCGGAGGTAGTGAAAATGACAAAATTAATTGTGATTAAAATTGGGGGCCAAGCGATCAGCCAGTTGAGCGCTGCTTTCTTTGAGTAGATCGCACAGTGGTATCAACAGCACTACCAGATTCTGATCGTACACGGTGGTGGGCCAATGATCAATCGGTTGATGACGCAGTGTGCCGTCCCCGTCCACAAGGTTAATGGTTTGCGGGTGACGGATGCGGCGACTTTGTCGTTAACTAAATTAGCACTGCTGGGCGATGCGCAACCGGCGTTACTCGCACAATTGACACAGCATCAATTACCAGTGTTAGGGCTCAACGCGGCGGATAACCAGTTATTGACTGGCGAGCTGATCGATTATCAACAACTGGGATATGTTGGCCGCCTCACTAGTGTCAATCGAGTGCAACTAATACAATTATTGGCGCAACATATCGGTGTTTTAGCCCCCTTAGCGTTAACGGCCACGGGACAGTGGCTCAATGTCAACGCGGATATGGCAGCAACCGTCCTGGCACAGCGGCTACATGCTGAGAAGTTAGTGTTGCTGACCGATGTTCCAGGTATTATGCATCATGGCAATGTGATGACGTCACTATCGCCGCAACAGGCCCAGCAACTGATTAGGACGGCCGTGATTACTGCGGGCATGCAGCCTAAAGTACAAGCTGCCATTGCGGCTATTCAGACGGGGGTCAAGCAGGCTGTGATTACAAATGCAATCGATCAACCAGGAACTGCAATTATTCAGGAGGTGGCCGTATGACCATGCAACACGTCTTTCCAACCTATCAACGTTTTCCATTTGCCATCACGGATGGTCAAGGGGTTCATTTGACTGATAACCATGGTAAGACCTACTTAGACTTTACGGCGGGTATTGGGGTGTGCAACTTTGGGTATCAACAATTCCAAATTCAAACCGCTGCCACCCAACAATTGACACACATTTGGCACACGTCAAATTTGTACGAAAATGAGTTACAAGATACCGTTGCGGGCCTGTTAGTAAACGGTGAGGACCGCCTCGTATACTTTGCCAATTCGGGAACTGAAGCCAATGAAGCAGCGTTGAAGCTAGCACGTAAGTACACGGGTAAGACTGGAATTTTAGCGTTTCAGCATTCATTTCACGGTCGGACCTATGGCGCCATGTCGATGACGGGCAATTCCCATATTCAGGCCGGTTATGCGCCATTAGTACCAGGCATTACGTTTGCAACTTATAACGATGACGCGGCCTTGGACAAAATTACGCCGGATTTGGCGGCCGTGATTTTAGAAGTGGTCCAAGGTGAAGGCGGCGTTTTTGCTGGTAAGCGAGCATGGTTGCAAGCTGTGAATGCCAAGTGTCAGGCGATGGGCGTTTTATTAATCATCGATGAAGTACAGACGGGAATCGGTCGGACTGGCTACCGGATGGCCTATGAGGGTTATGGACTGGATCCTGATATTTATACGGTCGCTAAAGGTCTGGCAAATGGACTGCCAGTGGGCGCTATGGTCGGTCGACGGCAATTAGCAACGGCTTTTGGTCCGGGTAGCCATGGCTCGACGTTCGCCGGTAATGCCGTTGCCATGGCTGCAGCGAAGAGTGTGTTGGCACAATTAACACCAGCTTTGTTAACGACTGTTCGGGCCCATGCCGAGCTTGTTTGGCAAGCCCTAACGACCCAGGTTGAGCCGTTACCAGTAGTTAAACGCGTCACGGGTAAGGGGCTGATGATTGGGATCCACTTAGATGAACGAGTTCCAGTTAATCAGGTCATCACCCAGTTGCAAGCAGAGGGCTTATTGACATTATCGGCCGGCGATAATACGTTGCGCTTGTTACCCCCAATTGTGATGCAACCAGCCGATCTATTAGCGGGTATTGCCCAGATTGCACAAGTGCTGACAGCTTTGACGACGGAGGTTACGACGAATGAATAATCAATTTGAAGGTCGGTCATTTTTAAAGGAGATTGACTTCACACCAGCTGAATTAACGTATTTAATTGACTTTGCTAGTCATTTGAAGACCCTTAAAGCACACCATATTCCACACCCGTATTTACAAGGGAAAAATATTGCGTTGTTATTTGAAAAGACGTCAACGCGGACGCGCTCCGCATTTACTGTGGCGGCCAATGATCTGGGCGCAAATCCAGAGTTTCTAGGTAAGGACGACATTCAATTTGGAACGAAGGAATCAGTTGTTGACACCGCGAAAGTGCTAGGGTCAATGTATGATGGTATTGAGTTTCGGGGATTTAAGCAAAGCACGGTGGAGGACTTGGCGACCTATAGCGGTGTTCCAGTCTGGAACGGATTGACCGATGAGTGGCACCCCACACAGATTTTAGCGGATTTTTTAACGTTGAAGGAACACTTTGGTCATTTGAAAGGACTGACACTGGCGTACGTTGGTGATGGTCGCAATAATATGGCCAATAGTTTACTTGTAGCGGGGGCGATGCTCGGAATCAATATGGCTATCGGGGCCCCGGCAGGGTTACAACCAGCACCAGCAGTTGTCGCTTTGGCCCAACAGTATGCGCAGGCAGCCGGGAGTACGGTCGTGATTACAGCTGATCCGCAACAAGCCGTTGCTCAAGCTGATGCGCTCTATACGGATGTCTGGGTCTCGATGGGCGAGCAGGTCGACTATGGTGAGCGGATCAAACAATTATTGCCGTTTCAAATCAACGATGCGCTGCTTGAAGCCACTGGCAAGTCATCGACGATTGTCATGCACTGTTTGCCAGCACTACACGATCTCAAGACACAACTAGGGGCCACATTGGGCCAGCAATACGGAATGACAGCGTTTGAAATTACGGATGATGTCTTCCAGAGTAAGCAGGCAGTCGTCTTTGAAGAGGCCGGCAACCGGATGCCAGCAATTAAGGCGGTAATGGCGGCTACATTAGGTAACTTATTTATTCCTACCAGCATTTTCAATTAGCAAGCTTGCGGGAACTACTAGAGCGTGCTACGATTATATTCGCTTTGTTTCAATCAATACGTGGTTCGTAACCATCCCACGTTAAAAAACTAGGAGGAATTAAGCGAATGACACAATCAAAAATTCGACCATGGATTATCAACGCCCTGGTCGCTGCAATGTATGTTGTATTATGCCTAGGCCCCGCAGCTTTTAGCTTGGCATCGGGTGCAATTCAATTCCGCGTTTCTGAAGGATTGAATCACTTAGCTGTGTTCAATCGTAAGTATATTTGGGGGATTGTTGCCGGCGTTATTTTGTTTGACGCCTTTGGCCCGGGAGCAAGTCTCCTCAACGTTCTCTTTGGTGGTGGTCAATCATTGCTAGCACTACTAGTATTGACGTGGTTGGCCCCCAAGTTGAAGACGGTTTGGCAGCGGATGTTACTGAATATCGCGCTATTCACCGTTTCGATGTTTATGATCGCATTGATGATTACCATGATGAGTAGCGGCGTCGCTTTTTGGCCGACGTATCTAACAACCGCTTTATCAGAGTTGATTATCATGAGTATCACCGCGCCAATTATGTACAGCTTGGATCGGGTCTTGCACTTTAGTGACCGGATTCAGTAGGGTGTGACTGAATTTAATATTAAGAACGACCGGCGTAGTATGTGAAGATGATTTTTTCGCATACTGCGCCGGTCTCTTATTTGTTCATTTAATGAAATGAAAGGTGGCCGATTTGATTTTTGGTTGATTATTTTGAAATAGTCAACGTGTTTTGGATTGTTAGTTGTTCGGCAGCAATGATCGTCCTAATTCGACCTCCGGGGCTGGGTGCAATTGCTGGAACGCAGCTGACACGAGCACGTTTCGTCAATATGGCATTAGGGCGTGAACGGCCAGTATTTGAGACGCGATTTTTCGACTCAAATCTGCGCTCACCACATTCCGGCGATTGACAGAGATGTCTGGAGGTCGGCGGTAGGATGCTTCAGACAGACATGTTTACGCTAATTCGAACTGTTTCCAGCGGTCTTAAGTTGGCCGCTTTTGATCTGAAAATTCATTTCATTAAAAAAGCCCCAAGTTAACCTCGGGGCAACTGTTATTATTCAGCTTGTAGATCTTCCACTTCAATAACTTTGAATTGTTTACGGTTTAAGTTGTCAATAATCCGTTTGAGCTTTTCACTGTCGACATTTTCTGGTAGGGTGAAGAGCGTCCGGTAACCCAGAGTACCGTTTTGAACGTCTAAAGTCAGACAGCCAGCGATTGAAGTATACTTCGTAATAATCTTAGCCATGGCTGCCAAGTCGCCACGTTCACCAACAGAAACAACTGTTAAAACATAGCTACCAACGTTAACGTTCCAAGATTGTGAGAGCATGTCAAGCAGACGTGTATGGGTGAGAATGCCATAGAAATAGCCGTGTTCATCGAGCACTGCGATATATGGCAAATCTTTGATGGAGAAGAAGATATTGTAGAAAGCAGAGTCGACTTGAATCGTCTTCGTGGCGTTTTTAAGCAAGGTCGTCACGGGAAGCGACATGTCGCCGCCTCGTGATTTATGCCGATAGATGTGCATTTTATAGATATTACCGCGGAAGATATGACCGGTTTCATCTAAGATTGGAATACAGCGGAAGCCAGAATCTTCCAAGACTTTCAAGGCGTCCTCTAAGGTCGCGTCCGCCGTAATGGTGACGAGGCGTTCTTTAGGCTTAACGAGTGTTTTTAATAGCATAGCAGTTGGTCCCCCAGATTTATTAGTTTGTTTTAATAAATAATACCATAAAACGGCCGCTTACACGTATCATTATGATGTTAAACGACGGCCAAATTGGATTAAAAAGCCGGTCTGAATGGTATCAGACCGGCTCACTTAAATTAAATTTAAATTAGAAAACAATGACTGGTGTGCCGACTGGGACGGCAGCAAAAACTTTTTTCATCATGGAAGGTGGTGTATTTACACAACCATGCGAGCCATGCTTCTTGTACCAAGTGCCACCATACTGGGGCTGCCATGACGAATCGTGAATGCCTTCGCCAGTGTCATCGAACGGCATCCAGTAAGAAACTGGTTGGGAATAACTTGAGCCGTCGTCATTATCACCTTTAAGGGTCGCGTTCTTTTCCTTATTCCAGATGTACCATACACCAGTCGTTGTGGCGTGCTTACCGGGTTTTCCGGTAACGATGTCCGTTGAAACTTTGAGCTTTCCATCGACGTAGACGTACATGTGTTGATTTTCTTTGTCAACTTCGACATAGGTGTTGCCAATGTCGGTACCTTTGTTGTTATATCCAGAGCCACTGGTGATTGGTGAGCGGGTAAAGTCTTTACCTTTCAAAATCTCAGTAGCGAGGGCCTTTGCTTCCGCTTCGGTCTTAATGGTCCAGCCATAAAAGCCGCCACTGACGGATACGGTTCCACGCGCCGTACTCTTGAACTGACGCGTCGTATGATAGGTATGATACTTATCATTCAATTGTTTTACGTAAGTTAGAACAGCGCTTTGGTCTAAACTAACTTTGCCTTGCTGATCGACTTTGATCCAACTGAGGATTAAATCATGGGGAATCGTGAACTTGTGGCCGTTGATGTTATAAGTAGCCGTTTCAGCGGCGTACTTAGCTGATTTGGCCTTAGCCGTTTTTAAGCTGGTACTCGTGCTTGTGACGGTTGGCGCGACATAAGCCGCTTTAAGGGCGATGTGACTGTCACCATTACTGATGGCTTTAGTCACAACGCGCTTGAGTTTGGCTTGATCCAGCTCAGTTCCCTGAACTTCCTTCTTAATTTCAACTTGGTCATGTCGATAAACTAACTTGGCATTTTCAGTTTTAGTGCGGTTAGTTTGATTAGCGGTTGTAGTGATCTTTTGTAGTAAATTTTTCAGATCAGTGTGATTGATTGTTAGCTGTCCAACTGCTGCACTATCATCAGCCTGAGCGGATTGTAACAGTGCGAGGGGCCAACGCCAATAGTTTTGCTTGGCTGCTAGCTTAGTTAGGTCGTTTTTAGTGTTGATCGTAATTCCGGCTGATTTACTGGTGAATGAATATTTTGTCTGACCACTTTCAATAATCCGATAAGTGCGATGTTCTAAAGCCCGGTTAACTTTCGGTGCGGCTTGAGCTGCAGTTTTGCCGCTGACATCAACGCCGGCAATGGAAGTGTTAGTGAGGAACGTTTGTTGATGTTGCCAGATTAAACTGGTGGCAACGTACCCGATGACTAGGAGACCGAGGAGACTGCCCCCAATCATTAGTCCACGTTTATGTTTCATAATTAAGTTGGTCCTCCATATATTTGTAATATTCTCACCTTATAACAGAAGTTACATGAGTGCAAACTTCAGGGCCGGTAATCGTGATAAGAAAGTTTTAAAAATAGCATTTAGATTAGGAAAGTGTAAGCATAATGGGCTGCTAGTTTATCCGCAGTCAAACACAAAAAACGCCCGTCTATTATAGGCGAGCGCTCATCATATATTTAATTTAGATAAAAGTTTATTTATTTTCTAATTCAGCTAATCCGTCATTAAGCACTTTTTTCAAAGTTGCGGCGGAAGCTTGCATCTTCTTGAGTTCGTCAGCCGAAAGCGGTGATTCGATGATTTGCTTCAAACCAGTGCCACCGATCACAGCCGGTGTCCCGATGTAAATGTCATTTAAGCCGTATTGGCCGTCCATGTAGGCCCCTACTGGTAAAACAGCATTTTCATCACGTAAAATGGCTTTGGAAATCCGCATTAAAGCAGTCCCGATACCGTAGAATGTGGCACCCTTCAAGTTGATGATGTCGTAAGCTTTGTTACGAACGCCATCTTCTAGTTTGGCTAAATCTTCGTCAGAAACGCCTTGTTCCTTAGCAACATCGCGAACTGGGCGTGTGCCGATGGTTGCAGTTGAGTAAGCAGCAAATTCAGAATCACCGTGTTCACCCATGATGTAAGCATCAACGGAGCGCGGATCAACATTGAATTGTTTGCCTAACGCAACGCGTAAGCGTGAAGAGTCTAGGGAAGTCCCTGAACCAATGACGCGATCCTTTGGGAAACCAGAGAATTTCCAAGTAGCGTAAGTTAAGATGTCAACTGGGTTAGCGGCAACTAAGAAGATGCCGTCAAAGCCGGAGTCAACCACTGGCTTAACAATGGATGATAGGATATTTAAATTCTTGTTAACTAAGTCTAAACGTGATTCACCGGGCTTTTGAGGCGCACCAGCTGTAATAACAACTAAGTCAGCGTCCTTACAATCTGAATATTCGCCTGAGTAAATCTTCTTGGGAGCGGTGAATGCTTGGGCGTCTTCAAGATCAAGGGCGTCACCCTTTGTCCGATCTTTAACAACATCGACAATTACAAATTCTTCAGCAATTCCTTGTTGTGCCATGGCAAAAGCGTAGCTAGAACCAACGGCGCCGTCGCCGACTAACACAACTTTTTGATGATTTGGCATGCTTGACAAAATAAGTCATCCTCTCGTAGTGAAAATTTAGTTTTACAAATGAAGTATACCATGTTTGTGCAAAATAAGTGCTAAATTGAACATGCTTTTAATATAATTATTAACAATGCGCTTAAAACTCTTTGACGGGCGTCGATAAGCCCTTTGTGGTATACTTACTGCACTTAATATACGCTAACTTTTAAACACGTGACTGGCACAGCCGTTGATCACCTGTGAGTAGCTCGGCAAGTTAGTCCGTCGCGCTACGCAAAGTTGCCGAATCGGGTCGATACCGGTTCGGCCTGTTTTGGTATGCAAAGTAATAGGAGAAGATAAGTTTATGAAAATGATTGTTGGATTGGGAAACATTGGGCGACAATACGCACAGACGCGGCACAACGTTGGTTTTATGATTGTTGATGAATTAGCTAACAACCTTAATACTACGTTTCAAACGAGTAAGTTTGAAGCGCAGGTTGCAACGGCCTTTCAGGATGGTGAGAAGGTCTTACTTGTTAAACCTTCCACTTATATGAATGATTCTGGACGGGCAGTGGGACCGCTGATGAGTTATTACAATGTTGATCCCACGAATTTACTCGTCATCCATGATGACTTGGACTTACCATTAGGCAAAGTGCGATTAAAGCAAAAGGGTTCAGCGGGTGGCCATAATGGCATTAAGAGCATTATTAATCATGTTGGCGATCAGCACTTCAAGCGGGTCAAAGTTGGGATTGACCATCCCCAGAAGATGAGTGTCGTGGATTATGTATTGGGTAAATTTACGCCGGCCGAAGTAACTGAATTCAATAATGCGAAGATAACAGCGTTGGCAGCGATTGAGGCTTGGTTAGCAAATGATGATTTTGCGGCAGTTATGAATCAATATAACTAGCCCGGGAGGAAACAACAGAATGGATATTGAAACGATTGTTGAGCAAACGCCTGACTTTCAAACGATTTTGGCGGGAATTAGCCCGCATAGTCGGCAATTGATCACGGGATTAAACGGTTCGGCCCGAACAGTTTATTTAAGTGCGTTATTTCATCAATTAACGCATTCATTACTGATCGTAACTGATAATGGCTTTCACGCGAGCCAATTAGTTGATGATTTGACTAGTCTTTTAGACGAAGAACAAGTTTTTTTGTTTCCAGCTGAAGAGATGATTGCGACGGAGGTGGCAACTAGTTCACCGGAATCACGGGCACAACGAGTTCAAGCATTAAACGCGTTATTGAGTGACAGTCCGGCAGTAGTTGTCACTTCGGTCGCTGGCGCACGACGCTTTTTACCCCCTGTTGCGCAATTTCAAGCAGCGACGTTACCATTAGCAGTTGGTACAGATATTGATTTAGAAGTCTTACAACGGCAACTGCACGACATGGGTTATGTTAAGGAAAAGTTGGTTGCTCGTCCTGGTGATTTTGCTGTGCGGGGATCAATCGTTGATATCTATCCGTTAGATGCAGATTATCCGTTGCGACTAGACTTCTTCGATACTGAAATCGATACGCTGAAGTATTTCGATCCCGAAACACAACGATCGGTGGAAAATCTGAATGACTATACGATTTTACCGGCAACGGATTTTATACTGACAGCTGATATGCTGCAGGCGGGAGCCCAACGTCTAAAGGCGGCGATGACGACCGAGAGTAAGCAGCTTAAACCAGCGGAACGTCAGACCTTGACCGACAATTTAGCGCAACCGATTGCCGATATGGAAAAGGGTATTATTGGTAACGATTTATTATTATATGGTGAGTATTTATATGATCGTAAGACGAGTATTTTTGACTACATGGCTGCTGATGGTCTCGTGGTCTTTGAAGAATATTCCCGCCTACTCGATAGTGAACAACAATTGTTAACGCAGGAAGCCGACTGGGTCACTGACCAATTAGCACATCATCGCGTGCTGGCGAGTGCGAGTTATGGTAATGATATCCGTGATTTATTACGTGATGACCATCATGCACAACTCTTGATCTCACTGTTTCAAAAGGGAATTGGTAATGTCAAGTTAGCTCAGGTGACGAATGTCCGAACTCGACCGATGCAGGAGTTCTTCGGCCAATTACCAACTTTGAAGACGGAGTTGGACCGTTGGCACAAGTTACAACAGACAGTGGTCTTAATGGTGTCGGAAGCTGAGCGGTTGACCAAAGTCAGTAATACGCTTGATGATTTTGAAATTGAAGCAGTGATGACCAAGGCGACTAATCTACAGCCGGGTGCAGTTCAAATCGTTCAGGGTAGCTTGCAAAATGGCTTTGAATTTCCTGATGGTAAGTTAGTGATAGTGACGGAACAGGAAATGTTCAAAAAGGTTGCTAAGAAGCGACCGCGCCGTCAGACCTTAGCTAATGCCGAACGGTTGAAGAGTTATACGGATTTAAAGCCAGGTGATTACGTGGTGCACGTCAATCATGGGATCGGAAAGTACGTTGGTATGGAGACGTTAGAAGTTGATGGCGTTCATCAAGATTACATCACCATTGCTTATCAGAATAATGCCAAGATTTTTATTCCGGTGACTCAGTTGAATTTGGTCCAGAAGTACGTTTCTTCAGAATCCAAAACTCCGCATATTAATAAGCTGGGTGGTACGGAATGGACTAAGGCCAAGCGCAAAGTCGCGGCTAAGATTGAAGATATTGCGGATGAACTAGTTGACCTGTATGCCAAGCGGGAAGCGGAGAAGGGGTATGCCTTTCCAGCAGATGATAGTTATCAAGATGACTTCGATAACGACTTTCCTTATCCGGAGACACCGGATCAGATTCGTAGTATTAATGAAATCAAGCATGACATGGAACGGCCAAAACCAATGGATCGTTTGTTAGTCGGTGATGTTGGTTACGGCAAGACTGAAGTTGCCTTGCGAGCCGCATTTAAGGCAATCGAGGCCGGTAAACAAGTTGCATTTCTAGTGCCAACCACCATTTTGGCCCAGCAACATTATGAGACGATGCTGAATCGGTTTGAAGGTTATCCCATCAATGTCGGCATGCTGTCACGGTTCCGAACGACTAAGGAAATGAAGGAAACGGTCCAACAGTTGAAGAATGGTGAGATTGACATCGTTGTGGGGACGCACCGGTTGCTGTCCAAGGATGTCGCTTTTGCCGACCTGGGACTACTGATTATTGATGAGGAACAGCGGTTTGGCGTCAAACACAAGGAACGACTAAAAGCACTGAAAGCAAGCGTCGACGTCTTGACCTTAACAGCGACGCCGATTCCGCGAACACTACACATGTCGATGTTAGGCGTTCGGGACCTATCAGTGATTGAGACCCCACCAACGAACCGGTATCCAATTCAAACGTACGTCATGGAACAGAATTTTGGCGTCATTAAAGAAGGTATTGAACGGGAAATGCAACGTAATGGTCAGGTCTTTTACTTGCACAACCGGGTTCATGATATTGATAAGGTAGTCGCGCAGATTAAAGATTTAGTTCCGGATGCGGCAGTCGCCCATATTGATGGTCAAATGCCGGAGTCACAACTAGAGGGTATCCTCTATGATTTTATTCGCGGCGAGTACGACGTGTTAGTGACCACGACAATCATTGAGACGGGGGTTGATATTCCAAACGTTAACACCTTATTTGTGGAGAATGCTGACCGGATGGGCTTGTCACAGTTATACCAGTTACGCGGGCGAATTGGTCGTAGCAGTCGGGTGGCCTATGCTTACTTTACTTACCAGCAAAATAAAGTTTTGACGGAAGTTGGTGAGAAGCGGCTACAGGCAATCAAAGACTTCACGGAACTCGGATCCGGGTTTAAAATTGCGATGCGCGATTTATCGATTCGGGGTGCCGGGAATTTATTGGGTAAGCAACAACACGGCTTTATTGATTCGGTTGGGTATGACCTTTACACTCAGATGCTGTCAGAAGCGGTGGCGAAGAAACGTGGTCAGGCGGCCAAGGTTAAGACGGATGCGACTGTTGAGTTAGGTATTGAGGCATACTTGCCGACTACCTATATTGAAGACGAACGGCAAAAAATCGAAATTTACAAACGAATTCGTCAGTTGGAAAATAATGATCAGTACATGGAAGTTCAAGATGATTTAATGGATCGTTTCGGTGACTATCCGGTAGAAGTTGCTGGATTATTAGCAGTAGGTAAGTTGAAACTGTTGGCGGATGATGCACTGATTGAAAAAATCCAACGCGATGATAGCGATTTACACTTAACGCTATCCAAACAGGGGACGGCTAAGCTAGATACTAAAGATATCTTTAAAGCCTTGGCAAAAACTAAATTAAAAGCGACAGTTGGAATTGATGATGATAAAATGAAGGTTAAATTAGTCATTCAGCCAAAAATGCAACAGGATGAATGGTTGGCACAACTGACACAGTTTGTCGAGCAGTTAAGTTTGATCTTGGCAGAAGACGACGTGGTCAGTGCGTCCTAATTAGTGCTTGTCGTTGCTTTGAGTGCTCATAGGACGGCTGGTCGAACAGTTGTTAAGTAAATCGCATGACCAGATCGAGTTAATTCGGTCAGGTTGGTGGGCTAAGTGGGAAGTAATTAGGATAAAACACCGAGTTGGTCGGTAGAAGGGATTTGTTATGCCAAAGGATCACTTGAACACCATGTTCAAAGGTGCATTAATTTTATCGATATCATCATTGGTCGCTAAGATTTTAAGCGCGGTATACCGAATTCCCTTACAGAACATGGTTGGTAATACGGGGTTTTACGTTTATCAGCAGATTTATCCGCTTTATGGCATTGGCATGACCTTTGCATTAAATGGATTTCCAAACTTCATTTCTAAGTTAGTTGCTGAACAGCCGGATGAAACTAGCAAGTCACTGATTGCACGCCGAGCGTTTCATATTCTATCAGGGTTATCATTAGTCGTCTTTTTCGGTTTGCAACTCGGTGCAATGTGGATTGCGGCCCATATGGGGGACGTTAATCTAGCTCCCATTATTAGTGCCGTGGCGTGGATGTTTGTTTTCATGCCGTGGTTGGCCACGGGCCGAGGCTACTACCAAGGTAAGTTTTTGATGGGACCGACTGCGATTTCTCAGTTGATTGAACAAGTTGTACGCGTCGCAATTATCATTATGGCTGCTTACTTCAGTGTGCGACTCGGCTGGGATAATTATCGGATGGGTACGTGGGCGATGAGCTCAGCCCCACTAGCCGCGATTTGCTCATCATTGATTTTTACCGCTTTTGGATTGAAGTATTTATTAGCGCCGGCTCCTGAACCAACGCACGCGTTGCCTAGCTATCGGAAGTTAACAAAACGATTTGTGGTTGAAGGCGGAACGTTATGTCTGGTAGCCGCTGTGGTTATTTTGTTACAACTAGTAGATTCGTTCACGGTGATGCGCGGGTTAGTACGACAAGGTCAACTACCAGAAGTTGCCAAAGCACTCAAAGGGGTCTATGACCGTGGTCAGCCCTTGGTTCAGTTAGGGTTAGTGGTGGCAACCGCCTTTTCGGCTACCCTATTGCCAGCTCTGACGGATGCCTTAGCCAAGCGTCAACCGATTGAATTTAAACGCCAGACACAGGCGATGGTTCACGTTAGTTTAGCATTATCAATGGCCGCAACAGTCGGATTGGTTGCGCTGATGCCGCAAATCAATCGTTTATTATTTGGTTCACTAGAAGGAACAACGGCTTTACGAATTTACACTGTTAGTATTTTGTTTGCAGCGTTGATTACAACATATACGAGTGTTTTACAAAGCTTGAATCAATATACTGCGATGATTATTGGTATCGTTGCGGGATTAGCTACTAAGGTGCTGGCTAACTATATCTTTGTGGTCCATTACGGAATTAATGGTGCTAGTGCGGTGACGGTGTTGAGCTTGGCCGTGATGTTTGCCGTGATGTGGTTAGGTTCACCAGAAGATTTGCAACAAGTATTGCTAGAAAGTGGTTATTTAATAAAATTGCTTGCAATTAGTGCGGTGATGGGACTCGTGGTTATCCTTAGTTGTCATCAAATGATTGCTTTGGTTGGACCAGTACTAGCGCATACGCGTGGAATGGCTGGAATCGTGACAGTGATTGGGGTCATTCTTGGAGTGCTGGTGTTTGTTGCCGGGGCCGTGTATACACGGCTATTCACGATTCGCGAGTGGTTAGTATTGCCATATGGAAAGCGGCTAATCAAGGCCGTTGCAAAAGGAAAGGAACATCATTCATGAGTATGCGTTTAGATAAGTTTTTAAAAGTTTCACGAATTATTAAGCGGCGTTCTGTCGCGAAGGAAATCGCTGACAAGGGCCGGATTCAAATTAACGGTAAAGTGGCGAAGTCTTCTAGCAACGTGAGTGTTGGCGATGACCTGATTATTAGTTTTGGTAATAAGACATTGACGGTCAAAGTGACGAAACTGCTGGAAACGACTAAGAAAAATGATGCTGAACTAATGTATGACATTATCAGTGAAGATTACAAAACGGATTATCGCCAACCATTTAGTGACTAGTTAGGTGCGTCCGTTCATTGAAATGGTCGTAAACCTTGACTTAATCGGCATGATGTCGTTTACACCGGCCGATGAAGTTGTTATAATTTAGGCAACCCAATTTGAAAGGACTGGACCAGCATGACGAACGGGTCACGTAGTAAGATCAAACAGTTAGATAACGATTATATTCGTCAAGTTGCCACCGACGAGCATGGGCAAGCCCAACGCGTCGCGCAAGTACGGCGACGACGGTTTATTTTGATTGTTGCGGTGTTTGGGGCATTGATACTGTTCTTTGGTTTTCAATTGATTAATACGCGGTCCAACCTGCACCAGGTGAACCGTCAAGTTGCGACCAGTCAAGTTAAATTAAAAAAGGCGCAGCAAAAGAATGATCAACTAGAAGGCCAGATCAAACAGCTGAATAATAAGGATTACTTACAAAAGTTATTACGTTCAAAGTATGATTATACGAAGAGTGGCGAAACAGTCTACAGCTTACCAAATGATAATGCTGCGGATGTAACTGCCAATTAGTCGGGATTGTGGTCTGCTTTAAATAAGTAGACCACTTTTTATGGATTGCTTAAATGTATAACTCGATATTTCACAAAGTATGCTATACTAAAACCATTATTTCATAGGAGGAACAACTTTTTTTATGGCAATTGAAGTAGGTACAAAAGTCACTGGCAAGGTATCTGGGATTACTAATTTTGGTGCATTTGTAAGCTTGGGTAATAATCAAACGGGGCTAGTACACATCAGTGAAGTTTCCGATGGGTTCGTAAAGGACATTCATGATGTCTTAAGCGTGGGTGATGATGTTACGGTCAAAGTATTATCTGTTGGAAATGATGGTAAGATTGGTCTGTCAATCCGTAAAGCGGTTGATAAACCACAGGGTGAACATGAACATCATGGCAATCATCAAGGTGGTAACCGCCCAAATAATAATCATCAGGGCCATGACCATGGTCATGGCGAACGCCAGAGTAATGGTAATCATCATGAACGGTCCAATAATTTCTATAGTCGTGGTGGCAATGGCGGTGGCCGTTTCCAATCGCGGCAACATGAGCCTAAGAAGCAGGACTTTGATTCATTGATGTCTGGTTTCTTAAAGGATAGCGAGGACCGGCTAGCGACCTTAAAGCGTAATACTGAAGGTAAGCGTGGTGGTCGTGGTGGTCGTCGCAGCTAAACTTAGTGACTTGCCATTAATCTAGTTAAATTTAGAAGCACGGTGCGGCTATTTAGAGTCACGGCCGTGCTTTTTTTGTTGGACGGCGCCCTTTAAAAGCAGTTTATTCTTAGGGCGTTAGCTAATCGACAAGTTCTAACCATAGATAAAGCCAATGTATGCGCGTTATGTATTAGCATGGATCATGATTTAAAACGTGCCGTTTAAATTGGATTACTGTTCGTCAGCACGGGAGCGTTCTATTCCGACCTCCGGGGCTGGGTAACAATTGCTGGAACGCAGCCGACGTCGATTTGAGCTAACGCACAACCCGCGTCATCTCAAATACGAGTCTTATTCTAAGCCGGAAGAAACCCACTTCCAGCTAAGAATAATTTGGCTACTGAGCATTGTCACCCAGCCCCTCCAGTCTCAAGCCTGTGAGGGGCCACGGGTTGAAGCCGAGCATTGCCTAGCCAACGGATTAATGCGGCTTTGGCATTAGTCCGTTGGCGTAGCAAGCACAGGCTTTAGTGACACCGAACACGTTTCGGGAAGCTGCTCGAATGGCGGATGAACGGCCACTTAACTTTGTATAACTTATCGTTGGCTATTTTGATACTGAAACTTTAAACAAAGCGTTAGGTGCATTAGTACTTTGTCGAGAGATTAAATCTTACTACATCGATTCAGGATTAGTGAGCTGGCTCAATATCATTTTCAGTCTGACAGTTGATTAACAAAATTATCGTTTATGAAAAACAATGACAAATCCATCAAAAGTTGGGTACGTCTATGTCGGCCATTCGAATATTGTCCCGACTGGAAGGCGTTTCTGCTAATGCCCAGTGGTGAGATTCCACTTAGCAAGCGTCCTTTGCTTGGTTAGTGACAGGCCAGTATTTGAGACGTGGGCTTCGGCTCAAATCTGTGCCCACCACGTTCCGGCAATTGGCAGAATTGCCTGGAAGTCGGCGTAGAACGTGCAAATCAAAAAGTTCTACGCCAAATCGAACTTTTTCCAGCGGGTCTAAGCTGGCCGCTTTTAAGCTTTGAACAAATGGCACGTTTTAATCATGATCCATGCCAACGTAACTAAGACAACGAGTAATCGATTAATAATGAAGGTTAGATGGGAGGTTCAGATGACACCAATTCAAAAGTTTCACCGTCAATTAGCGGCGGCCCAGGTATTATCGCCACAACAGACAGTCGTAGTGGCTGTGTCGACGGGGGTCGATTCGATGGTGTTGTTGCATTTGCTGCAGCAATTACCAATGACGGAACGCCCACATTTAGTAGTGGCCCACGTTAATCATCATTTGCGAGACCAGAGTCAAGCAGAAGCAGATTACTTACGACGATATTGCCAACAGCAACATTTGAAATTAGTGTTGGCAGATTGGGTGACTGCGGATCACCCTCAGAGTGGGATTGAAGCAGCCGGACGACAATTTCGATATCATTTTTTTGCTAATGTCATGCGTGCCAATCGAGCGGCAGCTGTATTAACGGCCCATCACGCTAATGACCAAGTAGAAACATATATCATGAAGCTTGCTCGCGGTGGCGATATTGCGCAATTGACTGGCATTGCAGCTAGTCGGCCATTTGCAACGGGCCAGTTAGTACGACCGTTGTTAACGTGGTCGAAAGCCCAATTACGAGATTACGCTACCGAACAGCATGTCGTCTATTTTGAAGATGTGACTAATCAAGATGTGCAGTTGACCCGCAATCGCATTCGTCAGCGGGTTGTGCCTGAGCTCATGACGGTTAACCCGCAGCTATTGAACCATGTTGCCGATTATCAGCAACAGTTGGCGACGTTGTTAGCGGCCAAAGCACAAATGGTCACGGTGCTGTTATCGCAGGTCGTAACGTCGACAGGCGCTTTGCTTGTTAGTCAATGGTCGACATTACCGAGCCAGTGGCAGTTAGCCGTTTTCTCGACATGGTTAGAAAAGCAGACACACCAATTATTTACCGAGTCGAAGTTACAACCGTTGGTATCGTGGGGACAAAGGCAGCGACCGGCCACTAGTAGACTAACGGTAAATGCGTCTTGGGAGTTGCACCGTAACGCTGATATCATTGAAGCTTTGCCAATAAAAAAAAGGGTTAAAAAGTTAATGCCCCATGAAAAAATTATGGTAGACTTAAACCAATGGCAGAAAATTACTGCAACCCAAACGGTGGGAATCTTTACACAAGCACCCGATGTGACTAGTCAGCCATTTTGGTTAACAACAAGCGATTGGCCGCTCATGTGGCGACCGTGGCAAGCTGGTGATCGCATTGCTCTCAAGGGCGGTGGTCATCAGACGGTGCGCCGACTGTTGATTAATCAGAAGGTTCCGGCTGAGTTACGTGGACAGGTACTGGTGTTAGTGAATGCTCAAGGGAATGTCCTATGGGTGGTCGGGCATAAATTTAGTTATCGAACGGCTGGCACCCAGACAGTATTTTTAGCCTTAAAACACAAGAGTTGAAAGGAGTACATCTGAAACGATGAACAACGACATTGAACGAGTACTTTATAGTCGCGAGGATATCCATCAGGTTGCACAAAAATTAGGAAAAGAATTGACAACTGCATATGCTGGTAAGAACCCATTAATTATTTGCGTACTCAAGGGTGCCGTCTTATTTACCACCGATATTATCCGTGAGATGGATATTTACGCGGATCTTGATTTCATTAACTTATCAAGTTATGGTAACGAAACGATTTCTAGTGGTGAGGTTCAGTTAACGAAGGACTTGGATGCAGATGTTACGGGGCGTGATGTGTTAGTTATTGAAGACATCATTGATACTGGTCGGACGTTAAAATTTTTGATCGACTTGTTGAAACGGCGCGATGTGAACTCGGTGAAGGTCTGCACGCTTTTGGATAAGCCAGCTGGTCGACTCGTTGATATTAAGGCAGATTATATTGGTTTTGAAGTTCCTAACGAATTTGTGGTTGGCTACGGCCTTGACTATGCAGAACGCTATCGGAACTTACCGTACGTTGGGATTTTAAAACCTGAAATTTACGAGCATAAATAATTGGTCAATGATAGTCAAATGTGCTATTATTTAGACTATCGAAGTAACTGTATATAAAAGTTTCGATGAAGGAGGCACATATGAACAATCGACGCAATGGACTCTTTCGTAATAGCTTATTTTACATTTTGATGTTTTTGAGTTTGATGGGAATTATCTACTTTTTCTTTGGCGGTAATTCTAGCTCACAGACACAAAATATTCGTTATAGCGAATTTGTCAAACAATTAGATAAGAATAACGTTAAAAACGTTAGTATCCAGCCTAGTGGTGGCGTCTACAAGGTTACTGGTTCATACCGGAAAGCACGGACGACTTCTTCTGCAAACGCACTTGGAATCAAGAGCGCATCGACAAAGACGACGTCGTTTTCAACAACGATGTTAGAAAACAACTCCACGGTTGATCAAGTTTCCAAGTTGGCGGCTAAGCATGACGTTAAGGTGACGGCGAAAGCCGAAGAATCTAGCGGTATCTGGGTCACGTTATTAATGTACATCGCGCCAGTCATCCTAATGTTGTTCCTCTTCTATATGATGATGGGACAAGCAGGACAAGGCGGCGGAAACAACCGGGTGATGAACTTTGGTAAAACGAAGGCTAAACCAGCTGACAGTAAGCAAAACAAAGTTCGTTTTTCAGATGTTGCCGGTGAAGAAGAAGAAAAACAAGAATTGGTCGAAGTTGTCGAATTCTTGAAAGATCCGCGGAAGTTTGTGTCGTTAGGCGCACGAATCCCATCTGGGGTACTTCTTGAGGGGCCTCCTGGTACTGGTAAAACGTTACTTGCTAAGGCGGTTGCTGGTGAAGCCGGTGTGCCATTCTTCTCGATTTCTGGTTCTGACTTTGTCGAAATGTTCGTCGGGGTCGGTGCTAGCCGGGTGCGGGACTTGTTTGAACAAGCTAAGAAGAACGCCCCATCTATCATCTTTATTGATGAAATTGATGCGGTTGGTCGTCAGCGTGGCAATGGTATGGGCGGCGGTCATGATGAACGTGAACAAACCTTGAACCAATTGTTAGTTGAAATGGATGGTTTTACTGGGAATGAAGGCGTCATCGTCATGGCGGCGACAAACCGTTCTGATGTGCTGGATCCTGCCTTACTTCGTCCAGGTCGTTTTGACCGGAAGATCCTAGTTGGTCGTCCAGACGTTAAGGGCCGGGAAGCCATCTTAAAAGTTCATGCTAAGAATAAGCCGTTAGCAGCTGACGTTGATTTGAAGGAAATTGCTAAGCAAACACCTGGATTCGTGGGTGCTGACTTGGAAAACTTATTGAACGAAGCGGCCTTATTAGCTGCCCGTCGTAATAAGAAGCAAGTTGACGCTGCGGATCTCGATGAAGCTGAAGATCGGGTTATTGCCGGACCAGCTAAGCATGATCGCGTTGTGAATAAGCATGAACGGGAAACCGTGGCTTATCACGAAGCTGGTCATACGATTGTTGGATTAGTCTTGAATGATGCTCGGGTCGTTCATAAAGTAACGATCGTGCCACGGGGGCGTGCTGGCGGTTATGCCATCATGTTACCGCGTGAGGACCAGATGTTGATGTCGAAACGTGATGCGAAGGAACAAATGGCTGGTTTAATGGGTGGTCGTGCTGCTGAAGAAATTATCTTTGGGGCTCAATCATCAGGTGCTTCTAATGACTTTGAACAGGCAACGCAAATTGCCCGGGCAATGGTTACTCAGTATGGGATGAGTGAAAAGCTTGGTCCCGTTGAGTTAGAAAATGCCAACCAACAAGCAGCTTACCAACAAGGTATGGGTGCGAGTGCCTTTTCACAACATACGGCACAATTGATCGATGATGAAGTCCGGCGTTTGAGCCAAGAAGCGCATCAAACTGCTACGGATATTATCGAATCACACCGTGAACAGCATAAGTTGATTGCGGAAGCGCTACTGAAGTACGAAACGTTGGATGAAAAGCAGATTCTCAGTTTATTTAAGACTGGTAAGATGCCTGAAAAGGATCGTAATGAATTTCCAAGTGAAAAAGCGGCGACCTTTGAAGAATCCAAACGTGAATTGGAACGACGCGAAGCTGAAAAGCACGCGCAAAACCAAAGTGCGGATGATCAGCAAGTTGATTCAGCCGATACGACGACTGATGCCAGTGTTGCTGAACCAAGTTTCCCAAGTGAATCGAATGCTAGTTCAGAAGTTAGTGCTGACAGTAGTGTCAATTCAACGGCTAATTCAGCCACTGAATCAGCTACCGACAGTGATGTCGCAACTTCAGCCACTGGTTTACCAAATGCTGAAAGTGCTACACCATCATCGCAGGATGATACTAATTCGCAAGCGTAGTATTGAATAAAGTAAAATGAAGGAGCTGGGACTTTGTCTCGGCTCCTTTTATGCGTTATGATATTTCAGGAAAATAAATCAATTGCGGTAATTCGATTATGAGCGTCGGTCGCAATTAAAGACGGATTGAGATAGGAGTATGATTAAATGGCAGATTATTTAGTAAAAAGCGTCGCGGGTAACGAGATGTTTCGGGCATACGCGGTCAGTGCAACGGACGTAGTTGCTGAGGCGCAGCGACGACATGATACATGGAGTGCGGCTTCGGCAGCGTTAGGTCGAAGTTTGGTTGGTACGTTATTATTAGCTTCATCAGTTCTAAAAGGTGAGGAGCAGATGACCGTTAAAATCAATGGGAACGGTCCTGTCGGTGGTATTGTTATTGATGGCAATGCTAATGGTACGGTCAAAGGGTATTTACAGCATCCGCATGTGCACTTGCCTTTGAATGATAAACATAAGATCGATGTGAAGGCGGCTGTTGGTACTGACGGCTTCTTATCCGTGACTAAGGATCAAGGTGTTGGGGATCCATTTACTGGAACGGTAGCGTTAGTTTCAGGTGAACTAGGTGAGGACTTCACGTATTACCTAGCACAATCAGAACAAATCCCATCAGCAGTGGGTTTATCGGTGTTTGTTAATGACGATAATTCAATTGGGGTTGCCGGTGGCTTTCTAGTACAAGTGCTACCTAATGCCACGGATGAAGCAATCAGCTCGCTAGAAAATAAGCTCAAAGACATGCCATTAGTTTCCCAATTGATGCGTGATGGCAAGTCACCAGAAGATATTTTGAACTTGCTATTTGATGGCGACGTTAAGGTGTTAGATAAGATGCCGGTCAAGTTTGAATGTGATTGTTCTAAAGAACGGTTTGCTGAGGCACTCATGGCTTTGCCCAAGCATGAGATTCAAGCAATGATTGATGAAGATCATGGTGCCACGGCAGTTTGTCATTTTTGTGGTAACCAGTATCAATTTAGTGAACGTGAACTGAAAGCAGTGCTTTCACGGTCTAAAGGTGATGCTTAATGAATCATGAGTGGCAGATTGGTGACGTGACGATTCCTAATCGGGTCGTGGTGGCACCAATGGCTGGCGTGACTAACGCAGCCTTTCGGGTAATCTGCAAGGATTTTGGCGCGGGGTTAGTCGTTTGCGAGATGATCTCTGATCGCGGTATTATGTATCAGAATCGCAAGACTTTAGAGATGATGTTCGTTGATCCGAAAGAACACCCGATGAGTATTCAAATTTTTGGCGGCTCTAAGGCCACATTAGTTCAAGCTGCACAGTTTGTTGACCAGCAAACGAATGCTGATATTATTGATATTAATATGGGCTGTCCAGTTAATAAGGTCGTTAAGACTGATGCGGGTGCGAAATGGCTTTTGGACCCAGCTAAGGTCTATGAGATGGTTGCTGCTGTGACTGCAGCGGTCGATAAACCAGTGACGGTTAAGATGCGGACTGGCTGGGACGCAGAGCACGTATATGCGGTCGAGAATGCGCGGGCAGTTGAGCGGGCTGGTGCAGCAGCAATTGCGATGCACGGAAGAACTCGTAAACAGATGTATCAGGGCCATGCTGACTGGGACGTGTTAAAACGCGTTGCAGATGCCCTCACGATTCCATTGATGGGTAATGGCGATATTCAAACACCGCAGGATGCTGCGCGGATGCTTGATGAAGTCGGGGCCGATGCCGTCATGATTGGTCGGGCAGTTGAAGGCAATCCGTGGATGCTCACCCAAACGGTGCACTATTTAGCAACCGGGGAGTTACTAACGCCACCCACACCGATGGCTAAGATGCAAACGGCAATGGAACATTTGCAGCGGTTAGTGGTTTTAAAAGGTGAGCGGGGCGGCCGTCATGAATTCCGTGAACAAGCGCCGTACTATCTAAAAGGCATCCCAAGGTCGGCACGGACCAAAGTGGCTTTAATGGAGGCAAGCTCGTTAGCAGAAATGATGCGCATTTTAACGCAGTTTCAGGAGCAGACGGCAACTTATTTGGCTAGTCACGTGGTAAAGTGAATAATTAACTTGCATTTTGGCGGCGTGATTGTCAAAATTAACATGTAGTGATTGTTTAGGTACGGATGAATTCTGTACGCTAACTAGAAATGGAGGAACACTAGTGGCACGACAAGAACAGACGATGAACGACCAACTAAAGGTTCGTCGCGAAAAAAT
The DNA here is from genome assembly GCF_032681335.1 of Lactiplantibacillus sp. DA1. Classification (NCBI taxonomy): domain Bacteria; kingdom Bacillati; phylum Bacillota; class Bacilli; order Lactobacillales; family Lactobacillaceae; genus Lactiplantibacillus; species Lactiplantibacillus sp. DA1. Next base: position 2,031 of record NZ_JAWHTQ010000010.1, on the reverse strand, counting down.
GGATGAACTGCGTGAAGAGGGGATTGATCCCTTTGGTCACCGGTTCGAACGGACTGATTTAGCCCAAGACTTGCAAGACAAGTATGGGGAGATGGACAAGGATGAGCTAGACGCTAAACAGGTGATGGCAACCATTGCTGGGCGGATGCTAGCTAAGCGTGGTAAGGGTAAAGTCGGCTTTGCTGATATCTGGGATCGTTCAGGTAAGATGCAGTTATACATTCGTAAAGATGTTGTCGGCGAAGATACCTACCATATCTTTAAGCGTTCTGATATTGGTGATTTTCTTGGAATTACTGGTCAAGTTTTTAAGACGGACTTTGGTGAATTAACGATTAAAGTGACTGGCTTGACGTTCTTATCAAAGGCGTTACGGCCATTACCAGATAAGTTCCATGGCTTACAGAACGTGGAACAAATCTATCGTCAACGGTATTTGGATTTGATTTCTAATCGCGATAGCTTTGACCGTTTCTTGAAGCGGACGAAGATCATTTCGGCGATCCGGCATCATTTGGATGATCAAGGTTTTACTGAAGTTGAGACGCCAATGTTGCATAACCAAGCTGGTGGTGCGGCAGCACGGCCGTTTGTAACTCATCATAATGCCTTGAATATTGATCTTTACCTGCGAATTGCGCTGGAACTACATTTAAAACGGTTGATTGTTGGTGGGATGGAAAAGGTTTATGAAATTGGCCGGGTCTTCCGTAATGAAGGAATGGACCGTGAACATAATCCTGAATTTACCATGATGGAAACTTATGTCGCCTATTTCGACTTCCATGATGTGATGGCTGAGACGGAAGGTATTTTTAAAGCCGCAGCGCAAGCTGTAACTGACGACGGAATTGTCACTTATCATGATCAAAAAGTTGATTTTAATCAACCGTTTAAGCAAATCCACATGGTTGATGCGATTAAAGAAAAGACTGGGATTGATTTCTGGCAACCAATGTCAATTGAAGATGCACAAAAATTGGCGGATGAACATCACGTAAAGTATGAACCATACTGGAAAGTTGGCCATATCATTAATGCGTTCTTTGAAGAATTTGTTGAAGACACGTTGAATGAACCAACCTTTGTTTATGGTCATCCAGTTGAAATTTCACCATTGGCTAAGAAAAATGAGAAAGATCCACGATTTACGGATCGTTTCGAACTCTTCATCTTAGGTAATGAATACGCCAATGCGTTCAGTGAATTGAATGATCCAATTGACCAACGGCAACGTTTCGAAGCCCAGGCTGCGGAACGAACTGCTGGTAACGACGAAGCTGAACATATTGATGAAGACTTTGTTGAGGCGTTGGAATACGGGATGCCGCCTACTGGTGGGTTAGGTATCGGGATTGATCGGTTAGTCATGTTAATGACGGATGCGGATTCAATTCGCGACGTTTTACTATTCCCAACGATGCGTCCAGAAGAAGATAAATAAATTTAAAACGGTATTTAGCCTAATTTAGTTAGGCTAAATACCGTTTTTTGTTTGCAGCTATCATATAACCTAACTTTAAAAAACGGTTCATTCAAAAAAAGTTGGATTATTTTTATCCGAACATTATGGCTGGTTTGAAGCCTAAAAATTAATAAAAATCGAATTTTGTTTGAATATATAAGGGCGTTCAAACACAAAATAGCTATATGAAGTTTAAATACCGTACATTGCTGAAACGGATTAAATGACATGATATTATTGACTGGTTATTTTTGCGTTTTAGGGCTTGCAATTTATCTGGATAATTGGTAAATTAGTATACGTTGTTGAGGCGCACAAAGCGGTTAGCCGCTTGCTTCCAACGAAAATTAATTATAAAAAGTTGTTGACAAGATATCGATAACTTGATATGATGATTAAGTTGCGTTGAGGTGATCAACGAACGATTTAGACCTTTGAAAACTGAACAAAGTTTCGACGAATCAAATGTGTAGGGTCTCTTGATTTTGGATCAAGAGCAAAAACATTTGCGAAGTCAATTCGCTAGCAAATAAATTTTAGTACAACTTTAAATGAGCTTTTTAGAA